>SUWB01000018.1 GCA_015061745.1 Lentisphaerota bacterium | reverse complement strand
TATATGCGGTTGGCGAACCTTGCATAACATAGCATGGAGTTTACTTTTTTAAAGACTTAAAGCTGAAGCTGTCCGGCAACATACCGGCTCTGCCGGTAGTTTTTTTGCGCTGAAGCAATGAAAAAAGCCCTCTGTACCGGAAAAAATCCCCGGACAGAGGGTTCTTTTTATTACTGAGGAATGTCACAAGTAATTGGAACATTCCCTGAGGTCGGTGTTTCAGCAGGAAGCCTTGAGAGCCTGATCGAAATCGGCAATGATATCGTCGATGTTTTCGATACCCACAGACACGCGGATCAGATCAGGACTGACACCGGCAGCGATCTGTTCAGCTTCAGAGAGCTGACGGTGGGTCATACTTGCCGGATGCAGCACACAGGTACGCACATCGGCAACGTGAACGGCAATAGCGGCAAGTTTCAGAGCGTTCATCACCTTTTCACCGGCAGCAGAACCGCCCTTGACACCAAAGGTCAGGACGCCGGAAGCACCTTTGGACATATATTTTTTGATTTTAGCATATTCAGGCGACTCTTCCAATCCGGGATAGTTCACCCAGCCCACCTGAGGATGATTTTTCAGGAATTGAGCAAGTTTCAGAGCATTGTCGCTGTGACGTTCCATACGCAAAGCCAGAGTTTCCACCCCCAGATGAGTGAGGAACGCATTGAAAGGCATCATAGGAAATCCCATATCACGCACCAGCTGGACACGGAGTTTCACGCTGAAAGGACAATCGGGGAAGTCCCGGGTGTAAACCGTTCCGTGATAGCTCTTGTCAGGATCGGTAAATTCGGGGAACTTGCCGCATTTCCAGTCAAATCCGCCTTTTTCGATGACCACACCGCCCACAGAAGTGGCGTGTCCGTCAAGATACTTGGTGCTGGAGTGCACAACGATGTCCGCTCCGAAATCAAAGGGACGGCACAAAGCAGGAGTGGGGAAGGTGTTGTCCACCACCAGAGGAACCTGATTTTTGTGGGCAATATCAGCAAAGAGTTCCAGATCGGCGACGATCAGGGCGGGATTGGCAAGAGTTTCGCAGAAAAGAGCTTTGGTGTTGGGCCGGAAAGCAGCTTCGATTTCCTCAGCCCCGGCATCGGGAGCTACAAAGGTGAACTCAATGCCAAACTTTTTCATTGTGTTGCTGAAAAGAGAGACGGTTCCGCCGTAAAGCGCAGCAATGGCAACGATGTGATCGCCGCATTTGGCAATGTTGGCAAGGGCGGAAAAGTTACCGGTCTGACCGCTGGAAACGGCAACAGCCGCCACACCGCCTTCGAGAGCGGCGATACGTTTTTCAAAGCAATCCACTGTGGGATTGGCAAGGCGGGTGTAGAAAAATCCCGCTTTTTTCAGGTCAAACAGATCGGCGACACTCTGAGCGTTGTCGTATCTGAAAGTGGTGCTCTGAACGATGGGGGCAATACGGGCATCGCCGTCTCCGGGAGTATATCCGGCCTGAACGGCGAGGGTTTCAAGTTTCCAATTGTTTTCCATAATTGTAATCTCCTTATAGGAAAGAGTTGTTTTTCAGTTGGCGGCGATAGCTTCATAAACGGCCCGGCGGCGGCCCAGCAAAAAGGCATCGTCAGCGGGAAAATCATTCATTTTAAGGGGGCGGGCGGCACCTTCATTCAACAGAGCGATGACCGCTTCTCTGCCGATTTTCTTTTCCAGAGTACGGCAGGCACGCAAATCCTGCCAGCCGGCGAAAATGACTTCGTTGCGGATGGCATCCAGCGGATCACCGTACTTGCCGGGATAGACCAGGAAAGCATCGCCAGCGGGGAAAGCTCCTTCCGCATCGGTGGTGGCAAAGGGGTCGATGGAACGCCAGGAGTACTGAGAATAGTAGAAGTTGTATCCCCAGTGCAGGAATCCTGCCAGATCGTAGATGTAGGCAAGCATACCGATGCTCCGGGGCCGCCGTGAAGGCATACCGATGAAACGGTTGGGATAGTTTCTTTCAGGACCGCAGCAGTAATAGGCCCACAAAGGAGAGGTGACAGTTTCCTTGAACTCCTCAATGTGAGCAATGGAAGGAACCGGGTTCTGAACAAGGCCCTGCTTGTAAAAATCCAGCTTTGAAAGAGCTTCCACAGTTTCAAATTCTTCAAGGAGCGGCCGGGTCAGTTCAACCAGCTGAGCATAGGTTTCAATATGCTCGGCGTGAGGTTCATCAGAAAGAGAGAAGTAGCAGCTCTCTTTATCAAATCCGTATTCTCTGAGCACAGGCAGCAAAGCCGGGAAAAGCTGCTTGAGGAAGTCCGCATACTCAAGAGAAGTGGAAGGCATCCCCCAGCCGAAAATGGTTCCGAACTGGTCAGACACAAATTTCTTCCAGTCACACAGTTCGCCGTAACGTTCTTTGACCTTGCTTTTGGCCGTGTTGATAACCGTTGCCTGGATCTTGGGACAGGCCTTGGCACCCCACTGAGTGAAAATGTGACTCATACCGAACTTTTTGAATCCGATACGCTGTCCCATTTCAATGTAACGGCGCAGACGGTCAAAGTTAAAAGAATAAGTCAGAGTTTCCAGATCAAAGGTGATATCCAGCAGCTGACAGGCAGGACGGGAGTGTCCGACAGCGGTATCCAGGGGCGGAGTCCACAAGGGAGTGTACAGCATATTGATGCCGTGATCAAAAGCGTTACGGGCAAAGTTTTCAACGATCTGCCAGTGTTCTTCGCTCCAGCAGGGCACCTTGTAGTAGTCAAAAAGGCAGTCAACGTGGAACCAGTGGAAATTGGTGATCTCCTGAGGCAGCAGTTCAAAGTCCAGCACGTCCAGAGTCAATTTCGGGCAGGCAGCGACTTCATTTGTTCCCATATCCCTGAGGACGATTTCCACAGGATATTTACCGGGCTGCTGATCTTTGCCCACATAAACTGTCACCCAGAGACACTGCCACACATCTTTGATCAGCCGGAACTGATCGGCAAAATCGGGTTCAGCCAGCAAATCCGGATAAAGCCCGGGCAGATTGTTTCTCAGGACATCATTATCCCAGCCGCTTCCGGCGTACATAACGGGAACATTTTTTACAACACGGACACGGGTGTTGAGTTTGCTTGCACTTTCAATGCGCATAATGGTACGTTCAGTTGAACGCAGTGCAATCTGAAAAGAATAAACCTCTCCGCGGGCGGCCACATCTGAATTGATTTCAGGGGCCTTCAAAGCCTGGGTTTCAGGCAAAACCTTTTCCAGGGCACTTATAAGACGGACTTCAAGCATAATTCACTCCTGCAATAAATCTGGCTGTATTTATATCCAAGGGCAACATTTGCCCTTATATACTTGACTGTTGCTTACTATACCCCGGAAAAGGTTTTTTTTCAAGTTGACTATCACAGTTTCAAGCGGGAAAAATCTCCTTTTTTGTATATGGAACTCAAGTACACACCGATAACGGTGGGGCTGAAGTCAGCCACAGTCGGATCAGTGATACACCACGGCACGTCCCAGCCGCCGGCTTTGCCCAGATTGACACCGGCATACACAAGAGAATCGACATTGTTTTTAATGGCGAAACGGAAGGTAACTTCCACCAGCATAACGCCGCTGTTATTGCGGAACGGTGAAGCACTTGAAGCACCGAGAAAAAGCATTTCCCCCGGCTGCCAACCGTGAAAAACAGTTCCATTGACGCAGCCTGTCAATTCCATAATCGTCCTGCGGAATGAGGCTGTCATATCACTGCTCTTAAAAACCGCCACACAGCTTTCACGCAAAGAAGCGACGATCTTTGAAGTACCGCTGACCTGAAAACGGTCTCCGTGTTTGCCGTTCCAGTTGATAAAAGGACCGGGGTATGGTGCTTTTCCGGAGGGATCCGGCGAAACAGAATTGATAAGTTCGCCGTAAATCACATTTTCTCTGCCGCCGGTGGTATCAAATAGCCAGGTCCGGTCACCGATCCTTTTCCGGGCAGTCCGGTCAGAGACAGATTGTTCATATTCGGCCTGAACTTCAAAAATACCGCTGCCGTGGCTTTTGATCAGAGTGAGCCGTGCCAGTGCTGCACCGTCCATTTCATCGGGCGCAGCAGCACGGACGACTGCCAGAGCAGCTGATTCCGGATCGCCGTCTGCGGCGGCAACGCCGGAAACGATATAGTTGAGCCGGGCATTGCGGCAGGTTCCTCCGGAATTAAGGGAGCGGGTGGAAAGATTTTTCAGTTTACATTCGGGCATAAAAAAATTGTTCCTGTCAAATTTGTTGTGTGTCAATCATAAAGCAATGCAGACGGGCTGTTTTGCTGTTCCAGCAAATCGGCGATCCGTTCTGACGATTCAGCGTTTTTTTCTGAAACGGCAATAAGCTGTTCCAACAGATCAGTCACACGGGACTGTTCCTGCAATTCAGCCCCCCCGTTCTGTTCTCCGCCGGCAGCAGAAATTCCCTGCATCAAAGAGTAACTGCTCTCTCCGGCAAGGGCCGGCAATACCGTTTGCAGCGATTCCACCGGCGGTGCAGCGGGAAGTTCCGCACTCTGTTCCAGATTCATTATGCGTCCGGGAAAATATGTTTCCGGCGGTGCAGCGGAAAGTTCCGCACTCTGTTCCAGGTTTTCCCCGTAAATCAAGGGTAACAGTGATTTTAATTCAACGATCATAAGTCCTTTTGCCTCTCCTTTCACCATTAAAAAAAGATGTCAGGAAAATTTTTCTCAAACTTGACTTTTTGTGCGAATGAGGATATACTATGTATTATCAAAAACGAACAGACAAAGAGGTGTTTTGTGTTGCTCAATTGTGATCAGGCTGCCGCGATGCGGATAGATGAAGATGTGCTGGCGTTTCATTCCAAAGTCTGCCGTATTGCCGGGACCAATCAGGAGGCACTGCATCAGGAGGCTTTTGAGGTGCGCAAAGCCCTTGAAGCTGCGGGTCAGGAACTTGTCCTGGATTTGACCGGGCGGAATGATTTTACTGTCTGCTTTGCCGATTCCGGCACGGGAGTTTTTCATTTGCTCAGTGCCGCAGGAATTGTGAAGCAAAAGCGGATCCTGACTTCCCGTCTGGAACACCCCGCCCTGACTGCAATGCTCAAACGGGAAAGTGATTCCCTGACTTTCGCCCCCTGTGACCGTTACGGCAAGATTCTTCCTGTGGAAGGGGAGTTTGACTTTGCCGCTTTTACCGCAGTCCAAAGCGAACTTGGGACAATACAGGATATACATCAGCTGTTTTCCGGATTGCCGGAAAGGTGTATCCGTTTTGTTGATGCAGTACAAATGGCAGGAAAACTGCCGATGGAAGAACTGGCTCTTTCTGCTGATTTGATTGCCATTTCAGGATTCAAGTTCGGCTGTCCCGGAAGTGGGGCATTGCTGGTACGCACCCAAACGCCCTGGAGTGCAAAGTTTCTTGAAGCGGTGAAAAAGGCACGGCATCCGGAATATACACTGCCCAGGGTCTTTCCGCCTGCGGCTTTGAGCTGTGCCTACGCCTTGCACAAACGCAAGGAGCTTCTTGCGGAGTCTCTTGAAAATATGCACGCTCTCAACAGTTTTTTGCGACAGGAATTAAGTTGTTCCTCTATTTGCTTTTCTGTTCCGGAGCAGGAAAGTTCCCCTTATATTCTCCATTGCCGTCTTCCCGGCAAGCAGGGTGCAGTGGTGGTGCGTCAGCTGAGCGAAAAAGGAATTATGGCAGGAGCAGGGAGTGCCTGTAATGCAGAAAGCGATTCCGGATCACCTGTGCTGCGGGCACTGGGGTTCAGCAAAAAGGAAAGTTTTTCCGGCTTACGGCTGAGTTTCGGTTTCGACTTCACCCGGCAGGAAGCGGAATTTTTAGCAGAAAATCTCCTTTCGGTCTTGAAAAATTATTGATTCGGTTATACATTGTGCTGAACGCATAAATCATTGACTTTTCATCAGGAGAAATTTTATGAGAAAGCTTTTTTGTCTTCTTTTGCCTCTGTTTTTCATCAGTGCAGCTTCTGCAGGTGATACACCGGTCCGGAAATTGACCGTTTCCAAAACCACCAGCCAGAATCCCGCCATCTATTTTGCAGGGATTCCCGGCAACAGTGCCCTGAATGACGCATTACAGCGTTTTCTGGGAGCCTGCGGCTGGTTCGATTGTGTCAATTCGGCAAAACAGGCGGATTACACCCTCGAAGGCAAAGATGAAGGAAGCAGTTTTGTTCTCTATTTGAAAATGGGCGGAGCTCCTGCAGGAGCCTGGCGGTTCAGAAAACACGCCGCCGTCCGTGAAAGTGCAAAAATCGCCGTTGACACCATTATTGAAAAGACATTCAAAGCCCTCAAAGTTAAAGGTTTCTGCCGTTCCCGCATCGCTTTTTGCGCCAAAACTTCTCCCGGAGTAAGCAATATTTACACTTGTGATATCGACGGACACGGCATTGAACAAGTGACCAGTTTCCGGGCTCTTTGCGTTGAACCCTGCTGGAGTCCTCTGGGGGTGAGTATCTGTTATTCAAAATACGGACGTACAGGAATAGATGTCCTTGAAACCACCATTGCCAAACCCCGCCGCAGCCGTTTGATTTCCGGCTCTCAGGGAATCAACGCCGGAGCCGCCGTCAGTCCCGACGGTCAGCGTATGGCCGTGATCCGCAGCCCCGATCATCAGGTGGATCTTTACACCATTGACCTGGCCTCCGGTAAAAGACGGCGGCTGACAAAGGATAAAGCAGTGGAAGCCTCCCCCTGCTGGAGCCCTGACGGCAAATATGTTTTTTATGTCAGCGACGAAAGCGGCCGTCCCCGGATCATCCGCCACGAACTTGCCACCAATCGCCGCAAACGTCTGCCCACAGTGGGAGCTGACGCCGTAACGCCTGATTGCTCAGGGGATTTCAAGATCGCCTATGCCACACGGGTCAACGGACGTTACACCATTGCCGTTTATGATCCGGCCAAAGAAGAAAACAAAACTGTGATCGACCTGCCCGGAGAATGGGAATCCCCCGGCTGGGCGGCGGATAACCGCCAACTGGTGTGCAAACGCACCTGGAAGGGCAAACAGGAACTTTATGTTATTGATACCTGGAGCGGAAAAGTCCGGCTTCTGGCTTCACCGGGACTTCCCGTGTCTATGCCCAGCTGGTCCCAGTGCGCTCCCAAAACAGGAAAATAAAAATGTTTTCAACGGCAGAATATCTGGAAAATTCCAATATGTTCGGTATCCGCCTCGGGCTGGATGCAACAAAAGATCTTCTTAAACGTGCGGGGAATCCTGACAAGTATTTGAAGTTCATTCATCTTGCAGGCACCAACGGCAAAGGTTCCACAGCGGCAATGCTGGAACGGGCTTTCCGCAGTGCCGGATATGTGACAGGACTTTATACCTCCCCCCATTTGATCGACGTCCGTGAAAGATTCCGGGTCAACGGCAAAGCTGTTCCTGAAGAAATTTTCAACGCTCTCGGTAAAGAGCTTGCCGATGCTGCCAAAGGGGGGGATTTCACCTACTTTGAATTTGCCACTGTCCTTGCGGCATTGATCTTTTGCCGTGCCGGAGTGGATGTGGTCATCTGGGAAACCGGTCTCGGCGGCAGACTGGATGCCACCAATGCGGTTCAAAGCTGTGCTTCAGTTATTACCAATATCGCTTATGACCACCAGAATCTGCTGGGCAATACGCTCGCTGAGATTGCCGCTGAAAAAGCCGGTATTCTGAAAGAAGGTGTCCCTCTTTTTTACAACCGTCTGGTTGATGAAGCAAAAGAAGTCATTGAAAAAAGAGCCCGGGAGCTCCATTGTGAAATATTCCCCCCCGCAGCGGAAGTTCCTGAATGCGGCGGATATTCCCTTTCAAAAGCAGGAATGATGTGTCAGCGTTTCACCTATCAGGGAAAAGAATTTACGCTTCCCCTTCCCGGAGCAATGCAGCGGGAAAACTTCCGTACTGTGTACAACGTGGTACGCTATTTCGGCGAAAAATGGCACTTTGATGCTCAAAAGGCCCTTGAATCCCTGGAGGAAACCTGCTGGCCGGGCAGATGTCAGCTTGTTCGCAATACCCTGATGATCGACGGAGGACACAACCCGGACGGTGTCACAGCCTTTACTGCGGCGTTGCAGGAACTTTATCCCGGAGTGAAACATCCGGTGGTCTATGGAGCATTCAGAGACAAAGATTATAAAAGCTGCGTGGAACTTTTGAGCCGGATCGCTTCTGAATTTATCTTTGTTCCTGTGCCTGCTGCGGAACGGCCTGTCGCTTCAAAAGAGGAGCTGGGCGTTCTGGCAGAGCGGTATAACATTCCCTGGGAATATGAGGAAGATATTGCCGCCGCCCTTTCCAAAGCCAAAGCAAAAAAATCCCCGTCAGGCGTGGCGGTGATTTCCGGTTCACTTTACCTGACGGGAGATGTACTTCAACGTGAAGTCCCTCTTGACGAGGTACTCAATCTCTGATTGTTTTTTCAGAGAATATCTTTGAACGCCGCAGGATCAGGCCCCATAGGACTGCCTGCGGTTTTCTTTTTGCACAGGGGATTCGTGGGGAAAAGTTCCGGCCAATCCCACCATTTGTACGCTCCTGAAGCGAGCTTACCGTTTTCTTTTTCATTTTCGCTCTTGAGGAATTTCTGATAATTCCTGTTCCGGTCAGCCATAGACTTGAATGCGGCAATCTGCGGCACAGCAGGAATTCCGGGATTGACGAAAATATTTGTCTCTTTGCCCCCTTTCATCTTGCGGTAAGCCGTGAAAGTCATCCGGTTGGTAACAGCTCCCATAAGAGAACCTGTTGCCAAACGTTCTGAAGGAGGAATACGCAAATAGAAACAGTTGTTCTCAATTTTCATCTTATCAGGCGAAACAGATGCCATCAGCACATTGGTCTGCTTGGTGATGATCGTATCAAAAATGATGTTGTTGGTCACAGTAAGATTCATCGGGCTGTATCCCAAAGCCAGCGGAGAAAGCTGATTGACCAGGAAAAGGTTGTTTTTCAAAGTCACATTGTCGCAGTTATAGAGGGTCATACCCTGGAATCCCCGGACGATCATACAATTCTGCACCAGCAGATCTTTGATATCTTCGCCGTAGACACTGCCCCCTGAATAGTTCGGGCCGCGGCCGTCAAAAATACAGCGTGTGACCTTGAAATCCCGTCCGTTGCTCAGGATCACATTGCCGTGGGTCCTGCCGCTGAAAAGACGGAAACGGAAACCGTCGATGTAGACGTGGGATTTATTCTGAGCACTGAAAGCACACGTATATTTCTGGTTGGCTCCTTCCCAGAAAACCTTTTCTTTGGGAGCTGCCCGGAAAGTTATGGGCCGCCCCGGTTCTCCCCCTGCCCGGAGACGGACAGATTCATTGTAAACACCACCGTGAACAGTTACCGTATCACCGGCTTTGACCAATCCCGCCGCACGGGAAATAGTTTTAAGGGGCTTTTCCGCTGTACCGGGATTGCTGTCACTGCCTTTGACGCTGACGTGATATTCTTTTGCGGGCAGATCGCGGGAAGCGGTGGTAAATTCAAGGATCTTGCCCTTGAAATGCTTTTTAAGTTTTGCCGTCATTTCAGGGCCGATATCCTCATTGCTCAGGATCAGCCGTTTGGGCATCAACGTATCCACTCTGAAAAAGTACTTTGTCCCCGGCTTCAAACCGTTGAAGGTAAAAGTCCTGAAAGGAGTCAGTTTATCCCGCCACCGGTGGATGACGATTTTCATTTTTGAGGGGGCTTCCCCCATCTGGATCTGATGTTCGACTTTGTCTACGGCGTTGAAAAACTCCAGCGTGGCACTTTTGGCACTTGCAGCGTGGATCTGCATCTTGTGTGTGACAGGCAGATCTCTGTATTCCAAACGTCTCCAGGGTCCCACCGGGAATCCCAACATTCCCCGTCCGTTGAAAGAGGAGGGATTTCTGAGCAAGAAGCTGCCGTTGGCAGCATCCTGATAGACAGGAACGATGACACGGCTGCCGGCTTCAGCAGTTTTCACAGGAAACGCATTGGAGTGATGAAACACCAGAGAAGCGGCATCTTTTTTCCCGGGCTTGGCCATAATATTGGAGTGCACATTGCCTGAAACAGCATTGAATTCATAAGGCACTCCTGTAAATGCACAGTGAGTCAGAGTGATATTTTTGACCTTTGCAGCTTTCACCGCAGCTTTTTCAGAAGCAAATCCGCAGTTGGTAACGGTCACATCTGACGCTTTGATGACCACAGGAGTTCCGGATTGTCCGACAAAGTTGATCCTTTTAACAGTAACACCGGGAGCGGTGATTTCCATACCGGTTCTGCCGCCTTTGATAATGACATTGCCGTGGATCCCCCGTCCGGCAAAACGGACATTTGGAACGTCGATCCTGAACGGAGCATAAACCCCGGGCATCAGATATACCGTACTTCCGGCAGGAATTTTCTTCAGGGTTTTCCAGGGAGTGACAATGGATTTACCGTCATTGGCATCGCTGCCTTTGGGAGAAAGGAAATAGATATTCCCGTCGCTTTTCAAACCGGCTTTGAGTCCCGTTCCCGCCTGCAGCCGGTAGTCCCAGTTGCCGGGATCGGCAAAAGTACGGTCAAAGTTCAGCGTGCTTTTAAGGGTCATTATGGAATTGGGATTCCGGCAGTATCCTACATAGTAGTACACATTATTGCGTTCAGTGGAGGCCATACCGGGAACTTTGCTTGAGGGATAAATACTTCCCAGAGCCGTACAGTTTTCAATAAAGGACTTGCCGTCAGCGATCCCCTTGCACCACATATCGCCGTAGCCGTTGAAACCGCCGCGGCAGTTGATGATGTGGGAATTGGTAATGGTTCCGCCGTAGTAGCGGATGCCCGCAGTGGGAGAACCGAAAGCATCACAATTACGGATGATACAGTTAAGAGCAGGACCATTGACAATAATATTGCCCCCGGAACCGGAATAGGAAACGCCGTTGCAAAAGGTACGGACAGTGTCGATGACACAATCTACAGGACGCCACAAGCGTATCCCGCCGCCGCAAAAGGTCACATCGCAGTTGCGGATGATGCTGTTCCGCAGATAAACGCCCTTGATACCTTCAACAGGGCTGGGTCTGCCTCCGGCATTGCCGCTCAGATTGAATCCGGTGACACTGATGCCTTCAAGGAGCACATTATGAGTGGGATGGGCCGCAGAATGGCGGCCGATCAGGACACCGTACCTGGTACTGACACTGATCGTGACACTGTGATGCTCCGGAGCCCGGCCGTCGGTGGTGACTACATAAAGCAGTTTTTTCTCCGGGTCCACAGCACAGACACCCCGTTCAAAATCGAGACCGTCAGGAGTGCCCCGGAAAGCATAGGTGCTGAAGGTGTCTTTTTCATAGACCGCTTCAATTTTATCTTCCCAGGGACAGACATAGGTAAAAAGGGTTCCGGGAACTTTTTTGAATGCGGTTGCATCCACATCTCCCCGGATCAGAACCGTTCCGGGGATCATAGCCCGGATAGTGGTCCTTTTGTCAGGGGAAGTGCGCAAAAAAGAGCCGTCAATGACCTGACGGTATTCCCCCGGCATAATGGTCAGGGTATCTCCGGGCTGCATCAATTCGATCGCTTTCTTAAAAGTAGCGAGGGGCCGTTCTTTACTCCCCGGAGCAGTGTCACTGCCGTTGAGGGCGACAAAATATTCTTTTGCTCCCAGAAGTGCAGTGAAACAAAGAAGGAGTAAACACAATATTTTCCTCATAGAAGCTCTCCTTTGTTTTAAGGCTGTGAATTTTATTCAGCCTGCATAATCTTATTGAATGTTTCCACCAGTTTGGCAATGGAAAGTCCACCGGCGGTAGTAACTTCAGTCTGCATAGAAATAAGATTGGGGGAACGCTTGATTTGAGAGATCACCTTTTTCCAGTCGATGGTGCCGCGTCCGGGCAGCTGGTGGGCATCGCTGTATCCGTCATTGTCGTGCAGATGACAGGTAACGATGTAGGGAGCAAGACGTTCCCAGGCACCGGTGTATTCGTCGATTTTTTCGCCCCAGGCCCAATCCATTTCCGGAAAATATTTATCTCTCTTTTTATCAGGAGCAGGAGCCATCAGATGAGCGTGTCCCACATCAAGACAGCACTGGATATAGGGGGAGTTGAAGTGTTCGATGTAAAAAGCCACTTCATCAGGAGTATTGGAACGCTCGTAACTGTTTTCCACAGCGATGACCAGATCCAGTTTTTCGGCGGTGGGAAGCAGATTTTCAAGGGCATCCAGCACCAGAGGACGCAGCACTTCGTTGGGGGTTTTGTAGAAAACGCTTTCATAGGCCCCGATGTGCACGGTGTAGGTTTTGCCTCCGCTTTCGGCACAGTAGTTCATAGCCCGTTTGTGATCTTCGATCATACCGCTGCGGCGTCCTTTTTCAGGGCAGCAGAGATCATTTCCCTGTCCCAGCAGGCCGTGGGCCTCGATCAGATTGATTCCCTGAATCATCGCGTGCCGGTGGAGCAGACTCCAGAAGCGCACTTCATCGACCACCCGACGGAGCAAATAATCCGTAAAGACCAGATTATCCACCCCGTGCCATTTGAATTCAGCCATAATGTTTGGGATCATACTGTCAGTAACGTGCTGCCAGGAATAAAAGAATGCCAACGGGATATGTTTTTCAGCCATTTTTCTATCTCCTTATCTTGGATTATCTTTCAAATATCTTGCTGTGATTTCTGCCGCCAGAGCCACCATATCGGCACAGGGGCGTTTTTTGTAGTATTCAGGAGTCCGGGCCTCAGACCGGGGTGAAGCAGGCTCTTTTTTATCCAGTCCGAGAAGTTCCCGGCAAATAATGGAACCGCATTCAGCCTTGAACGCGGCAGCCACAGCCTGAATCCGGGCATACTGCCGGTCTTTGGCCTCTTTATCGTTCAAATCTGCTGAACCGTAAATCATATTCAGCACCAGCACCATACCGCTGACGGCCCCGCAGACTTCACGCATTCTGCCCATACCGCCGCCGAAACCGGAACTTATAATGCACGCCTGTTCAACAGTCAGACCGCACTCCTGGGCAAAGGCGGCAAAAACCGCCTGGGCACAGTTGGCTCCCTGCATAAAAAGTTCTTTTGCTCTTTCAGCTTCAGTCATAAAAACTCCTTGACATTGCATAAAAATATAAATATTGATTTGAATTAAATATAGCACCTGTCGGAAATATTGCAAATGACTTTTTTCTGTTTTTCTCTGCAAAAAAACACTCCGGAGCTAAGATGCACTTGAAATCAGTTACTTTTTATGGTATACTTGTAAAAACACAAAAAATTCCTGATTTGCCCGCTGAAAAAGATCAGGGAACAGAAAAGGAATTTATGTAAACAGAACATTTAACGGATCAGATATTCTGAAAAATTATTTTCATATTGGAATTGATAAAGGTTATATCAACTTGATTTTATCTTTTAACTGTACAACACAAAGGAGTCGAACCGAATGAAAAAATCTTTCTTCACGCTGATTGGACTGTTGGTAAACAAAACTTGTCAAGTATGTGTTTCCCCGCTGCATTATTTCAATAAATTTTATAAAAAGATGCCTTATAATACTTGCAAAGCAAGTGCTTCATACACCAACGGTGTGCTTCATATTTGCCGGAGGCAAATGCTTCATACAGCGAAGCCGTGCTTCACTCAATCAGCGTTCACGCTGATTGAACTTCTGGTTGTGATTGCCATTATTGCTATCTTGGCCTCGATGCTGCTGCCTGCCTTGCAAAAGGCCCGCGACAAAGCCAAAGAGAGCAGCTGCCTTTCCAATCTGAAACAGCAGGGGAATGCTATGTTTTCCTATTGTATGGACAATAATGACTATCTGCCTCTTGGTGAATACGAACCTGAAATCAAAACATATCAGGGTCTTGCCACCGCCTCCAGCCCGGCGTGGTATGTCCGTGTCGGCGGATATCTGGGAGCTGTCAAAGAAAATTTTTACCAGAATAAATTTCCCCGCCCCAAAGTCTTTTTCTGCCCTGCCAATCCCGTACACCTTGCCTCAGTAAAACAGCAAACGTCCTACTGTATCCCCTGGTATGTTGCCAAGACCAATAAGGTCAAAAACGGCCCCTGGCGTATCGGAAAACTGACCAGAATCAACAATCCTTCGGTCAAAGTCTATATGACTGAGGCGAATTTATCCACCCATTTCAACACCTCCGACTGGGGATATTATAACTCCCAGCACACCGGCGGCTCAGTTCAAATGCTCTGCCATATGGACGGCCATACTTCAAGGATGAACAAAAGTTTCCTTTTCAACAAACGCGGCACATATCTTGATGCTTATTACAAATAATTTATCATAAAAAAAGAAAAAAATGAAAAAATCACCACTTCTTCTTTTGCTGTCGGCAGCGTTTATGCTCAATGCCGGGACGATCGACTTTGAAAAACCGTCTAAAGAATGGGTCGTCAGAACTTATGTGGGCTATAAAAATGTTCTCAAAGCTCCGGGGATGAGTTTTGAACGCTCAGGCTTGAAAGCACACAACGGCAACTTTTCTCTGGAACTTAATTCCACACTGCCAGAGAGGACATTTCACTTCAATTACACCATTGAGCGGCCCGCTGCTCAAGGGGGCGTCGAACTGAAATTTCACTATTTCATCGCAGAATCCGAAAACAAACCCGCCGTCAGCGGCAGAATTATGCAGCTGGATGCCAAGGGCAAAGCAATAAAGCCCCTCAAATTCTTTACCGCCACCACTAAAAAGGGAGAATGGCAAAGCGTTTCCTGCATCGTTTATCCCAAGCCGGAATGCCGCAGACTTCAGGCGACCATCTGGTTCAAAGGCAAGATGCGTTCCTATCTGGACGATGTGTCATTCGGAGCGGCTCAAAGGGTCAAAACTTCTGCCGGCAAAGCTGAAATTCTGGCACAAGGAGCTTTCGGCACCTGGTTTGCCGCTCCGGCAGACAGACGTATCCCCCGTACCGGAGTTCCCGGTAACGGTCAAAAGATTTCTGTACTGCGTCTGAAAGCTGCCAAAGGTGAAAAAACAGCCGTGATCCTGGGCGTCGCCCCCAAAGCTGCCGCAAAGCGTCTGGAACTTGAAATTTCCGCTCCCGGAGCTTTCAAAAATATGGTGCGGGTCAATACCCTCGGCTTCATTGAAATGCGTAATCCTGACAATCCCGCAATGAAAGGATTTCATTCAGATCCTCTCCTGCCTGAATCTTTTGCTGCCGGAACTCCCGGGATCAACAGCTGTTTCTATGTGGAATTTGCCGTTCCCCGCACCGGTGTTTCCGGAGTTCTCAAAGGAGAGATCAAACTTAAAGCAGACGGCAAAGTCATCGCTTCAACGCCTTACGAACTCACTGTACGGAACTTTGCCCTGCCCCAATATCCCCGTTTGAAAACCTATATGCCTATCCGGGCCCATAAGGGATTCCGCAAATTTGACCGCCGCAAGATCAACTTTATTGTTGACGATATGCTTCAACTCTGCCGGGATGAACGGATCAATCCTCAAGGCGGCGTAGAGGTCACAGCTCCCAAATTTGAGATCCGCAACGGTCTCCCCGCAGTTACCGATTGGAGCGGATTTGATGCCAGCGTCAAAAAACTTGCCGTTGACTGCGGCTTTGACCGTGTCCGTCTGCCGCTGCCCACATTCGGAGCTCACGGCGGCTGGTTTTTACGCGGCAAGGGCCAGAAAGAACCCCTCTTTATGGGAAAACCGCTGCTTTCTGATGAAGGACTGAAATATCTGGGCGAAGTGACCCGGCTTTACTATGAACGGCTGAAACAGAAATTTCCCTGGGTCATCGGCTATGCCTTTTTTTACGACGAACCCCCCGCCTGGCTCACCAAAGATGTGCAGAAAGTTTTCCGTGCTGTTATGAAAGCTGCTCCCGACTGCAAGATCTTTCTCACCGGAGGCCACAGCCTTGAATACATCGACTCAGCTTTCGCCTTTTGTATGCCCCTTGCCCCCGGGTTTCTCTGGAATGAAAAGGAACGCAACCGTCTGGGCAACAGAGAAATCTGGCACTACAACTGGAACGCTCCTCTTGATAACAACACCTACCACATCAACCGTCTCTACCCCTGGCTCTGTTACACCGTCAACAGCTGCGGTGCTTTAGGCTGGCACAGTAACCACACAGGTTCACTGACCAATCCCTGCAACCCCTGGACCGATATGGAACTGACCTACGGCTGCGGTTTGGTCTCTATGTTTTATCCGCCCCGCAAAGCAGGAGAAAGGATCGTTCCCTCTATCCGTCTGCGGCACAGGGGAGAATCTCTTGAGGATTACGACTATCTCAAACTGCTGGAAGAATGCATCGACAAAACCTATCCCGGTCAGGGCAGAAAGAGAGTTCTTGAAATCATAAAAGAGGTCATTCCTGAAGCCCCCTTCAAATACCTGAACGATCCCGACAAGATTACCTCTGTCCGGGAACGTATCGGCGACGAAATCGAATCCTTCCCCCTCAAGCCGGTTGTGCTGCTGCGTTCCAACCCTGTGGAAAACAGCGAGCTGCTGCTGCCTGAAATCAACTTTACGCTCCTTGCTCCTGCGGGAACAGTCATCACCGTTCCCGGCGGCAAAAAATACACTGCCGGAAAAAACGGCAAAGTTGACTTCAAAGCGGTACTGCCCAAACTGGGGCAGAACAAACTGGAATTCACCGTTGCCCACGGTAAAGCAAAGAAACATATCTTCCGGCAGTACACGCTTTTGGCCGATCCTCTGCTCAAGGAGTTCAAAACCCTCGCCGTTTCTCCTGCGGACAAAGCTCTGCTCAAAAAATGTGAGGATACTGTCTACACTCCCTCTATGCGTAATGCCGTTGCAAAGCGGATCTCCGCTATCAAAAATGACCGTTTGACCAAAGATCTGGCAAAGGTTCGGAAATTAACTTCCCCCCTGAGCAAAGCCCTGGTCCGTCAGGCGGAAATGTGCTTCAAGTGGAACTTCCCTGAACGGACAGCCTACTACATCGCTCTGGCAAAAAAAGTCCCCGCTTCTTCCGGCAAATCTGCTGTCAAAGTCACACCCTTTGTGCAGAAAGAACACTTTGGCATTGAACTTGACAACGGGATCGTTTCTGCCAGATTCCTTGAAACAGGGGGCCGTATGATCTCCTTTAAGGTGAACAAGGTGGAAACCTTTGCCCGTCCGGAATGGAAAAAAGTCCTTTCCCCCAGAGAACGTGCCCGGCGGCAGCCCGCCAAAGAGCTTGTTCTGAATATGCCCGAATACGGCGGTATGGAAGATGCTTCAGGCAACAACCGCCGCTGGACCATTTCAGCGGTGGACTGGGATATGGAGATCCTTGAACTTTCTGACAAACAAGCTGCCATTGCTTTTTCAAGTATGATCCCCGGAACACCTTTCAAACTCCGCCGTGTGGCAACTTTGAAAGCCGGTGCTTCAGAGATCCAATTTGATTACAATATCCGCAATACTGCCCCCGCAGATCTTCAGTCCGACGATCCTGAAAGTTTCCGTCTGCCCTGGCGTCTGCGCCTGCTGCCCGGTATCGGTGCCGACGGAGCTGCTCACGATATGGTCTGTCTGCCTACACTCAAAGCAATGCCCAAAGCAAAGATGAACACAGGCAATGCCTCATTCTATTCCGGTTTGTTCCCTCTGACAGCTCCCTTTGCCGGAGCGTTTGACAGCAACGCTCAACGGGGATTTGTCCTGACGGGCACACCGGAAATAGTCGGTTTCAGCTATATCTGGTTCGATGACCGCAGCCGCAATCCGGCAAAACAGCCTCTCTACACTCTTGAAGTAGTGCGCTCATTCCTGCTGAAAAAGCCGGGGGACAAAAATGCCAATACCCCTCTTTCGATCCTGCCCGGCAAAGAGTTGAGTTTCCGTGTATACCTTAAGGGATTCAGCGGAGCCGACGGCGAGAAAGCGTGGAATAAAATTTTCAAAAAATAATTTGTTTTCAAAGGAACATAAATTTATGTTGAAACCTCAATGCAATTCACACCGTTTTGTCATTTCTCTCAACGGTGTTTGGGAATACGCAAAAAGCTGCCCGCTTCCGGGAAAAGAATTTGTCCCGGAAGGGCGTCTGGCTGTTCCTGCTTCGTGGAACGAACAGCACAACTCTCTCTATCACCACAAAGGCCGGGTCTGGTATCAGTACCGCTTTTCTCTGCCGGAACTTCCGGAAGGCAAAAGAGCGTTGCTGCGTTTTTCCGGAGTGCTGTACCGTGGAGAATTCTATCTCAACGGACAGAAACTCGGTGAGGATAATACCGGTCTTATGCCTGTGGAATATGATGTGACAGAACTTTTGTCCGCCTCCGGAAATCTGCTTATTGCCGGTATCGACGGTGACCGCTATGACAGTCAGGCCATCGGTCACGGAGATTTTTATGAATACGGCGGCATCCACCGTCCGGTGACTCTTGAAATCGTCAACGCTGTCCGTATAACAGATTTGAAAGCAGAAACTTCTGCCGCAGGCTCTTTGAAACTGCGTTGGCAAACCACCGGGGGCGACAAGATCCGTTTTACGGTCAACGGTCAGGAATTTTCCTTTGATGCCCCTGCCGGTGCAGGGGAAAAAACGATTTCAGGCATTACCCCCTGGAGTCCTGAAAACCCTAAACTTTACACCCTTTCTGCACAGTTGTTTGAGCAAAACAAAGTGTGTGACACATTTGATCTGAAAACCGGATTCCGCACTTTTGAAGTTTCCGGCAGAGATCTGCTGCTCAACGGCCGGAAATGCCGCTTTGACGGTTTCTGCCGCCACGAGGATTTTTATATCATCGGCAAAGGGGTGAACGATGCTCTGAATGTCCGGGATTTTGAACTGATGAAATGGTGTGGAGCCAACTCCTTCCGCACCAGTCATTATCCCTATTGCGAGGAGATCCTTGAGCTTGCCGATGAACTGGGTTTTCTCGTCATTGACGAACTGCCCTTTTCTTCACTTAAAAAAGATCAGATGGCAGATAAAGAACTGCAAAAAAATGCTGTGATTATGGTGAAACGCCTGATCGACCGGGACTTCAATCATCCCTCAGTCGTTTCCTGGTCGCTGGGAAATGAGTGCCAGATCGAAGCTCCTGAATCGGAAGAATTTTTCCGTATCGTCTCAAATGAAGTCCGTTCTGCCGACCCGAACCGGCCCACCACACTGGTGGCATTCACCCGTCCCGGGGAGGATCACGCCTATAAATTTGCCGACATTATCGGCATCAACCGTTATTACGGGTGGTACGCCTATCCCCAATGGGGCACTCCCGGCGAACCGGGGGATATGAAACGGGCCATTGAACTGCTGAATCAGGAACTTGACAAATTCAGCGAAACGATGGAAAAACCCTTTATTATCACCGAATTCGGTGCCGACTGCATTTCCGGACATCATTCTATGTTCGGCCAGCAGTTTACCGAGGAGTTTCAGGCTGAGTTCCTCAAGCGTTACATCACTTGTCTGAAAAACCGTCCCGATGTGGCAGGAATGCACATCTGGCACTTTGCCGACTTCAGCACCAATCAGCTTCCTTTGCGGGTGCAGGGCAATCGCAAAGGGATCTTTTCACGCAACCGTGAGCCCAAGCTCGCCGCCTTTGCCGTCCGGCAGGCGTGGACAGACCAAAAAGGCCTCGGCCTCGAGCTGCTGGGTGACGAATAAATCCCCTGTTGTTAGAATTCTGCCAAACTAAAGGATTGTAAAGATGAAAAAATTATTGACTCTGCTGTTGTTGTGCGCCGCATTGACAGGTTTTGCCAAAGAGTTTTCAGTCAAACCTGAAAACGCTTTGATCGTTGTCTCCCCCAAAGAAGGTGCTGTTGCCCGCCTTGCCGCCCGGGAACTGCAGTATTTTGTTAAGATGATGACAGGTAAAACAATTCCCATTGTCCCCGAAGCGGCCCCCGGGAAATATGTTTTTCTCTTCCAGAAACCTGCCAATGTGAAACTCAAACCCGAAGAAGCAGTCTGGGAAACAACTGAAACCCGGACCCGTTTCTACGGAGACTCCACCCCCCTGCACCCCCGTACCGGTGATGAAGGTATTTTCCGCCGTGCTTCCCGTTCAGGAGATCTGACTGCCGTCTATGATTTCCTTGAACGACAGCTGGGATTCCTTTTTATCGCTCCCGGAAAACTGGGAACCAGTTTTTCCCCTGCCGCCGTTCTCAAACTCAAGACCGGCAAAAACAGCTGGGAGCCGGGAAGTTTGGTCAAAAGATCCCTCCGCTACAATATGCTCAACGTCAAGGCGATCGTGAACAATCAGGAATTTCCTGAATCCTACCGTAAAAAAGCCCCCGTTGATGTTCCCAAAAGAAATCTTGAAGCATTGCGCTGGCAGAAGCAGATGCGTATGGGAGCCAGTGTATTTTTCCGCTACGGACACGCTTTTACCACCTGGTGGAAACGGTATGGTGCAAAACATCCTGAATATTTCGCCTTGCACAAAGGGAAACGTGCTCCCTGGGGAGATCCCGCCAATATCAAGATGTGTCCTTCCAATTCCGCTTTCATCGACCGGATCATTGATAACTGGAAAAATGAAAAAGTGCGTTCATCAATGATCAACGTTTGCGAAAACGACTGGACAAACTATTGCGAATGTGCCGCCTGCCGCAAACTGGATGCCCCTGCCAGACCCGGACAGAAATGGGATGCCGATTTGACCGACCGTTATCTCTGGATGGCCAACGAAGTTCTCAGACGCGCCCGTAAAATAGACCCCAAAGTGCAGGTTTGTTTCTACGCTTACAGCGTTTACCGCTTCCCGCCCCGCAAGTTCCGGGTATCAGACGGGATCATCATCGGCTTTGTGCCCCGTATGCTCACTGCTCAACAGACAGATACTATGTATAAAGAATGGCGCAAATGGGGCGCAAAAGCTATGTTCCAAAGGCCCAACGATCAGCATATCAACACAGGTCTCCCTATGGGTATCGAAGAAGTTATGTTCAATCATTTCCAGATCGGTTATAAAAACGGTATGATCGGTACGGACTACGATTCACTTCACGGATTCTGGGGAGCGACCGGTATTGCCGACTATATTCTTGCCAGAGCCCATATTTACCCCCAAAAGAGTTTTGCGGAGCATCTTGATGAATACTGTTCCGCTTACGGCGCGGCGGCTCCTGAAGTCAAAGCCTATTACAATTACTGGCGTAAGGAGATTTTTGTCAAACGTCTTTTTCCCAACCGTGAAGAAATCGGCCGCAAGGGCCGTTACGGCAATTTCCGCCGCGGTCTTATGTGGGATCTGCCCCGGTACTACTTTATCAAAGATTTTGATAACACAGATGCAATCTTGAAAAAAGGCTTGAAAAAGAAACTCAACAGCTGTCAGAAAGCACTTTTGGAACAGCTGCTTCTTTCCAATAAACACGCCAGATT
This sequence comes from Lentisphaerota bacterium, assembly GCA_015061745.1. GTDB lineage: Bacteria > Verrucomicrobiota > Lentisphaeria > Victivallales > Victivallaceae > UBA1784. The sequence continues at coordinate 32,076 of SUWB01000018.1, read as the reverse complement.
GAGCTATGGAGCAATGTCCGCAAGCGGTCAGTCAAAGCTCGGAGCAGCCAAAGCACTCCACACATTCCGGGAACAGAACTGGGACAAGGTCAATATGAACTGGTATTTCCTTTTCCAGATCGAATCCGGTTTCGGCGATGTGACCGGCGGAAAACTTGCAGCAAAAATGGGCCGCTTCTCTGACGGGAAGTCTCTGCCTCTTTACTGGTATTTCACACCTGACCCCAAAAATGAAGGCAGCAAAAACAACTGGCACAAGAGCTCTCTTGACGAAGCCGTGAGCTGCTGGGATATGATCAAAACCGATTCCGGCTGGGAAGTTCCCGGATCCCGTGCACCAGAAGCAATGAAAAAGTTTATGAAAAACTACGACGGTACCGGCTGGTACGCTCTGGATCTGCGTATCCCTCAGAACTGGAAAGGCAAAAAAATCTATCTGATTTTTGCCGCTGTGGATGAATCCGCCTGGATCTACCTTAACGGGAAATTCTGCGGCGAAAGAATCTACAAAGAAGAAGATGACTGGAAAAAATCCTTTGAGATCCGTATTGACCAGAATATCGACTGGAGCAAAAAACCCCAGACTCTTATTGTCAAGGTCCACGACAGGGGCGGACAGGGCGGCATTTGGCGTCCCGTCGTTCTGGGGGCTGAATAAAGCGTATTTTCCTGACAAAAAAAGGGGCGTTGCAAAACTTCTTTACAGTTTTTGCAGCAGCCCCCTTTTTTTGCCCTCGTTTTCAGACATAAAAAACGCAGATATAAAAAGCCGGAACTTTTTATATGTCTGCTGAAAAAATCCTGAAAATATACTTTTTTTCATTTGCAATCAGTGCTGTTATGTAGTATATTTCTCAAGCCGATAAATATTACCAAAAAACAGTATTAAATATTTTCGTATCTGCAGTCAAGACTCAGTTTGCAGACCGCAGGCCGGCAAACTGACAAGGAGTAAAACATATGTCACCTATTTGCAGTCACTGTAAAAAACCGTCCCATTCAGAATATGCCGATCTCGGGAATGAGATCTTGTGCCCGTCTTGTTGGGAAAAACACTTTCAAGGCTGCCGTATCTGCGGCAAAAAACTGACTATTTCAGAGGCAGCTTTCTTTATGACAGATCCCTCCTCAGGTCAGGGAGAGGCCTATTGTAAAAAATGTGTAAGCAGCCTTACCTGTCAGGGATGCCGCAGAAAAATCGATGCACACTCGTCAGCGATTATTTTTGGCGGCACTTCCGGCAAGCCGCTCGCCTATTGCCATAGCTGCGTCAGCAAGATGTCTTGTTACGGCTGCGGCCAGTCACTTGATTCAGGGGTGCATCATCTGCAAACTTCCTCTGGCAAACAGGCTTTTTACTGCGCTGAATGCGCTCAGCATCCCCCCTGCCGGGTCTGCAGCCTTCCTGTGCCTGTCACCCGGGAAGTTTATGAGGGGGAAAACTACTGTCCTGAATGCTTTACCAAAGTCCTGAAATATTCCGATCCCCGCTTGAACGAATGTTGGGATCGGGTTGTTGCTTTCTTTAAAAAAAGTTATGGGTTTTCGTGCCGTTCTCCCCTGCCCATAATGTTGTCGAAAGACAAATTGTCCGAAGTCATAGGTTCACGGATTGAATCAGAATTAGGATTTTACAATGTCTCTTATGTGCAAGAAAGAGGACTGCTCAGCTCTAAAACACGCTTTGTCAAATGTCAGATCTATCTCTTATGCGGCTTGACACCGGAACAAACAGAAGAAGTATTGGCTCACGAAATATGTCACGACTTGGTTGCGTTCCATTTGCCGCAGTTCAGGAATAAGTTATATGAAGAAGGCTTTTGCCAATATGTTGCATCGGAATATAATTTATCCAAGGGACGGGCAAGAATGAATATAGCTCTCTTTAAAAATCCCGATCCCATATATGGCGAAGGTGCAAGGATCATACGTTCCTGGGCTCCGGGGTGCGGCGGCGTGCAGGGGATCTTGCAGAAGCTGAAAACACTCAGGTAAAACTCACCTTTTTTTCCGGACCGTTGCGGCATCTTTCAGATGGGTTAAACTGATATTGTATCATTATTGTTTTTTTACCTCTGTATCAGATGCCGCACTTCTTTTGTGTTGATTCCGTCCACGGCAATTACCGTGCTTCCGGGGAAATGAAAGTAAGTTTTCCTTGACAAATGAGCCGGGTTGTGCTATATTCTATTCTTGAATATCCGGTATATTGTTTTCGGAGAATTAACTGAATAATGAAAATACAAAAGAATAAAATTCGCCCTCTGTCCGCAGTGGGAGCGATATTGAAGAAATGTGACGATTTTTTATCCGTCCCCGCAGGGCGGATCAATAATTTTTTTACGGCAAAACGCATTCTTGCGGCAGCGATCATACTGCTGGTGATCCACGCAGTGATCTCGCTTTTTTTCAATTATCAGATCTATCGTGATGTGGGCGGTGTCTACGCCTGGTATGCCGCTGAATTCGGCAAGGGCATCTGGTGGAGCGAACCGATTTCCAAAGTTCCTCCGCTGCATATCTTTCTGGGAGGGCTTCTGGTGCGCTGCGGGGTGGAAGCTTATTCAAGCATCATTACAGTGTCACTGATTTTTATGGGGCTCACTCTTTTCCCCCTTTATAAGATGCTGAAACTGTATCTTCCGGAACGTATGGCGGCTTTAGGGTGTCTTTTCTTTGCCTTTGCCCCCAGACTGCTGCGTTTTTCGGGGACAGGATTGTTGGAATCGGCCAGAGATTTCTTTCTTGTTGCCGCCTTTTATCTGCTTTTCAAAAGCTGGAACAGGGAGTGTAAATGGCACCACTGGTGTTTGTTGGGATTTTCCCTGGGGCTGCTGACCCTTGCCCGCGGCGAAGGGATCGTTATGGCAGGTGCGGTTGCTCTGGGACTGCTGATTCACGGCAAAGAGGTGTGGAGTTCCGGGAAACTCTTTTTTCAGAAAATTTTTAAGCCCTGCCTTATTGCAGCTGTTTGTGCGTTGGCGGTTATGGCTCCCACCTTGTATCACAACTATGTTGTCACCGGCTACCCTGTGACCGATGCCCGTATGATCGGAGTCATCCGGATCATTCCGGGGATCAAGCACTGTTTTTCCCCCAAAGAAACGGTCTCCGGTGAAGATCCCCGGCTGCTGCCTCACACAAGAGAGCCTAAAGGAAGTGCTTCCAGTTGGAAAAACAGCCGCAAACGGCTTTTCAAATTGCCTCATTCAGTTTCCCGGGGGGCCAATGAAGCCTATCTGGTGTTGACGATTCTGGGGCTCATTGCGATGCTGAAAGCAAGGGAGTGGCGCAAAGAATATTCATTTCTGCTGGGTTATTGTCTGTTTATTCCCTTCTGTTTTATTTTCTTTTCAGTTTCCCACCGTTATTTCGTCTTTTACATACCGCTTTTGATGGTGTTCACCCTGCGGGGGATGTGCGTCTTGCTGTCTCTGGCGGGACGCATCCACGCCGGAAACTGCCTGGGGGTGATCCTGGGGACAGCCTTTGTGCTTCAACCCCTGCACCCCTGGCTGTGGATGACCGGCAAATCTGAATGGGATGAACTTCACGCCAGAGAGTTTGTTCTGCAGAAACGCTCTGAGCTGCTGCCGGAAAACGCCACCCGGAAACTGATTATCCACGCCGACAGCCGTATCCTTTTCCGCTGCGGAGAAGACATACTCTTTCACTATGGGGAGTATGTCCCCTCCCTGCAATATGTCACAGGATTCGATCTGCTCTTTGTCCCCCGGAAGGACAAAGCAGCCATTGACGGCTGCAGGGCACGGCAGGATCTGCGGCAGCTGGAAACATCTTTCCGGGACTATGTGGTCTTTGCCCCCCGGGAAAGGAGAAAATAAATGCAGCCTAAAACAGCTCTGTTGATGCCCTGTTACAACGAAGAAGCCTGTATTGCCGATGTCATTGACTCCATTACCCAAGTTCTGCCTGAAGTTTATCTGATTATGGTCAATGACGGTTCTGCGGACAACACAGCCCGGATCATCAGCGAAAAAGCGGCTCTGAACGATCACGTCATTCTGCTTGACCTGCCGATCAATCTCGGTATCGGCGGTGCGGTGCAGACCGCCTTTTGCTATGCGGCACGCAACAGTTTTGAATATGCGGTCAAAGTGGACGGTGACGGACAGCACCCGGTGGATCAGATTCCCCGGCTTCTTGAAGCACTCCGGAAAGAAAATGCGGATATGGTCATCGGCTCACGTTTTTTGGAAAAAGAAGGTTTCCAGTCTACATTCTGCCGCCGTATGGGGATCACCTTTTTCCGGGTGTTGAATTCTCTGCTGATCCGGCAGACCATAACCGACAACACTTCCGGATTCCGTGCGTACAGCCGCCGGGCACTGCTTTTTGCCGAAAAACATTATCCTTCCTTTGACTATCCGGAGCCGGAGGAGGTGATTTTAATGGCACAAAACGGTTTCAAGATCGTGGAAGTCCCTGTTGTAATGGCGTGCCGTCAGGGCGGGTCTTCTTCCATATCGCCATTGAAAGCGGTTTACTATATGCTGAAAGTCTTTTTTTCAGTCGTTATGGCGGCGTTCCGTCCGCCGGTGGTCAAATAAAAAGGAGTGTATGAAATGCCTATTCCCATCATACAGCTCATTGCAGTAGCGGGCAGTCTGTTGTTTCTGTTTGTGGTTTTGTGGAGTGTCCGTCAGAAAAAGCTCAAAGAAGCCTACGCCTTGCTGTGGCTTTTTACAGGTGTGGTCATTCTGTTTTTCTCGATCTGGCCCCGGAGTCTGCGTTTGATTTCCGAGTTGATCGGCATTGTTTATCCGCCTGCGACCTTTTTTCTGCTGCTGCTGGCCGGAATCATATTGATTCTGTTCCAATATGCGCTGCTTTTGAGCAGAAATCAGGAAAAGATCAGCCGTATGGCCCAGGAAATAGCCCTTTTAAAAAATGAGCTGGAAAAACTGCGCAAAAATAAATAAAATCCCCCTGAAAATTACCGTGCCCCAACATTGAAAGAACCCGTAAAAACAATGCTGAAAAATGAATTGACTTTGGCAGTATGTGCTTATGGAAAAAGTGCCTATCTGGAAGAAGCTGTCCGCTCTGCGTGCAGTCAGACAGTTGCTGTCCGGGTGCTTATTGCCACATCCACGCCTTCGGATTTTATCGAAAATATCGCCCGCAAATACGCAGTGGAGTGCTTTGTCAATCCTGTCCGGGGCGGCGGTATCGCTGCGGACTGGGAATTTGCAGTTTCCTGTGCCAAAACAGAATTTGTGACCATTGCACATCAGGATGATATATATTTTCCTGAATATGCGGCTTCTGTGCTTGAAAGTTTCCGTAAAAATCCTGACTCACTGATCGTTTTCACAGATTACTGTGACCTGATCGGGGAAAAATTCTCAGGTGACCGCGGATATTTATGGATAAAGCGTATTCTGCTCTGGCCCTTTTATCTGAAAAGTACCTGGCGTATGAGATCCATCAAAAAACTGCCTTTGAGTTTCGGCAATGCAGTCTGCTGTCCTTCTGTTTCCTACAATCTCAGAAATCTTGGCGAACTGCGCTTCGACCGCAGTTACTCGGTCAATCTTGATTGGGCAAAATGGGTCGAACTGGCCCGGCGGCCCGGTTCCTTCAGTTACCGGCGCAAACGCTTAATGGCTCACCGCATAGATGAAACGACAGAAACCAGTGCGGCCATTCAGGACAACCGCCGTTACAATGAAGATCTGCGGATCTTTTCAGGCATTTGGGGCGCAGGAATTGCAAAGGTCCTTATGAAGTTTTATTCAAAATCATACCGTATGGCAAAAGTGCCGCACAAATGAAAGGTTCTTCCGGCTGATATCTGTTATGAATAATTATCTGAAAACATTTATGCGCGGCAGTGTCATATCATTGTTCGGGGCGGGACTTTTCGGCCTTGCCAATTTCTTTATCCGACGGCAGCTCAGCGTGGAACTGTCTGTTGCTGACTACGGTATTTTTTACGGTGTTTTTTCTCTTTATTCAATAATTTTCTGCTTTATGGAATTGGGGCTGGGCCGGACAGGAACGCTTCTGATAGCCGCAGCAGGCGAAGACACGAAGCGGCGCGACAAAGTCTTTACCGGAGTGTTCCAGTTAAAAGTTTTACTTTCACTCTGCTGTGCCGTTGCTGCGGCTTTCTGGTGTTTCCGGCAATACAGTGAGCTGAGCCGCAGTATCATCGTGCTCTTTTCCGGGTTGTTTGTATGCAAAACCCTTCTCGGGGCTTTGCACGCATTGTGGAACGGTCAAAAAAAATACGCCACCCAGCAATTGTTCCCTTTACTGATATCCGCCCTGACACTTTTATGTCTGCTGCCGGATGCAAAAATCACCTTGTCCCGGGCGGCATTTTTCTTTTTTGCGTCCACTCTGGCTGGTCTGGTAAGCGGGTGGTTTTATTCCCGCTTTACCGGTTTGGGACGGCTGTGTATGGAATTCGACCCGGGGCTTTGCAGGGAACTGCTGACCACAGGCGGGGTGATCGCAGTCTGCACCACCCTTATTTCAGCAGGATATTATCTGGACACCGTTATGCTCAGTGCTCTGAAATCCCACGAAAGTGTCGGCTTGTACAATGCGGCTCTGCCTGTTATGCAGATCGTTCAAGCGGGGATGGTTTTTCCTGCGGTTTTTCTGCCGATTGCGGTGGAACTGAACAAAAATAAAGAATACACAAAACTTCTTGCATTTGTCAGGTATGCACTTTTGATCGCCCTGGCAGCATTGCTTCCGGTGTGGGGATTCTTTTACTTCACATCGGAGTTTCTGATCCGTTTTCTTTTTGATGTGCGTTATATTGCCGCAGCTCCGGCCATACCGATACTCTGTGTGGGGCTTGTATTTTTTACATTGGGAAACTTTTTGATGCAGATCATCATCTGTTTGAAACAGCTCCGCAGTATGAGTGTTATTTCTCTGATTACTTTTGTGTGCAATATAGTGCTGAACTATATATTGATTAAACATCTTGATTTCTGCGGTGCCGCCTGGGCGATGCTGACAACTCACGCCATATTTGCCCTGCTGTGCTGCATTGTACTGGAACACAGCATAAAGAAATTGAAACATCAATGAAAAAATCAGAAAAAACACATCCCTTTGTTCTGGGCGGCACCATTGCTTTTCACTTCTGCGGTGATCCGTGCCTGCCGGATCTGCTGAAAAAACTTCACCCTTCTGCCGTGGCTGTCCCGGCAAAAGATTCCATAGCTCTCTGGTGCGGAAGTGAAGCACGAAAAATGCTGAAAGATCAGAAGTGGCACTTTTACAAAGGTATTCCGTGGAAAGGGTGCGTCAGATACAATGATTCAGGCAGAATCGAGGCAATTTGCTTTTATGGATTGATTTTCCGGCAATTTCTCTTTTTCAGGATCGTTCTTCTGCCTCTTTTGTGGCGTCTGGCCGTTGCCGGGGGAGGATTTTACACATTAGGCACGGCCTATCGTGATGCTGTTGAAACGACATTTCTTTTTGCCCATCCCGGAGCAGGAAAAACCCGGTATGCCCTTGAGAAACTTCTGACTCCGGAGTGCACTCTCATCGGGGACGGTTCTCTTTTATATTTACCGGAACAGGGCATCTTGTCTGTCATTGACGAAATAGAGCTGCGGAACAAAACTGTTTCCGGCCTGCCCTTTAGGAAAAAGCTGTCTTGGTTCCGGTGCCTGAAATTGTTTTTGTATGATGCGCTTTCATATCTCACTTCAAGAAAGATCTCTTTTAATCTGCCTCTGATGACCAACGCTCTCGGGCTGAGTCCAAGCAATGACAATGCTGCCCGGCCGCACCTCTGCCTGATCAAGCAAGGCAATGCGGAAGTTTTGTCTGCAACAAGATGTTCAAAAGAAATCACAGATTATCTGGCTGATTACCATAATCATTACGACAATATTTTTGAGGACGCTCCGCCTTTGGGACAGAGTGAAAAAAATATTCTTGAATTTTGTAAAAAATATTCTATTTTGGATTAAATACGGTGTACACACAAAATATAGGGAAAAAATAATGGGAAAACTTTTACTGTCCGGAACAAGCGGCGGACATTTGACACAAATCTTAACGCTTTTTGAAAAAGTCGACGACTCCCGGAAAATCGTATTTTCCGAAGAATCTTCCCGTCTTTCCAAATTGACCTGCAAGACCTATTCATACAAACGGCCGTATAATTCTCAGCTTTTGCGTATGTTCCTTGCCTGGCTGAAAGCTCTCTATATCATCTGCAAAGAACGTCCTGAATGGGTCATTTCGACCGGAGCAGAATGCGGGACCGCCGCCATTATCGCAGGGAAACTGCTGTTCCGAAAAACAATACACATTGAAACCGCTTCCCGTTACCGCACAAAGACTATGGCGGCCAAGATCTGTTATCCTCTGGTGGATCATTTCTATGTCCAGCACGAGGAATCTCTTAAAATTTATGGTAAAAAAGCCAAATACATCGGGGGTATACTGTGATTTTTGCAGCATTCGGAACTGCCAAGCCTTTCCCGCGCCTGCTGGCTCATCTGGATAAACTGGCACAGGAAACGCAAGTGGAAATTATCGCTCAGACGGGAAGAACTCCCCAGACCGCAAAGTATTGCAGGACATTTGATTATGCCCCCTCTTTGAAAGAGTATTTCCGCGAAGCTTCTCTTGTGATCGCTCACGCAGGTTTGGGCGTACAAAGCGAATTGCTCTCTATGGGGGTTCCCTTTGTCGTTGTGCCGCGCTTGGCTGAATATGGTGAACATAATGACAATCATCAGCTGGAAACCTGTGAGATACTGCACAAAAGATATGGGGTACTCTATTTCCCTGATCTTGAAAAACTGACTGCTGAATTTGTTATGACCCCCCACAAGCCCTATCCCTTCAGCACTGAAAAACTGCAGATGTTTCAAGAAAATATCATAAAGGTCATCGACAACGGCAAGGGATACAGTTTATGAAGTTTCTGCATTGCGTACTGGATGAAAAATTCATCGCCGGCATTTATGAGATAATTGAAAAAACCGGGACAGGTGAACACGAGTTTATCTGTTTCAATCAATTTCACCAATCGGTGCGCTATTTGACAGGCCCCTTGGCCGAAAAAGTCAGGATTTTCACAAGCAGAAGGAAATTCCGGAAAAGGTTATTGTCCGCTGATTATGATGTTTTATTCATCCACAGCCTGAAAGCTGTTGATCTGAAAATATTGCCTCAAATCCCTTCTCAGATAAAGGTATGGTGGTCTTCCTGGGGCTATGACATTTATTCAAACAGCCAGATATGGAAAAACAGTTCCGATCTGGCTCCCTGCCGGCGTTTTGCGCCGTTGACCGCTGCTTTGAACGCACAGCGGGGATTCTCTTTGAAAAAGGCTCTTAAAAATTTGATTATGCAGTGCGGATTTCTGCTGCTGTCGCCTGAACGTTTCTTTATGTCCCGGAAACAGTTTGAAAAGGCTGTGGCAAGGATCGACTACTGTTCAACCGTGCTGCCTGCGGAATTTGAAGATTTGAAAAAGAATCCCTTTTTTAAAGCAGAATTTATGAGTTTTACAGTCCCGCCGCCTCAATGGGTATGTGACAATATCCGGGTTCAAAGAGCCCCCACAGACAAGCGTAATGTGCTGGTCGGACAGGCCGCCGCACCAGCAATGAATCATCTGGATGCTTTTGAACTGCTCCGCGGTAAGCTGCCTGAAAATGCCGATGTCATCGTGCCTTTGAGCTATGGGAATAAGGAATATGCCAATATTGTTGAAAGGAAAGGATGTGAACTTTTCGGACCCCATATGCAAGGACTGAGAAAGTTTATGCCGCTTCAGGAATATATGGATCTGCTCTATTCGTGTAATTCCGCCATATTTTACAGTTACCGTCAGCAAGCGTTGGGAAATATAAACCTGTTGCTGGCTTTCGGGAAAAAGGTTTTTCTTCCCCGGGAATCCTGTACCTGGCGTTTTTTCCGGGAAAAAGGGGTCAGGATTTTTTCATTAGAAGAAATTTCAGCAGAAGAGTTGAGCACTCCCCTCTCAAAAGAAGAAGTTGAAAACAACAGACAGCATCTGACAGATTACGACTTTGCTGCTATGATACAAACATTTCAAAAAAATTACGAGATCATTAAAAATGAAGTCAAACATTTCTGAAAAGATTTTCGTTACTCAGCCCTCCTTGCCGCCGCTTGCGGATTTCATTCCTTATCTGGAAAAGATTTGGGAAAATAAATGGCTGACCAACTGCGGCGAATTTCATAAGGAATTTGAACAGAAACTTGCTGAATATCTGGGCGTGAAATATGTAAGTCTTTTTACCAACGGTATGATCGCCCTGCAAGTCGGTATGCAGGCCTTGCGGATCACAGGCGAAGTGATCACAACGCCCTTTACCTTTGCGGCAACCACTCACGCGATCCATTGGAACAACTGTACGCCTGTTTTCTGTGACATTGAGCCCGACACCTTTACTCTTGATCCGGAAAAAGTTGAAAGCCTCATTACCCCAAAGACCACAGCCATTATGCCAGTCCACGTTTACGGCAATCCCTGTCAACACGAAAAGCTGCAAAAGATCGCCAACACCTACGGTTTGAAACTTTTTTACGATGCCGCCCACGTTTTCGGTGTCAGAAAAAACAATACAGCTGTCTGCAGCTGGGGCGATCTTTCGATGCTGAGTTTCCACGCCACCAAGGTTTTCAACACCTTTGAGGGGGGAGCTCTTGTCACAAATGATGAATCTCTGAAAAAACGTATCGACTTCTTAAAAAACTTCGGTTTTGCAGATGAGTTGACTGTTGTCGCTCCCGGAAGCAATGGAAAAATGGATGAATTCCGTGCCGCATTCGGACTTCTGCAGCTGGAACGGGTCGACGGTGAAATCGCCAAACGGAAAGCAGCTGCGGAAAAGTACCGCAAAGAACTGGCAGATATTTCAGGCATCCGTATGCTTTATGATTTGCCCGGAGTAAAACACAACTATGCTTATTTCCCAATTCTGATCGATGCAGAAAAGTTCGGTATGAGCAGGGATGCCCTGTACGAAAAGTTGAAACAGAACAACATCTTTTCCCGCCGTTATTTCTTTCCTCTGTACAGCGATTTCCCCACCTATCGGGGACTGCCCAGTGCGGCCCCCGCCAATCTGCCCACAGCAACAAAGGTTGCTGCCGGGATCCTGTGCCTGCCGCTGTACGCAGAAATCACAGAAACAGAACTGCAGCATATCATCAAAACAGTGCGCTCTGCAAAGTAAACATATATGGAATCAAAGATGAAAAAAATATTAATCCTCGGAGCTATGGAAATGCACCTGCCTCTGATCCGCCGGGCTCAAGAACTGGGATTTTACACCATTACCTGCGATTACATCCCGGAAGCTCCCGGACATAAGATCGCAGATGAAAGTCATCTTGACAGTACCACTGATCTGGAAGCTGTGCTGCATTTGGCGCAGAAATTGCAAATTGATGCGATTATGACCTATAACTCCGATCCGGCAGCTCCGACAGCGGCGTTTGTGGCAGAAAAGCTCCACTTGCCGGGCAATCCGTATCAAACTGTAAAAACGATGTCCGAAAAAGATCTTTTCCGTCATTTTCTGCGTGAAAACAATCTGAATCATCCTGAATTTATTTCACACGATAAAAATTCGGCTTCTGTTCCTGAAATACCGGAAACTCTTTACCCGGTCATTATAAAACCGGTAGATTCTTCCGGCAGCAAGGGCTGTACTGTGATCAAAGACAAATCCGCCCTGCCGGAAGCTCTGAAAACTGCGCTGTCCAAATCCCGCTGCGGTCGCTGTATCATTGAGGAATATATCGTTCCCCACGGCCGTCAGCTCCACGGAGACGTTTTTGTTTCAGAGGGCAAAGTCACCTTTTTATACCTGGGCGACCACTACTTTGATGAAGCAATCAACAATCTGGTGCCCTATTCAACAGCTTATCCCACAGCCCATTCCCAGGAAGAAGTCCGGGATTGTCTGGATGAGATCCAGCGTTTTATTTCAAAAGTCGGTTTCAAAAACGGCGGCTTCAATGTTGAATTGAGGATATCGGCAAAAAACCGGAAACCTTATATTATCGACATCGGCGCAAGAAACGGCGGAAACTTTACTCCCCGTATCATCCAATATGCAGCCGGATTCAATTTTCTGGATGCCGCTCTGGCCGTTGCCTGCGGCAAAGATGTTCCTGAACAGCGGACTGCTCAACAAGGATTTTTCAGTCATCTGATCCTGCATTCCCGGCAGCCCGGCGTGCTGAAAAAAATCGTTCTGAGTGAAGAATTGACCAATCGGTGTATCGAAAAATATATCTATGCAAAACCTGGCGATCAGGTGGAATCCTTTACCGGAGCCAATACAGCCCTGGGAGTTCTGCTGATGAAATACAAATCCCGCGAGGATATGAAGTACATTATTGAGAACTTTGAAAAAATGTATGCTGTGGAACTGGAAGTTTGATAAAAAATGCAAGCAGTCCGGACTCTTGCGGGCCTTTTTCTGCTGCGTCCTGATTCCATTGAAAAAATTTTCCCTGTCGACAAGTAAAAATAATGTAACAGCAATCTGCCTCTAATGTTTATAAAACTTTTACCCAAAAACAATTCCCCTGTGTGGAATCTTTATATGTACAACCTTTTTCTGGGATGTGCATTAACCATTGTTTCCAGTTTCACCTTTATGGACAAGCTGATGCTGCGGATGAATATTGACCTGGAACTGCTGGGCACGATCAAAGGTGTAATGTTTCTTCTGCCGGCCATAATCTATCAGTTCATCGCAGTGCTGCTGGGAAAAAGTCAGAAAGAGGTGCAGATCTGTGCTGTCAGCTACTTTTTACGGGTCCTGCTGCCGGGGCTGCTGCCCTTTCTGGCACTGATGACTGATGACCGGAAGATCCTCACCTGGTGGACCATTATCCTGCTGCCCGCAGGAATGATGTTCGCAGTCATTGCCAACAACACGCTGATGACCATTTACCGCAAAGTCATTCCTGCCGAAAAATACAACTATTCCATTGGTATGATCAATATGTTTTTTGCCCTGGCCACCTATCTGCTGGGACTGCCTTTTGCCTGGGTGCTGGATAAAATGGAACATTTAAGCAACTTCCATTTCTTTCTGGCCTTCGGTATTTCCCAACTGGTGACACTGGCTTTTGAGTTCCCGGCGATCTTCTGTCTCTTACGGGTCAAAGTGCCCCGGACTGTTTTGCAGGGAACTGAAAAAATCAATATGCTCGCCCCCTACCGGGATAAAAAGATCCGTATGGTTCTGCTCATCAATATTCTGCACCGGTTCGTCAACGGATTTATGGGAGCCTATATCACCGTTTACTTTATTGAAGTGGCCCGCTTCAGTATGACAACTCTGCTGAGTATCACTATTGCCCTGGGAATGATCCTGACCGTGACGATGCCGGGAGCAGGGAAAGCGATGGACCGTTGGGGGTACGGCAGATTTTTCATTGTCCTTTCAGGAGCAATGCTGCTGGGTGCAACCCTTTTCGGACTCTGCTGGAAAAGTTTGCTTGTCCTGCCTGTTTTTGCCTTGCTGTGCTGGGATTGCAACACCAATCCCGCAGGCGGCTGGATGAACGTGGGGGAATATTCCGCTTCAAGCAAACTGACCAGTCAGAAAAATTTGAAAGCAACTGTGGCTGCATACAGTATTTGTTTCAACGGCGGATTATCCGCAGGCTTGCTTATGGGCTCAGCCCTTTACACCTTTGCAGGCTGTTTCGGGGCTGCCGATCTTTCGGCAAGACTTCACACCTACTTTTTGCTGACGCTCCCCTTTTTCGGAGTTCTTTTCGGTGCTTCACTCTACTTCAACAAACTCCTTGCCGACTCTGAAAAAAACATCAAAGAAGCATAAAAAGAGTATTTTATTTCCCCTTCCTGTTCCGCAGCTGCCATTTGAATTTCTGCTGTGTTTCTTTGAAAAAATCTTCGGCACATCTGGCGGGCATCAGATAAAGCTGAAGCATCAGAAATATATCACTGATGCGTTCGGCCAGGGGCAATGTGTAATAAACGTGCAGCCCGGCATATTCTTTGTCGTAAGCAGCTGAACAGGGGAGGCCCTGTTTATTCCAATCGTTGCAGAAACGCAGGATCTCAGTTTCGTTTTCTTCAATAACCTGTTCGTTTTCCCGTCTTGCCTGAAAAAAGATTCTTTCGTAAATCGTATCATCAAAGAACCAGCGCAGCTGCACAGAATAACATTCCTCTGTTCCTTCATTCATCATAAAAACGGCTCCGATGCCTTCGTCCCCGAATCGGCATAAGTTTTCTTCCTCATATCCCAGAGCACACAGTTCTTTTTTCAACCGTCTCAATATGTATTGGCGTCTGTCCATAATATTTCTCCTTAAAAAACGCTCTATTTGACAGAGGGCTTACGCTTTTGGAAGATCTCCCGGATACGTCGGGCTGTTGCCTGAAGCTCCTTTTTTGAGGGAGGACCGCCATATTTATCTGCCACAACGGCTGAGTTGTTGGTAACTATGAAAAAAATATAGTCTATTTCACAGAAACAGCCTCCCTGCGAAAAAATGGCCAGATAAATTGCTTTGTCCAGCTCCCAGATGGAGCCATCGCAATACTTCTTCTGTGACTTGCCTCTATCGAGAAGCGCAGTCAATTTTGAAGTTTCTTCTTTGGAACACAAACGGAAAGGAGATTTTTTCAGGAATTTTTCCAATATGATCCGCTCTGTATGATTGTAAAGCTTATAGATTTGAGTAAAATCGGCCCGCTGCAGTTTATCTTTTGAGGGTGATTTCAGATATTCATCTGTTTTCCAATAATATTCACCGCACACAAGCGAGTCCCGGACAACAATGATCCGTTCCTTATTGGCAGCAATGGCCTGCTCGACCTCATAAGGCCATTTCTGAAGCAGACGGCAAAGGGCATCAGGCTGCGCCGAAAAGCAGTCAACGGCAGAAACGATGGTAAAAAGCAGCAGCAATATACAATTTACTCTTGAATAATTCAATTTTTTTCCCTTTTGATTGAATAACTGTATTATTTCATCTGTTTCAACTGCGATTTATTATATACTTTTCATCATACATAACTTTGGCGTGATTGATTTTTATCACCTTGTCCTCAAGAATCGTTCCGGAGCTTTTGTCAATGCATTGTCTCCTGATCTCACCGTTACGGTACCAGTGCCCCTGTTCCAGTGTAAAATGTTCTTTGAAGCTTTCAATATGGTACTTGACTTCCAGAGGTTTTTCTGCACGCAATTCGGCATTGAGGTACCGGTCATCGGTATATACAACAAGTTGAAAGGTCTGATCTGTCCCGTTTTTGAAACGGTAATCCAGATAGTTGTAACTGATACTTGTCCCCACACCGAAAGGGACTTGCCGCCCGAAATCCGGAAACAGGTCCACTCCGTCGTGATGATGGTGTTCGGTGATTTCAAAAGGAGTATGCAGCACAAGCCAATGAATCAGATTGCTCAGCTGACACAAGCCGCCGCCGATGCCCCGGTCAGGTTTTCCCTGTTTTATCATCAATCCTTCTTTGTAGCCCTTGCGGGCAGAAGTTTTCCCCACAAGGTGCCACAAAGAAAAAGTTTCTCCCGGACGGATCAGCACACCTGAAATTTCAGGAGCGGCCAGAGAAAGATTGACCGCTTTGTTTTCCTGCAAAGTCATATCCACATCGCCCAATTGTCTGCGGATAAGTGACTTATGCTTATAGATCACCACAGGCAGCAACTCCGTATCACGGTTGCGGCAGAAACGTTCTTTGCCCAAAAGATCCTGCAAACGCCGCAGCATACAGCATTTGAATACAGAAATCTTATAGCAAAGCGGTGAAATCTCACAAAACAGTTTCCGCCTCTTTTCCGTCATTATCAGGATCTCCCTTTGATGTTCCAGATGGGTTTAACCAAAAACTTCACATCCACAGTGGGCTTGATAAGTTCAAGGATCTGTGCCATCGGCTTGTAAGCATCAGGCGTTTCATCGACACTGTATTCCACAGAAGTGGAAAACACATTATGCTGTTTAAGATCTTCAGCTGCATTCCGGGCATTCAACAGCAGCTTGGCTTCAGCCCGGGAAAGGCATCTGCCTGCACCATGCGGTGCAGAAAAATTCCAATCAGGATTCCCTTTAGCCTCACAAACAGCCACACCGTCACGCATATTGAAGGGGATCAGCAACCGTTCTCCCGCCTGGGCACTGACCGAACCTTTGCGGATGATCATATGTTCCAAATCAATATAGTTGTGCATCGTGCCGATATAATCCAACGGTTTCCCGCAAGTTCCTCTGACGACAAATTCACTGAGTTTATTCAGGATCAGCTGATGATTCAACCGTGAAAAACGCTGACAGGCGTCCACACAGACAAGGTAGTGCTCCAGATAAGAAGATGTGTTATCAAAATACTTGTAATTCCTTGCCGTATTATCGCCACAATTACGGACCGCGTGATACGTGTAGTAATGACATACCTTCTGCCCGAAATACCGGGAACCGCTGTGAACGGTCAGCCAATAGAAACCGTCTTCGGGATCTTTGCCAAGTTCCACAAAGTGATTGCCGGAACCGACCGATTTCAGCTGACGTTCAATTCCGGGAGAAGAATCCTTTTCTCTGGGATTGGGCATATCCTCTTTCAGCAGCCTTTCCGCATCAGCAAAGGCTTTCAAATCTTCTTTGGAGATCATACCTCTTTCTCTGGCAGAAAGTCCATCTGCAGAATAAGCTGCAATACCGATCCCGATATGGGCACGGGTAAAAGCATCAAGCAGAGCAAGAGTTTCTTCGTTTTCCATAAATGCGGGATCTGCTTTGAACTTCATAGAAGTAATGTTGCAGCCGATATCCACGCCGATGATTTCAGGAGAAATACGCAAATTGTTTTCATTGAGTTTCTGAGTGAATCCGACCACACAGCCTTTCCCCACGTGACAATCAGGCATAATGACAACCCGGGTGTTTTCCGAAAGGGATGAATTCATCACCGAACGGATCATTTTTACCGTTTCATCGTCATTATCCTGTGTGGTGATCCAGGCTGTACCGAAATCTCCGGTTACGGTTTCCGGACGACCGTTATCATAATATTTATCCATAGTTTCAGTTTTTTCTTGTTCCGTTAACTTTTTCTGCGATTCTGAGAGCGATTTTCCCTCCTGCGGCAGCTCCTCCAACCATACCGCCGATCACAACATAACTTGCCAGAACCGGTCCGAGTACCGGTAAAGCAAGAGTTCCAACTGCGGTAATCCCCAATCCTGCTGCGGCACCGCCGATGACACCTGTACAAGTTGCTTTTGTTTCGTCCATAACAATTTTTCCTTTCTGCTGTTTATCTGTTTCTTAAATAGAGAACGTATTTTTCTGAAAATGACAGAAAAATCTCTTTTTTTGGGGATTTTTGTGTGATAATACAGCAAATCTGCAGGACGCAATTAAAAATCAGAACTTAAGGCCCTGACATCGGCCTATAATTCCAGCGGACGCAGGAATCGCAACATAAAGGGAAAAACTTATTTGACCAATGCAGCAGCAGCCGTTGCGGCAATACCTTCGCCGCGGCCGGTGAAGCCCAGTTTTTCAGTGGTGGTGGCTTTTATGGAAATTCTTTCCGGCTCCAAAGCCATAACTTCAGCCATACGCTGCTGCATTATTTTTTTATAAGAAGCAAGTTTTGGTCTCTGGGCCACAATGGTAATGTCAACATTGCTGATCTTCCACTCTTTGAATGCCGGCAGCTGCAAGACCATCTGCAGCAGTTTTGTACTGTCGGCCCCTTTCCAGCGGGCTTCATTATCGGGGAAAATTTCTCCGATATCCCCCAGAGCCAAAGCTCCAAGCAGCGCATCTATCAAAGCGTGGATCGCCACATCGGCATCACTGTGTCCCAGCAATCCCAATTCGTAAGGAATTTCCACACCGCAAAGAATCAATTTACGCTCCGGAACAAGACGGTGGACATCAAATCCCTGGCCGACTCTGAAATCTGTCATAATATCTTTTCTCCCGATTTGATTATTTCCTCCCGTTGATGCCGGAAGAAAACTTTTATTGTTGTTCAAGCCTGATAATACCGCCGCCGCAAAGTTCTTCGCCCCGGTAGAGGGCTCCGATCTGCCCCGGAGTCACGGCCCGCAAGGGCTGCCGGGTCCGGATCTTGCATTGCGTTTCATCACAGCTCACCACCTCACAGGGAGCGGGACGGGAACGGTAGCGGATTTGAATTTCATATTCTCCCGGCTCCGGTAACGGAGCATCACCCCAGCGGTCAAGGAAAAACTCCTGACACATCAACGCTGCCGGATCTGTTTCAAGTTCCACCCGGTGAAGCGTTCCGTCAATGGATTTGACAAAGGCGGGAACGCCCAAGGCAACTCCCAATCCCTGCCGCTGCCCCAACGTGATCCGGTGGATCCCCTGATGGGTTCCCACGGCTTTCCCTCTGTAAAAGATCCTTCCGGGACGGGGAGTGAGACCGGCACGGCGGAAAAGTTCATCTCCGGAATTTACGCCCGGAGGCACAAAACAGAGTTCTTCACTGTCTTCAGCTTTATGAAAGTGAAATCCGAAATCAGATGCCACAGCCCTCACCACAGGTTTAGTCAATTCTCCCAGGGGGAACATTACCTCCTTAAAAACCTCTTTTCCCAGCAGAGCCAGAAAATAACTCTGATCTTTGGCCCGGTCAGCTCCCCGGCGCAAAAAGGGTTCTCCCTGACGATAGCCCAAACGGACATAGTGTCCGGTGGCAAGGCAGTCTGCTTTCATATCTCTGGTGAATTTGAGCAGTTCACCGAATTTGATAGCGGGATTGCAGAGAGAACAGGGATTGGGCGTTCTTCCTGAAGCATATTCCCGGGCGGCAGGCAGAATGACCTTTTCTTTGAACTGAGAGGAAACATCAATATAATGGTGTTCGATCCCCAGTTTTTCACAGCACTCTTTAACGCCGCTGTCCATTGCCGGGGAAGGGGGAAATCCGTCAATAAGCATCGTTACGCCGATGACTTCGTGGCCGCTCCTGCGGAGCAGGGCTCCGGCACAGCCGGAATCAACGCCTCCGGACATCGCAAGTACGATTTTCATATAGCTGACTTCCCTTCCTCTTTGAATGTCACAACAGCGATCTCAGGGGGACAGAACAAACGGAATCCCAGCCGATGCCCCCCTGCCCCGACCGTTATAAAAAGTTTCTTGCCCCACCAGTTTGAAAGCCCGGGAGCAAATTCTTTGCGGCGACTGAGAAAGTCTTTCAAAGAACCGACTCCGGGAATCCGTATCTGTCCGCCGTGAGTATCAGCAGAGAGCATAAGCACACTCCTTGAGCTGTCGATCTGCCTGAGCATACCCCCCTTGTGGGAAAGCAGCAGCAAACTCCCCTCACCCCGGATCAGAGCATTGTATTGCTTCCGGTCAAAGGGCACAACTGAAGCATCAGGAACACCTGCAACATCAAGACCTTTGACTTTGACAAGCTGGTTTTCGATCATTCTGATGCCGGCTTTTTCGAGAATATCTGCCATACGTTTTCTGCCATACCAAAGCTCGTGATTGCCCAGGACGGCATAAGTCCCCCAGGGAGCTTTGAGTTCAGAGAAAAAACGGATCAACTCTTTTTCAGTCATCGCGCCGTAACCGGGAATAGACCCCACAGCGATATAATCCCCCAGCAGCAGACAAAGTTCCGGTTTTTCCTTTTTGAAATACCTGACGATCCGCGCCTTTCTCAAGCGGTCAATAAAAGTATTGCCGAAATGGGTATCTGCGATGATCACCGCCCGGGCTCCCCTGAAACGTTCCGGCAATCCGGGCAATGTCACATCACAGCGGCGGACGCAGAGCATATTCGGTTCAATAACGCCTCCCCACAAGAGTATGAGTACGATACAGCCGCAAAAGCCCCACTCCAGAAGTCTGAAAAGACGCTTAAGAGAGTTTCTTCTTTCCTGCTCCATTACGGGTACTCCGTTTCTTCGCTTCGGGAAGCACCGGAGTCAGGGTCAGAGCCTCTTTGCCGGCGGCAACTTTAACACCGGAAGCCTTTTCCAGGTCACCTCTGAGCAAGGCTTCAGAAAGGGGATCTTCCAGATAGCGTTCCACGGCACGGCGCAAAGGACGGGCTCCATATTCAGCTGCATTGCCTTTTTCCACGATGAACTCCAGGGCTTCCTGAGAGATCTCCATATCCAGAGAACGTTCTTTGAGCCGGCTCTTGAGTTTGGCGACTTCAAGATCCACGATGGCAACCAGATCTTCCCGGGTGAGTTTTCTGAAAACAACGATATCGTCGATCCGATTGAGAAATTCGGGTTTGAACGTGCGTTTTGCCACCTCCAGCAGCCGTGCTGCACCGGAGTCGATCTCTGTTCCGCTGAATCCGAGGACACTGGAACGGCTCAATTCCGCAGCTCCAACGTTGCTGGTCATAATAATAATGGTATTGCGGAAATCCACCCGCCGTCCCAGAGAATCAGTGATCCGTCCTTCTTCAAGGATCTGGAGCAGCGTGTGCATCACATCGGGGTGAGCCTTTTCGATCTCATCAAAAAGCACCACAGAATAGGGGCGGCGGCGCACGGGTTCAGTCAGTTCCCCGCCGTCTCCGTATCCCACATATCCGGGAGGAGCTCCTGCCAGACGGGATACACTGAATTTTTCCATATACTCAGACATATCCACATAAATCAGAGAATCAGGATCTCCGAAAATAAATTCAGCAAGAGCCTTGGCGAGGAGCGTTTTCCCCACCCCTGTGGGGCCCAGGAAAATAAATGACCCGATAGGACGGCCCGGATTACGCAAGTCTGCACGGCTGCGGCGCAAAGCCCTGGCAATGGCACTGATGGCATCGTTCTGACCGATGACCTTGCCGGAAAGTTCTTCTTCCATCTTGAGCAAACGGGTATTTTCCCCTTCGGACATACGTTCAAGGGGAACTCCGGTCAATTTTGCCACCACTTTACGGATATCGGCAGCACCCACTTCAGACCGCCGTCTGACAGCTTCACTGCGCCATTTCTGCAGAATTTCCTCAAGTTCGCTCTGCAATTCATATTCCAGATCCCGCAGCTGGGCGGCCTTTTCAAAATCCTGCTTGACACAGGCGGCGGCTTTATCGCTGCGCACCTGCTTGAGTTTTTCCTCAAGTTCGGCCGTATCGGGAACTTCACCTGAAGAATTGATACGGGCCCGGGAACCTGCTTCATCCATCAGATCGATGGCTTTATCAGGCAGAAACCGCCCTGTTACATAACGGTCAGAAAGTTCCACAGCGGCTTTAAGAGCTTCTGAAGTGTAGTGCACATTATGATAGGTTTCGTAAGTTCCTTTGAGACCTTCAAGGATCTTGATGGAATCCTCTGTTGAAGGAGGATTCACCAGCACACTCTGAAACCTGCGTTCAAGGGCGGCATCTTTTTCAATACCTTTGCGGTATTCATCAAGAGTTGTCGCCCCCACACACTGCAGTTCTCCGCGGGAAAGAGCAGGTTTAATAATATTGGCGGCATCGAGAGCTCCTTCGGCTCCTCCTGCTCCCACAAGGGTATGAAGCTCATCAATAAAGAGAATGACCTTGCCGGAATTGCGCACTTCATCAATCACAGCTTTGATACGTTCCTCAAACTGTCCCCGGTACTTTGTGCCCGCCACCATAAGGGGCAGGTCGATAGAATAAATCTGCTTGTCACACAGGATTTCAGGAACTTTTTTTGCTGCAACAGCCTGAGCAAGACCTTCAATAATAGCAGTTTTTCCGACGCCGGCTTCACCGATCAGGACAGGATTGTTTTTGGTACGGCGGCAAAGGATCTGAATAACTCTTTCGATTTCATCTGCTCTGCCGATGACGGGATCAAGTTTACCGGCGGCAGCCAGTTCAGTCATATTGCGGCCATAGGTATTCAAAGCCGGCAGATCGCCGCTCAAACTGGAGTTATCGTCCGGATTTTCCAGATCGTCTTCGTCGTAGTACGGTATATCGGAGTGTTCAAAGAACCGTTCCATAGCACTGCCGGGATTGCTTTTTTCAGAAGGAGGCAGGTTGACAGATTCCAGAGTCCGCATCACCTCGTCCCGGGAATTTTCGGGGTTGAAGCCCATATTCTTGAGAATACGGCAGGCATCTGAAGATTCGTTGGCAAGGATACCGATCAAGAGGTGGACTGTATCGATGGCGGCACTGTGCATTGCCACAGCTTCTTCGTGAGCTTTGATAAGCACCCGCTTCATCTCGACACTGAAAGGCAGCGGCAGCCCTTCAAGGGCTCCGTCTGCGGGAGCCCCTCCGGGCGAACCGCAGCTTTTTTCGATTTCCATTCTCAGCCGGGCAATATTAACGTTAAATTTTTTCAATACGGTCACAGCGATCATATCTTCCATCGCAAGCAGAGCCAGAAGCAGATGGTGAGCAGCGATGGATTCAGCGTTCATCTTGTGAGCCTCCTCTTTGGCCATAACCAAAGCATAGCGGGCCCGGGCAGAAAAGCCGTTGTCATTTGCCATAAAAATTCATTCTCCGGGAGTATTAAGACAGTAGTTCTATTTTCTCATCTTACAATATAACAACATTAGCTTGAAAAGTCAAGCAAGAAAATGTTTTTTACTTGACATTCCCCCTCTTACGGGGTTATATTATATCAAAGACAATATGAGTAAAGGTGAATTTTTTTCAAGATTAAGGGAAAATTTGTTATGAGCGATATTTACATCCACAGTTCCACCGCTGCCGGTCTGCTTTTTTGCGACGGTCCGGAATCCATCGCCAACTGTACCATTACCGCCCCCTGCGGCAAAGTCATCACCCCTGCGCTGCTGCGCAGGGAAACTTTATCTTCCGGCATTGTCCGTCATACCTTTGATGCAGCAGGACTGGAATTCTGGACGCCTGAAAATCCTGTCCTTTACACCTTTAAGGCCGATGGTCTGAAACCTGAAGTTTTCGGTCTTAATGAATTGACCGCCGTAGGCAACAAAACCATTCTGGTTAACGGCAAAGCCTTTTGTTTCCGCGGCTACATCCGGGGGATCGTGGCCCACGACCATCCGAATCTTTCCGGCAAAAGCGATTATGAAAGCTACCGTTACCACATCAGTCAGGCAAAAAAATATGGTTTCAACCTTGTCCGGTTCCACAGCACAGTACCCTCAGAGGATTTCGTCCGTGCCGCTGATGAACTGGGACTTTTCATCCATATGGAAATCGGTTTTGCCTATGAATACGATGAACAGGGCAAAAAGAAAAACCTCGCCCTGAACAATGCCAACTGGCGTGAAACGATTATCCGCTACCGCAATCATCCTTCCGTGGCAATTTTCTGCATCGGTAATGAAATGCATAATTCCGGTCACCAGGTATTGGTCCATAAGCTTTATGAAGAAGGCAAAGCCCTTGCACCTGCCAAGCTGATCCTCGACAACTCCGGCTGGGGTGAATTTGACCGTTCAAGTGCGGATATCCTTTCTCAGCACATTGCTTACTTTTTCCCCTACAAATCCCACCGGGATATGTTCATTTCCGATGCCTGCTGGCATATGAACGGTTCAGCCAAAGATACGCCGATGACCGAAAAAAAGGAAAATGTGGAAGTCCGGCGTTATGCCAACCCTGTGAAACCCACTCTGGCCCACGAAGCCGTCCACTACATCGAGATTCCCGATTACGAGAAACTCAATGCCAAGTTTGATGCTTTCGCCGCCCGGATGGGAGCAGGATTCCTTGAACAGAACGGAATCAAAAAACCCCGCTTTATGACCGAGTTTACCGAACTTGCCAGACAGAAGGGAATCGTTGACCGGCTGCCCGATTACCGGACTGCTTCAGAAAACTTCAAAAAGTTCGGACTCAAAACCTACATTGAACGGCTCCGTCTTTCCGGTCTCTGCGGCTTTGAAATGCTCCAGTTTGCAGACTGTTTCAAATATGAAAACAAAAACGGTATCGTTGACTGTTTTGACGATGACAAATATATTGATGCCGCCTGGATGCGCCAGTTCAACGATGATGCAGTGCTGCTGACCGATCTGCCCGAAGAATGTTTCGCTGATAACACTGTGATCGATCTGCCCATTCATCTTTCCAACTTTACTGCTGCCGAATACGGTTTCGGAACTTTGAAAGTCACCATTGAAAGCGGTTCCGGTAAAATGGTGCTTTACGATCAGGATAACATTTTTGCCGTTCCCGGTGTCCAGAAACTTATTGACATCAAAGTGACTCTGCCCCGGTTGGATGCCCCTGAAGAATATACCGTTTACGCTGAATTTTCCGCCCCCGGCATCACCTGCCGCAACGACTGGAAAATCTGGCGTTATCCTGCGGCAGCCCCCATTAATTCCAAATTTGATCTCAAACTTGAAAACAGCGATTTTGCTTCCTGGATCCTCCTCAATACCGTTAACGGTGCGGAAAACTCAAATATCGTTCTGCGCGACCGTCTCAATGAAGAACTTTTCGCTGACCTTGAAGCCGGAAAAACCGTTGTGCTTTTCTATCACCGGGACAATCCCGGTCAGGAACAATACTACTGGCCCGGTTCTCTGGAACGTTTCAAACCCTGCATCTGGGACCGGGGCAGCAACCTGGGCGGTATCATCAAGGAAGAAAAATTCCGCAAAGCCATCGGTTGCGGCAAGTTCTTCAATGCTCCCCTTTATGATTTGATCGAAGCGGGATACAAGCTCAATCTGGATCACTTCCCCGCAAAAATGACAGAACTGATCTCCGGTGTGGACAAACCTGTGCGTGACCGTATGAAAGGACTCATCCACGGCGTCAAAGGTTACGTTGCCGATGATACTTTGCGGAATTTCTGTCACTGCGGTCTCATCAATGCGGGCAAGGGTACTCTGATCGTCTGTACCTTTAACACAGCTTCCTGCACAAAACCTGCGGCAGCAAGTTTCTTTGCCTCGCTTCTCAACAATGCGGCATCTTTCAAGGCAGAAAGTTCCATCGCTCTTGAAACTTTGAAAGATTACCTGGCCAACGCCCCGCTGGTGGTGGAAGATGTGATGAATCACTTTTGGGAAATCGACAACAAACCTGTGGAAGACACCCTTTTCTGGGAAGAAACCGGTATCGACCTCAGCAAAATAAAATAAGTAAAGCTCTGTAACTATGAAAAGAAATCAACTGCCGACTCCGGCACTGATACTGGATCTTGAACGTTTCAACAACGCTCTTGAATATATGGCTTCTCTGGCTGCCCGGGCGGGTAAAAAGCTCCGTCCCCACGCCAAAACCCACAAGTCTTCTGAAATCGCCAAACGGCAGCTCAAGGCCGGCAACTGTGCCGGAGTCTGCGCAGCAAAGCTGGGTGAAGCTGAAGTCCTGCTCAAAAAAGGCATTGAAAATGTGCTGCTTACCTCTCCGGTGGTGGCACCTGCCCGTATCCAACGCCTTGCCGAGCTGAAATATGCTCATCCCGGCTTGTGGATCACCGTTGACAATGTGGAAAATCTGCGAGCCCTCAACGCCTGCGGGATCCCCTTTGATGTTCTTGCCGATGTAAATCCCAATATGGGACGCACCGGCGTGGAATTTGAGGACGTACCCGAATTTGTCAAAGAGATCCTCAAGTGTTCCAATTTGAGATTCCACGGAATTCAGTGTTACGCCGGAAATCTGCAGCACGTCACCAATGCAGCGGAACGTTCTGCTGCAACGGTGGAAGTTATGCGCACAGCCGCCGCTCTTGTCAGAAATCTGCGCAAAGACGGCATTTCCTGTGACATTCTCACCGGTACCGGAACAGGTACTGCCGCCTTTGATGTGGAGATCCCTGAACTGACCGATATCCAGGTGGGTTCCTATTGTATGATGGATCACGAATATTACGCTATTGAAGGCGTCGGCGAAGCATTCCCCTGTGCCTTGAGCTGTCTTTCCACAGTGGTCAGCACCAATCAAAAGGAATTTGTCACCATTGATGCGGGCCTTAAAGCCCTTTACTTCACTCCTCACGCACCGCCCTGTAAAGGGAGTTCCGGACTTCCCGTTCCCAACTGGCGTTATGAATGGTTCGGCGATGAACACGGCAGACTCTATTTCCCTCAGGGGGAGCGTCCTGCACTGGGAGAGGTGGTGGAACTGATACTGCCCCATTGTGATCCCACCATCAATCTGCACGACTCCATTTTCCTCTGCCGGGGCGATGAGGTCCTTGAGGAGATCGCCATTGACCTGCGTGGAAAATTTTTCTGATTCTGAAAGATGTGTCATAAATGAGAAACCTTATCTATCTCTTTCCTCTTGTAATGGACATTATTGTGGGAGGCTTCCTCTTTATTGCCGCCGACCGTTTTTCCAGAGCTAATGTTCCCGGCTGGATGGTGGGAGCCACGATGGCGGCCTGGGCTGTCATCTATACACTTCTGGCTTTGACCAGCGGCTTTGTGATCAAACCTGAAAAATCCCATAAAGTTCTGGTGGGTTCCAGCATCGGTATCGCCCTTGTTTCCCTGGGGTTTCTGGTTTTCAACGGATTGTACACCCAGTTCCTCTGGCTGATCCTCACCGGCTGCTGCGGCGCACTTTTTTTCACTCCGTTCCAGATGTATATGAAGCGTTATATTCCCGACGGCAAGTCAGGGATCGTTCATTCAACAGCTCTTTACACCGGTTCCTGGAGTATGGGTTTTGCACTGGGTCCCATTCTTTTCGGACTGCTTGCCCCTGAAACGGCCTTTAGCTGCTGTATCGCAGCAGGAATTCTTATGGCAGCGGGATTCTGCATCCTTGAATTTCTGCCCCGGCTGCGCACTTCGCAGCAGCCGGAAAACCTGCCGGAATCAGCTGCAAAAACAGTGGACTACTCCCGCTACCCGGATATGGTCTGGATGGGCTATCTGGTGGGCGGAATCGGCTGCGTTGTCATTGCTCTTGTCCGTACAATGGGACCTTTCAGAGGTGTCACCGTGCTGAAATTGAGCAGAGAGGAAATGGGCATCATTATTGCTGCGGTCAGCTTTGCCCAGAGTATTGTCGGATATATGCTTTACTTCAGTCGTAACTGGATGTATAAAAAGATTCCCGGAATATTGCTCAACAGTGTCGGTATCATCGCACTGCTCGGGTTTGCTTTCGGAAACAGTTTTGCAAGCTTCCTGATTGCAGCATTGCTCGTCGGTATCTATTCAGGCGGATTCTTCTTTTTCTTTGTCTTTCATTCCCTTGTCCACCCCACAAAAAGTGCCCGCTATGTAGCCGGGAACGAAACGATCGTGGGAGCTACCGGTGTCATAGGTCCTTTGCTGGGAGGAGCACTCATTACCCCTGCAAGTTCACACTGGATCTTCATCGCCGGAGCCATTATGACCGCTTGCGCCCTGATCGGGCAGCAAATTATGCTCCGCAAGGCAGGAATAAAGTAAGGTTCTGCCTGAATGCTCAAAGCGGCTTCCCTGAGCCGCCTTGAGCAAAAAAAACGCCCCCCCCGGAGGGAGGACGTCTGCCCCGAAAGTTCTGCTCAAAAAACAGGAGCACCTATAATCCGGGAAGCTCTGACCTGACCGAACTTATGTGCTGAAATATGCTGGGAACGGTTGTCCCCCACCACATAAAAGTGTCCGGGAGAAACCTGGCGGGGAGGTAAATTCCAATTGGAAATATATTTCACATAGGGCTCTTTGACCACCTTGCCGTTCACAATGAGCCGCCCCCGGAAAAACGCCACAGTATCCCCCGGAAGTCCCACAACACGCTTGAGAAAGAAAACACGGCTGCTGTAACGCACCACAACCACATCCCCCCTCTGAGGCGGAGCAAAGAGATATCGCCATTTGAAACAAAAGGTAAAGCCTTTTTCCGGCCAATTAGGCAGCATACTGCCCCCGTCAATAAAACAGGGACGCAGGATAAACCCGAAAACGACTGCCGCAGCGACAGCCACAATTCCGGCCCTGAGAAAAAAACTGCGGGTCATCCTGGGGATAAAAAATTCACTTACCCCTGCCGCTTCAGTTTGATCATCAGAACGGTGTGCACCGCAGATCTTGAGCCAAAGTTTCCACATACGCTTTTACTGCTGAGCTTCTTCACTTCCTGCCGCCGCAGCTGCAGCAGCTTCCGCAGCCAGCCGCTCTGCTTCTTCAGCGGCAGCCCGTTCAGCTTCGTATGCTGCCCGGAACCGGTTTTTATCACTGGACTTCATATAGGCTTCTTCAGCAGTGATCTTGTCCGCAAGGAGCTGTTTTTCGAGGGAAGATTCCATAGAGCACATTCCCCTGTCACCGCCAGCATCAATAATGGTCCGCAGACTGGAAATCTTACCTTCACGGATAACGTTGGGCAAACCGTCCGTACGCAGCAGCACTTCGTGAACAGCCACACGGCCGCCCCCTTTCTTACGGCAGAGCAGCTGGGAAACAACTCCCGTCAAACACTCCGCAAGCATTGTACGGATCTGAGCCTGTTCATCCGCAGGGAAAGCGTCGATAATACGGTCAACCGTTTTGGGAGCGTTGTTGGTATGGAGCGTTCCAAAAACCAGCATACCCATAGCGGCACAAGTCAGTCCCAGACGGATGGTATCGTTTTCACGCATCTCACCGATAAGCACGATATCAGGGTCGGAGCGCATAGCTCCCCGGAGCGCAGAGGGGAAGGAGTGACTGTGGATACCGACTTCCCGGTGAACAATGGTACACAGTTTGTTCTGGTGCACAAATTCGATAGGGTCTTCGATAGTGATGATATGCTTGCTCATCGTGGCGTTGATGTAGTCGATCATAGCCGCAAGAGTGGTGGATTTACCGGAACCGGTAGGTCCGGTGACCAGCACCAGCCCGCTGTGAAAACCGCAAATTTCTTTGAGGACTTCAGGCAGGTGGAGATCTTCAAGAGTCAGGATCTTACTGGGAATCTGCCGCAAGATGCAGCCCATACCGTGATAGTTGTAAAAATAGTTGCAGCGGAATCGTGCCAAGCCGGGGATCTCGTGGGCAAAGTCGAGATCGTGTGTATTCATAAAAGTTGTCCAGCGGTGTTCCGGGAAACAGATCTCTTTCATCAGGTACTCCATTTTTTCAGGAGTAATCACCTCATCGTCAAGACACTGGATTCCGCCGTGGATACGGGCTTTGGCAGGGAAGTTGATGGAAAGATGCAAGTCAGATCCGCCCAGCTCCAGCATTTGCCGCAGATAATGATTGATAATGGGTTCGTCAGCCATATTAAAAATTTCCTTCTTTTACTTTTTTCCTGCAGCGAGCTTTTTCGCTTCTTCCATAGCGTGCATACGTTCCATTTGAGCAATGGATTCACTGTCCTGCATACGTTCCAGAGCCGCTTCATAGGTAATGAGGCCAGCATTGAATTTATCCATAATCAGCTGATCCATTGTAAACATACCCAGCTTTGAACCGATTGCCATTGTGGCTTTGAGCTGATAGGTTTTTCCTTCGCTGACCAGATTGGCGACCGCCTGAGAGTTGATAAGGATCTCGTACACAAGTTCGATTCCCCCCATACCGTTGGGGATCTGCTTCTGACAGATGATGCCCCGCAAACTTCCTGCGGTCATAGCACGGATCTGAGCCTGCTGGGAGGGAGGAAACACATCCAGAAGACGGTTCAGGGTGTTGGCGGCATCGCCGGTATGAAGCGTACCGATGACAAGGTGTCCCGTTTCAGCGGCGGTAATAGCGTTTTCAATGGTCTCAAGGTCGTGCATTTCTCCCACAACGATGATATCGGGGTCTTCACGCAAAGCAGCTTTGAGAGCAGAATGATAAGAAATGGTATGTTTTCCAATCTCACGCTGAGTGACAGAACACTTCTTGGACATCTGGAGGATTTCAATAGGTTCTTCCACAGTGATAACGTGATCCTCACGTTTTTCATTGGCCACGTTGACCATTGCCGCAAGGGTGGTGGTCTTACCGGCACCGATAGGTCCTGTCACAAGGATCAAACCGTTGTTGTAGTCCAACAATCTTTTGATCGTCGCGGCATCCCGATCCATAAATCCCAGCTCCTCAAGGGAGCAGATATGGTCAGGCACAAGACGGTAACTGCCAGAAATACCATCTTTCTGGTACATAAGGCAAACACGGAAACGGTTGGAGCCCACTTCAAGAGAGAAACTGGTATCCTGTTCTTTCACAAAAAATGCCTTCCGTTCCGGAGAAAGCAGGCACAGATTGAGCCTTTCCGCATCTTCAGAAGTAAGCACATAGCTGTCAATACGTTCGATTATCAGCTGGCGGCGAACAAAAGGAGGAGAACCGGCAGAAATATGCAAATCGCTGCATCCCAAATGGCGCAGACAGCTCAGAAGATAGATCATCCGTTCTTCAAGGGCACTGTCATCCAGATAGGCAGTATCTGAAAGGCTGGGCAGATCTTCAAAGCCGTTGATCGCTGAAAAATCAATATCAAGGTCAGCAAAAGTTCTGGGAGTATCCATAACAAGCCCGGCCCTTTTGCTGCCTTTCTTACGCACGGGTTCATCATCATCTCCGGCATCAGGCGATGCCTGCGGAGGCCGTGCGGAAGTTCCTCCGCGCCGGGGCGGAGCACCGGCATTACGTCTGGGAGGCGGTACTGCACCGCTGCGCCGGGGCGGCGGAAAATTCTGCCGGGGAACAGCTGCTGCCGGAGCTGCAGCTTCTTCAGCAGAGGGCTCAGGCAATTCAAGCGGAGGACACTCCCCGGTTTCGCCCTGAGCGACAGCATAGTTGACCACCTCCTGGATCTGTTCGAGGAGAGTCGGCAGTTCTTCTTCGCTGTATCCGGCAGCCATTTGTTCAAGCAGAGCCTGAGCATAAGTTTCAAGAGTCACTTCCTCGCCGAGGGAATTATAGATTGCCACAGCATCTTCAGGCGACAAAGCACCATTACTGATCAGTGCATAAATAAACCATTGAACGTCTAACAACATAACCAAACCTTTCACATTGTTGAAATCTGGGCACATATCCGGCACAAGTATTCAAAAAACAAGTGGACGATGCCGGTGGTGATAAGAAGTCCCGTAAGAATAAGGGCAAGCCCCGTCACCTTGGTAGGGGAACTTTTTTCGTGAAGAAAAATAACTCCTGCCAAAAATCCCAGGGGCAAACTCAACTGCCGGAACGCCTGAATAAAACTTACATTGGTCACATACTGCATCGCAAAAAGAATAAGAGCATAGGCTCCGGAACTGCACACACCGGCAATTACAGGATAAATAATGCTTTTTCCGCAAAACTGCTTAAAGGCTGTTCTCTCAGCGGAGTCAAAGAGAATCAGAGGCACCTCTCCCAGAGAAAGCCCCATTTGAATAAGAAAAAGATACCCCAAAGTCACCGAGGTTGAAACAGGAGCACTTCCAGAAACCAGAAACTTCAATGCCTGACTGTCACACAAAGTATACCCCGTAGTGCCAATGGCTCCCAAAGCAATAAAAAGCAGAGCCAGTTTATTAAGCGAACGCAGAGAGATATTCCTGAAAGAAGCAAAAGGCATAATAAAGCACCCGGCCGCGATCATCACCATACCGCCGAAAGTGAGCAGATCAAAGGGTTTTCCTATACCGGCAGCCAGGGTAATGACAGCCAGCATCACCACCGGTAAAGCCCGGACAAGGGGATAGATCAGAGAAATATCCCCGTTTTTATACCCGTGAGCAAGGCCGTACATATAAACGACTTCAAAGACGCAGCTTCCGGCCAGAAGCCAATAAAACAGGCAAGGCAATCCCCAAAAAGAAGGGGCAATTTGAATAAAAAAAGGCAGCCAGATAATCCCGCCTACAAAATTCATAATGAGATAAAAAGCAGTGGAGGGCCTGGTGGATTTTGAAAGCATATTCCAGGCAACGTGCATAAATACAGAAATAAAAATCAGAATTGCAGCTGTAACTGTCATAGAAAAAATCGTCCTTTATATCAACAAAAACAGTATTTGGATAATGTAACACAAAAAATAAAAATGTCAAGAGCATATTTTAAAAATGCCTTTTTCTCCTGCAAAAGCATCTCCCCCAAAGAATCGAGTAGGAGGCTGTCCATTATTTGGACAGCCGTCCTCTCACACCACCGTACGTGCCGTTCGGCATACGGCGGTTCAGTAACTTGAGTGCAGTTCATTATACCGGATGAAGATATCGT
>SUWB01000017.1 GCA_015061745.1 Lentisphaerota bacterium | reverse complement strand
GCTCGATGTGCTGTGATGAGAAAGATGTTATTGATTCTCCGGGGAATGGTCATAGCCGATAAAGAATTTGATAAAAATTACCAAAATATTTCAAAATCGGCTTGACTTTAAGCAAACCATCTCAAAAGGTCTTTCCTCCCGCCCCAATTCCCTTAACCTCTTTTACCGACCTTTGTCGAAAAAAACGGGGCTGCTGCGAAACCTGCAAGAGGTAAGCAGCAGCCCAGCTTTTTTATACGGAAAAAGCTTATTTGCCCATAGCCTTCTTAAAGGCTTCCACCGTGGCGGCCAGGCCGTCAGAGAAGCTGAAAGAGGGCTGGAATCCGGTAGCTTTGAGCTTGTCAATGGAAGCTCTTGAGTGCTTCACATCTCCGGCGCGGACTTCCTTGTGGATGATCTTGGACTTGGAACCGGTCAGACGGATGATTTCAGTCGCCAGATCATTGATGGAAATCTTACCGCCGTTGGCGATATTGTGGACACCGGTGTGGTCGTTCATTGCAAAGAAAGCATTGGCAGCCACGATATCTTTCACAAAGATGAAGTCACGGGTCTGCTCACCGTCACCGAAAATGGTGAGATCTTCATTGGCAAGAGCCTTGGCAATGAAAATCGGCACTGCGGCAGCGTAGGCACTCTTGGGATCCTGACGGGGACCGAACACGTTGAAGTAACGCAGACAGGCGGTCTGGAGTTTTCCTTCTTTAGTGAACATATCGCAATAGTATTCGCCGTCCAGCTTGGTGATGGCATAGGGACTCTTGGGTTCGGGGAACATTGTTTCCACTTTGGGCATCACCGGGTTGTCGCCATAGATAGCGGCAGAGGTGCTGAAGCAGAGCTTTTTCACGCCGTGAGCGGCAGCGGATTCCAGCACATTGAGCATACCCAGATTGTTGATCTGGATACATTCGGCGATCTTGGTCATAGATTCAGGCACACTGATCATAGCGGCCAGGTGGAACACATAATCCACACCTTCCATAGCTTCATCCACAGCCTTGCGGTCGCAGATGTCGCCCAGACGGAAATCCACATCAAAACCATTCAGGTTTTCACGGTGACCGCTGCGCAGATTGTCAAGAACACGGATCTCAGCCTTGCCCTGGAAATGTTCCACGATGTGGCTGCCGATAAAACCGGATCCTCCGGTAACGAGAATACGCATCAGATGTTCTCCTTTTCAGTTGCTCTTGCAAAGTCAAAGTTTTCAAGGTAGTCGGGGAGTTTGGGAATGTCGATGGCGCAGTTGCCCTGACGCATTGAATCTGCACCGGCACAACCGGCAGCCACGCTGTAACGGGCGGCCTGAGGAGTTGACCAGACATCATATTTGCCCCGGAGTGCATCCACAAAGCTCTGGACGATCCTGGGGTCGGCACCGCCGTGACCGCCGACAGCAGTGGGCATACGGTAGGTGTTGTCGCCGTAGATACGGTATTTGCATTCGCGGTTGTTCCACAGCTGGATCTCGCTGCCGCCGTGGTTTTCGAGACGGCCGCGGGTACCGATCACGGTGTAGTTGCGGCAGCTGTCGGGAGCATAGTGGCACTGCAGATAGCAGGCAAGGACTCCGTTGTCGAGAGTCATCTGGATCATATTCAAGTCGTTGACTTCGATTTCAGGATAGTAGCCGCTGGTGTTTTCCGGGGGCC
The DNA here is from genome assembly GCA_015061745.1 of Lentisphaerota bacterium. Taxonomy (GTDB): domain Bacteria; phylum Verrucomicrobiota; class Lentisphaeria; order Victivallales; family Victivallaceae; genus UBA1784. The sequence continues at coordinate 52,107 of SUWB01000017.1, read as the reverse complement.
AGTGGGTATCGGACCAGGTAGCCACCTTGGTGTAGGGGATACGCTTCTGGGAAGCATCACGGCGGGGCAGCTTGTCATAGACGGTCAGATTACCCATACCGTGGACACGGGTACTGAAACCGTTGGCCAGCCAGTGGATGATGTCGATGTCGTGAGCACCTTTCTGAAGCAGCATTGTGTTGGCATAACGTTCAACAGCGTGCCAGTCTTTGAAATAGGCATCGCCGCCGTAGCAGACAAAGTGACGGCACCAGATGGTCTTGACTTCACCGATTTCACCGGCGTCGATGAGCTGTTTCATCTTGCGGGTGAAGTCCATATAACGCATATTGTGTCCAACCACCAGTTTGGTACGGTTGCGGTAGGCAGCTTCAAGGATACGGTCAGCTCCGGCCAGAGTGATGGCAAGGGGTTTTTCCATATAAACAGGGACTTTGTGTTCCAGAGCGAACACACCCATTTCTTCGTGGAGGAAGTCGGGAGCAGTGATGAAAACACCGTCCAGATTTTCTTTTTCGATCATTTCCCGGTAGTCTTCATAGACGTTGGGTTTGCACTGGAACTTTTCTTCATAACGTTTCAGGAAAAGCTCCCGGGCGTCGGGATAGATATCGGCACCGGCAACGATCCGGACACCATCTTCGGGATTGTGGGCATTGTCGGCAAGGGTTCCGCGGCTGGTACAGCCGATAACACCGAGGCGAAGTTCTTTCATAATGAAATCTCCTTGAATTTTAGATTTTTAAGGTACACTGTTAAATATACTCTGTCAAAGTTTTTTTTGCCAGTAAAATTTGCTTGTTTATATGGATTTTTCTGTCAAAAAATTTGAACCGTAAAACGGGCAGTGTCATCGTGGAAACTGCCGGTAAGGGATTTTTGCACACCGCTGAATTGGGTTTGACGTTTGCCCGTCATATGACGGCAGCGGCAGAAACCAACTTTTAATTTCTTGTCTTTGATAAATGTTTTCAGAGCTTTGAGGGGCACGGCCGCTTCAACGCCCCACTCATCTTTGCCGGTGTATCCTTTGGTTTTAAGGGCGACATCGGTTATGTCAGTGACTTTGCCGGGGGCAGTGTTGAGCTGCATCCGGTAGATGCCTTTGGAATTGAGCGTCAGGTGGATGTAGGGGAAAGAAGCTGCTGTACCGCTGAAAAAGACTTCAATAGCATCGTCGGACCAGATCATACCGGTATGATTTTCGTTGCAGAAGGCCCTGAGAGAAGCCATCTTGTTTTCCTTGCAGAGAGCCGTGAAGCGGAAATCCTCTCCCTGCTGCCGGATCTTGACGGAACCTTCCTGAAAATCATCGTAGATCTTAAAGGGAACCAGAGGAAATTCGACCGGATTTACGGAAAGTTTCACAAGTTTCCGTTTGGCAGCGGCAGCCTCATATTCCTTAATGGCTTTTTTGTATCTTGCAACAGAAGGAGCGGTTTTTTCAATGACTTTGATGAAGTTGGCAAAATCAGCAGAAAGCTGTTTCAAAAAGTGGTTGCCGGGATCTTTGGCAAGGGCTTGGGCCAGAGCCGCACGGGGAGTTTGCAGACGCTCCATAGCATAACAGTTGTAACGGGGATCGTCACGGAATCCGGCTCCCTCAAGGAGCTGTTCCATAGCAGTGTAAAACTTTTTCAGTTCTTTGCTGCTTTTGGGGGCGGCAAGAGCACAGAATTCATCAATCAGCTTGTCAGCGTCCACTTTGGTGTCAAACATCACCGCACTGTGGATATAGGTGTTGAGGGCACTGAAGGAGTAAGGAACTTTGGAACGGCCCTCAGACATATTGCTGCCTTCGGCGGAACCCTGGAATTTTTTGTAATATTCAGCGATCCTGTGAGGATTCATCAGGGGATAGTCTTTCATTTCAGGGGCTCTGGGGTAGGCATAGACGATGACCTTTGCTCCGGCTTTGCGCCAGTCGGCACAGAGGGCGAGCATCTTGGTGTAATCCGGAGGTAAAAAGTGTCCGGTCAGGATGGAAATGACCGTATTGGGGGGCAAGGTTTCCGTCCGGGGCACATTGCAGTAGACACTGCCTTTGGTTTGAACGTGGAAATAAAGCCCCTGTTTATGTTTCAGAACACGTTTGGCGATCTTGCAGAAAAAGGCGTAAACGGTTTCGCTGTGATCGGTGGCAGTGACATATTTTCCTGCTGCCGAGTTGCGGCAGTTCGCACAGCTGCAGCTGCGTACAGGAGCATCTGAAAAGAAGCGGATTGAATTGATATAGGGACGCTTTTTCAGGACTTCTGCAACATCTTTTTCCACCTGATCCACCACGGCCGGGTTTGAAGTGCAGGGGAAGTGGCGGGGGTAATTTTCATTGACCCGGCGGCCCTCGTGGAGAGCGAACATTTCAGGTTTGTCTTTGAAACGCTTGTTCCAGGAGTTGAGAAATTTGTAGTAGTAATTGCTTCTTGTCCAGGCAGGAACACGTCCGAGACGGCGTCTGAAGTAGAGCAGCGACTCCCCTTTGGGGCATCCTTTGCCCAGACTCTGGAATCCCCGGACACTGAATGAGGGACGGGGGATATCTGTTTCTTTTGCAAAGATGATTTCAGGATTTGAAGCATATTTTATACCCTCTTTTCCCGGCATAAAGATTTTTACATTCAGATATTTCTGCACGAAATAGGCAACGCTGTGAAATGTTCCGCACTCATCGGTCAGACGGGTAAGAAATCCATTGGGAGTATCGACACCTGCCAAAAGGAAGTTGTCATTTTTGCGGAAAATTCCAAATTCCCCTTTGTATTTGACCGGCGTAAGTCCGGCAGAAGCGGCTTCTTTGGAGTTGCCCACAAAGAAACAAATCGTCTTGGGCGTTTTGCCGTTGAGTTTGACCGGTTTTGTGAAACTTTTGCTCAGGTGGAGTTTCAGTTCGGCGGCAGCAGCTTTTTCAATGGAAGTTGCCTTGTCAGGAATAATGATCCTGTAATTGAGAGCTTTGGCAAATTCGGCTCCCCCTGCGGTGAAAAACAGGGCGGTCAGGAGAAAAAGGGTGAGAAAATGTTTCATAGTCGTAAATGTTCCTGTTATGTTTTTATGAAAGGTGTGAAATCACCTTTCAATAATGACAAATCGTGTGTTTGGCAGTGATTTTTCCAATTTTTCAGACAGTTTTTTCCCCCGCAGATAGACTGCAGTCGACAGCCAGTCGGAGCGGATGCCTCGGTCGGAAATGGCTGTGACTGCCCGTTTTCCGGGAGCGGGGATCCCGGTTGCCGGATCTATAATGTGGCCGAACGTTTTGCCTTCAAGTGTGACAAAACGTTCATAATCTCCGGAACTTGATACCGCCAAGTTGCCGGGAAGGTGGAGTATTTCAGGCATAACCCCGCCGTTTTTCCGTCCCGGACGGCGGATGCCAATCATATAATGCCGCCGTCCCGGCGGGGGCAGGGGAAGTAAGCGCAAATTACCGCCTAAATCAATGACACCCCGGGTGATGCCTTGCAGCAGAGCTTTTTTGTATGCCCGTTCAATGGCATATCCTTTTGCGATGCCTCCCAAGTCAAGGGCAAACCCGGGCCGGGGGAATTTGACGGTTCGGTTCCGGTCATCAAAGGTGATTTTTTCAAGACCGGTCAGGGCTTTGATCCCGGCCGTTTCTGCGGCAGCGGGAATATTGGAACGTTGGCGGTAGAAGCCCCAATGGATCATAAGAGGGGCGATTGAAATATCAAAAGCCCCTTCAGAAAGACGGTGAGCCAAGCGGGCTTCGGTCAGGATCTCCCACAGGGCAGGGGAGCACTGAAAGGGCTTTCGGGCCGCCTCCCGGTTGAGGCGTGAAATTTCACTTGTGCTGTCGTGCCGGTTGGCAATACGGGCAATTTCAGCAAAACTTTTTTGAATTTCTGCGGCGGCCTTTTGGAAATGTTCTGAGTCCGTATAAAATGTCAACGTCGCCACCGTGCCCATAACCGGGAAAGACAGCGTATGCTTCCGGCAGCCTTTTCCCGGCTGCAAAGCAATCCCCAGGGCTGCTGCACTCAGCAGCAGCCCGAGGAGTATTCCCCACTGGGCACGGCGTTTCATTTGTTTGGGATTATTCCGCCTTGGCGACGGAAATCATCACTTTGACACCGTTGACATCAAGTTCAGTGTCGCCGTCACCGTAAGTGAAAGAGGCGGCAAGGACTTCTGAAGATATGTAGCTCTTGAAGGCTTCAACAGCCTTCTGCTGTTCTGCAGGAACGGAGCAAGTGATGTTGATACGGTCGGTGACTTCAAAATCCTTTTCCTTACGCAGGTTCTGGATCTTGCTCACCAGTTCGCGGGCGAAACCTTCTGCCACCAGCTCAGGAGTAAGTTCAGTGGTCAGAGCAATGGTTACGCCTCCCTCACTGGCAGCCACCATACCGGGCAGTTCTTCACGCTGGATCACCAAATCGGCAGCGGTGATCTCAGCTGTACGGCCGTCAGGAAGCTCAAGTGAAAGAGCATTTCCGGCCAGAATACTGCCGATCTCTTTGCCGCTCAGGGCGGCGATCTTGGCGGCGGCGAACTTCATCTGAGCTCCCAGACGGACACCAAGGGCTTTGAAGTTTGCTTTGCAGGAACGCTTGACCAGCTGTTCTTCATCTTCACAGAAGTCGACCTTTTTGACATTAAGTTCTTCGGCGATGATGTCGGCGGTCTGGGCAAGAAGTGCCTGAGCCGCAGCATCGGGAGCGGCAATGACAGCCTTGCTCAAAGGCTGGCGCACCTTGAGGTTGTTGGCTGTACGCAGGAACCGGCCGTTGGAAACAGCAGTCTGAGTCAGAGCCATCTGGCGTTCCAGTTCCGGATCGCGGGCGGTCATCACTTCAGGATAATCGCACAAATGGACGGATTCGGGCATACCTTCAGTTCTGAGCACCTGATAGATCGCTTCAGTGGTCAGAGGGATGAAGGGGGCAGCAGCCTTGGCAAAGACCAGCAAGGCATAGTGCAAGGTCTGATAAGCCTCTTTTTTGTCGCTGTCGGAGTCGCTTTTCCAGAAGCGGCGGCGGCTGCGGCGGATGTACCAGTTGGTCAGATCATTGATAAATCTGGAGTAACGGTTGGCCGCTTTCTGCAGATTGTAGTTGTCAAGTTCTGTACGCAATTCCGCCATCATACTGGCGCAGGAGCTCAAGATCCAGCGGTCGAGGACGTTGGAAGGATTGGCCGGGGGCTGAACTTCGCCGGGTTCGGGGGTGTAACCGTCCACATTGGCATAGGTGGTAAAGAAGGAAAGGGCGTTCCACATAGGGATCATCACCTCACGCAGGACTTCACGGACACCGTTTTCAGAGAAACGCAGATCTTCCGCCCGGACGACCGGTGAACCCAGCAGGAAAAGACGCAGCGCATCTGCACCGCACCGTTCCATCACATCGTTGGGGTCAGGATAGTTTTTCAGGCGTTTGGACATCTTTTTGCCGTCCTCAGCCAGGATCAGACCGTTGACTACCACGTTTTTGTAGGGGGATTTGTCAAAGAGGCAGACACCCAGCACCATAAGAGTGTAGAACCAGCCGCGGGTCTGGTCAAGACCTTCGGCGATGAAGTCGGCAGGGAAGTTCTTTTCAAAGCGTTCCTTATTCTCAAAGGGATAGTGCTGCTGGGCGTAGGGCATAGCTCCTGATTCAAACCAGCAGTCCAGCACCTCGGGAGTCCGGTGATAGGTTTTGCCGTCCTTTTTGATGACAACCTTGTCAACAAAATGCTTGTGCAAGTCAGCCACTCTCACGCCGGAAAGCTGTTCCAGCTCATCCACACTGCCCACGCAGATGCAGTCGGAAGGATCTTCATCGTTGATCCACACCGGGATACAGGAACCCCAGAAGCGGTTGCGGCTGATGTTCCAGTCGCGGGCGTTGAGAAGCCAGTTGGTGAAGCGTTTGCCGCCCACATAATCAGGCTGCCAGCGGACATCTTTATTGCCGGCTGCGAGACGTTCGTGGAGATCTTCCACCCGCACATACCAGGCTTCGATGGCACGGTAGATGAGGGGGGTGTCGGTACGGTCGCAGAAGGGATAGGAGTGGGTGATGGTGGCCTGGTGGACCAGTTTGCCTTCAGCTTTCAGACGCTGGATGATATCTTTGTCGCAATCTTTGCAGAAACGGCCCTGATATTCCGGAACTTTATCGGTAAAGTTGCAGGAGGTATCCAGGGGGTCGGCAATGCAGTTGATACCGGCTTCACGGCAGACCCGGAAGTCGTCTTCACCGTAGGCAGGGGCGATATGGACAAGTCCCACACCGTCGCCGGTGCTGACATAATCATCGTTGAGAACTTTGAAGCAGCCTTCAGCTTTAAGATCGGCGAAGCAGGGGAAGAGAGGTTCATATTCCCAGCCCTTCAGATCGGTACCCTTGAGTTCTTTGACGATCTCATACTGTTCGGGCTTTTTGAAGATCGTGGAAATACGGCTTGCTGCCATAACATAGCAGACCTTCTTTTCGTCGGTCAGGTCACGGACAATGGCATAATCCACTTCAGGACCGGCGCAGATGGCAAGGTTTTCGGGCAGAGTCCAGGGGGTAGTTGTCCAGACGAGCAGATAGGTGTCTCCCCAGGCAGCATCGGCTCCTGAAATGACTTTGGTACGGACGGTTACGGCCGGATCCTGAACAACTTTATAATTGCTGCCTGCTTCAAAGTTTGAAAGAGGCGTTGAAAGTTTCCAGGAATAGGGCATAATCCGGTAGGATTTGTAGATACGGCCCTGATCCCACAGCTGTTTGAAGATCCACCAGATGGTCTCCATAAATTGGGGATTCATCGTTTTATAGTCGTTGTCAAAATCGACCCAGCGGCCCATACGGGTGACGGTTTTGCGCCATTCGCCCACATAACGGAGCACCATAGAACGGCACTGTTCGTTGAATTTGTCAACGCCGAATTTTTTGATTTCGTGTGCACCGTTGATGCCCAGAGCATCCTGGGCGAGAGCTTCAATGGGGAGACCGTGGGTATCCCAGCCGAAGCGGCGTTCCACATAGTTGCCGCGCATAGTCTGATAGCGGGGAATAACGTCTTTGATGGTACCGGCAAGCAGGTGTCCGTAGTGGGGCAGACCTGTGGCAAAAGGAGGACCGTCGTAGAAGACAAACTCTTTGCCGCCTTTGCGCTGTTCGAGGGATTTTTCAAAGATCTTGTTTTCTTCCCAGAATTTGAGGACTTCAGCTTCAAGTTCGGGGAAATTTACCTGATTGGAAACACTTTTGAAAGCCATATCAATTTTTCTCCGTAGTATCCGGGAAACAGCGTTTCAACAGAGCTTCTCCCGGTTTTTTTGTAAAAAGACTGACGACGATCAAGGCGATGATCGCCAGGGGAAACGAATAAATAAAAGGATCAACCACCGGCCAGGGATGAGCGGTAATGAGAACATCTCTGCCAAAAAGAGCTTTGCAGATGCCCAGTGCCGCCGACTCCTTGGCGTGAAAGAAACAGAGTCCTGCCAAACTTGAAACGACTCCGGTGATGATGCTGGCAAAGACTCCTGCTTTTGTAGCATTTTTCCAGTAGAGAGAGGCAACGTAAGCCGGCAGAAATGCCGCCGCACAGACTCCGAAAAAGATGGCCGTCCCCCGGGCAACGATACCGGGAGGCAGAATAATGGCAAAAAGCACAGAAACAACAATGCCGCAAATGATGCCGATACGGGTGATGGTGATACTGTCCGCCCCGGACAGGGTCACTGAACGGTAGATGTCGTGGCCCAGTGAAGACCCTGTAACGTGAAAGAGTGAACTCATCGTTGACATTGCCGCCGACAGCATCGTCAGGGAAAAAAGATAGAGTACCAGAGAGGGCAGGGCTTCCCGGATAAACATCGGAATAATAAGGTCGGGATTTCCTTTCGCCGCCTCAATGGCCAAAAGCTGCACATTGCCTGCGATCCCTTTGTCAGGAGCGTAGAAAAAGACATTGGAAAGAGCTCCCACCGTATAGGCCGCTCCCACGGTACAAAAGATGAAAACAGCTCCGATCAGCACCGCCCGGTTGAGTTCACGGGTGCTTTTTACCGTCATAAAACGGACTGCCAGCTGGGGTTGAGCCAGAGCTCCTATACCCACACCGAGCATAAGACTTGAAACTAAAGTCCACCACCAGATGGAGTTGAATTCAGGCATAACCGTCCAGCCTCTGTGGCCCAGTGCATAGGCATCAGGCATACGTTCTTTGACCAGAACTGCCATATCGGTCAAAGCCTGATGAGCAGGGACCACTCCGCCCAATTTGACATAGCAGAGTACAAGAAGCAGAAGCATACCCCCGATCATAACCGTTCCCATAAGGGCGTCTACATACATAACTCCTTTCAGGCCGCCGAAGATCACATAGACAGCGACGACTGCGGCAAAAATTCCCAGAGCCCAAGTGTAAGGGATCATCATTACTTCCTGCAGGAAGCGGGCTCCGCCGATGAGGACCACGCTGGAATAAAGGGGGATAAAAATGCAGATGACGCCGCCGATCAGAAGTCTGAGTCCGTTGGAGTGAAAACGCTTGCCGATGAATTCAGGAAAAGTTGCTGCTCCCAGAGCCACTCCCATTGCCCGGGTTCGCCGTCCGAACCAGATAAAGGCGATGAAAATGCCGAAAGCGATATTCATAAAGACCAGCCAGAGCAATCCCATACCGAATTGACCGGCAATGCCGCCGAATCCCACCAGAGCCGAAGTGCTGATAAAGGCTGCTCCGTAACTCATCGCCATAACAAAAGGATGTGTTTCGCGGCCGCCGACAAGGTAGTCTTTGCTTGTTTTGGTTTTTTTGAATCCCCGGAATCCCAGAAATCCGATAACACAGGCATAAATAAGGATCAAGCTCCCCAGAACCCAGGTGTTCATTCCGGATTCTGCCGCTGCCAGAAAAAGATTACAGTTCATTTTTTGTCATCTCCTGTACCGGAATTCCAGTTGAGAGCACCGAATATGACGCAAATGGCCGTGATGATTACATTGCCGATGACGGCGGCGAATACAAAGCCATCTCCCAAACCAAGCATAATTATTGTTCTTTCGCTGAAAAAAAATTGCTGTCGAGACAGAATGATTCTCGAGATATTGAAAAATCAAGTTTCTGAAATGCAAAAAGGCGAGTTCCTCAAGGGAACCCGCCTGCTTCCGAAGTATTCCGAATATTGGCAGATTACGCCTTTTGGAAATTTCCGGTGCGAATGCAGCTGGTGCAGAGCTTGACGGTCTTAACGGTACCGTTTTCAACGATCTTCACATTCTGAAGATTGACCTCAAAGGTACGCTTCACATTCTTCACCACATGCATACCGATGCCGCCTGCCTTCTTCGCCAGACCGCGCCGGGTGATGCAACCGCCATTGCCGCGGACCTTGCCGCAGAGTGCGCAGACTTTGCTCATTTTACCGAATCCTTCGTTTTATAAATCAAAAAAATGGTGGGTTGACCGGGACTCGAACCCGGGACCACCGCCTTAAAAGGGCGATGCTCTACCGACTGAGCTATCAACCCGCCGTTATTACTTTAACCGTATCGACGATTCCTTAATATAACGCCGTTTTTTGCAAATTGCAAGTGAAGTTTTCAAAAAAAATCAATTTTTTTGAGGCTCTCTTGCCTTTCGGTCTGAGAGAAGCAACTCTTGCAGGTGTTGCATACTCATAATATAGCACCAAATATTGAAAAGTCCAGTCGTTTTTAAGAAAAAATTGCAAAATTCTGAAAAAAAAACAGAAAATTTCAAAAATATGCTGCGGTAAAAAGTCTGACAGACCGCCTCTGCAATGCGATTGGAATCGTGTATACCGGCTAAAAAAGCGGAAAATATGATTTTGGGGTCTTTTTTTAAAGAATTTCGCTGTTTTTTTTGTTCCTTCACTTGATATTTATATAAACAGTGATTAGTTTAAGAAAGAGACAACAGTTGTTTTTCTTTTTCAGGATAAAGAAAAACCAAAAAAAGGAGATTTTTTGAGAGAGTTATTATGAAATACTATACAGAAGATCACGTTTGGGTCGATGTGCAGGACGAAGAAGCGACCATAGGTATTTCTGAGTACGCTGCCGGACAGCTGGGCGAGATTACCTTTACAGAGCTTCCCGAAGAAGATAATTGCTTCAATATCGGTGACAGACTCGGGGAAATAGAGTCCGAAGACACTTCAGAGGATATTTACTCCCCCATCAGCGGCTCCGTTTCTGCTGTTAACGAAATGTTGGCTGATGCTCCAGATCTTATTAATGAATCTCCCGAAGACAAAGGATGGATTTGCAGAATGGTCGATTTCGATCCGGCGGATCTGGATGATCTGATGGACGAAGAAGCCTATCTTGAGTATGTTGACTCGCTTGAGTAAAAATAAGGTGAACCGGAACAAATTTCCGGTTTTTTTTATAAACAGGCAAAAATGAGGAGATATTGCTTATGTTTCGACGTGATTTTTTGAAGGGACTCATCTTTACCGCCGTAACTGCCGGATTGCTGGAGAGAATCCCGCTGGGGGCTGCTGTTAAAAAGGGGGAAGCTCCTGACCTTGTGGCAGTCAAAGGAAAATCCCCGGGAGATATGTTTGACCTTGCCATTGCTGAAATAGGGGGGATGGGAGCCTTTGTCCGCAAAGGACAGAGTGTGCTTGTCAAGCCCAATATCGGTTGGAAAACGCCTCCGCAGGATGGAGCTGATACCAATCCGGAACTGGTGGGCAGAATCGTTAAGAGAGCCCTGGAAGCAGGGGCATCAAAGGTGATCGTCTTTGATCACACCTGTGATAAGGACTGGGTCAGCTGTTACAAGCTCAGCGGCATCCGCGATGCTGTTGAAAAGGCCGGCGGCGTGATGGTCACCGGAAATAACCTGGACGAATATCGCAAAGTAAAAATCAAAAATGCCAAATTTATGACCGAAGCTCTGGTTCATCCGGCTTTGCTGGATACCGATGTGGTAATCAATGTGCCTGTCCTCAAAAATCACGGCGGTGCAGTGATGACCTGTGCAATGAAAAATTATATGGGCGTGGTCTGGGATCGCCGTCTGATGCACAAAAGTCTTGCCCAGAGCATCGTTGACTCTGTGTTGATCCGGAAACCTGATCTGAATGTGGTGGATGCGTCTCTTGTGATGACTTCAGGCGGCCCCACCGGACGTTCCCCCAAGACCCGCCGGGTTCGGATGGATTCTCTTTTGATGTCACGGGATATCGTTGCTGTGGACACTGCCGCATTGAAAATGCTGCGTCTGACTCTGCCCTCTGAAAAGGACTATCTCACTATGGGGGCTGAACAGGGACTCGGAAACTGTGATCTTGCCAAACTGAAAATCAAACGGATCGTCTGACAGTGAAAAAGATCAAACTTGCGAGAATCGTTGTTTCAACGTGCTGTTTCTTCCTGATCTGTGCCGGATTTTCAGGCATCTGTTACGCGGCAGGGCAAGGGGCGAAACTGGAGTTTTTTCCTGCCTTTGCCGCTGGATCGCTTGTGGCGGTTTTCTGGTTTCTCGCAGCTCTGATCTGGGGACGGGTTTTCTGTTCCTGGGGGTGTCCTCTGGGATATATTCAGGATATCGCCGGATTTCTGGGGCGGAAGCTCCGCCGTGCCAAAAGTATACCACAGGCTCCCCGGCGGCTTTTACGTTACAGTGCAGGGATTTTTCTGCTGGTGATCTTTGCTTTCGGATGTGGAGCTCTTTTCGGATTTTTTGAACCCTTTTCCGTAACAGGGCGTTTTTTCAACTCTGTTCTGCGGCCTGCATTTCAGTATGTGGGCAACCAGACGCACTTGTGGTATTTTTCTGAAATCACCCCCGTTGCCTGGGGAATTACGGCTGCCGGAACTCTTTTTATGCTTTTGATTGCCGGTGCGGCTTTTTTCAGAGAAAGACTCTTTTGCAATACGCTCTGTCCTGTGGGGTTTATGTTGGGACTTTTTGCAAAAATGGCGAAATTCCGGCTGCAGTTCAGCGAAAAATGTGTCAAATGCAAAGGGTGCGAAAAGGTCTGCAAAGGGGGCTGTATCGACGTTGAAAAGGGCGTGATCGACAGCGAAAGATGTGTAGTCTGCGGCAATTGTCTGGCTGTATGCCGTTTTGACGGTCTAAAAGGGAAAGGCTCCTTTCTGCCGGATCAGGCTGTTGAAAACTTTGACGGAAAACGCCGGGTTTTTCTTGCCGGATTGGCCGTTGCCGGAGCTGCCGGCGCGACCGGAGTCCGCGTGAAATGCGGCAGTGCAGGCAAAACATTTCCCTGTGCCCCTCCGGGAGCAGGAGATGTCGAAACATTTAATATGAAGTGTACAGGATGCCAGCTGTGTGTGGCCAACTGTCCCGGAAAAGTACTGACGCCCGCCTTGTTTGAATATGGGCTTGCCGGTATGGGGCAGCCCCGTATGTCAACAGCAAACGGCTTCTGTGATCCGGAATGCAGCCGTTGCAGCAATATCTGTCCAACAGGTGCTCTGAAACCTTTGACTCTGCCCGAGAAAAAACGGTGCCGGGTGGGAATGGTTACCTATTACCGGAACCGGTGTGTCGTGGTGGTGGATGAGGAGTCCTGCGGGGCTTGTGCGGAACACTGTCCCACCGGGGCTTTGGAGATGGTTCCCTATAAAAATGGTTTGACTATCCCCAAAGTGACGCCTGAATTGTGTGTCGGCTGCGGAGGATGTGAATATATCTGTCCTGTCCGCCCGCAGCAGGCGGTTATTGTCAACGGCTTGCGCAAGCAGGAAGTCGCCGCAGATCCTGCTAAATACCGGAGCCGGGATGAGAAGAAAAACGAAAAACCTGCTGCAGATGATGCCTTCCCCTTCTGATGAATTATTATTTCCACGTTCCCTTTTGCACTTCCAAGTGCGGCTATTGTGCTTTTTATTCCCTGCCCGGAGCAGGGGACGGGCTTATGGAAAAATTTTTGCAGCACTTGGAAGATACTTTTGTTCCCTGCGGCAGGGCGGAAACTGTCTACATCGGCGGCGGAACGCCCACTTTGCTCTCTGAAAAACAGCTGGAACGTTTTTTCAAACTTCTGAAAAGCCGTCTTGAATTTGTTCCGGGAGCGGAAATTTCGTGCGAGGCCAATCCCGAGTCGCTTACTTCCGGAAAGGTCGCTTTGCTCAGAGAGAATATCACCCGTCTCAGTATGGGAGTGCAAAGTTTCGATCCTGAGGTCAGAAAGAATATCGGCAGGAAATGTTCCCAGACAGCCCTTGAAAATGCTTTGGAACTGGTGGAAAAAGCCCGTTTCCCCCACTGGAATGCCGACCTTATTTTTGCTCTGCCTGGACAGAGTGATGAAGACTTTTTTAAGGGCGTGGACGCGGCCCTTGAAAGGGGAGTGGATCACATTTCCTGTTACGCCCTTACAGCAGAGGAAAATGCTGCTCTCAAACTGCCCGAAGATGATGAACGGGCCGCTTTGATGATGCCCCGGATCACTGAGTATTTGGCTCAACGGGGCATTGACAGGTATGAAATTTCCAACTTTGCCCGTCCGGGATGTTACTGTCAGCACAATGTGAATGTATGGCGCGGCGGTCTGCTTGCAGGGATCGGGCCTGCTGCCAGCGGATTTGACGGAAGTGTACGTTACACTTACGGCACTCTTGAGGAGTGGTTGTCAGGGAAAAATCCAGAGACGGATGTTATTTCTCAAGCGGCAAGGCTCAATGAAATTTTTGCAGTCAATTTACGCACCGTTGCCGGGTGGACTCCTGAATTGTGGAACAATGTTCCCGGACACGATGATTGGCAAATGAGACAGAATATCATCCGCACGGCTGCAGATACTCTGCCGGAAGAATGGTTTATTATTTCACAGGAACGCATTGCTTTGACCGGTGACGGCTTGCTGTTCTGGAACTCAGTCGCCGGGGAGATTTTTGATTATGGGGCTTGAATATACACCTTATACACCTTACAAACGGTACAAACTTGAAATTTCTTACGACGGCAGTGATTACTGCGGCTGGCAGATCCAGCCCCACAGTCCTTCTGTTCAGCAGACTTTGCAGGAAACGCTTGAAAAACTTTACAAGCATCCTATTCATCTTATCGGCAGTTCCCGTACAGATACCGGAGTTCACGCCTTGGGATTTGTGGCAAGTTTCATCACGCCGGAGCAGCCTGATATTCCGGCGGAAAATCTGATGAAAGTTCTGAACCGCCGACTGCCTTATTCCATTCGCATCCGCTCTGCCGTTGAAGTGCCTCTGGCATTTCACTCCCGCTACGATGCTCTGGGCAAGGCTTATACCTATGTATTGAATTACGGTCCGGAATCACCCTTTTCTGTCCGTTATTCCTGGAAATCCTGTCATACCCTTGATCCGGAAAAGATCAAGGCTGTTTTGCCTGTTTTGACCGGGACACACGATTATTCCTCTTTTGTGGTGGAACGTTCCGCCATTGACGATGCTGTGCGTACCATTTACCGCATCGACTATGCAGAATTCGGACATTTCGGCTGTGTCACCTTTGTGGGGAACGGATTTCTTTACAAGATGATCCGCTGTCTTATGGGGACTATTGAAGCTGCGGGGGCGGGGAAACTTTCTCCTGAGGCGGTGAAACGAATCCTTGAAGCAAAAGCCCGTCTGGCAGCTCCTGAAACGGCTCCGCCCAACGGACTTTTTCTGATGAAAGTATTTTATGAGGAAGAACTGTTGAAAAACTATGCCACAACAGCTCTGCCTTTTACTTACTGATCCTCTTTGAGCAAGGGGAGCAGTTCATTGAGAAGGGCTCCCTTGCCAATGGAAGAATTGATACGCTTAATTTCGTTTCCGTCCTTGAAAATCACCATACGGGGAATGGAGGTCACTTCATAAGATGTGGCACATTCGATACAGTTTTCGATGTTGCACTTGGCGATGATCAATTCATCAGGGGTTTCCTCTGCGATCTGATCGATGATCCGGCCCATAGTCTTGCAGGCTCCGCACCATTCGGCACGGAAATAAAGCAGGACAACGCCCGGTTTTTCAGTAACGCTTTTGCACAATTCAGGTGTCAGTTCAATGACAGTTGCCATAGTATATTCTCCTTTTTCCAGAGGGTTTATCTGTACTCAATATATATCATACAGATCACTATTGCAAGTCGATTTATCTGAAAAAGCATTTATTTTTTCCAGAGTTTCCATAATTTTTCTTCAGAGTCAAAGGCAAGAAGCAGTTTTGTTCCTGAACGTTCCTGCCAGATGCCTTCCGGAGCAAGTTTTGTCCGGCTGACCAGCAACGGGACGGGGGCAGTTGTCCGGTAGAGGGGCAGGGGGGAACGGCTCAAAAGTTCCGGAATGGTTTTTGGGGGGAGTTCCGGAGAAAAAGCGGCACTGATAAAGCCGTTTTCTTTGAGCAGTGCGGCGCACTGTGAATTGGTGACACTCAGGGGGAAAACACCTGTAAGTTGAGCTTCGGGAATATTTTTCAAAAGTGTCAGCGCGTGAATACCGCCCGCCCGGAAGAAACGGACTCCGCTTTTGGCGGCACGGGCGATTTTTTGTTCCCATTCCGGCAAATCGCTTTCGCTGATGAAACCGGGGATCTCAAAGGCTGCTTGGGGTTCCGGTATTTCAGGAGAGCCTTTTTCTGTTTCAAGAGCATTTATAAAGGAATCAAGAGCCCGTTTTTTGAGGCTGGCAAAGTCTGCTTCTTTCAGGGCTTTTTCAGCGTCCTGCCAGAAGTTTCTGCGTATTTCTTTCAAGACCGCTCCCGGCAGAAAAAAGGGAATCCCTTTGAATGTTATATGGCACGAATCAACTTTCCACGGAGCAGGGACCCCGGAGGAAAATCCGTCGGAAATCTGTTCTTTTGTGGCGGGATGACGGTCGGCCGCAGCAAGAGAAATCCGGTACTGCCAGAGAAATCCCGGAAGTTCTGCAATGGAACATTGCCACTGATCTGCGGAAACTTCAAGTTCGAGAGTCACTCCCTGGCGTCTGGGAGCAAGAGAGGCTGCCTGACGACTGAAATCAAAGCCGTTTTCACCGATCTTGAAAATATACCAGCCGGGGGTGGCACTGAATGAACCGGGAATAAAAGCCATTCCCCCTTTGGAAAGAGCATTGATCTTTTTTTGACGGTCTTCCATACAAGTGAGAGAAAAACTCATACCGTCCCCGCCGTCAGGAGGCACAAGCCGCAGACGGTCTCCCAGGTGGATCCGGGAAAGAGCTTTGACAAGGATCCCTTTGCGGTTGATGTTTTCAACTGTGCCCACCTGCCGCCCGAAAACGCCGATCCGGCGGGAATCGATCATCTTGTCAGGATCAAAGGAAGAAATTTCATTTCTGGCGGAGCTGGCGTTGAGGAGTGTTTGTGCTTCTTTCAGGAGTTCCGGGGAAACTTTTTCACCGGGAGAATCCAGGAGAATCCGGTAGGCGTGAACACATTTCCAAACATAATCCGGTCCCCGCAAACGGCCTTCGATTTTCAGAGAAGCAACTCCCATATTCCGGAGTTTCGGCAAGAGATCGACTCCGTTCAAATCCCGCATCGACAGGGGGAATATTTCTCCCTGAGAAGTACCGAATGAACGGCGGCAGGGCTGTTTGCAGCAGCCCCGGTTGCCGCTGCCGCCGTTAAGTTCCGCAGAGAGCAGACAGCGGCCGGAAAGGGAACAGCACAACGAACCGTGGATAAAAACTTCGATTTCAATAGGGGAACGTCTGACGATCCGTTCCAGTTCTTTCACAGGGATCTGTCTTTCAAGGATCACCCGTTCCATACCCAGTTCCGCTGCCGCCTGAACACCGGCAGAGTTGTGGATTCCCATTTGGGTTGAACCGTGGACTTTGAGAGTGGGAAAATACTTTCTTGCCATATGGAGCACTCCGGGATCGTGAACGATCAGGGCATCGGGGGACAAAAGGGCCAATTCTGAAAGCATTTCTCCGGCGGCGGCAAGTTCGTCCTCAAAGAGCAGCGTGTTGAATGTCAGATAGAGTTTGCGGTTTCTGCTGTGCATAAAGTCCAGCAGGGAACCCAGTTTTTCAATATCCAGATTTTCAGCTCTGCTGCGGGCGTTGAAACGTCCCAGTCCGCAGTAGACGGCATCTGCTCCCGCATCAACGGCGGCAAGGGCACATTCAAGATTTCCGGCAGGAGCCAGCAGTTCGCAGCACTTACTTTTCATTTGTTCAGTTCCGTCAAGATCCGTTCAGCCAGTGCAGTGGCACGTCGGCTTTGTTTTCCGAGGGCGGCAAGGACCATTTTTGATGAACCGTATATGGCGATTTTTTGGGCTGCCCGGGTCAGGGCGGTATAAAAAAGTTCCCGGGTCAGCAAAGGCGTTTCCTTTTGGGGCAGGGGGAAAAAGACCTCTGAAAATCCTGAACCCTGTGCCTTGTGGACCGTCATTGCAAATGCACTTTCGTGAGGCGGCAGGTCGTAAATGGCGAGAGGTTCCGGGCGGTTGTGAAAAAAGACCTTGAGACTTTCATCTTTTTTATCCTCAAAAACGATTCCCACATCACCGTTTGAAAGTCCCGTCCGGCGGCAGTTTTCTGTGATCAGCAGAGCAGAACCGGGGTGGTGAAGTGTTTTGATACCCAAAGCCTCAAGAATTTTTACATTGAGAGCTTCACACCCTTCTTTGCCGTTCCGGGCGGCGGTGACGACTCTGAAAGATTTGAGTAAGTCAAAGACCTTTTCAACGTTGGCCGTATCGGAGGCAAGTTCCGGCAGTTTGTTCCAATACTTTTTGACCGCTTCGAGAACCGGAGCTGTAAACTCTTTTTCCTCAGCAAAAGAGTAGTCCAATGAAGCTGAGGAAACTATTTTTTTGCAGAGTTCTTCATCTGAAAGAGCTTCCTGCCGGATATCTTTGGCAAGTTGTTGAATGACGGGGGCGGATTTTGCCCGGAAATTGGCAAAAAGTTCCACTCCGGCTTCTTTCAGGCGTTTTGCCCCCGGAGTTCCGTCGGATTTGAAACACAGCAGAGAACACAAAACTGCCCCTGAACCGATGGCTTCAAGCTGCCGGTGGTCGCCGGACAGCACCACCCGGGTTTCAGGTTTCAGACCGGCAAATACCTTTGAAGCCGTATCAAGTGAGAGCATAGAACACTCATCCACGATCAGCAGATCACACTCAAGAGGGGATTGGGCATTGACACCGAATTCCCCCGTGCCGGGACGGGCCCGGAAAAGACGGTGAACTGTTTGGGCCCCAATGGGATGTTTGGTTGCGGCAAGCCCTTGAGTCAAGAGTTCCGCAGCTTTTCCTGTGGGGGCGGCTATTTTTATGACGATGTGGGGATTGCGTTCTTTTTCAAGGGCGACGAGGGCGGCGATAATGGTGGTTTTTCCTGTGCCCGGTCCCCCTGTGATGATCGAAAAATTACTGGAAAGGCAATTGCGGACGGCTGCAAGCTGATATTCATCGTGTTCGCGGACATTCAGCTCATCAAAAGCCTTTTTTATCCTTTCTTCATCAGGGATATCAGCCGGAGCCGGAGCACGCAGCTGTTGAGCGATCGCCCGGGCAAGATTGACTTCGGCCCGGTATTCCCGTGCAAGGTAAAGATGGTTGTTTTCAAGGACGAGACAGGCTTCATCGCCCTGGTACAAATGAGGATTGGCATTGAGAGCGGCAAGTTCCTGTTCATCAAGGGTAATGAAACTGTCTCCGTCATTTCTTGCGGCAACGGTTTTTGTGCCGATGGATTCGATCGTTTCTCCGCAGGAGCTGCTTTGCCGCTTCAGAAATTCTCCAAAAACCTTTGCCAGAGCTGAAGGCTCTGTCTGGGGATCTGCGGTGTGTTGGGCTTGTAAATCTTTCATTATCCGATGATGCTTTCAAGTTCTTTGAATGTTTCATAGGGCAACCGGTCTCTGAAGACCCCGTGACCGTCATCATTTGTGACTCCCCGGACAAAAATGTAACGGACTCCCCCTATATATTTGTTGTAAAAAGCCTCGCGGCTTGATTCTGCGGGCAGACGCCATTCCAGAAATTTGAAAAGTGCTGCTGTATAGATCATATACTGCACATAGTAACGGCTTCCGGCTACTGCTGCGGGGAGGTTTTCTGAAGAATAGGCTTCAAGAGTTTTCAGCTGATTGGTTTTCCAGTCTACAATGTAATATTTGCCGTTGTGTTCAAAGAAAAGGTCGATAGAGCCGTTGAAAAATCCATTGTCGTAAAACGAACTCACATCAGTGGATTGGGGACAGATGCACTTGAATTTTTCTTCAAAATACTTTTGGGCAACATTAAAAAGTTTTCTGGCGGAAAAGGCATTGGAAAACTTATAAAGGAATTCCATTTCACACTTTTTCTTTGCCGGATCGATGTCAGAGAGTGTGAATTCCTTGCCGTCCGCATCAGGAATGGGGATCGTAAGAACCTTTTGGAGCATTTCACAAGTATGCTTTGCCGCACTTTCACCGGTCACGCCGTGAATACGCAGCTGGGCGGCAGTACAATCAGTCAGATCGCCGGAACGGTAATCACTGATTTCCATAATCTTGTGGACAGCGTTACCGAAATTGGTGCCGCCGGGAAGCAGAAGATAGGGACACGTTTCCTTTTGGGGCGGTTGCTTTTCTTCCGGCAGAGGGGGGAGATTGAACTGTTCTGCTGCATCGGTTTCATCTTCGTGATCATCAGCAAAAGCGTTGTTGAATCCGGTATGGGGCGTAATGCTGCTGAAACTCAGAAATCCGCTCTGGGAAAGCAACTCCGGGAAAAGATCGCTTCTGCGGAGTTTTTCACCCGTCTCAGGAGCAAATGGTTCAGGGAAAGACAACCCGTTGAAATCAAAGTTGATAACTTCTATTTCTTTTTCTATTTCTTTTCCTTTTTCCTGTACTGTCACTTTCGGGAATTGCAGCGGGGCGGCGGATTTTTTAAGCTGGGCAGCCAGTTGGCTGAATCCCTCTATGCCTTGCCTTCTGAAAAGCCAGTCAAGAGAAGAACAGCGGGGAAATTTGCTGGAATTGCCATAGTAAAAACGACAGTAATATTGCGCCCGGGTAAAGGCGACATAGGCTTTACGCAGATTGTCCTGAATCATCTCATCGTGTTCAAGATCAGTATCTTCAGTTGAAATAAAAGGTGCGTAACAGAGTTTTCCGCCGGCATTGTGGAACGTGTGTGAGATCTTGTCAGAGTTGAAAGAATTGCTGACATAGAAAAGATCAGGTAAAAAAACGACAGGATAACTTAATCCCTTGCTGCCGAAAACAGTATCAATAATGACAGTTCCCTGATCGGTTTCCGGGTGACCGGGGAAGGAATCTTTTTCCTCAGAGGCGGCTTTGTCTATATGCTTTTGCAATGTATTCAAAAGAGTCAGAGGAGTAAGCTTCCGGGTGAATTGTTCTTCTCCGAGGATATCGGCTATGGTCGTCAAATTGCTCAAACTGCGTTCGCCGCCCGGACGGGCACAGAAACGCTCAGGAACATTGAATCTGATAAGCAGTTCATTGAACATAAGCATAAAAGAACGCTTGTGCCATAAGCTGTTGAGTTCATTCAGAATACAGGCACGGGATTCCACTGCACTTTCGGATTTTATATCCGGCAATTCAAGATCACACAAGGGCGTTATAATGGCCCGGAGCAGGGCGGATTGATTGTTGAAATTCAATACCCCTTCAAGAAAGGTCATCAGCTGTTTAGCTTCAGGTGTGGCAAATACATTGGGATTATTGATCAGCCGGGCCGGAATACCGCACTTTTGCAGTGAATCCCTGATTTTAGCAGCTGCGTTCCACGTATTGGTCAATATGGCGATATCTCCGAAACCCACCGGCCGGGGGGCAGGGCGGTCTTTTGTCGGGGGCAGCTGGTAATTGGCCTTGATAAGATCGTAAATGTCAATGGCACACCGGTCATATATTTTCTGATAAGGGGCGTTGAGATCGACTGCCGCCTGAATGGGGGACTCGATCTCTCTGCCTTCAGAGTCCAGAAGCACTTTTGAATCTGCCGCAGCGTACTGTTTCGGCATATCCATATCGGGCATAGCAAAGGAACCCGTCGGGGTGAAAATGGCATTGATGGCATCAATATACTTTGCGCCGGAACGGTAGTTGACATCCATATTGAATAACCGGGCTTTCCGGGGACCGCAGCACATCAGATTTTTAGCTTCAAGATAGGTGTTGATGTCGCAATTTCTGAAACGGTAGATTGCCTGCCGGGGGTCGCCCACCACCAGAAAGGTACTCTGAGGATTTTCAAGAAAGATCTTGTTAAAGATCTTGAACTGGGAATCATTTGTATCCTGAAATTCGTCGATCAATCCCACAGGATAAGCTGCCTGAAGCTGACGGACAAAGGCTTCATCTTCAAGAGCCTCGCCCATTTTCAGGATCAGATCATCGTTGCCGAGAAAGTTTTTTTCTTTGCTGATTCGCTGATATTCAAGAGAAACATAATCAAAGGCCTTCTCCAGAACAGAGTACAAAGGAAGCTGAGCTGTTGCTTCTTTAATGGCTTTCTGGCAAGCTTTTTTCTTTTTCTCAAGTTCTCTGCGCTTTTCTTTGATTTCTTCTTTTTGCTGCTTTACTTTTTCTTGCTGCTCCTGATCTTTCTTCGACGGTTTGGGGATTTGGGCGGCACGATCGTCGAGTTCGGATTCTTCCCGGGTGAGTTCTTCTTCGAGCCGGCGGTTTTGGTCGATCTCAGTTTGAGGAGTGACGATGACAAGGTTGGGATCGGCCATACGCTTGAAACAGTACTGTTCGATCAGCTTTTTTGTCAAACTGCTTTTCAGCGGCAGATTTTCTTCTTTGTAAAAGAAACTGCGGTAGAAATCGTTGCAAAGCTCTTTGATAATGGCAGACGTTCCTTCGTTGAGAGTGAACTCAAATTGCAGATTGCTGCTGAAAGTATTTTCACTCAAAGAACGCATTGCAAAACTGTGAATGGTTCCGATCATAGCCCGGTCAAAGTTCAAAAGGGCCACTCTGAGCCTTTTTTTGATTTCTTCTATGCCGATGCCCTTTTTCAGAGCCATCTGCAGAAGTTCGTCATCTGCTTCGGGTGTATTTGCGGATTTTTCCAACGCTGCAAGCCGTTGGGATATACGGTTTTTCAGCTCTCCTGCGGCGGCACGGGTAAAGGTGACGATCACCATTTGGTCAATGGAAACATCTGAACGTTCCATAATGATCCGGGCGACGATATTGGTGATATTATAGGTTTTGCCGGTACCTGCGGCAGCTTCAAGCACGGCACACTTTCCGGCATCGATCTCACAGGCAAGATAAGGACTGACGGCTGGATTCATTTTTTTCTCTCCTTGAAATCCGCAATGGGACCGTAAACAATTTGTGCCAAATCGTCAAATTCGCCCTGAGAGAAGTCATCTTGAGTATAGAAACGCTCTATGACTTCGTGACGGGGAAGGTCTTTGTCGACGAACCTTCCGAAACTTGAATCTTTCGGGGTATAACCTTTCAGAAATTCTGCTTTGTAAAATGAGGCATTGCTGAAAAGGGGCAGGGGTTTGTCTGCTGTGCAGGTTCGCAACGCAATTTCCGTTAAAGAGGTCAGTGCTGCAACAGCTTCTTCCCGGGAATACGCTGGAATCGAACAGCGGACGATCTCGTTTTTTTCTTTACCGTTTTCTTTTACCCTTGTCACAAAAGAAATCAAACCGCTGATACTTTCATCACAGACAGCCGCAAGAAGCAGTTGTTCCAGATAAAAAGTCAACGCTTTATCTGGGGAAAATGAGGAAAAACGCAAGAGGGTTCTGCACTGCTTTTTCTGCCAATTTCCCGGAAGAACAATGGTACTGCTGAGGGTGATATTGTGCGTTTTATTTACTGAGAGCTGACAGCGGCACTCAAGAGCAGTTTCATTTTTAAGATCCGCCGGAACGATACCGTCTTCTGCCAGAGCTGTCTCGGCTGCCTCAATCAGAGAGATGGCATCAACAAGAATCTGCTGACCGTTGACAGGCAGAATGCGTGCTTTTTTGACAGGAATGTGCCATTGTTTTTTGTCGATACCGTCAAGGTGCATATTCCAGAGAGCTCTGAGCAGATTGGACTGCTCCAGTTTTGAAAGGGCTTCCGGGTCATCGGTCATCAATTGAGTTTTTTCTTTTCCTTCGTATTCAAAACCGCAGCGGAGCTTGAAAAAATATTCGCAATTTTGAGAGAGAGCTTCACAAAGGGTTTTCAAACTCATTTCTTCCGGCAGCGGTGCGGGCGGCAGAGTTTCCTGATTCTGCCTGGAATCGGCAACATCAGTCTTTTTGAGCAGCTCTTTGAGAGGGGCGAAATCGACGGATTTAAGGGGAACAATGGTTTTCTTTATGCCGAATCCCGCTTTAAGGAGCGTTTCCACCGCCCCCATAGGAATGGCAGGGAAAATTTCCTGGCCGTCGTCAAAGCCGATATAAGAGAGAATGAGGTGTTCTTTGGCTGCCATAAGAGCTTCAAGAAAAAGATAACGGCCGTCATTGGCACTGTTGGGGTCGTTACGCTGGATCTCCTTGAGCAGATCAAAGGAACCCGGCGTATGGGTTTTGGGGAACTCCCCTTCATTGAGCCCCAGAACGGCAATGACCTTTGCCGGAATTGCCCGCAAAGGAACAAGGGAGCAAAAGGTGATCTTGTCCCGCAGAAAGTGCTGTTTTCCGCCGGTGAGAGCATATTCGGATTTCAGGCGTGAGATGAAAACTTCTGCATCGACAGAATTTGTTTCATCTGCCGCCGCTGCTCCGCGGACGATTTTTGCAACTGCAAGTCTGAGGGCGGAAAGTTCCGGCAGATACTCTTTGCTGCCGCCCGAAAAGAAAGTGTTGATCCAAGTGTAGAGAAACTCGCCCCATTCTCCGGGCGTGCGGGGCATAAAAAGCTGTTCACGCCACTCTTTGAGAGTGCTTGTGAATTGGGCAATGATGCCGAATACTTCAGCTGCTTCGCCGTCGATGCCGCCTGTGTCATATTTTTCATAAATGGCACTGGCACTTTCGCCCCGGGCGTATTCAGCAAGAAATCTGTCGATTCCGTCCTGCCAGGAAAATTCGGGGAAATCGTTTTGGCGGAATGTTGTATGTTCCTTACTGTCAAGCCCCCAGCTGATCCGGAGCCGTGAGACCAGTTCCTCTATGCCGGGGAGTGCTGCGATGTCTATGCCAAGTTTTGAGCTGAGACAGTCAAATTCAAGAAGCTCCAATATATCTTCTGAAGTACATCTGGCTTTGGGCAGTTCCAGAAGCCGGGAAAAACATTCGATGACCTGACTTTGTCCGGCACTGCTTCTGTCGCAAATGGCATATTTCCCTTTGAAAGGTCCCGCCGAAAAGACCGCATCGATCAGGGGGGCGGCTTTGTTGATGTCGGGGAACATTACGATCACATCTTCCGGGCGCAGGGCATTGGAAACTTTGAATTTTCCTTCATCAAGCTGTTTGCCTCTTTTGTAAAAAAGTTCCAGAAGCTGATCGTGGAGTATTTCCAGTTCCCGCCGGGCGTTGGGACAGCAGTTGATACGCAGTGAATTATCTTCAGGGGCAGTTTTTATGGCATTTTCTTCCCCCCGCATCCGGGCGTTGAGGATATCGGACTGAAAGATCTGCAAGGCAGTACCCTTTTCTTCCGGGGCGGGATCAAAGTAGAAACTTTCTTCTTCTCCTGTAAAGCAATCTTCGTCCAGAAGCAGATTAAAGAATTCTCTGCCCGGAACTCCCAGATCGGCAAGCAGCTGGTGCTGGGACACTGAATCGTTGAGAACGGCAGGGTTGCGTTTGATCTCTTTCAGGATCTCTTTGCGGCTTTTGGTGTCTCCCCAGTAGACCTGACAGGGGGAGGGGCAGAAAAGAGTGATCTCGCATTTTTCTGCCAGATGTTTCAGACAGGCAAGATGCAGTGCCGACATAGCCCCGATACCGAAAATCCCCGTATGGGGTGCAAGAGCTTCAAAAGGTTCCTGTGCGTTGAAAAACTCCACATAAAAGGAATCAGGATCAGGAGCAATTACACAAAGTTTCTGATAAAGAAGACTTTGGGAGGAGTTTCCTTTCCCGGCACGCCACAACGCAAGATGCTGTTTTGCATCGGTGCGGCTGCTGCGGTAGAGCTGGTAGCGGTCAAAACATTGTGCCAGTTCGCAGCTGAGAAGATGCCGCTTCATAGAATTCCCGTTCCAGTAGGCACTGAAGTCCGGGAATGCGGTTTGTTCCTGTTTCAGCATCAAATCAATGTTCCAGCTCAAGGTTTCAGGAGTCCAGAAGGTGATGGAACGCTTGAATTCCTCTCGTTTCCCCGGAGCAAAATATTTGCTCATTTCATCAGAGATGAATTTTTGCAGAAAGCTGCATTCAATATTGGCGGTAATGCCCATTTTATCCGGCTGTGCCAGATGACGTTTGAGAAATGTTCCCATACCGCCATTGGCAACTACCGTATGGATCACCGCAAAGGGATCGGCACATTTTTCCATAGGGCGGCAGAGTTTTTCATAAAACCTGTCTGCCAGAGCTTCAAGTGAATTGGATAAACAAAGGTGAAATGCCATAGCGGGAACTCCTTGAGGAAAAAGTGGAACGGGAAACCTGTGCTTACAGTAACGCCGGAAAAACAGATGAGTCAGGATTTATTTGAAGTTGGCAATATCGTCGCAGGCCCATTCGTTGTTTTCCCGATATCCGGAAAGCGTGGTCGGAATGGTATCTTCCTCGCCGGCAGTTCCGAACCCTCCGTCAGCTCCGGGAGCAATGAGGTCAAATTTGACTGTGTTGATGCTTCCGGGATATTTGTATTTGATGGGACCGCCCCAGGCATCGGTCAAATCGTGATGGCCGCTGTGTTCAACAAGGTATTTTTTGAGATTTTCACCGTCAACGACGGCCAGAAAATCTTTAAGTTGTTTGGCATCTGAAACAGAGGTACTTCCGAAAGAAATTGCTGTGATCAATCCGGTGTTGTCATTGACAGTAACTTCTATATTGCCATAGCTGCTGCTTGCCGGGAAAAACCCGTGTTTGGTCTTCAAAGTTTCCAATCCGGCACCGATGCGGGTGATGAGACTCTTTGTGGCAGCTTCTTTGCCCCGGTGGGAGGCGTAGGAGTATGCAGAGAAACCGATACCGGCAAGGATGACCACCAAAGCTGTGGCACAGAGAAGTTCAACGAGCGTAAAGTTTTTCTTTTTCATAATAAATTTCCTTGAAAATTTGCACTTTATGGAATATAATATACAAATGCAAAAAATTCAATGTGAAAAATGAAACTTAACGGAAAAAAAGTCCTTATAACCGGCGGAGCCCGCCGGATCGGCGGAAAGATCTCCCGGAGCCTTGCAGCTCAGGGAGCGATCCTTTATATCCATTGTCACAAAGGTCTGGCAGAAGGAGAGGCTCTTTTGAGTCAGCTTCCCGGTGCAGGGCACAAACTTTTTGCCGCTGATCTGTCACTTCCCGGGGCGGCGGAAAAGATGATGCAGGCGTGCGGCGAAGTGGACATCCTGGTGAACAATGCGTCCATTTATGCCAGAACTCCCATTGCTCTTGAGGAATCTGAAGCAAGACGCTACTTTGAAGTCAACTTCTGGAGCCCCCTTGCTCTGATGCGTTGTTTTGCCGCTCCTGAAAGAAAATCCCCCGGGGTGGTAATCAATATCGTGGATCAGGAAATATTGCGTCCCGCTGCCGAAAACGGGATCTATGCCATTTCACGCAAGGCTCTTGCCGATGCCACTGTGGCATTTGCTTTGGAGCACGCTCACCGGAACTTGCGTTTTAATGCCATTGCTCCGGGGCCTATGATCCCGCCCCCGGGATTGGAAAACTCCACAATGTCAAAGGTGCTCAAAAGTGTTCCCGCAGGCAAACGTATTGAACCTGATGATCTGGTGAAAACTCTTTCTTACATCATCGACAACGACTCCCTCACCGGAGCGGTCATCCCCCTTGACGGCGGGCAGCATTTGAAAAATTATGAATATCTCTGAATCTCAAAAAACTGTCGGACAAAAAGAAAAATGGTACCGGAAAAAATTTTTTCGTGACATATTGCTCTTTACCGTGACCATACTTTGGTTCGGTACAATGGCACGTTTCGGTTTTGATCCCCACCACGACGGAATTATGCTGGGGGCCGCCGGTGCTGCGGCAGAAGGTAAATTGCTTTTCAAAGAGGTTTTCAGTCAGTACGGCCCTCTTGCCATATTGATACAGAGTATCCCTGTGTGGCTCTTTGGTGCAGAGGATCTGGTCATAAAATGGACGACCGTTTTCTTTTATGGACTTATTGCTGTGCTGGGGACAAGGATCTGGGAACGGTTTTTGCGGAAACCCTTTTTGTGGCTCTGGTACGGCTGCTTTTTTATGCTCTGTCCCTTTTATCTGGTTCCCTTTCACCCGTGGTCAAGTGTCTATGCTCTCTTTTTTATGCTTCTCGGTCTTGAAGGACAATTGCAGTTTCTTGAAAAAGGTAAAAACATCTTTCTTCTGACAGCCGGAGCCGCTGCCGCAGCCGCGTTTCTCTGCCGGACTCCCTGCGGACTTGTGGCCTTTGCCGCAGGAGCGGTTCTGCTTGTTTTGCAGGCGTATAGTGAGGGAAATCTGCGAAAATATGTTCCTTTGCTTTCCTTTACCGGGGGAGCTGCGGGGATCTTGTTTTTATTCGGAACCTATCTGACCTTTGCCGGAGCGTGGAACGACTATCTGAGACAATGTTTTACCTTTATTTTCGGGTTTGTCGTGACCCGGGGCGGCAGCTGGTCGTGGAGTCAATTTTCTGACAGTATGATCCCTCTGACCGGGGCTTCAGGGTATGGAAATTGTATTTTTGCCCTTTTGCCATTGCTGGCTTGCGGCACTTTTTTGATTGCTGTGCGGCCCTTGTTTTACCATCAAAAAGAGCAGCTGCAAAAGAATCTGCCTCTGCTGGCTGTGGTGATGCTGGCATTGGGATCGTGGCATCAATATTTCCCTGTGCCCTGTGTCCGTCATCTTTACTGGGCGGCGATCCCTGCTTTCGGTGTGTTTGCACTGACGGCTCAGGGGATTTGGGGCCTTGCCCGTCCTAAAGGGCTCAGGATCGGACTTCTTGTGCTGCTTTTGATTCCTTTGCTGTACTGTTTTTCTTTCCGGATGCAAGTCCTTGTCAAGTACTTTGAAAAGCTGCCCACCCGGGTGACGGGAACTGCTCCCGGTATCAGGGGATTGTGGATCTTTAAGGGGGAGCATAATATTTTCAAAACGTTACACAGCGTTTTTACCTCTCTGCCGCCTGAGATTCGGGCAAGAGGGGTTCTGAATCATACCCCCGACGGGCTGTATTCGGCTTTGTTTCCCGCCCCTGCGGGGTTTACACATCCTATGTTTGTGAACTGGGGAAATGATGTATATCCGGACTACGGCGAAGCTGTGGAAAAGCTTATTCAGGAAAAAAAGTGTGTGGTCTTTACTACTGAATTTACAGAGCTGCCCGGATATGACCTGGTGTTCGGATTCAGTCATTTCAAAAGGCCTTACCGTTTGTTTGTCCCTCAAAATTGAAAATAAAAACTTAAAGGAGAAATACTTGTATGAAAAAAATTGTGTTACTGCTGCTGGCTGTTCTTTTTGCCGGAGTCGCAGCTTGCGAATGTCAGGCCGCAGAGAGTGCCGCTGAAAAAAAGAAAAGTACCCGCAAATCTCAGCGGCAGAAAAACAGACGGGCCAAAAAAAGCAAAGATGTCAAGCACAACAAAGTTGCCGCAACGATCCGGCAGGAAATAAAAGAGATCCACGAACTTCAGGAAAAACTCCTGAGAAACAGGGAAGATGCAGAACAGGCCAAAAAACTGGTCTCTATGATCCAGCGGAATATGAAAAAGAATGCCGCTCTTTTGAAACAGCTGGGTAAGATCCAGGGGCTCGATATGATGAGCGATCTTGAAAAACTCGTCAAAGAGGGCAAAAAACTTGCTCCTGAAGGTGAAGAAGTTACTGATGCCACCGCCCTTGAACTGCTGCAGAAAAAGCAATTGGAGCTGATCGAAAAATTCCGCAAGGGTGAAAAATGAGATTTCCCGGCGAAAAAAGAGCTTTTCTGACCGGGGTGTTATGCAGCGGAAAGGCGGATATCCGGTTTCGTGAATTTGCCCGCAGTGGGGAGCTTCAGGAAATTTTTCCTGAAATCCAGGCGATGATCGGAGTCACTCAGCCCCCTGAATTTCACCCCGAAGGAGATGTTTTTGAGCATACAATGCTTATGCTCCGGCATATGGCTTACCCGGATCCCCTTCTTGCCTGGAGCGTGCTGCTTCACGATGTGGGCAAGCCTTTGACCCGCAGCGTTGAGGAATCAGGCAGGATACGCTTTTTCGGACACGAGGAAAAAGGAGCGGAAATGGCTGAAGTCATCTTGGAAAATTTGGAGTTCCCTCAGGATGATATCGCCGTGATCGTCCACGCTATCCGCAATCATATGCGTTTTGCTTATGTCAGAGAAATGCGGCAAAGCAAACTTGCAAGTTTGATGCAGCAGCCCTTTTTCGGATTGGAGTTGGAACTGCATCGGCTGGATTGCATCAGCTGTCACAGAAAAATGGCCTGTTTCAACTTTCTGCTTGAAGCATACGCTTCCCGGAAAGAACCCGAACCCCAAAGTCTGATCTCCGGCAGAGAATTGATCGCCCTCGGCGTTAAACCGGGAAAAGAAATGGGGGATATATTAAAAAATTTGAAACAATTGCAGCTGTCAGGAGAGATCGTTTCTGCTGAACAGGCTTTTGAATATGTGAGAAAACTTATAAAATAAGGACAGTATAATATGAAAATTGCTTTGATCGGTTACCGGGGACACTGGGGATATGTCTTGCGTGATCTTGCCCGTTTGCCCGAAGTCGAAATTGCCGCCATTTCAGGCGGCGGAGATCCCGTTGAACCTATGGCAGAAAGCGTCAGAAGATACTACTCAAAGGAATTTGCCCTTTATGATGACTATGTGAAGATGCTTGACGAAGTCGAATGTGACCTCGTTGTGGTGGACGGCCCCTTTCAGGAACACGCCGCTATGTGTGTCGCTGCCTTGAAACACAACTGTCACGTTTTTTGTGAAAAGCCCATTGCCCTGACCGAAGAAGACCTTGTTCTGATCCAGGAAGCCTACGATGCCGCCCGTCCCGGGGTGCGTATCGGTTCTATGGTGGGACTGCGGACTGAGCCTGTCTTTTATGCGGCCTACCGGGCCGTGAGCTCCGGAGCTATCGGCAAGGTGCAGATGATCAATGCCCGCAAATCCTACAAATTGGGTGAACGCAAGGATTTCTACAAGAAACGTGAAACCTACGGCGGAACGATTCCCTGGGTCGGAAGTCACGCTCTGGACTGGATATTGTGGTTTTCCAATTCCAACTTTGAATCCGTCGGAGCATTTCACAGCAGTGCCGAAAACCGGAATCACGGCGATTTGGAAATGACCGCCGCTGTTCTGTGTCAAATGGAAAACGGCATTATCGGAACCGCCTCCATTGACTACTGGCGTCCCCAGACCGCTCCCACCCACGGAGACGATCAGGTGCGGATCGCCGGAACTGACGGCGTTATTGAGGTTGCTCACGGCAAATGCACATTAATCAATACCGCCGGTATCACAGAGATCACTCCCGGGGAAAACAGAGGTATTTTTTACGACTTTGTCAGAGGTATCCTTGACGGGAAACCCGGTATCGTTTCTTCTGAAGAAACTTTTGAACTCACCCGGGCCTGTCTGGCAGCAAGAGACAATGCGGATTTGAACTTGAAAGATCGCTGAAAGAGTGCTATATTCTGCATCTGAACAATTACTTGAAACAAAAAGGGGTTCTTTATGCGGATCATTGCCGGTAAAGCACGCAATCTTGAATTGAATGTTCCTGAAGGAATGGGCGTCCGTCCCACTTCCGGCCGGGGACGCAAGGCTCTTTTGGACAGTCTGGGCGATTTGACAGATGCCGCTGTCCTTGATCTTTTTGCCGGTTCAGGTGCTTTTGCTCTTGAATGTGCTTCACGGGGGGCGGCTGAGGTCACTCTGGTGGAGCTTTCGTCAGCTCACCTCGCTGTCATCAGGGAAAACTGCCTGAAAGTGCAGCGGACAGGGGTGGAAACTCAACTGAATACGCTTCAGGGGGACGCTCTTGCTGTTTCTCTTTACAGTCACGTTGCTGCGGATCTTATTTTTGCCGATCCCCCCTATGCGGAGTCAGGCAGATTTTTCAGGGAATTGACCTTAAATCCCGATTTCCAAAGTGCTTTTGAAGGAGCTTTGCTGGTGTGGGAGATCCCCGATACCCCCGGCGCAAGGGGGGATTTTATCAATGCCGAAGCCTTTGATGACGGCACTTTGCGTAATTTGGGCGGCGTCTGGTTCTTTATCGGGACGGTGAAAAAATTATGAAAGAACAATCCTCCGGCCGTTGGCACTTTGCCGGTAAAGAGGCTGAAAAAGAATTGGGGGGCAACGTTCTTGCATTGCTCGCCGGAGCGGAAACGGTTAAAAGCAATGCTGTCCGTAAGGTTTACCGCAATGGGGCCTATTACATAAAAATTGACCGGCGGGCAGGCAGAAGTTTTTACGGCGAATTCCGTGCCGCAGAAGTGTGCCGTGCCGCCGGGATCGAAGTCGTGGAGCATCTTGCTTGCGGCAGAAGCTCCGAAGGAGCCTGTCTCGTGACCCGGGCCGCAGAAAATTTTACCGAAGCCGCATTGCTTTTCCGGACCCGGCAGCCCTGGGAACTCTATGAGAGTTTTGCCGCGTTTCTGGGGCGGCTGCTTGCGTCCGGATTGTATCATCCTGATCTGCACCCCGGGAATATTCTTATTAATCCTGAAACTGCCGAGTGCCGTCTGGTGGATCTTCACGGAGTCCGCCGCAGAACTCTTTTTGACCGCTTTTTCCGTATGGGATTGATGGAGCGGTGCATTATGGAAGTCCGCAACTGCTGTTCAGACAGTGAAATGATCGAGCTGCTCAAAAAATGTTCTGTCAGGAATCCTGAAGCATATTTCAAAAAATCTCTGGCAAAAGAGGCTTTTTACCTTGAAGAAAATATGCCCAAAAGAAAATACCAGATTCTCAACGGCTATTTCAAATACACCCGCCTTGAAACAGACGGACGCCTTGTGGATGTGGAAATTTCTGAAAAAGAACTTGCCGCAGCCGAAGTTGTCACTCTGCCTGAGGCAAGGGAGCTTTTTCTGTTTCACTTCTTTCTGACCCAGGCAAGGATTCCTCACCGGCGTGTCCTTGCCCTTGATCTCAGGAAAGAGCAAATATGGCTGGAAAATGAATTGCCGGAACAATACCGTTCCAATGCTTCCGCTCAGGAATTGGCACTGAGATTGAAATATAACCATTTGAAAAGCTGTGAAAGCGATTACAAACAGGGATATCTGGACGATATTGCCGGAGTATTCCGTAAAAATCAGTAATTGAGGAACTTTTATGTCTGTGAAATGTTTTTCTGCCGCCGTTTCCGGAATAGATGCAATACCGGTTGAAGTTGAGGTGAAGATCAGTACCGGGAATACGCCGTCCCCCAAAGAATCCCTGATTACCATTGTCGGCTTGCCCGATGCAGCGGTCCGGGAAAGCAGGGAACGTATTACTGCCGCCTTTATGAGTTCCAAATTTCCCCTGCCTGCGGGGAACGCCGTTGTGAATCTGGCTCCGGCTGATTTGCGTAAGGAAGGAGCTTCTTTTGATCTTGCTATCGCTTTGTGTCTTCTTGCAGAATCCGGTATCGTCGATAAGGAACGGATCAAAACCTTTGGATTCGCCGGAGAATTGGCTCTGGACGGCTCCATTCGGCCCGTGAAAGGAGCTTTGCCCCTGACTGATGTTCTGGGACGCTCCGGTAAGGTCAAGGCTGTGGCCGTGCCTCTGGGCAATGCCTGTGAATCCGCTCTTGCAGCAGGAAAAGTTTTCCCCGTTTTCGGACTTGCTTCATTGCAGGAAGCTGTTGACCTTATCAACAACGGGGATTTTCTGCCCTGCCGTGCCGAGTTGAGGGAGTTTCAGGAAAAAGATGAAAAAAATCAACCCGACTTTGCCGAGGTCAAAGGCCAGCAGATCGCTAAAAGAGCCCTTGAGATCGCCGCCGCAGGGGGACATAATATCCTTATGTGCGGCCCTCCGGGAACAGGTAAATCTATGCTCGCCTCACGGCTCCCCGGCATATTGCCTCCTATGACCCTTGAAGAAACCCTTGAAACCAGCCGTATCCACAGCGTATTGGGAATGCTCAGTTCAGGAAAACCCATTCTGACAAGGCGTCCTTTTACTGCTCCTCATCATACTATTTCTGATGCCGGACTCCTGGGAGGGGGACACGACCCCCGGCCGGGAGAGATCAGTCTGGCTCACAACGGGGTGCTCTTTCTTGATGAGCTGCCTGAGTTCAAACGCAATGTCCTTGAAGTTTTGCGGCAGCCCCTTGAAACCGGCAGTGTGACCATTTCAAGAGCCAGCGGCAGCTGTACTTTCCCTGCCCGTTTTATCCTGTGTGCCGCGATGAATCCCTGTCCCTGCGGCAGAGGTGCCGTGGAACTTGGATGTGTCTGCAAACCGGATGAAAAACGGCGTTATCTTAAAAAACTTTCCGGGCCGCTTCTTGACCGTATCGACTTGCATATTGAAGTCCGGCAGCTGACTCAGGATGAATTGATCAAAGTTCCCGCAGGGGAACCCAGTGCCCTTATCCGGGAACGGGTCATCGCCGCAAGAAAACGGCAGGAAGAACGTTTTGCCCGGATCCCCGGAGTGTACTGCAACGCCCGTATGGGCAGCAGGGAGATCCAGCAGTATTGTCAGCTGTCGGCAGCCAGTGAAAATCTTTTGCGGCAGGCAATCACCCGTTTCAAACTCAGTCCCCGGGCTTACGACAGGATTCTCAAGGTCGCCCGTACCATTGCCGACCTTGCCGGCGTTGAACAAATACCGGAAAGTGCGATTTTTGAAGCCATAAACTACCGCAAGGCAGGTTTTTAATTTTTGTTATCCCCAATAATTTGAGAAGGAATATATTTTTATGAAAGTCAAATTCGGTCTTGGCAGACGGTGTACAAATCCTGAAATGCCCATTTCTCTGGCAGGTTACTTCAACAAACGTATGTGGGATCATATCCTTGACGATATTGAGGTCAGGGCGGTGGTGTTCAAGGAGGGGAAAGAGTATGTTTGTATTATCCAGTTTGATCTTTTGAGCATCCACTACTTTCTTTATAAACTTGTTTTCGATGCCATTAAAGCCCGGGGGCTTAAAGGATTTTCTTCCAAAAATGTTTTGATTTGTGCCACCCACAGCCATACCTGTCCTGACAACTATAACGACAAAAACAGTATGGAGTACTGCCGGTTTATTGCCGCCAAAGCTGCTGAAGCTCTTGAAGATGCTTTGAACAATATGCAGAAAGGCGAACTCTTTTACACAATGACTCAGGATCACCGGTTTCAGTTCAACCGCCGTTACTGGATGAAAAACGGTACTGTCGTGACCAATCCCGGGAAACTTAATCCTGAAATTCTGCGTCCTGAAGGTGAAATAGATCCCCAGATCCCTGTGCTGGCGGTGAAAAATGATGAGGGGATTATGCTTCTTGTAACCAGTATCGTCAACCATACTGATACTATTGGCGGTACGGGGGTTTCTGCCGACTGGCCGGGAGTTATGCGGCGTGAACTTGAATCACAGTTCCCCGCAGGAGCTATGGTGCTGCCTCTGATCGGAGCTTCAGGAAATATCAACCACTTTGATGTCACAAGTGATATGAATCAGACTTGTCCTGAAGAACCCTTCCGTATCGGTAAAGGATATGCCGGAACCGTTGCCGCCGCCCTTGATAAACTTGAAAGTGCTCCCGGCAAAAAGATCCGTATGGTGACTGCCGGAGTCAAGAGTTCTCCCCGGGTGGTGGATCCTGAAGATGTGGCAGAAGCAAGAAAAGTTGTTGAAAAATTCAAAGATACCGACACTTCAAAGATCGGTAACGGCGTCGATCTTACCAGTGAAGATCTTGCCAAAGGAACGCCCTTTGCATTGAAGTATTTTGCTGAAAAACTCCTTGATTTGGCAGATCACCCCAAAGTGCCCGAATTTCTGCTGGCCAAGATCGAATTCGGTTCTTTAGTTGTTCTTGCCTCTTTGCCCAGTGAACCCTTTGTGGAAATCGGACTTACCTTGCGGCGTTCGATCTTCCGTGACAAATTCTGTGTCGTGACCTCTCACGGCAACTACAACGGAGGAAAAGAGATTTTTTCAGGATACATCCCCAATGCGTGGAACTATGGCCGGGGCGGTTATGAATCCACTCCCCGCAGCAGCAATTACGGTCTGGATACGGCAGACAAACTCATCGAAAAATGGCGGAAACTGGCTCTTAAATAAGAACCTGTTGTTCTGAGAGCTGTTTCTATTGCAATTAATCCAACTTTAAGGAAAAGAAGATGTCAAAAATCGTTTTTACAGGTATTATGCCCGCTCTTGTTTCCCCTGTTGACCGAAAGGGAAACATTATATATGACACTGTCAAAACCCTTGTTGACCGCTATCTTGCGGCAGGAGTTGACGGTTTTTATGCCGTGGGCGGCACGGGAGAAGGTGTCCTGCTGACTCTGGAGCAGCGCAAAGCGATGGCTGAAGCTGCCGTCAAAGCCAATAATAAGCGGGGAAAAGTCATCGTTCACACCGGTGCTATCAACAGTAAAGAGGTCATTGAGCTTACCAAATTTGCCACTGAAGTTGGAGCAGACGGTATTTCATCCATTCTGCCTTCGATTTATTTTCAGTATAACTTTAATGAGATCGTCCGTTTTTATTCTGATATCGCCGCCAATACGGATCTGCCTATTCTCATCTATGCCAACCACACCGGCAACGGGGTCAATATGACCCAACTGCTGAAAGAACTGCTGAAAATCGACAACATCGTGGGAGCAAAAGACACCCGTTCCAACTATTACGCTCTGTGGGATCTGAAACAGCTCAATAATGGCGATGTCAATATTATCAACGGTCCTGATGAATCACTGCTCTGCGGTCTTGCTATGGGAGCTGACGGCGGTATCGGTGCCACTTACGGAGCGATGCCCGAACTCTTTGTGGGCATTTACCGGGAATTCAGAGCAGGCAACATCAAAAAAGCTCAGGAACTTCAGTTCCAGGCTAACAAACTGATTCAGACGATGCTTACTCACTGCGGCGGCAGCATCGTGAAACCTCTCAAAGAGATCATCCGTCTCAGCGGTATCGACGCAGGAGAAAACATCTATCCTGCCGAATCCTACACCGCTGAAAGTTCAAAAGCTCTGACCGCCGCCCTCGATGCGGCAGGCTACAACTGGTGGAAATAATCATTCCCCCTCAATCAAAAAAGGACGCCGTTTTGAATAACAGCGTCCTTTTTTTGAGTACATTTCTGAAAATGAGGATCACCCCTCAACAAAACGGCAGGCATTCATAGCTGCCACAGCACCGTCTCCGGCGGCGGTGACGACCTGACGCACCTTTTTGGTACGGCAGTCCCCGGCGGCAAAAATGCCGGGAGTGGAAGTCAAAGTGGATTCATCGGCGATGATGAACCCCTGTTCGTCCAGCTTGCAGACACTTTCAAAGGGCTTATTTTCAGGCTGCTGTCCGATGGCAACAAAGATACCGTCCACTTTGAAACGGCTCTGGCGGCCGCTTTCAAGATCGTGAAGCATAATGGAAGAAAGCTGATCTTCGCCTTCAAGTTCTTCAACAACAGTATTGTAAATGAACTCCACATTCTTCTTTGTTTTAAGGAGCTCAAGCAATCTTTTTTCGCCGGTACAGAATGCCAGATTTTGAATAATGGTTACTTTGGCACACTGATCCGCCAGAAGCACTGCATCCTGCAAAGCGGTATTCCCGCCGCCGATCACGGCAATGGAGCGGTCCTTGTAAAAAGCTCCGTCGCAGAGGGCACAATAAGAAACACCATTGCCGGTAAATTCATCTTCCCGGGCAAGGCCCAGCTGACGGTGATGACTTCCGGCAGCGATGATAACGGCTTTGGCCTGATATTCACCGTGTTCACACTGCACGATCTTATAAGAACCGACATTTTTGATCCCGGTCACAGTATCAAGTTCGATTTCAGCTCCCAGATTGAGAGCCTGTTCCACCAGTTTTTCCCCCAGTTCGCTCCCTGATATCTCATTGAATCCGGGATAATTTTCTACTTTTGGGGAATAGGTGATCTGGCCGCCGAAACTTTCTTTTTCCAGCACCAGCACTGTTTTATTGGCGCGCAAAGCGTAAATTGCAGCAGTCAATCCGCCGGGACCGGCACCGATGATAACAATATCGTGCATCTTATTTGCTCCTTCAGAGAAAATCAAACTCCGGGAAAAATCCCGGAGCGTTTTTTTTCAGACTTCAGAATACCTGAACAACCGCAGCTTCCGCACCGCTTTGTTCATCAATGAAACGGCGGATGTTGGAAACGTTGACCACCTTTTCAAAACTGTCGCCCCGGACAGCCACCAGCGTGGGAGCCTGACGGACACCGTACTTGCGGGTCAGCTCAACGGCTTCATCAGCGATCACGGTTTCATAAATCAGTCCGGCACGGTCAAGGAAGGTCTTGGCCATACGGCAGTTGGGACAGGTGCGGGTCGTGAAAAGGATAAGTGAGTCAAATCCGGCTTCAGGAGCAGGAGTTTCCTCAAAAAGCATTCCTTCAGCAGGAGCTTTTGCAGGGGCAGGGGCGGGAGCAGCGGCTTCACTGCCGGTGCTGAAACGGCGTTTCATTGCAGATTCAACATCGTAGACCCGGCGGTCTTTGTACTCCTGGGATTTACCGTCGTTCCAGTTCTGCACCGGCCGGTAGTAACCGGTGATACGGCTGTAAACCTCGGTCTTTTCTTCGCAGGTGGGGCATTTGAAGGCTTCACCGGCAATATAGCCGTGGTTGCGGCAGACAGAGTAGGTGGGAGACAAAGTGTAATAGGGCAGTCTGTAGTTTTCTGCAATTTTACGCACCAGAGCGGCAGCGGCCTGCCAGTCGGGCAGCTTTTCACCCAGGAAGGCGTGGAAAACGGTTCCTGAAGTGTAAAGGGTCTGGAGTTCGTCCTGAATGTCAAGGGCGGTGAAGATATCATCGGTATACCCCACAGGCAGATGTGAACTGTTGGTGTAGTAGGGAGTACCGCAATCTCCGGCAGCAGCAATGATGTCGGCAAAGCGTTTCTTGTCGTGCTTGGCAAGACGGTAGCTGGTGGATTCGGCGGGAGTTGCTTCAAGGTTATAGAGGTCGCCGTACATTTCCTGATAGTCGGAAAGACGTTCTCTCATATGGTTGAGCACATCTTTGGTGAACTGCTGAGCCACAGGACTGGTCAGGTCGGCCCGGAGCCATTTGGCATTGAGACAAGCCTCGTTCATACCCACAAGACCGATGGTGGAAAAGTGATTGTCGAACTTGCCGAGATACCGTTTGGTATAGGGATAAAGTCCTTCTTCCAGCAGTTTGGAAATGACTTCACGCTTGATCTTGAGAGATCTTGCAGAAATATCCATCATATGGTCGAGCCGGGCATAGAAATCCTCCTCGTTTTCAGCCAGATAGGCGATACGGGGGATATTGATAGTGACCACACCGATTGAACCGGTACTTTCACCGCTGCCGAAGAAGCCGCCTG
The DNA here is from genome assembly GCA_015061745.1 of Lentisphaerota bacterium. Taxonomy (GTDB): domain Bacteria; phylum Verrucomicrobiota; class Lentisphaeria; order Victivallales; family Victivallaceae; genus UBA1784. Next base: position 13,552 of record SUWB01000017.1, on the reverse strand, counting down.
ATTTTTTACGCAGTTCACGCAAATCAAGACGCAGACGGCAGCACATAGAACGGATATCGCTGGGTTCCATATCGCTGTTGACATAGTTTGAGAAGTAGGGAGTACCATACTTTGAGGTCATCTCAAAGAGGAGTTTATTGTTCTCAGTTTCGGACCAGTCAAAGTCGGCAGTAATGGAGTAGGTGGGAATGGGATACTGGAATCCCCGTCCCTGGGCATCGCCTTCGATCATCGTTTCGATGAAAGCCCGGTTGACCATATCCATTTCTTTTTTGCAGTCTTTGTACTTGAAGTCCATTTCTTTGCCGCCCACAATGCAGTTGAGCTCAGCAAGATCCGGGGGGACGGTCCAGTCAAGAGTGATGTTGCTGAAAGGAGCCTGAGTACCCCAGCGTGAAGGAGTGTTCACACCGAAAATAAAGGATTCGATACACTTTTTGACCTGCTCGTAAGAGAGGTTGTCAACTTTGATAAAGGGGGCAAGGTAGGTATCAAAGGAAGAAAATGCCTGAGCACCGGCCCATTCATTCTGCATAATGCCCAAAAAGTTCACCATCTGGTTGCACAAGGTGGCAAGATGTGAAGCAGGAGCAGAGGTGATTTTTCCGGGAACACCGCCCAGACCTTCTTTGATGAGCTGTTTGAGTGACCAGCCGGCACAGTAACCGGTGAGCATAGAGAGGTCGTGCAAATGGATATCAGCATTACGGTGAGCATTGGCGATCTCATCGTCATAAACTTCAGAGAGCCAGTAGTTGGCGGTAATGGCACCGGAGTTGGAAAGGATCAATCCGCCCACAGAATAGGTCACCGTGGAGTTTTCTTTGACACGCCAGTCGTTGATTTTTACATAGTCGTCAACAGCCTTTTTGAAGTCAAGGATGGTGGATTCTGCATTACGCATTTTTTCACGCTGACGGCGGTAGAGAATGTAGGCCTTTGCCACATCACCGTAACCGGCCTGAACAAGGACAGATTCCACACTGTCCTGGATATCTTCAACAGCCACCAGACCTTCTTTGATCTTGGGCTCAAAGTCGGCAGTGACCTTCAGTGCAAGAAAGTCAATGATGGACTGATTGAACTGTTTTTCCTGTGCCTCAAATGCCATCTTGATGGCATCGGAGATCTTCGCAAGATTGAAATCAACATTCTTGCCGTTCCGTTTCTGGACCTGATACATCGTTTTTGCCCCTTTTTTTTAGGAATTACCACACAATAATACTATACACTCTACAAATAAAAAACTTTCTTCTCTCACATTGCGGTGCCGCGGATTTCCGCTGCGGGAACATATTTGCGGGCAGCTTCGAGCATTGCCTGAAGTTTCTCTTTCCCCACACCTGTGAAAGATGCTTCCGGAGAAAGCAGATCGCCCGTTTCAACAAAGTTCTGCAAGAAATACCTTTGAGCACCTGCGATCATCTGTGACACAGCCTCTATGTCAGAGACTTCGTGGAGTTCGTTGACCACGGTGGTACGGAACTCATACGCCACAGAGCTTTTCATCAGCAGCTCAATACTTTGCATCACCTTGTCTTTCATCCCTTCTCTGCCGCAGACGATATCATACCGTTCAAGAGAGCTTTTGACATCCATCGCCACATAGTCAACGACTCCTGAATCAAGGATTTCAGCCAGCCGTTCAGGGAACGAACCGTTGGTATCCAGCTTGACGGCATAATTTCTTGCCTTGCACTCTTTCAGGAGTTCAGCAGTTCCCGTATGGAGCAGGGGTTCTCCGCCAGTGACGGCAACGCCGTCAAGGAGCCCTTTTCTGCGGTCGAGAAACTTAAGAAGTTCCCCGGCACTCAGTTCCATATCCGTTTCACTGCCCCGAACCAGAGAAGCATTATGGCAGAAAGGACATCTGAAATTGCATCCGCAGGTAAAAACGGTACAGGCAACCTTGCCGGGAAAATCCAGCAGAGTCATCTTCCGCAAACCGAAACGCATACTTTTCATCTTTCACCAATAACTGCTTTTGTCAGGATAAATACCAGGTTCATAAAAAAATCCGTAAAAACGCTTCACTCTTTCACGGAATCCTGTCACACCTATACAATACCACATTATATTGATATTTCAAGCGCAAAAAACACAATATATAGTATTTTTTCTCAAAATAATTTTGCGTTTTTTCTACATATTGCCCTTGACATATTGCCCTTTATATGCTGTGTCAGCTCAAAAACAAAAGGTGATGCTCAAGGGATCTTGAACATCACCAGTATGATACAGAAATCAAAAGCTGTTCAGCCTTACAAGTTAAAGAAAAAAGCCTTTTCGACGCTTTCCTGAGTCAGTTCCCAGGTGCGGGCATCCAGGTGTTTGTATGCCGGATGCACCGGCAGCAGCTGCCTTGAAACCAGCTCAAGACGCATCGTTACAGGTTTTTCCGCCAGAAGCAGAGGGCACTCTTTTGCCTTTTTGACAGCTTTTTCGGCACATTCTGTAATGAGGGCATTTGTTTTGGCGGGAGCAGGGATCCTGGCTCCGTGACAGGAAAACCCCTTTTTTACCTCACACCTGACAGCGTGAGGAAGCCACTCGGCAGCTTCAGCACAGGTCTTATCATCTCCTGAAACCATAATAACAGGCACATTGTGTTCTCCTGCAATATAGGAACAAATACCGATTTCACCGGTGGAACGGCCGTTGATCCAGAGATTCTGCCAGGTCAGTGAACTCATCGTGTGTTCACATACAGCCCCAGGAGTCCCGGCTTTGGCGTGGTACCCCAAAAGAATAAGTCCGTCGCTGCCCTCAAGATCGGCCAGAAGCACTCCGGGAGTAGCTCCGCAGATCAAATCTGCTCTGGGGTCGATCATTTCCCGGGTCACGTTGTGACCGTCACCGTGTCCATCACGGACAATGATCTCAGTGGCTCCGCCCCGGACACATCCTTCGACACAGGCATTGATCTCATCTGCAAGAAGTTTTCTGGCGTGAGCCACCAGATCCGGCCGTCCCCGGTCGGGAACGATATAATTGGCTCCGCTGACTCCGGCGATACCTTCATTATCAGTTACGATATAAATTTTCATATCAGAAATACTTTCTTGAAATCAATTGAAAAAGAGGGCCCGTTCCATACTTTCGACGGTCAGTTCCCAGGTGCGGGCATCAAGATGTTTGTAAGCCGGATTGGCAGGCATACCGCTCCGGGAGACCTGTTCCAGTTTGAATGTTACGGGAGCTTCCGGTTTGAGTACGGGACACTCTTTTGCCTTTTTGACAGCTTTTTCGGCACATTCAGTAATAAGAGCCCGGGTTTTCTCAAAAGAAGGCATCCGCGCCCCGTTGCAGGAAAAGCCTTTTTTCACCTGGCACATCACAGCCCAGGGGAGCCACTCGGCTCCTTCGGCACAGGTTTTGTCATCTCCTGAAACCATAATGACAGGCACATTGTGTTCTCCTGCGATATAGGCATCGATACCGATTTCACCGATACTGCGTCCGTTGACCCAGGCATTCTGCCAGCCGATAGAACTCATCGTATGTTCACACACAGCCCCCGGAGTGCCGGCTTTGGCGTGATATCCCAAAAGGATAAGTCCGTCGCTGCCCTCAATATCGGCAAAACGGATTCCGGGAGTGGAACCGTCGATAAAATCCGCTCTGGGGTCGATCATTTCCCGGGTCACGTTGAAGCCTCCTGCGTGGCAATCTTTGACGATGATCTCAGTGGCTCCGCCCCGGACACATCCTTCGACACAGGCATTGATATCGCCTGCCATAAATTTCCGGGCTTCAGCTATAAGGTCGGGACGGTTTCTGGCAGCACTGATGTAGCTTGCACTGCTGACACCGCTGATGCCTTCAAGATCGGTCATAATGTAGATTTTCATAAAAATTCATTCCCTGCTTGAAACAAAAAAATTAAATGTAATGATGATGTTTGTTAAGTTACCACCTCTTGAAGATATTTTCAAGCCTTGTTCAAAATAATTTCTGTAAAAGGGGACAATTCCCGCTTGAAAATTTTGATTTCTGTGGTAAATTTAGTAACAAACACCTAAAACAAGGAATTTTACCAATGCCCCGTCTGACACCGGAAAATAAAGAACTGCATACATCGCTGATGCGGCAGAACATCTGCCGTACTTTTGCCGAAATGTTCGCAGCTCAAGGAGATGTTTCAATGGAACATCTGGCAGAAAAGATGGGCATTGCCAAAGGAACTATTTACAACTACTTTGAAGACAAAAAAGCTCTGACTGCCGCAGTTATGGAAATGCGCCGCCAAGCGATGACTGCGTTAATGGAAGAAAAGATCTCACCTGATCTTTCCGCTTCAGAACAGCTTGAAATTTTTGTTTCCATTATGTGGCAGGACTTCAATACCTACCGGCACTTGCGTCTGGAGTATTTGCGTAACAATCCTGTACGGCATCTGTCCCACCGTCCCCGGCCTCTGGATATCCTGAAAAGCATTATGGAACAGGGGGTCGCCTCCGGAGAGTTTCGGGAAATAGACTCCGAAGAAGCTGCTCTTTTTATCTTTTGTTCCCTTATGGGGAAATTCCGCCACTTTTTGCTGAAAAACCTTGAAGCCGACACGGAAAAGGAAAAAAACGTTATGCTGAGTTTCCTTTTTCCCGCCTTGAAAAAATCCTGAAAAAAAAGGGGAGATACGCAGTGGTATCTCCCTTGTGTTTTGCAGCATCGTTTCAGTTTGGCAGATTGAAAAATCTGACCGCATTTTCCCTTGCGATCTTGCGATAGACCGTTTCAGAAATACGCTTTTCAGCCAGCCAGTCATCAAGAAGCTGTTTTGCAGCAAATGGCATTTCAGCAAAACAAATATCACTGCCGAAGAAAAGTCTGTCCTGAAATTCATCCAGAAAAGCACTTCCGTAATCGGGATCCACCCGGAGCACCCCTGCCGCATCAGAAAGTTCCCCCAGCAAATTTGGGTAACGGCGGAAAAGTTTTACCGCCGCTCCTTCTCTGAGCACCGGACCGGTACGGGGCTTGGCAGAAATATAACGCCCGTCCGGACGGAATGTTGATTTACGCTGGCCCACAGTATCGTCAAAAACACCCAGTTCCGACCAGAAAATGGGGCCGTGAGCAAAAAAGATCAAATCAGGAAACTTTTGCAAGGTATGTTCAAAGCGGGGGATTCCCGGATCGTCCATAAGTCCGAAATCGTTATGGCAGCGGTCGGAACCGTCAAAGGTCACAGGCAGCCCCACTTTTTCGCAGTGCTTAAAGAGATTCTGCACCATAGGGTCATCAACAGCCATATTGGGCATAATCTCTCCCACGCCCCGGCAGCCCCGTTCTTTGTAGTAACTCAAGACCTGATCCAAAGGCGCATCCCAGGAATTTGTGAGCATCCGGGGGTCAACGTTGCAGAAAGGCAGGATCCGGCCCGGATACTTTTCTGCCATTTCCAGCACTTCTTCATTGGTCTGAGGGGAATAGATCTCAGGGCTGACGATCGGCAGCACAAAGCCGGTTTCTATATTTTCCCTGTCATACCGGGCCACCAGCTCAGCCGGAGTCGGAAACTGCACCACAAAAGGCACAGGTATCCGGTAGGCGTGAGCGTGGATGTCGATAAACTTGACCGGTTCCATAAAGATTTACTCCTCCCGGGCGGCGCAGTGGAAGGCCAGCAATTCTTCTGTATCATCAAAGCCGTGGGGATGATGTCCCCAGTAATTGCGGCGGGTGGTGGTAATGCTGCCGCCCAGTTCGATGATCTTTTTTTCAAGGATATTGAAATTTGTATCAATATTTACTGACAGGTCGGTTTCGCCGACAGCAGCCTTCATAGGGATGCGTGCATTGACCAGAGCTTCAACATTATTGAGGGGGTTGAGTTTGGAAACGCTCAGTTCCTCAAAGGTCATCTTGTAATTTTCGAGAATGGAGCTGGTACGTTCGCTTGCGGCAGCAGCGGGGTCGGCGGCGTTGCACACGGGAGCATCAAGATAGAGGGCGGCGACCCGGTCAGGATAGGTTTCACTGTAACGCAAAGAGAAAAATCCGCCCCAGCTCATACCGATAAGATTGGCTTTGTAAGAAAGTCCCATACTGACGAGAAAATCCTGAAATCTGTTCATAACTGCCACACCTTCGGGGCTGGCCCGGAAGGCAAAGGCATCAATATGGACGTGATAAAACCCGTGTTCCAGCAGATCGACGATTCCCACCCGCTTCACAAAGGCTTCGGGCCAGACGGTACACCAGCTCCAGCGGCCGTCACCGGCAGGATATTTGGGTTCGGCGATCCAGGCTTTGCAGTTTTCAAATTCAAAGTGATAACGTTTGAAGCCGTACCATTCATCACTCTGCCACTTTTCGGGGAAGACGATTCTTTTCATAAGACATTTTACCTTTATATTTTACTTTTGGAGTTTGAGCCATTCCACAAGCCGCCGGGGGGCGTTGGTCATAATACCGGGAGCACCCATATTGTAAAGTCCCGCAAATTCGATTTCGCTGTCGGCATAAAACACATTGGCACGCAGCCCGAGTTCTTGGGCAAGGCGCAGTTTTTCAGGAGTCACTGTTTCACGGACAGGTTGAAAAAAGCGGCAGCCCAATTCTGCACAGCGACGCTGACTTGCTTCATCGGCCCGTTCATTCCAGCCGGGAGTAAGGCAGATCGCAATATCCTTATCAATGGCGTGCACAGCTTTGACGACATCTTCGTCAGCAATGGTCATATAGCCTTTGTCATACATATCATATTTTCTGTAAAGCAGACAAGCCTCTTTCAAGGCGGGAAGAGTTTTCAGATAGATCTGAATATTCATAGCTGCCTTTGAGTTTAACTCTGCGAGGATTTCTTCAAACGTCGGGATTTCGATTTGTTCATCAAGAGGAGCAGCCTGCCGCCGCTGATACCGGAAGCAGGAAGCGTTGAGTTTTTTGATTTCAGCGAGTGTTTTTTCTTCGGGAGTTCCGGAAACATTTGCCGTCCGTACCAAGGTGGCGTCGTGAAGCAGGATCGGCACATTGTCGCTGGTGGAACGCAAGTCAAATTCAATAAAATCGGCTCCTGCTTCCACAGCTTTCTGCATAGCAATAAGGGTATTTTCAGGGTATTCGCTGGAATTCCCCCTGTGAGCGGTAACGAGGACCCTGTTTTCTTTGTGAAGACGGCTCAATGAAACATTTTTAACCATTATGTCACATACTCCCGGATTCAATAAACATAAAATCACTGCATACTGTATCACGCCGCAGCAGAAAAGTCAAGTGTACTTATCATAAAAAGTCTTTTATCCTTTATTTCCCGGGAAAAATCAATTTCCCGGTTAAAAAGTTTCTTTTACATATTGCAATATCACAAATATGCTGTTATATTGAATAAGAAGCCCTCTGTTTGAACCCTTTTTTGAAAGGAGTGTTATAGAATATGAAAGTCGCCATCGTCGGATTCGGTTTTATGGGCCAGACCCACGCGGGCAGTTTGCTCAATATTCCCGATACCGAAATCACCGGAGTCGTCGATCTCAATGATCCCGTTGAACAGCTCAAATCCATTAAAGGCAACAATGATGCCGTTACCATTACTGTTGAACAAGCCCAAAAGCTCCCCTGGTATAAAAGTTGGGATGAACTTGTCAGCAAAGCGGGTGTCCCTGATGCCGCTATCGTGGCTCTGCCCACAAGATTTCATTGCAGTGCCGTGGTCACAGCCCTTGAAAGCGGTTGTCACGTTATGGTGGAAAAACCTTTTGCCACCCGTGTCGATGAATGCAAAAAGATGATCGCCGCTGCAGAAAAGGCTGGAAAACTCCTTTCTGTGGGCTATGTGGTCCGTTGTTTTGCTGAATATAATGCCCTGAAAGGTGCTTTGCACAAAGCCGATTTCGGGAAACTGACCTTTCTGGAAATGCGCCGTTTTGCCGGTATTCCCGGCTGGGGCAGCTGGCTTGATCCTGAAGTCGTCCGTCATTCAGGCGGAACGCTCTTTGATCTTCTTTCCCACGATCTGGATTTTGCCCTTCATATGCTTGGGACTCCCGCAGAAATCAAGGCAACCCGCCGGGGCAAAAAGGATTTCAAAGGGGACTGGCTCTCAGTGGAACTGGATTACAAGGATTTCAATGTGCTTATTGAATCCGCCTTTGTTCCTCCTGTTTCCTACCCCTTCCACCAGACTTTTCAGGGCTTCTTTGAAAAGGGCAGCCTTTACAGCGGAGCTCCCGGCACATTGACCGAATGTGCCGGTAAAGAGGCGAAAAAGGTGGAACTCCCCCCTGTTTCACCCTACTATCAGGAACTTGTCAACTTTGTCAATGCCGTCCGGAGCGGCGATCACACCGGTGTCTGTACCGGTAAAGAAGCTCTTGTCACCATTGAATATTGTGCGAAAATCCGTCAAATTCTGGGAGAGGAACAGTAAAAATGAAAAAAACGGTATTCACTCTTTTGCTGCTGAGCCTCGGGATGACACTTCCCGGAGCGGAACTGGTCATCGCTGAAAAGGGGAAATCAGCTTATTCGATCGTTATTCAATCTCAAGGTGCCGACAGCTGGACTTTGCGCTGTGCCCGGCTGATTTCAGAAACGATTTTCCGTTCCACAGGTGCCCGTTTGCCCGTCATAAAAGAATCCCAATGGAAAAATACTCCGGCGATCTTTCTCGGTGATGTTAAAGCTCTGGGTGAAAAAGGAAAACTTGCCCACGCCGAACACCGGATCGAAGTCCGGGGGAAAAACATTTTCCTTTACGGCAACAACACATCATACGGCAAAAGCCGTTCTCTCTATGCCAAAGAACAGGGCAACTACATTGCCGCAGCAGAATTTCTGCGCCGTTTCTGCGGTGCAGAAATGCTTTTCCCCGGAAAAGATCTTGAAGGTCTTTCCGTCAAAACGCAAGAAAAACTCACCGTACCGGAAAAGTTCCGTTACGCCCGAACTCCTGCTGTCCGTTACAATATCGGCCGCCACCACGGCCTTTACTACGACATTTTCAACGGCCACTTTATTGCCCCCTGGTACCGTCAGTACGGCGGTCACAACTATGTGGTCGCAGTGCCGGTGAAAAAATATTTCAAGACCAATCCTGAATATTTCGCCCTTATCAAAGGGAAACGTTCCTCAAACATTTACAATCATCTGTGTATTTCCAATCCGACGGTACAGAAACTCATCAAAGAGAATGTGGCTCAAAACCTGCGGGCGGGATTTCCTATGGCTCAGCTTTCCCAGAGTGACGGATTCCGTCCCTGTGAATGTGAAAATTGTGCCAAACTTTTCGGCGTCAAAGATTTCAGCGAAAAACTCTGGATCCTTCACCGCAATATTGCAGCCGAACTGTACAAGGAGTTCCCCAATCAGAGCGTCTGCATTATTTCTTACGGTCCCACTGTACGGCCCCCAAAAACCTTTACCAAGTTCCCCCCAAATGTCTGCATCGAGCTTGCTCCGTGGACCTTCAATTCTTTGAAAGAGTGGAGCAAATATGAAGTCCCCCGCAACTTTGTCTGCTATGACTACACTTTCGGCAGTTTCAATGATATGGGACTGACTCCGAAACGTCCTCTTTCCTTTATCGCCGCCCACGCCCGCAACATTCACCGGGACAGGATCTTCGGGATCTACCGCAGCGGCTGGGGGGATATGTTCGGTTTTGAAGCTCCTTTCTTCTACGTCTGGAATACGATGCTCCGGGACCCCAAAGCCAATCCTGAAGCGGTGCTCAAAGATTTCTGTCAGCGTCTTTACGGTCCTGCCGCGCCTGAAATGGAAAAACTCTGTTTCCTGATGAACAGCCGTATGGAAAAATTTGATCTGACCCGTCCGGGTGACTTCAACGATCCGGAACTTCTGGCAGGCAAAGTCGCCGAAAATCCCCGGCAGATCCAACTGCTTTTGAACCGCTGGACACCCGATGTTCTGAAAAAAATGGCTCAGCTTCTTAAAGAAGCGGAAAAGAAACTTCCCCAAACAGAAGCCATCAAATTTTTCTGGCCCGTCGTCAAGCGGGACTTTGAATATCTGCAGCTGACAATGCGTACCCTCAATGCCCGGGAAGCTCTGAGACGGAACACTAACGGAGCTAATTTCAGGGAACTTGTTGAAAGTTCCGCCGCCAGAAACAAATTCATCGCCGCCATTCCCCGGGATAAAAGAGGGATCCCCTTGAAAACCGGTGAAATGTATTCTTTTGCCGGAATGACCACTGAATACATTACCGCCAACGGCAGATTGCGGGGAGCTTTGACCTTCCCCTTTACAGGAGATGTGACCGGATTGCAGAAAAGCGGTATCGCCGCCTGCGGCCGGGTGATCCGTACAAATTCAGCTCCTCAGCAATTGGTGGGCTATACACCGAAATTCAACGCTGTTCCCGAGGTGTGGAGCCATCCTCTTGTGATGAGTGTTTCCGGGGATGAAAAGGCCTTGACCGTCAAGGTCGAAACCCCTAAAGGATATCCGGCAGGCGTCAATCCCAAATCCGGTCTTTTTATGCGGGTTTTCGTCGGTATGAATGGTAAAAGATACCGTTTTCAGGGCAACAAAGGCTACTGCAATGTTCAGTTGCGTAAAGCGGTCTGCGGCGTCAACAATGCTCCCGGAGACAGCTATTCCGGCCCCCGTATCCCCAACACAAAGGCCCGCACCAAAGAGACTGCACCCGGAACTCTTGTTATGATTATTCCCTGGAGCGATATGGGAATCACCCCCGCAAAAGGGCAGAAATTTGATTTCAACGTCTACGCCCAGTACGGAAAAGATCAGGCCTGCGCCATCTGGGAATACAATCCCTTCCAGCGCAACTGGCAGAATCCCTACGACCGGGCGGGAACTTTAATCTTGGAGTAAATTTTTATGAAACTGCTTACACTTCTCTGTTCGCTGGCTCTCTTTTGCGGATGCGTCAGCAAAGCCAAACCAGTATCGGCTTCCCCCGTCAAAAACGGAAAAGTCAACATCGTCTGTCAAGGGCAAAGCAGCTACTCTATTGTGCTGCCGGCCCGTACAGATCCGGTCACAGCCAAGATCCTGCGTGAAGCGGCAGCGGCACTCCAAAGTGCCATCAAAGAGGGCACTGGAGTTACTCTGCCCATTGTTCTCGAAAAAAAGTGCTGCTCCCGGAAGGAGTGTTCCAACATCGTCAAAGGTATTTATCTGGGGGCGACCGATGCCGCCGCCAGAGCGGGACTCTGTACCAAAGATTTCCAGGTGGCTGAATACCTGATCGCTGAAAGAAATAACTCCATTTTCATCATCGGCAAAGACGGCCCTGCCGGAAAAAACTCCCGTTCCTATGTGTGGAGCTATGCCGGAACCGCCAAAGGTGTGGTGGGCTTTATGGAAAAGATTGTCGGGACCCGGATTCTCTATCCCGGGGAAACCGGCCGCACCACCCCCCGGCAGAAAACCATTTCCATAAACAAGAATCTCACTCTCCGGGTCAAATCCCACCTTATTCTCGGTACCAGCCGTCATCACGAACTGATTTATGATATGTCAAACAACGATTTCGGTTTCCCCGGAATCCACCTTTACGGCGGCCACAGCTATTACAGTGCCGTTCCCGCCAAAAAATATGGAAAAAGCAACCCCGAATATTTTATTCTCCGGGGCAACAAACGTTCTGCTTCAGGCAATCATCTGTGTATTTCCAATCCCAAAGTCCAGGAGCTGATCTACCTTGAGGCAAAGAAACGCCTTGAAGCGGGAGCCTGGATGGTGGAACTTGCTCAGACTGACGGATATATTCCCTGTGAATGTAAAAAATGTGCCGCTCTTTTCGGTACCACGGACAAAGGGGAAAAACTCTGGATCCTCCACCGCAATATTGCTGAACGGCTCAACAAAGAACTTCCCGGCAAAAAAGTGTTGATTATCAGTTACGGGCCCACTGCAAATCCCCCGAAAAGTTTTAATGCTTTCCCCGAAAATACGATGATCGAGATCTGTTACTACGACGATGCCCGTCTGGAAGCGTGGAAAAATATCAAAGTTCCCCAGGGATTCACCACCTATATGTACAACTGGGGCTCCTACAAACTCCCCGGCTTCACGCCGGTGCAGGCTCCTGATTACCCTGCCAGACAGGTCAAGCAGTTCCATAAATTCGGTATCAAAGGGGTCTACCGCAGCGGTTTCGGAGCCTCTTTCGGTTTGGAAGCTCCTGTCTATTATATGTACGGAAAACTCTGGGATGATCCCTCTCAGAATCCGGGCAGGATCCTTGAAGATTTCTACAAGCACGCCTTTATGGAAAGCTCTCTTTCAATGACCCGCTTCTACAATCTGCTTTATGACCGGATCCGTCCTTTCAGTTATCTGGATTACAGCAGCACCGGCAAGCATCTTCTTCCCCGGAATCCCCGGGCGTGGCTCTGTTTTGCCTATACTCCTGAAGTTCTCGATTCTCTGGAAAATCTGCTTCGTACCGCCGAAAAAGATGCTGTCAATGCCAAAGTTAAACGCCGCCTCCGGCTGGTCCGGTATGAATTTGACTACCTGAAAAATCTGGCCACCATTATGCACCACTACCACTCCTACCGCCTTTCTCCTGACTGGCCGGGATTTGAAAAGATCGCCCGGGCAGTGGATGCAAGAAACCGGATGATCGACTCCTGGTTCGATGCCAAAGGAAAAAACAAGTCCATTCCCGGGTGGCCGGAAATGCAGATCAGGGGCAGAGCTTCCAAGGCTCTTCTCAAAGCCAACGGCAGACTGGCCGCTCCCATCGGAGCACCGCTTAACTGGAACATCCCCGCTTTGCGCAAAAGCAAAGTGCTTCCCGGAGCTATGAAAAAGCGTGTCAACGTCTATCCGTACAAGGGCGGAAATCTCAACGATGTGGAAAAAGGTGCCTGGAAAAACCTCCCCTTTACGGGCGTTTCCGGAATCCAGGCCGGTTCTGTAAAACTTCAGACCCGCTTCAAACTGATGTACGACAAAAAGAACTTCTATGCAGCTTTTAAAGCGGATCTGCCTAAAAAACGTTCCTATGTGCCTATGGGACACGACGGCAGTGCTCCTTCAAAGGATTGTCTGGAATTTTTTGTCGATCCCGCCGCCAGGAAAGAGGTCTATTATCATCTGCTCTGGAACCCCATTGCCAACTCCACTTACGATGCGGCCCGGGGACTTATCACCGATCCTCTGGATCCTAAATTCAATACCTTTGACCGGAACTGGAGCGGCAAATGGCAGGTTCGGAATTACCGTAAAGGCAACACCTGGTACTGTGTTCTGACGATTCCCTATTCAACCTTGAAGACTCCCGTTCCCGCCCGGGGTACCAAGTGGCTGCTCAATATCGCCAGAACCGACTACTTCAATCCCAAGACAGAACCCGAACTGTCTCTCTGGTCTCCCAATCTTGAAAATATGACCTTCCACGAACCCGAATGTTTCGGAGAAGCAATATTCAAGTAATTCAACTTTCAACATCCCGCAGGGCTGCAGTAAAAAAGAACTGCAGTCCTGTTTTTAGTATGCGCGGCACGCGCATTGACTCGTCGGTGAAAGTCCGATACAGACCTTGTCAGTAGGAACTGTTAGCGAAAGCCAAGGGTGTCCATTGTGAGGTGGAATCTGAAAGAAGGCAATAGCA
>SUWB01000016.1 GCA_015061745.1 Lentisphaerota bacterium | reverse complement strand
AAGCGCAGTATGCGACTTCGGTTTGTTCTCGGATTTAACATAAATCCATTTTTATCAAGAGGCAAACCACTTTTTGTTTTCAGTGCAAAAAAATGAGAGACCTCTTGTGTCTCTCATAATATCTTTCTGAGTACCGTCCTCTTGAAATTGAAAGCGATGCTCTTGCATCTCTGCTGCTCAACTTTACACGGAAACAAAGCACCGGCGACGAACTGCTCTTTGTTTTTAACACAGACTGTACACAAAAACATACTGTTTCCCTGAAAAAAAGTGCCTCACTTCTTAACAGCGACGGGACTCTTTCAGAGCCTTCCTGTACCTTTGAGATCCCGGCGGGGGGAGCTCTGCGGCTGATTTTTTCAGGAAAAGAGCCCGACGGAAAGTGTATCAGGAACTTTTCTGTGCAGTGTCTTTCTGACAATTGGCATCTTGAACGCCGGGATCCCAACGCCCTTGTTCTGGAATTTGTCCGTTTCAAAAGAGAACAGGACACCGAATGGTCGGTCGACCTGCCTGTTCTGGCTGTCCACGAAATACTCACCGCAGAAAAATACAAAGGCAGCATTTCCCTGCGTTTTGAGATCCGTTCAGAAGCACCTTTTACCAACACCTCACTTGTTCTTGAAGAACCCGGGAATTTTGAAATCTTCCTGAACGGTCAAAGTGTTCCGCCCTGTGTTTCCGGCTTTTTCCGGGCCAGAGAGTTTGAAACTGTCCCCCTGCCCCCCTTGCTTCAAGGGGGCAATATTCTGGAACTCAAACGATTTTTTGAACCCCTGGAAAAACCTGCCAGGGGGGTTACTGAACTTTTCCAGCATTTAAAAGGGGTTGAACTTGAAGCTCCTTTTCTGATCGGCGATTTTGCGGTGCGTTCTTTACGGGAATTCACCCGTTGTCCCGGTGTGGTACGGCTCAACCGTGAATTTTCTCTTGCTCCGGAACAGAACACCGCTGCGGCTGAACTGACTGCCGGAGGATATCCTTTTTACGCAGGGAAAATGGTTCTTTCACAAGAGTTTGAAGTCAATGAAACAGCAAATCTTTTCAGACTCCGCTTTGAACATTTGAATACCGCCGCCCTGAAAGTCCGTCTCAACGGCGTGGAACAGGGCATTGTCTATATGCCGCCCTATACTTGCGAACTTCAAGGTGTCAGGCAGGGAAAAAATCTGCTTGAACTGGAACTCTTTACCTCTCTGCGCAATCTTCTGGGTCCCTCTCACAGAAGCAGCGGCGAATACGGCAGATGTTTCGGCGGCTACGGACACCCCAACAAAAACTGGATCGGTGCCGTGGATGAATATGGCAAACAATACCCCCAGTGGCCATACAACAGAAGTGTTGATACCGCCGCCTGGTGCGAAAGTTTTATGCAGGTGCCTTTCGGTTTCTCAGGAGCAGTTATTGAACAGTCACCTTTGACGGCTTCCGCCCGGTTCAACACAGGAGAATTTTAACACGACGCCTTTATTACGATTTGTATTCAATGGCAATCGCAGACAATCTTGTAAAAAGATTTTATAAAGATTTACATTTTCATCTATAACTTACAGGACAGAGACAATGTTGACCGTAAAGCAGGAAAAGTTATTCTCTTTAGTTTTACCGGCGTTAGTTCTTTTTATTTTTCTTTTGCGTTTGATTACCGGATTTTCTCCCGGTATTCTGCTGAGTTCCACGCCTGACAGTGTAGAACCCTTCACCGGAGCTTTACGAATGTGCCGGGGATTCAATTTCGGTTTTACGCTCAATGGAGAATTTTTCCCGTCCCGCTATTCCCCATCA
The DNA here is from genome assembly GCA_015061745.1 of Lentisphaerota bacterium. Classification (GTDB taxonomy): domain Bacteria; phylum Verrucomicrobiota; class Lentisphaeria; order Victivallales; family Victivallaceae; genus UBA1784. The sequence goes on along the minus strand of SUWB01000016.1, from coordinate 55,207 downwards.
CTGTCTGTTCTTCTGATGCCCTTTCTCCTTTTGTCGCCAACTCCTGAAGCAGCCGGTGCAGCCATTGGATTCTGGGCAATGATACTTATGCTTTTTGCCGTGCTGCTTTTTCACAAAGACAAAGAGTACGGCGGAACAGCACTTACCTGTGCTTTACTGTTTATGGTCCCCTGTTTTCTGGAATATTGCGGTTCAGTTATGACAGAAATCCCCTATTCAGCATTGCTTTTTATTATGCTGTGGCTTTTCAGGAATATGATAGATTTAGAAAAAAACGTGCCGAAACTTTTTCTTTTGTACGGCATTGCAGCGGCCATTTGCGGTTCTTTGCGTATGACGGGTTATCCTATGCTTCTGCCGGCAGCGTGGTTTTTGTTCACCTTGTGCAAACGGCAAAAAAATATCTTCATATCCAGTTGGATCTTTCTGCTCCTGCCTTCTTTGTTGACAACTCTTTTTTCTGCCATATTTAACTGTCAGGTGTTCGGTTCGCCTTCACGCAGCGGCTATCATTTTCACACGCCGGTCCCTTATGATTTTCCGGAACTTCTTTTTTCGTTCAGTTATATTCCCCGCAACATCATCGATTCACTGAAATGGGGACGGGGTATTCTCATACTTGGAGCAGCCATACTCTCAGCAGGAACTTTCTGTTTGCTTTGCCGAAAAAAATCCCTGCCCTGCAGTCGTGCTTTCAAAGCGGAATGCTGTTTTATATTTTTGCAATTCCTGATTCTGACACTGCTTTATTTCCCTCACTGTTATTTCTGTATGCGATTTTTCTTGCCCGTCATATCGTTGTTTGTATGGTTATTGCTCAGAAGCACTCTGGGAATCTTGAGAGCATTAAATATTTTCACTGATGACGGAATCACAAAGGCAGCCTGGCTGATCGGCATTGAATTGATGCTGATCGCCTTCTTCTTCCCTCAACAGGATTACTGCGGCAAGGAAATAACAGCCTTGCGCCATTTCTCAAAAGTTCTCCCCAAGCAGGCACTTTTGATCCACAATTATGATCCGGGACGCGTGGAACTTTTCTTTGTTCACCACCCTGGCAGAAAGCAGCTGCCCGCCTCCAGGCAGCACGAATATGCCAACAAGATAGCTTTGCGAAAAAGTATCACCGATCCCGTTCCCAGGCCGGAGAATATTCTGGTCCACAGGGCAGAATATCTCCATAACGCTTCCGGAAAAATTGATTTCTTCCCCAAAGTCCTGGAAGAATCGCCCCAACAACTCATCGCAGGATCTCTTTCCGGAAAAATTCCGGTTTACATAACCGGTAATGCCTTAAATGCGTTAACCCGGGCAACTTATTTTACCTTACGGGAAAATTTCTTGATAAAGCAGGTGTTTCAGACCCCTCAGGGAGAACTTCTGTTTCAAATTTTTCCTTTCCGGGAAAAGTGAGAAAAACACAAGGTGAGCCCCTCTATACAACAGGACAAAACAGAAACAACTTCTGCTCAAAGCCGGACTTATTCTGTCACGACATATTCCGGCGAGGGTGAAAGCACCGGCGTCAAAGGTGCACTCAGACGCAGCTGGTAATCTTCCACGGCGTTACGGATATTAACGGCCCAGACGCCTCCTTTTGCGGAATCAGGCACTTTGACTTCCAAAGCAGCAGTGTTGTTGATCTTTTCTTTTCCGGCGGCCTTTTTCCCCGCAGGATCAAGAATCGCTACGGTCACATATTCTGTGCGGGAAGCGGCAACTTCCACACTGAATCCTTTAACACCGGCAGGAACATAAAAGTAGAGTTTGAAATTGCTCCCGTGCACCATAGGCAAACGATCCTGAGCCACAGCTCCTCCGGGCAATTCAGAGGAAACAGAAACTCCGTGACGGCCGGTATTGATGGTGCACAGATAAACACCGGGAGTACGGATCTTCAGGATATGGGTAAACTCTCTTTCCTTTGACCGTAAAGATTCCATTACGTTTCCGGCCTTGTCATAGAAAACCACCCGGGTATCAAGATTGCTCTTTCCCACAGGAGAAACTTTGAATTTGACGGGATAAGTGCCAACTTGCGAGGCACAGAAAATATATTTGATCTGTTTGCCGCGGAATTTGACTCCGTGCTGCACCGGCGTTTGAACACTTTTTACAGCCTTGACTTTTTTCAGATCCAGTGCAGCACTTTTGAAGTTGAGCACTTCGCCTTGAGGTTTATTATTCTTTTTGAATTTTTCAAAGTCAAACTTTTCACTTTTTTTGCCCCGGACAATTGTAATATCTCCTGAAATTCCTGTAACGCCGAAGCCGGTTTTGCCCACATACTCCATAATATCTCTGCGTTTCGGGATGACTTTAACTTTTTCAAACTGAACTCCCGTAACATTGGAACTGACCCGGCCGTTATCCAACACCACAGGCACGCCGTTTCCGGTTCTGTGATCAAAAACGGTATTGCGGAAAAGGATTTTATTGCCATTTTCCCACTGATTATAAAGAACAACTGCATTCTCTTTATTGTCAGCCAAAAGACAATTTTCCACACTGATGCGGCAGGGAACAGAGCCCGCCCGTCCGCCGGTATAGGCTTGAAAGCCCACTCTATTGTTCAGCATCCGGCAATTGCGGATCGTTATATCTGACACCTTGTCAGGACCGCCCAGGTGGATCATAAAGCCTGCTGAAGTATTATTGTTGAACTCACAATTTTCCACCAATATATTGCGGACGGAATTGGTAAAATGGTTGGGTTCAATGTCGATCCCCGACTGGGGTGGAGTGCCGCCGGTGGAGTTGAAAGCACTGTTCCTGATAATCAAACCATCCACACTGATGACACTGATCCCCTGACGGTGATGATCTTCACAAATGACCTTGTCAATAAGGATATTGCGTGAAGGACCTTTGCTGTGTCCCACATAAATGCCGTCACCGCCGGAACTTTTGACCGTCAAATTTTCGATACGCACATTGTGACATCCTCTGAGAGAAATGGCGTGACGCCATTCCGACCACTGGTACACTTTGGAGTTCTGATAATCTTTTTTATTCATTTCGATCACGGCTTTACCCTGACCGCGAATAACAACGTTTTTCAGTTCGTCCAGTTTGAAAAGAAAAGCAGTTTTATGATGAAAACTTCCGGGAAGAGCCTTCAGCACCACGCCGTCAGCCAAAATCAGTTCCAGATCGGAACGCAGCACCAGAGAATCCGTGATCCAGGGTTTGCCCACATTATCCACAATGACCTGCCGGGCTCCGGAATCTATGGCTTTTTGCAGAAAACGAGTGGAATCCTTGGCATCAAAGCCGAAAGAAGAAACTTTGACCGTCTCAACGCCGCTCAAGATGATTCCGGCAACTGAGAGAAAAAACACAAAAAACTTTTTCATAAGAGATCAAACCTTTATGTTAAAATTGAGGGGATCTTCCCGTCCAGCGGTCATAAATAACAGCAAGAATATGGCCTGAACTGCCCACATTTGTTCCCAATAATGCGTAAGAGGGAACGAATTTGGCTCCTTTGACAGTGGTGTCGATATAAAGCAAATTTGTATTGCCGTTGTGCATTCCTTCAAATTTGACGTGGAGCATACAAGTCGTCACAGGAGCATTGAGAGCCCGGACATCGTTGATCTTTCCGGAGTTCCGCACAACAGAAGCATACTTTGTCCGGTTGGCTGAATAGGTGTAATAGTTCAGATTGGTTTTGGCAACGTAGGAATTGATATATTCATAAGTATTGATCAAATTGTCTCTGTTGTCACCGCCCCAGCGGGTGGCAGCGTTTTTATAGTCTTTGTAGTTGAGCTCCACAGCAGGGCAGTACAAATGACCGGGCTTGGTACCGGGAAGGATCGCCGAATCTGTAAGAGAACGGTTTTTGTTCCGGAATGAATCAAGTTTTCCCAGCCCCACATAATTATCATTGCGGATCAGATAGTGATAGTAAGCAGTCGTCGCCTGATCGGTGCCGTTGGAATCAGGCATCATATCTTTGTAGTCGGCAACATAAAAGGTGATCATATTGCCGGTCTGTTTAAGATTATTTTTGCAGACAGAGTCCAAAGCCCGCCCCCGGGCCTGCTGCAAGGCGGGCAGCAGCATCGCCGCAAGGATAGCAATGATGGCAATCACGACAAGAAGTTCTATCAAGGTGAAAGGAGCCGGGAAAGGAAGGGAACCCTTTTTGAAAAAAGGTTCTCCCTTCCTTCCCCGGGCCCCATCCATCCTTGCCAAAAACTTTTGGTGGATTGCCGTTTTTGCATCCGCAAAACCGACAATCCCGCATTTGGCAGAATTGCAACGGCAAATATTAAGGCAAGCACCAATTTTTCGCAAAACATAAACACAGATTTGACAAGTTTTGCTTACAAGAAGTTCTATCAAGGTGAAAAGAGAAGAAAATGATTTTCTTTCCCCAAACAGACAGCGGACAAATTTTTTTCTTTTCATTTTTTCTTTCCTGTTGTAAAATTAAATCAGGCAGTTTATATTAAATGTTGTATAAAATATACTGTATAGTGCAATTCAATGCAACGTATAAAGATAAAAATAGTATGCAAAAACAATCAAAATATATAATAAAAAGTGCACGAATGATTTTTGACGAAGAATCCCGTGACATCCTTACCTCTGACGTAAATTACGTTTTCAGAGAACGTTATCACTGGGAGAACGATTGTGCATACCCTCTTTTCCCCACCCTTTTTTGCGATGCACTCAGAGATGACGATGCCTGGCTGCAGCACTTCAACTATCATCTCTGTTCCGTTGAACTGTGTCTTGAAGGCTCTCTGGAATACCGCACAGACGCTGAGACTTTTATTCTCACCCCCGGAGAAGTTTTTATTATCGTACCTCACTGCAATGTTATGATCCGCAATGCCGAACCGGGAAAGAAAAGACGCAAATTGACTCTGCTTACCAACGGCAACAACTGTGCGGCACTGTGCGAAAGTCTCGGCTTTGACCGGGTATTGCACCTGACGCCTTCCGACCCCGGAGAAATAGAAAAAAGAATACGTCACATCGGCAAACTGATCCGGGAAAACGGTTCTCACAGAAGAGCTGCCGAAGAAATCTATTCTCTGCTGCTGCTCCTTGCCGAAGAAAAAAGAAATTCCGTCCCTGAAATGCCCGCAGAAATGATGCCCCTTCTGGCGTTCCTCAACAACAATCTTTCCCGTCAGATCACCGTTTCTGAAATGGCAGATGCTCTGGGAGTCAGTCCCGCCACGCTGCGGCGGAAATTCATACAGTTTTTTTCACTTCCTCCTTTGAAATATCTGAACCGCCTGCGGCTGAAAAACAGTGCTGAAATGTTGAAAAACACGGCACTCCCGGTAAAAGTGATCGGATTCCGCTGCGGATTCACGACGCCTTTACATTTCACAAGAAGTTTCAAAGATTTTTTTAACTGCACTCCGACAGAATTCCGGGAAAATCTCACTTCCCCAAAAGAGAACTGAACAGTTCCTGATCCCATTTGCCAACTTGAGCAGCCCCCCCCGGACAAAGGGAGTTCAACAACTTCCGATCCCCCGTTCCATTTGACCGGAGAGAGAATATCAGGAGTTTTTACTCTTTTTCAGAGCTTATTTTCTGGAATTTGAAGCATTTATGTGCTATATTATGTGAAGATTGTACTTTTTTTAATAAACAAAAAATTCAAAGAGGTCATTTATGAGTCAGCTTGAAGCACTGCCCCGGGCGTATGAACCGGCCGAGGTGGAAAAATACTGGTTCCCCAAATGGGAAGAAATGAACGCCTTTCACGGCGAAGCCAATTCCTCAAAGCCCGGTTACTCCATTGTTATTCCTCCCCCCAACGTAACGGGTATCCTTACTCTGGGCCACGTCCTCAACAACACCTTGCAGGACATCCTCTGCCGCCGTGCCCGTATGAAAGGCTTTGAAGTCTGCTGGTTCCCCGGTACCGACCACGCTGGTATCGCCACCGAAGCAAGGGTGGTCAAATACCTCAAACAGACTGAAAACGTCACCCGGGACGAACTGGGCCGCGACGAGTTCATCAAAAGAGTCTGGCAGTGGAAAGAGGAATTCGGCGGCAAGATCATCAAACAGCTGCGTACTCTGGGCTGCTCCTGCGACTGGGAACGGGAACGCTTCACTATGGATGCCGGCCTTTCTGACGCCGTAAAAAAGGTTTTCGTCGAACTTTACAACAAAGGCTACATCTACCGCGGTCAGCGTATGATCAACTGGTGCCCCGCAGCAAAGAGTGCTCTTTCTGACGAAGAGGTAATCTACAAAGATGTTCCCGGAAAGTTCTACTACTTCCGCTACCCCGTTGAAAACAGTGACGAATATGTGGTTGTCGCCACCACCCGTCCCGAAACGATGTTCGGTGACACCGCTGTGGCAGTTCATCCCGATGATGAACGTTACAAACACCTGATCGGCAAGATGCTCTGCCTGCCCCTCACCGACCGCAAGATCCCTGTTATCGCTGATATCCACGCCGATCCCACCAAAGGTACCGGCTGCGTGAAGATCACTCCCGCCCACGACCCCAACGACTTTGAAGTGGGCCACAGGAACAATCTTGAAGTCATCAACATTATGAATCCCGATGCCACATTGAACGCCCTCTGCGGACCGGAATTTGCCGGTATGGAACGTTTCGCCGCCAGAGAAAAGTGCGTTGCAATGCTGACCGAACAGGGATTGGTGGAAAAGATCGAAGATATCGTCCACGCTGTCGGTTACTCCGAACGGGGCGACGTGCCCATTGAAACACTGGTGAGTTTCCAGTGGTTCTGCCGTATGGGTGAACTTGCCAAGCCCGCTATCGAAGCGGTGCGTTCCGGCGAAATCAAATTCTATCCCGAACGGTGGAGCAAAACCTATTTCCACTGGATGGAAAATATCCAGGATTGGTGTATTTCACGTCAGCTCTGGTGGGGACACCGGATTCCTGCCTGGTACAACGATGACACCAACGAAGTGTATGTCGGCCTCGAAGCCCCCACCGCCCCCGGCAAGTGGAGACAGGAAGAAGATGTGCTCGACACCTGGTTCTCAAGCTGGCTGTGGCCCTTCTCCATTATGGGCTGGCCCGAAAAGACTGCTGAGCTGGATCACTTCTACACCACCAACGATCTGGTCACCGCTCCCGATATCATCTTCTTCTGGGTCGCCCGTATGATTATGGCCGGGTGTGAATTTATGGGCAAGATTCCCTTCAAAAACGTCTATTTCACCAGTATCATCCGCGACGAAAAGGGCCGGAAACTTTCAAAATCTCTGGGCAACTCCCCCGACCCGCTGGATGTGATCGCAGAATACGGTGCCGATGCTTTGCGCTTCTCTATCGTTTACATCGCTCCTGTGGGTATGGATATCCGTTATTCCAACGAAAAATGTGAGATCGGCCGGAATTTTGCCAACAAGCTCTGGAACGCCTGCCGTTTCCGCCAGATGCAGGGTCCCAGTCAGGTGGTGGAATCTCTGCCTGAAAACCTTTCTGCCGATGAAAAGTGGATGGCCGCAAAACTGGATGCCGCGGCTGCTTTCATTGATGCGGAACTTGAAAAATTCCGTTTCCATACCGCCGCTCACGCTCTCTACGATCTGGTTTGGAGCGACTTCTGCGACTGGTTCGTGGAAGCTGAAAAACTCCCCATGCGGGCAGGCGGTGCCGACAAGGAACGGGCTCTGGCAGTCCTGGATTGGGCTCTTTTCCGTATTCTGAAACTGCTTCATCCCTTTATGCCCTTCATCACCGAAGAACTGGCTCACCGTATGGGATTGCTCGCTGAAAATGAACTCCTTATGTACCAGCAGATGCCTGTCAGCAGCAACATTGCCTTTGACAGCGAAGCAAAACTTGCTGAAGCCAAATTTGAACTGGTCAAAGGCGGACGTTTCCTGCGTTCCAACTACAATATTCCCGACGGCCGCAAGCTGAAGTTCCACATCAAAGCCGCTGACGCAGCCGCTTTGGAAGGTCTCAAAGGACAGATCGATTCTCTGAAACTGCTCCTCAATGCCGAGGAAATCGAACTTACACTTGAAAGTTTTGACAGTGCCAAAAACGGTGCCGCCCCCTCAAAACTCTGTCAGGCTGGTATCATCAGTCTGCCTCTTGCCGGGTTGATCGACGTGGAAGCTGAAAAAGCCAAGCTCAAAAAAGAACTTGCCGACATCAACAAGTGGATCGCCGGTACCGCCGGAAAACTGAGCAATGAGCGATTCGTCAACAGTGCCCCCGAACAGGTGGTCGCCAATGCCCGTGCTCAGCTGGCTGATCTGGAAGCCAGAAAGGTGCGTACTGAAGAACTTTTGGCAACTCTGGGATAAGTTTCAGCAATGTTGAGTGTTGGTATCGTAGGGCTGGGCCTTCTGGGCGGCTCACTCGGAATGGCTCTCAAAGGGAGCTATCACCGGATCGGCTGGGGCCGCCGTGAGGACAACCGTTCAGCGGCCCTGGAACTTGATGCTGTGGACGAAGTGTGTGCCGATGCAGCTGTCCTGCTGCAAAAAGCGGATATCACAGTTCTGGCGATCCCGGTTCAGGCCACCATTGACTTTATGGCTGAACACGCAAAGGATTTTCCCAAAGGGGCCGTTGTCACTGACGTAGGTTCTCTCAAAGGGGAAATCTGCCGGGCGGCAGACAGGATTCTGCTGCCCCGGGGCGTGCGTTTTGCAGGTTCCCACCCGATGGCGGGGACTGAAAAACACGGTGTCGGAGCGGCATTTCCCACACTTTATTCCAATGCGGACATTTTCATTCTCAAAGGCGGCAGTGCCGACCCTGAAGCGGTTTCAATGATTGCTGATATGTGGTCTGCCGCCGGCGGGTTCCCCAAATACCTGACCGATGCCAACGACCACGATGCTCTTGTGGCAAGAACAAGTCACGTTCTTCACATTGTGGCGTCTGCATTGACTTCAGGTATTCTTGATGCAAAAACTCCGGAAGAGCAGTCCAACCGCTTTGCCGGATGTGCCACAGGATTCCGGGACAGTTGCCGTATTGCGGCAAGTACACCTTCTATGTGGCGTGAAATCACTGAAAAAAATGCTTCTGCCGTCCTCAAGGCAATGGATGAATTTGAAGCACGTTACTTTACATTGCGCCGCCTTATTGAAGAAGGCCGCTTTGACGAATTCCAAGAAGAATTTGCCCGGGGCAAAGAGCTCCGGGACAAATGGATGGCATATAAAAATGACCGGAGCTGACAAAAATGTATTCCCAGGCTGTTGATATCAAAAATGCGTCCGTCTATCTGGGCGGCAGAGAAATATTGCATAATTTGAGCTGGCAGGTTCCCAAAGGGGGCCGCTGCTTCATCCTCGGTGCCAACGGAGCGGGCAAAACAACTCTTGTCAAGATGCTTATGGGATATGCCTGGCCGGTTTTCGGTGCTGAAGTCAACATCCTGGGCAACCGTTTTGGCTCCACCAATCTGGTGGAACTGCGTAAACGCATTGCCTGGGTCAGTCCCTGTATGCAGCAGTTCACCGATACCGAATGGACAGGACTTCAAATGGTCATCAGCGGTTTTGACGGCACTTTGGGCCTTTTCCGGGAGCCGGAGCAGCACGAAATAGAAACTGCCAGGGTACTGATGAAGCGTTTCCGGGCAGAACATCTGGCCGACCAGCAGATTTTCACAATGTCCTCCGGGGAACAGGTCAAGATCCTTATTATGCGGGCACTGCTGACCAAGCCTGAATTGATGATCCTTGACGAGCCCAGTGTCTATCTGGATATGCCGGGCAGAGAGTTCCTGTTGGGAGAAATTGAAAAAATGGCGGCAGAAATGCCCGAACTGACCATTATTTTCATCACCCAGCGTATTGAAGATATCCTCAGCGTTTTTGACGAGGGAATGATTCTCAAGTCAGGCAACATTATGTGCCGGGGCAAACGGGAAGAAGTCCTCACGGAGGATAATCTGAGTTCCATTTTTGATCTGCCTATCAAGCTTATCAAAAATCCTTCCGGCCGTTACTGGGCGATCCTCAATCAGTGAGAAAAAGAAGTGCGTATCAAAAAAATATTGCGTAAAAGCGTCGCATTGCGCCGGGTTTTCATCGCCGGTGCCGACTGGTTCCGTACAACTTTCGGAGAACGGTCGAACACCCTTTTTATTGCCCTTTTCATCGGTGTCATTGCCGCCTGCGGCGTGGCTCTGATGCACATTATCGTGGAGACGCTTTCTTCTTTCGGCAGCAGCCTTGAACATTATTCCGGTTCACCTCTGCTGAAAACCTGCGCATTGATACTCTTTTTCTTTCTGCCTCTGATCGGTCTTTTTGCGTCCCATTGCGTGCAGCACAAATGGGGCGGCAGAAATTACGCAAAAAGCCTGAGCCCTCTTATATTGATGCTGCACCGGCGGAAATTTACGATCCCCGGCAGCGAAATGCTCACCCATTTGCTTTCAAGTGCCTTTTCTGTAGGCTGCGGCGGCTCTGCCGGATTGGAAGCTCCAAGCGTCCTGACGGGGTCTGCCATAGGTTCCAACACAGCCGGATTCCTCCACACTGACCGGAAACAGCGATTGCTCCTCATCGGATGCGGTGCGGCAGCGGCTATCTCGGCCTGTTTCAGCAGTCCCATTGGCGGCGTGCTCTTTGCAGTTGAAGTTCTGATGCCCTCTTTCAGTGTGGGAGCCCTGGTGCCCATTCTTATGTCCAGTGCTGTGGCAACGGTAGTTTCCCGGGTAATGTCCAATCATTTCGGTTTCAATCTGGCGATCACCGTACCGTGGAAAACCAACGCTGTCCCCTTTTACTTCATCTGCGGTCTGGTATGTGCTCTCATCGGCGTCTATGTGATCCGCAGTGCCTACAAACTGGGAGGAATCATAAAAAGCCGTCTGCGCAATCACTGGGTCAGACTTTTTACGGGCGGCACGATGCTCTGTCTGCTTCTGGCCCTGTTTCCCATTCTCAGAGGACAGGGATATATCTATATCGAACAGCTTTTTGCCGGAAACTTGAGTGCTCTTGCAGCTCTTTCCCCCCTGCCCCCGGGAATTATGCCTGACTGGCTGACTCTGACGATTCTCATCGGTGCGGCAGTTTTTTTCAAGGTGGTGGGCTCGGTTCTGACTGTAGATTCCGGCGGTGACGGCGGTATCTTTGCTCCTTCTATGTTTATTGGAGCCTTTACGGGATTCGCCTTTGCCCGTCTTATCAATCTGACGGGGATCATTCAGCTTCAGGAACCCAACTTCATTGTGGTTGGGATGTGCGGTGTTTTCACCGCAGTGATGCGTGCTCCCCTGACGGGGATATTTCTCATTGCTGAAGTCACAGGGGGTTACACGCTCCTTGTGCCTTTAATGATCGTTTCAGCTGTGGCGTGGTTCGCCGCCCGTCATCTGGAACCCAACTCCATTTACCGGAAAGCTCTGGCCGAAAACAATCTGCTCAACGATGACCGGGATCAGGTGATGCTCCAAAGCCTGCCTGTCAGGTTGAATATCGACCGGAACTACTACCCCCTTGCTCCGGATGACACCCTCAGCACTTTGCGGAAACTGGTGGAAGAAAACAAAGCGGAGGTCTATCCCGTTCTGGACGAACACTCTCATCTTGTGGGAGTCATCCGTACAGACAGGATGCTTCACGCAATGCTGGATCACTCAGTATATGATTTTATGCTCATCTACGATATGATGGAAACCCCTCACGGTCTGCTCTCGCCCGATGACGACTTAGCTTGGGCAATGGCAAACTTTGACCGCTACAATGCCAAACATCTGCCTGTGTGTGCGCCCGGCGGCAAGTTTGAGGGCTTTATTTCACGGGAAGATATCTTCAGCAAATACCGCAGGCTCGTCCAGGAAGCGGACAATTACTGAAACAACTCTATGGCAGAAGAACCAACAATTCTAAAAGGAGAAATACTCCGTTTCAGATTCAAAGGCGACAACGGAGATTTTGCCGTTGCCGTTGTCCGCTGTGCAGACGGCACTGAAGAAGTTGTCTGCGGTCCTATGCCCGGAGCAGAAGCCGGCAGACAACTGGAACTTGAAGGAATCTTTGCCACACACCCCGATTACGGGAGAGAATTCCGCATTTCAAGATGCAAGGTGACTCTGCCTGAAAGCCCCTCCGGATTGATCCGTTTTCTCAGTTCCGCCGTTCCGGGACTGGGGCCCAAAAACGCTGCCGCCATTGTGGAACACTTCGGCAAAGAAACAATGGAGATCCTCAACCGTTTCCCCAAAAAGCTGAAAGAAGTTCCCGGTATCGGTGCTAAAAGAGCCGCTGAAATCAGCCGCATCTGGAAAGAATCTGCCGCAGAAAGAGAGTCTCTTATCTTTTTACAGGGCTTGGGAATCACTCCTGCATACTGCGCAAGACTCCTGAAAGTTTACGGTGAAAATGCTCCTGATACCGTCAAAAAGAATCCCTGGAAACTTGCCGACGATGTGGACGGCATCGGATTTCTCAAAGCTGACGAGATCGCCCGTTCCCTTGAGATTCCAGCAGATTCTCCTGACCGTCTCCGGGCGGCGGCGGTCTTTGCGATGAATACACTCACCTCTCACGGACACGTCTGTGCTCCCGTTGAGGAGGTCGTCAGAAGTACTGCCGAACTGCTCAAACTTCCGGAAGAAAATGCCCGGAAAGGAGTTGACGAAGCCATTGCCCACAAACAGCTTTTGCTCCTTGACGATATGATCTACCCGCCTCACCTCGCACGGGCAGAACAGAAACTTGCCAAAAGAATCGCTGAATTGGCTAAATGCAAAAAATTTGCGGCCCAAAAAATGGGCGAACTGCCGCAAGCTGTTGTTGCAAAACTTGCTCCTGAGCAGTTTCAAGCGGTGGAAACAGTAAAGCACGCTCCGCTTTCCATTGTCACAGGGGGCCCCGGTGTAGGTAAAACCACCGTTATGGGGGAAATCGTCAAGCTTGCCAAAAAAGCGAAATTGAAAATCGCTCTGGCAGCCCCCACCGGCAGAGCGGCAAAACGTCTTTCCGAATCGTCCGGTCTGGAAGCCAAAACGATCCACCGCCTTTTGATCTACGATCCCCGGAGCAATGCGTTTGCCTTTGACGAAAGCCATAAGCTTGAATGTGATCTGCTCATTGCCGATGAAGTCTCAATGCTTGACCTTGTTCTGGCAGAAGCCCTCTTTGCAGCAGTGCCTTCCGGCTGTGCGGTCGTACTGGTAGGTGATGCCGATCAGCTCCCTTCAGTGGGAGCGGGAACCGTCCTTGCCGACTTCATCAGCAGCGGATTTTTTGCCGTCACCCATTTAACAAGAGTTTTCCGTCAAGCCTCTGAAAGTTCGATCATTGCCAACGCTCATCGGGTCATAAAGGGATATATGCCTGTTGCTCCTGCTCCGCAGAAGGACAAAGAGCTTGATTTTTACTGGATCGATCCCGGCGACCCCGCACGGGCGGAAGAATTGATCGAAAAAATGGCCGCTGAAAGGATCCCCGAACGTTTCGGCTTCGATCCGGTCAAAGATATCCAGATCCTTACGCCGATGAACCGGGGAGATGCGGGGGTTTTCAGACTTAATCCGCTCCTTGCGAAAAGACTGCTGGGGGAAAAGGTCGAATCCTTCCGTTTCGGGGAAAGAAGTTTCTCCCTGGGCGATAAAATTATGCAGCGTTCCAACAATTACGACAAAAATGTTTTCAACGGCGATGTGGGGATCATTGAAAAGATCGACAGCGAAAACAGAAAATTTTTCTGTGCCTTTGACAACGGCGAAAGAAGTGTCGAATACGCTTTCGATGAAACCGACCAGCTGAGTCACGCTTACGCCATTACAGTCCATAAATCCCAGGGCGGAGAATACCCCTGCGTCATCCTCTCTCTTTTGAAGTGCCACTATATGATGCTCAGAAGAAATCTGCTCTATACCGCTATGACCCGGGCAAAAAAACTGCTCGTCCTCGTTGCCGACCGTCAGGCAGTGGAAATCGCCATTTCCAACAACCGCCGGGAACGGCGTTATTCTCTTTTAAGCAAGCGACTCAAAGAACTTCGGTCAAAGCAGAACAACTGATAAAGGACTTTCTCAGGGGAAAATTTTTCCTTTTCTCCTTTAAAACGGTTTCCCTCAAAATTTTCTGAACGTTTGAAAAAATATCTTTGTGTGCTATATTATATAATGACTTTTCATACAGAAAATATACAAGATGACAAATTCTGAAAACAAATCTGTACTGACCGCAGCCGGGTCAGTCAATTTGCTGAGTACGCTGATAACGACCTGTTTCTGTTCTTATACAGCTTTGGTCGGACATCGTGTGGCTCCGCTTTTCAGCCGTCAGGCGTTGGATATGCTTCTTACGGGAGCCCTTTTTACGCTGCCTTACCTTTTTATGCCTTTTCTCACCCGGTACTTCACCAGCCGTTTTTCAAGCAGAAATACCATTACTTTTTCTCAGTTGGCTCTTTTCCTTCTTATGGGAATGGGAACAGCAGTCCTCTTTCTTGTTCCGGGAGCCGGTCTGACGCTGCCGTGGATCATTCTGCTGCTGGCAATGGTCGTCCTGTCGGGAATGATCTGTGCCGCTTACCGTTCGGCCCAGCGGATATATATTGCTGAAACCGTTGAAAAATCCTCTCTCCCCCTTGCAGGAGCCGTAACTGAAAGTACCACATTTGCAGGCATTATTGCCGGTGTCACCGGAGCGGCAGCTGCCGCAGAACTGCACTTCCCCCCCGGAGCGACAGGAATATTTCTGCTGGGGCTGGCCTTTATCTCCCTTTCAGCGGCCACCCGTCTGCGTCCCACCCTTGCTCCGCTGCCCAGATTGCGTTTTTCCGGACTTCCCAAAACCTGGCTGGCAGTCATCCGCCGCGAAGAAAGGGGACGGGAACTGCTTTTGACCGGTATCGGCGAAAGTTACCTTTTCGGTTCCATTATTTTTGCGGCCTCTCTGGCGGTCCAATATATTACGCTCTCTCAGGGAGTTGCCTCGCCTGTTCTTGAATATGCGGTTATGACAGCCCCTCTTGCCGGAGCTGCGGCAGGATTCATTCTGGGGGCGGGACTTTGCCGGAACAATGCAGAAATCGGTCTTATCCCCCCGGCGGCATTGATGATGACCTTGTGTTCATTTGCCATCGGTCTGTTGCCTTTTTTCAAAGATGAAATCATTGAAAGCTGCCTTTTAGGAATGCTGCTGCTGCTTTTCGGCTTCTTTGCCGGAATCGCCCTGATTCCTCTGCAATCCTACCAGAAATTCTTTGTCCGCAAAGAGTTGCGCAGTGCCTTTTTTTCCTGGTTCTATCTGCCATTCGGCATTATTCTGCTGACGGCGATTTTTCTTTCAGGACTGATGTATATTAATAAAATCGCCATATTCCCGGTAGCAGCAGGGCTGGGAGGCGTGACCTTTGCCGTAGGAGTCATCTTCTTTCTGCTCATCCCCCAATGTCTGCTGCGGATGTTCACAAAACTGCTGATGCTGACCTTTTACCGCCTCAAAGTGTGGCACGCTGAAAAGATCCCGGAAGAAGGTCCCGCATTGCTCATTGCCAACCGGGCCTCATTTATGGATATGCTTTTTGTCACCGCCTGTACCTCACGTCCGGTGCGTTTTATGATGGACGAAAATTATTACAATGCCATTCCCTTTTTGCGTCCGCTGCTCAAATCTGCCGGTCTGGTGGAAGTTCCAAACGGCCCCAAAAAACTCAAATCTTTTCTGGAAACTGCCCATACTCTTTTCCGCAAAGGAGAACTTATTTGCGTCTTCCCCGAAGGCGATATCACCCGGAACGGTACGATGTCGGCCTTTAAGGACGGTATGTCTCTGCTGCTGCCTCCTGAAATCGACGTTCCCCTCATTCCCCTGCACATCGGTATGACCTGGGGCAGTATATTTTCCTGTTACCGGGGCAAATTCAAGTTCCGCCGCTTCGGCTGTTCTCCCCACCCGGCCTCAGTAACCATAGGCAATCCCCTGCCCCGGCAGAGCAACGCTTATGAAATACGCATTGCAATGTCTGAACTTGCCGCAGAAACGGAACTGGCTCCTCTGCCGGAAGAAAAGCCCTTCCACTCTCAGGCACTTTTTCTGGGCCGCCGGTTCCCCAACCGCTGTATCGTGGGGGAATATGACGGTAAAGAATTTCATCTGCCGGGAGCTGCGGAAAATGCTGTTGAAGCCATTATGATCAGCCGCTATCTCAGGCGGATCTGTCACTCAGACGAGGTGTATATGGGGGTGATGCTCCCCAACAGTATTGATGCTGTCACATCTATCATCGGCGTCCAGCTTACGGACAGAACCCCTGCGATGCTCAACTACACGGCCTCTCCTGAGTCAATCAAAAGTGCCGTTGCAACTGCGGGGATACGTCACATCATCACTTCAAAAAGTTTCATTGAGAAACAAAAGATCGCTCCTCTTTCCGAAATGATCTTTATTGAGGACATCAAATCCCGTTACGGCGGAAAAATCAAACGTTTCCTGTGGCATCTTGTTTTGAGAGTTCTTTCCAGCCGGGAACTTATGCGGCTTCTGGCTCCGGCAAGCTGGGATGATGTGAACAAAGTCGCAGTTCTGATTTTTTCCAGCGGTTCCACCGGTACCCCCAAAGGGATTATGCTGACTCATCACAATATCAACGGCGATGTGGCGGCGGTCATCAAAACCACCGACTGGCACCGTCACGACCGGATTCTCGGAAATCTGCCTTTGTTCCACTCTTTCGGTATGAACACCTGCCTCTGGCTGCCGATGCTCACAGGAGCAAGAGTGGTTATGATCCCCAATGCTCTGGATGCAAAAATGGCAGCAGCAGTTCTGCGTGAACAGCAGATCACCGTTCTTATGACGACGCCGGGATTTTTGCAAATCTATATGCGGGGAGCAAAACCTGAAGATTTCAAAAGTGTCCGTCTCACAGTGGCCGGAGCGGAAAAACTCCGTTCCGACATTGCTGAAAAATATCTTGAAATGACCGGACTCGCCATTGCCGAAGGATTCGGCAGCACAGAGCTTTCGCCCATTGTTTCCATCAATGTGGCAACATCGGTTTCTGATCTGGGAGTCAAGGTGGCAAAGCACGGCAGTATCGGCCCTGCCCTGACCGGAGTCTGCGTCAAGATCGTTGATCCGGAAACCTTTGAACTCAGACCGGAAAACTGTGACGGACTCCTTATCGTCAAAGGAGCCATCGTTATGAAAGGATATCTCAACGATCCTGAAAAAACTGCTGAAGTCATCCGCAACGGCTGGTATATCACAGGTGACATCGGCCATATGGACCGGTATGGATTCATCACTCTGACGGGCCGCTATACCCGTTTCAGCAAGATTGCAGGAGAAATGGTGCCCCACGAACTGGTGGAACGGGAATTGAATGATATTCTCAAGCCCGACCGCCGCATTATTGCCGTCGGCGGGGCAAATGATGCCCGCAGAGGGGAAAAACTGCTGGTCTTTTACAGTGATGAAACGCTGGTCAATCCGGGAGCTCTTGTCAAACAGCTCCGGGAGAAAAAACTTCCCAACCTCTGGATCCCCCACGCAGACAATTTTATCAAAGTTGACGATCTGCCTATGCTGGGCAGCGGAAAGTTGGATTTACACCGTCTTGCAACATTAAGCCGGCTCTACGATGATCCGGTGGAATAAACTAATTTTACAGGAGAAAAAAAATGTTCGATTTTACCAATCCCGGATATGAAATCATTGATGCTCACATTCACCCTTCTTCTTTTCACAGCTACCTTGAAGGAAACAATTACGCAGGAGAAACGCCGGATGAAGTGTTTGTGAATGTCCTTAAAGGAACCGGTATCTCACAGGCAGCCGGATCGGTTGCCTTCCGTTTGGGCAAGGACCAAACAACCTGGGAAACGCTCCACGGCTTGAACGTGAAAGCCCTTGAAGGACGTGATCGCACCGACGGATTTTTTATTCCCGGTATTTGTGTGCACCCCTGGTTCGTCAAAGAGTCTCTGGAAGAAATCGACTATATGTATCACAAAGAAAATGTCCGTTTGATCGGCGAACTTGTGGCCTATATGATGAACTATTCCAGCTACGCCTGTTCTGAAATGATGCCGATGTGGGATCTGGCAAATCAGCTGGGTATGGTGGTCAATCTTCATTTGGGCAATCTTGATGATGCCAGAATCATCCTTAAAAACTTCCCCGATTTGAAACTGATCATCGCTCATCCCACAGCAAGCAATGATGAATATGAGGCCCGTATGCGTCTTGTCGCCCAATATCCCAATGCGGGGCTGGATATTTCCGGTTCCGGCCCCAACACCTGGGGAATGCTCCGGCGGGGCATCAACTGGGCGGGTAAAGAAAAACTGTTTTTCGGTACCGACTTCCCCATCCGCAACCCCGGAATGTATGTAGCAGGAGTTCTGTATGAACGCCTGACCGATGATGAAAATGCTGCTATTTTTGCCGGTAACTTCAAACGCCTTATGGGGATGTGATGAACTCACTTCAGGAACAGCAAACCCGGGCAGCCCTGCTGTTCCGTCTTCTTTTTACCACCCCGGGGGGAGACGGAAAACTCAAAACGGCAGACAATCCCTTTCTGCGGCAGCTCAAGGGGCTCATTGATGCCTTCACCGGTAATGGAAATGAAGCCTCTTGTGCCGACTATTTCAATGAAATATACCGCCGTTGGGGCGACAGGACACAAGGAGAGCTTTTCAGTGCTCTTTTTGATAGTTTCACCAATGCCGGAATTATTCCCGGGCAGGCTGCTTTGGAAAAAAAGGACGATCTTTTCCTGATCGGAGAAACCATTGCCTTTTTTGAAGTCCTCCAATCTGTCCGGGATACACTGCCTGACTCCGGAGTTCTTCCGGGGGCCCGGGAACTTTTCAGCAGCCTCAAAGAATTTATGGCTCCGGAATCCTTGCTCCGGGCCATAGGTCAGGCAGACCGTTTTCTGAAAGGCAGAGTATTCCGTTTCATCGGCAACCGTTTTGTTCCGGTGAAGGCTGACTCTGCCAAACCTGTGGAAAAATTCTTTGGCTTTCCCGGAGTCCGGAGCAGTTTTCAGGATCATTTCAAAAAGTACAGTTCCGGCATTTCCAATATTCCTCTCCTCATCAACAGTCTTCCCGGGTATGGCAAGACAAGTATGACCGTTTCCTATGCTCTTGCCGAGGAAAACATCGTCCTTATCCTGCCTGAGCCTGAGGCTCTGGAAGAAGACTGGCACGCTTTGATGGAACCCCTTACAGCACGAAAAGATTTGAAATTCGTAGTATTCTTTGATGATATTGACCCCAGAAGTGTCAACTGGTACAAGTTCCGTACTCACGTGGGGGGAGCTTTCACGCTGCCTGACAATGTGAATGTGGTGCTGTCGGCCAACTATGAATTTCCCCCCAGTATCCTTTCCCGGGGCCGCCGGGTGAGTTTTCCGGTCTTTGACGAGATACGCTGTATGGAAATGGTGGAGGATTTTCTGCTTGACTTCGGTTTGAAATCCCTGCCGGGGAACATTGTTTCCCTCATTGCCGCCGACTACACAGAGGAGTTCGGACAGCACAAGTTCACAGAACTTTCGCCTCGGACTCTTATGCGTTATCTGAATATCTATCAGAAAAATGTCAACAAACGCAGAACCATTGTGGAAATTGCTATGGGACCGATGATTACCCGTCCTGATCCGGAACTTTTTTACGAGTTCAATATTGAGCTTATGCGTTCTCTCTACGGTGAAGAATACATCAAAAATCTGCTGAAAGAACGGCTCAAGAATCTCTGAAAGGCAATTTAAGCTGTTCCAAACGGGGAGTACCGATGACTTGAAGTGCTCCCAGTCCCACCCCCACCAGACGGACGGGGCGCACGCCTGCGGAAGTTTTTTTCAAAAGTTCCACGGCACAGTCGCCTATTGTTTCTCCGTTGACAGTGGGGTTTTCAAGGGAAACGGTGCGGGTCACAGTCTGAAAATCGGCATACTTGATTTTCAAGGTGACGTTGAGCCCGCAATATCCTTTAAGCAGAGCGCGCCGGGCGGTTTTTCTTGCCAATGCCCGGACAAGAATCCGCAACTGCCGTACATCGCTGCAATCTTCAAGCAGCGTCATCTCTTTACTGATGGATTTGGGTTCACTCCCTGATTCCACCGGCCGGTCATCCACGCCCCGGACAATATGATAATAAAATTCGCCTGCTTTTCCGAAAAGCAGCTGCAATGTTTCAAGATCCAGGAGTTTCAGCTCGGCCCCTGTGCGGATATTCATACTTTCCAGGCGGTCGGCAGTCACATTGCCGATACCGTGAAATTTTCTGATGGGCAGTTCATCCAGAAATGCGGCGGCTTTTTCGGGATCAATAACAGTCAGGCCGTCAGGCTTTTGAAAATCTGAAGCGATTTTTGACAGAAATTTATTTGGAGCCACTCCTGCCGAACAGGTCAGCCCGGTCTTTTCGCGGATGGCATTTTTTATGAACAGGGCGATTTCCCGTGCTGAATCCAATTCCAGTTTGTTGTGCGTGATATCCAAATAGGCTTCGTCAATGGAAACCGGTTCCACCAATTCGGTCACAGCGTAAAAAATCTCTCTGATCTGCCGGGAAACGGCACTGTATTTACGGTGATTGGGCCGGATCAATATACCTTTGGGACAGAGACGCAAGGCCGTTCTTGAAGGCATTGCAGAGTGGACTCCGTATTTCCGGGCTTCATAAGAACAAGTGGACACCACCCCCCGGCGTTCCGGAGAACCGCCTACAATAACGGCTTTTCCTCTGAGTTCGGGCCGGTCACGTTCTTCTATGGAAGCAAAAAAAGCGTCCATATCAATGTGGAGCACCGTTTTATGCGCAAGTTTCCCCATCGGTATCTGCTTTGCGCTCCCGGACTTTGAGATAGAAATTCTTTCCCGGCTCTATGGCATACCAGGGATAACGCTTGCGCTGTTCGGCGGTCACATTTTCCGGGATATACTGAAAACGGCGGTACATCCACAAATATTGTTCGGGATTTTCTCTGATGATTTTTTCTGAAACAGTCATCAAATCCTGCAAGACCTCAGTATGAGAAGCATATTCTTCAAAAGGTTTGGGCAGCTCCCACCCCTCTCCCATAACTTTGCCGTTTTTCTTTCTCAAACTGCATCCGATAATGATACGGCTGGGCATACCTTTCTGGTCGCAGTAACTTTTGAGAACGGCAGGAGCCGTACTGCTGGGAACAGGCAATCCGAAAAAGTTGACAAACACGCCGCCGTCCCGGACTCTGGTATTCTGGTCGATCAGTGTGCCGACCCCCATACCTTCTTTCAAAGCCTGAATAGCAGCCCGCATAGCCCCTTTGGAAAAGATGATCCGCAATCCGGATGTATTTTCCCGGTTCCCCGTATTGAAAAAACTGTTCAAATAAGGATTCCGCAAAGGCTTGGCAATGGCGGCGATATTGACTCCTGCATAATAAGGGGACATAAGCCCTGAAGCCTCCCAACTGCCCAGATGCGGATTGACATAAATGATCCGCACATTGTCCCGGACCAAACTTTTAAGTTTTTTCAAGGTCTTTTCCTCAACTTCACAGCAGCGGCGGATACGTTTTTCTTTGCCGGTCATCCAGACATACTCAACCAGATTCCAGCAGAGGTGATCAAAGGATTTCCGTGCGATTCTTTTGACTTCAGCTTCAGACAATTCCGGCATAGCAGCGTGAATATTTGCTTTTACCAGTTTCCGTGCTCCGGGGAGCAGATACATTCCCAATCCCAGACACCAGGCCACTGCCCGCATCAAAGGCCAGGGCAGCAGCCGGAGCAGCTGATAGGGGATATATACGATAACAAATTCCAGACTCCAGCGTATTTTTTTGAACATAGTGACAGTTTTTCAGTAGTGTTTGATTTCAAGTTGATAACTTCCCGGCCCGTAAAGTTCGCCCCGGACAAGGGCTTCTGTATTGGGAGGGATAACGAATTCATATAAATAATCCCCGCCCATTCTCTGCCATTTGGAAACGACTTTGCCGTAAATGGAATCATATTCCGCTTCAGCACGGTCGAGAAAACGGCCGAAACGGGGCTCTAATTTGAAACGCTTGAAAGTGGGATCAGGTTTTATACCGCAAATATCTTCATAGAACCACTCCGCAACAGCACCGTAGGCGTAATGATTAAATGAGTTCATACGCACATCGCCGAATCCGGTTTCGTGATTCCAGGAGTTCCAGCGTTCCCACATCGTCGTTGCCCCCTGGGTCACAGGATAAAGCCAGGAGGGATAGGAACTTTGAAGCAGAAGTCTGTAAGCCGTATCAAGAGCTTCCACTTTAGTCAGCACCGGCAGCAGAAGCGGTGTTCCCAGGAATCCTGTTGACAAATGCATTTTTCTCTTTTTCTCGATATCATTGAGAAGTGACTCCACCACCAGTGCCCAGAGATCCCGCTGATCGGGCGTCAGATCAAAGTGCAGTGCCAGCAGTTTTGAGGTCTGGGATTCCCCTTTGAAACGCATATCAGAGGTGTAAAACTCTTTGATAAAAGCCTCTTTGATCCACTCATATTTGGCCATCCGCTCTGAAGCAATGACCTTTTCGCCAACCAGTGCCGCCATCTGACCGCAGAGGCGGTTCATACCGGCAAAGTAAGCCGTGCTCAGCAGTTCCGGCGGTGTGGGATCATCCAGATTGAGCCAGTCGCCATAGCGTGTACAGCTGACAATGGGAGCCGTTTTGCACACTTCAATGATCCGGTCCAGACATTCAACCATATTGGGCAGATACTTTTTGATCACTCTTACATCGCCGTACTTGCGGAACATTTGAAACGGCACAATAAATCCCGCATCCCCCCAGCCCGTTGAAAAGTTGTGGAACCCCAGTTCCCGGGGAGAGTTGATAAAACCGTATCCGGGCTTCGGACGGTAGGGCAGCGGAACAAACTGAGGATAAAACACACCGACCCGGGAAGCGTTGAGATCGGCAATGTACTTGGTATAAAACTCAGGGGCAAAACTGTTGTACGTTGCAGTATTTGAAAAAACCTGCGTATCCCCGGTCCAACCCAGTTTTTCATCCCTCTGGGGGCAATCCGTGGGCACATCGACAAAGTTGCTGCGCTGCCCCCATTGGATATTTGAAAAAAGCATATTCACCAGATGATTTGAACAGCTGAAATGTCCCGTTTCCGGCAGATCAGAAGATATGACAACGCCGTCGATGCTCTCTTTTTCAAATTCTCCCGGCCAACCGCTGATTTCCACATAACGGAATCCGTAGAATGTGAAAAGGGGCTCGTAGAGTTCTTCTTCCAGTCCGGCAGTAATATAGGTGGTCGTTGCCTCTGCGGAACGGAGATTGGCCGTATAAAGCGTTCCGTCGCTGTTGAGCATTTCGCCGTGGCGTATGGTAATGACAGCCCCTCTGCCGGGACGATGAAGGCGTATTCTTTCTTTCCCGGCAAAGTTCTGCCCGAAATCGACTTGAATGACTCCGTTGGCTTTCCGGAGGACGGAAACCGGTTTCAGACAGGCAACTTCTCTGACGTAAGCTCCGGAATTCCACTCCACCCGGGCAGCGGGGGCTGCAAAGACTTTCACCGGGGCTCCGGATTCCAATTCAGGACTCACCTCTCCTGTGGGAGTCAGGCGGGTTCCGTCATATTTTTCGCCGTCGTAAATATCGGAATAACGGTAAGGAGAAACAAAAGAGCTCCATTTTTCATCTGTCACAAGGAGAGTTTCATCATCTCTGCGTATTTCAGCCAGCAGCATCGGATGTTCCCCGAAAGTGGGACGGTCATTATTGAGCATCCGGGAAATGCGGCCGCAATACCAGCCTTCGCCGAGGTAGACGGCAAGTTCATTTTCTCCTTTGCGGAGCAGAGAAGATAGATCGTAGACCTGATATTGCACCCGGGAATAATAATCTGTCCACCCGGGTGTCAGCAAATCCGTTCCCACCTTTTGACCGTTCAGTTCCGCCTGATAGACACCTAAAGCGGTTATGGCAAGGCGGACTGATTCAGCAGAAGTGCCGTCAAAAGAAAAGGAGCGTTTCAACAACTGCACCGGACGCATAAAACTTTCACCGGCATAAGAGCCGATCCACTGGGCTTTCCAGGCGGTTCCCATAAAACCTGTTTCAAAAAATCCCTCATCTCCGGTAATGGTTTCCCCGGTATTGAGGGTGGATTCCACCTGCCAGAAATAGCCGGTAAAAGGAGCAAGGGCCCGTCCCTCATAAACGATCTGCACAGTATCGCTGCTGGCGACGACGCCGGAATCCCACACAGGAACGCCGGCTTTTGTTCTGACTTTGATACGGTAGCTCTGCTGCATAACATTGCCCCCTTCGATCCGGTAAAAAAACCGGGGGGCACTTTCATCCATTCCGAGGGGAGCGACCTTGTATTCGGTCATCATTCCGGTGATTCTGCTCATAATACGACACCTTCTTTGCTGTATTTACTTCATCTGCAACGGAGTCAGGCACAACTCATTCAGCACGGCACTGCCGGCACTGACTTTTACGCCTGCCTTGAAAGAACCGCCGGCAGCAGTTACGATGCTTGAACAGCGGTAAAGTTTTTCATCAGGAAGCGTGAAACGCAATTTCCGATGCCATTTTCCCTTTGCTTTTCCGTCAAAAGAAACAACTTCCACGACCGTACCGGGGCGTCCTTTGACAAAAAATTCCAATGTATAGTTTCCGGGTTCCGGCACACGGAGCATCCGGACATTCACAAATTTTTTTCCGGCCGCAAGGGAAATTGGGCCCTGATTGACAGCCAGATTGTTTTTTGCACCGGATAAGGGAAACTCCTTGTCACAGGGCACAGCTTTCACAGGAGTCTTGTAAACATACACATTAAGCTCCTTGTTTTTGCTCTTACGGCCCGTACTCCGGCTGACCCGGCGGAAAAGCACCCAACTGGCCCCGGGCGGCAGTTCTTTCTGAGTAAATTCGATGCGGCTGTATTTGGGGCGGTCGCGTACGATCACAAGCAGATTTCTATTGGCTTCGACACTGCGGAAATGCTTTTTTATTTCCTCTTTGGTGTTATCTTTGAGGGGCAAAGGGGCAACACCGGTATAGTAAAGGATACGATCTTTTTCATCTGTCTGCGTCAATACCCTGACAGAAGGATCTGTCTGCTTGTATTCTTTGATGATGCGGTGGCTTGTCACGTAAAAATCCTGTTTGGCACAGCAGGTGTATACAGCCATAGCCAACGCTCCGGCGGAACAGCCGTAAAGCAGCAATTTTGATGCAAAAGGCCCCACCCAGCGGGGCAGAAAATCATATTTCCTGCGCAGCCACCGCCACCAGCTTTCTGCCCGGAATCCCACAAAGGCAGTCATCATCACTGCCGGAATAATCAGGACAGAAACATAACGGACAGCCACCAATCCCACCACCAGACGCCAGAAAATCATAAACAAAACAGCGGCCCAGAAGCTCAAATACAATGGATTATGATGTTTGCGCTTGGGGATAACAAAAACCAGGCAGACCACAACCCCAATAGCAAAAATCAGACTCAAGCCATTGGGCAATTGTTGAAAGAATGTACGGCAGAGTTCTTTGATCAATTTTTCCATCTTTGGACCAACAGAGTAAGTTTGTGTTTGATATAGGTGTTATACTGACTTACAAAGACCTCCCGGCCTCCAGTCGCCACAGTCAGAACGATCCACAGCACGATTGAACAGACCCAATAGGTCATCAAATGCAGGAGTGCCCTTTTCCACGGATAACTTTTTTGCCACACTCTGACAGCGGCCACCAGAGGAAGAAGCAGGAAAAACTCCAGTGTTTCAAAGCGGCACGCCCAGCTGAAGGCACTCCAGAGAGCGCAAAGGAGCCAGGGAACAACTGTTTGCTTTTTTACAGCATCCACCGCCGCCAGAGTCAACAAGGAAACAAAAAGGATATAAGCACTATCCCGGAGCGGCTGAACGGAAAAGTAAATAAGCATCGGATGAAAAATCAGCATAAATGCCGTATAACGTGCCACACGGCGGTTGCCGGTCATTTTCATAGCGATGAGATATCCCAGCAATGGCACAGGCAAACCGGTCAAAAATGTAAAACACTTTGCCGCAGTTTCAGGTTGAAGTCCCAATTGGATCAAAACTTTGACCATAAAACAGGGCAAAGGCGGAAATACCGGCAAAAGATATTCCCCTGTTGCTGCCCAGTGAGTTGCGGCAGTCACATAGGTAATAGAATCCCGTTCCCAGACAGGCACCAGACTCTGAGCCCACAGGTGAACGGCGGCAGTCAACAGCAAAAGCCCGGATGCTCCGGCAAACCGGTTGGTCTTCAGGAAACAGTAACAGTTTTTCACTGCCGTTTTCCACTGAAATTTCGTCATAAATGCCCCTTTACACCAAAGATTGTTTTTCATAAAGTCAATACTCAATAATATATCACCATTCCCAATTAAAAGCAAGTTCCGGAAGAATGGGAAGATAAAATTCCGCTTTTTTTGTATCATACTACATATACTCCTCTTGAAAATAATACAAAAGCGGATTATATTATGAAGATGTTTTTTGCTGCAACTGAAAGGATGAATACAATACTATGAACGTTTATGCTGCCAGAGTTCTGGAAAATCTGAGACGGGACAACCCTCACGAGCCCGAGTTTATTCAAAGTGTAACTGAGGTTTTGGGCTCACTTTCTATGCTCCTTGACCGTCAGAAAAAATATGAAAAGAACAAGATCCTTGAGCGTATGGTCATCCCGGAGCGGGTCATCATATTCCAGATCCCGTGGCTTGATGACAATGGAGAGATCCAGGTCAACATCGGCTACCGTGTCCAGTTCAACAGTGCTATCGGCCCTTTCAAAGGGGGATTGCGTTTCCACCCTTCCGTCAATTTGAGCATCCTCAAATTTCTGGGTTTTGAACAGATTTTCAAAAACAGTCTGACCACGCTGCCTATGGGCGGCGGCAAGGGGGGAGCTGATTTCGACCCCAAAGGCAAGTCTGAACGTGAAATTATGACCTTTTGCCAGAACTTTATGCGCGAACTTTACCGCCACATCGGACCTTCCACAGACGTTCCCGCAGGAGATATCGGTGTGGGCAGCCGTGAGATCGGTTTTCTTTTCGGTCAGTACAAAAAACTTGCCAACGCTTATGACAGCGTGCTCACGGGCAAAGGCATCAACTGGGGCGGCAGCTTGATCCGTCCCGAAGCGACCGGCTACGGCTGTGTCTACTTTGCTTCAGAAATGCTCAAAACCCGGGGTATGGACTTCCAGAAGCGTTCCGTATTGATCTCCGGCTCAGGCAACGTCGCCCAGTATGCCGCCCAAAAGGTGCAGCAGCTGGGGGGAAAAGTGATCTCTCTTTCCGACTCCAACGGAGCTATCATCGACCCTGACGGCATTGACGAAGAAAAACTTGCCTTTGTTATGGAACTGAAAAATGTCCGCCGGGGCAGGATCCGGGAATATGTGGCAAAATATCCTACTGCCAGATATTACGAAGGCCGCCGTCCCTGGCAGCTTGCCAAGTGCGACATCGCCCTGCCCTGTGCCACCCAGAACGAACTCGACCTTGCCGATGCCAAAGCTCTTGTGGCCAACGGATGTCACGCCGTCTGCGAAGGTGCCAATATGCCGACAACTCTTGAAGCAACAGCTTTCCTGCAGGCAAGCAAACTTCTCTTTGCTCCCGGAAAAGCCTCCAACGCAGGCGGTGTCGCCACCAGCGGTCTGGAAATGAGTCAGAATGCTATGCGTATCGGCTGGACCCGGGAATCTGTGGACAACCGACTCCACGATATTATGATCAATATCCACAATGCAGCAAGAGAAGCGGCCCGGGAATTCAACGATCCCGACAACTACGTTATGGGAGCTAATATTGCAGGCTTCAGAAAAGTGGCCGACGCTATGATCGACCTGGGTATCTGATAACGCTTGGGAAATCCAAAAGAAGAATACGCCGCACGCCGTCAAAAGGCTGCGGCATTTTTTATCCCTGCCGCCGGGCAAAAAAGGAGAATATGGCTTCCGAAAGTTTTTCTCCCAATTCCGGACATTTCTCCCGGATCTGCTCAGGAGTCAATTTTTTCAACGCCGACACAGAGCCGAAAGTCTGCAATATAAGATTACGCCTTTTTTCGCCGATGCCGGGAATGGAATCAAGCACCGATGAAGCAAGGAGTTTATCTCTCCTTTTCCGGTGGCGGGTAATGGAATAGCGGTGGGTTTCATCACGGACACTCTGCAAAAGCCGCAAAGCAGCATCGTGCCGTGAAAGGATCAGAGGTTCACTGCGTCCCGGCAGAAAAATCTCCTCATTTTTTTCTGCCAGTCCCAGCACCGGCAGCACCGGACACTGCAATTCATACAGCACCCGTATGGCCGCTCCCAGCTGTCCCTTGCCGCCGTCGATCAAAAGCAGATCGCACAACTCGCCACCTTCGCTCAACACTCTTGAAAACTGCCGTTTCACAGCTTCAGCAATCATACTGAAGTCATCAATTCCCTCAACGGTTTTGATGTTGAATGTCCGGTAACTTGAACGGTCAGGCTTACCGTCCCTGAAAACCACCATTCCGGAAACAGCCAGCGTTCCAAAGGTATTGGAAATATCAAATCCCCAGATCAGCCGGGGGGGCTTGGGCAATTTAAGAGCTTCCTGAAGGGCTTTGACGGCCCCCATACCCGTGGGAACACCCGGCAGTTCAGGATTTTCAAAAGATCGGTTTTTCCGTGAAAAGACCGCTCTCAAATTCTGCAATATTTCCCGGTAACGGGCGGCCTGTTCAAATTTCAGTTCGGCGGCAAAGGCACGCATTTTTTCTTCCAGTTCTTCTTCCAGAGGAGCGATATTTCCGTCGAGGACCTCAAGGGCGGAGTTGAGTAATTTTCCATAGGCTTCTCCGGTAATGTTTCCCCGGCAGGGAGCGGAACAATCTTTCATAATCCGTTTCAGGCAGCGTTTGCAGCTTTCTTCATCGGGGTTTTCATCCTTGCACGCCCTGAGTTTGAAACGCTGAAGCAGATACTCAAGAGTGCTTTTCAAAGCCGTTCCGTGGGGGAAAGGACCGAAATATCTGGCATTGTCCCCTGCTTTGAAACGGGCGCAGCGCAAAGTGGGGAACTTTTCTGACATATCCAGTTTCAAAAGCAGATACCGTTTATCGTCCCGCATAAGAATATTGTATCTGGGGGCATAGGCTTTAATGAGCCGGGACTCCAGGATCAGAGCTTCATCGTCACTGCGGACGACTTCAAAGTTCCATTGGGCAATACTGTGGATGAGGGAACGCAATTTGGGGTCAGCAGTACGGCTGCGGGCCGGCTGAAAATAATTCCCCAGCCGGCGGCGCAAGTTGCTGGCTTTGCCCACATAGATCACTTCGCCGAAACGATCCCGGAAGACATAAACTCCGGGTTTGGCGGGGATATCCCCGGGATGATATTCAGAAATGTCCAATTTCAAACTCCGGCATTATTCAACGTTCCCTTCCCGGCGTTGCCGGGGAGTGATTCCGAAATGATGATAGAAACAGCGGTAAAAATAACTTGTGTAGTTGAATCCGCACCGGGCCGCGATCTCATCAGCGGTCATATCCGTCGAACGGAGCAGTTCATCTGCCAGTTCCAGTTTATAAATGAGCCGCAATCTTGTGAACTCCATACCGGTATACTTTTTAGCCATCCGGGAAAGAGAGCCGGGAGAAAGATGAAACTGCTCAGCCAGTTTTTCCCGGGAAATATTTTCTGCCCGGTGAGCCCGCAGATAGGAATTGATCTTTCCCCAGTTCCGGTTGAGCCGGGGGGCATAGTTTCCTTCCATATTGCAAATCTGGTCAACAGTGAGAGTAAAAAGAGCTTTCATAAGATGCAGCACGATTTCTGCGGATACAGATTCCCGCTGCAAATGCTCAAGGGCCCCAAGAAGCATAAACCCTCCACTCGAAAGTGGAGACGGAGAGTGGTAATAAATGATGTCAGTGGCAGAATTGACGATCACCACACGGATATACTCCTTGAAGTAACAAAAACTGATCGCCTGCCGATTCTGTTCCGGCCCTTCTGCCGCCCATTGATAGCCTGAAGCGGTACAATAGTAAAAACAGGGGGCTTCCAGCTGACGGTGAAAAAATTTTCCATTTTCGTACAGCTGCAAATTCAAATGTTCTTTCAGAAGCAGATTGAGCCGGGGAATACCGTGAACAGGTTTATCCAGGGGAGAGGCAGAGGAATAAAGATACTCCACTTTTTCAGGCAGAATGATTTTTGATAAAATCTCTGCGATTTCCTGTTGATTATGCTTCAAGTTTTTCCTCCTGCGGCCCTTTTTCTGTATCATCGTCTGTTCCTGCAGGTAATATATATGTTCTCAGCTGCTTTTGCAAATCATTTTATGGACAATATTTAATCATATTGTTACATTTGTATACAAAATAGCACATTTAAGACTTTTTTTTAATAAAAATATGATTATAATATAGAAAAGTGTATTGTTTTTTTCACTTTTTACTGAGGATTTCAGCATTTATGAAAATAGAACGATCAGTCATCTGGAACAACCGTTCCGGAGAAAACACCTCCTGGTTCCATACCCGGTGTTGCAAAATCGGTGACGGAACGCTTTTTATGTCTATGCAGAGCATCGGCGGTGGAGACTACTACGGCCCCGTACACGAATCCATTTTTGACGGTCAGAACTGGAGTACTCCTGTGGGGATTCCCGATCTGGACTGGAAACCTTGTGTGGAAGAGCTTTTGGAAGGTGTCTGCGACGTGGTCCCCTACTATCACGCCCCCACCGATACGGTTCTTGCCATCGGTCACAACGTTTACTACAGAAACGGGGCTCTTTATGATTCCCTCGGACACTGGGAAAAACCGACTGGCCCCAAGGTGCAGCGTTATCCCGTCTGGTCGGTACGCAATGCCAAAGGGGAATGGCCCCGTAACCGGCAAAAAGTGCTCATTCCCGGCCTTGAAACTTCAGCGGTGTACACCTGCGGCAGTTCCCAGTGGTTTTTCCGGGGACAGAACGATGTGTTCATCCCCTTCTCCTTTGCACCTTTCGGCCGCCGGGACGGACAGATTTTCACCACCAGATTTTTCTACGACGGCGAAAAACTGGAGTTTGCGGAAAAGGGCAACACCCTCGAATGGCCCATTAACAGAGGTATTATGGAACCCTCTCTCGTGGATATGGGAGACCGCGTCCTGATGACGCTCCGTGCCGAAGACGGCTGCGGCCACGTCGTTGAAAGTGCCGACGGACTCCACTGGGGTGAAATCAAAACCTGGCAGTTTGATGACGGTGAAACACCTGAAATGTCCTCCACTCAGCAGCATTTTCTCTATTGCGGCGGCAAGCTGCATCTGGTCTACACCCGGGCCAACGGCACCAATTCCCACGTTGTGCGTTTCAGAGCTCCCCTTTACATCGCCGAAGTCAACGACGATCTGAAACTTGTCAAAGCAAGTGAAGAAATTGTCCTGCCGATGCTGGACGAAGGAGATCACGCCCCCGGTATGGGAAATTTCCAGGCTGTCGCCATTTCTGACAATGAAGCCATTGTCTCCGTGGGTGAAGAACGGGGCTACGACCAATTCCGGGGCAACACTCTGGTAGCTCGTATCACATTTTAAGATAAAAGGAATTCAACACAAACAACAGTGTAAAGGAGTAATAAGTTATGAAAAAATCAATTGTTTTCGTATTGACAGCCTTATTCGGTCTGTCACTTGCCGCGGCAAACATCACCATTGCCGACGGAGCCAAAAGTGCTTATACCATCGTCATCCCTGACGGTTCCGGTGACAAGTACATTGACAACTACATCAAACTTGGCGGAGAATTCATTCAGCACACCATCAAAAAGGCTTCAGGGGCCCAGCTGAAAATCGTCAAAGAATCCGCGTTCAACGGCAAGACTCCCGCTATCTTTGTGGGCAACACCAAAGCCTTGAAAAAAGTGGGACTCACTTCTGAAAAGTTTGATTTCTGGGAACACGCCATTGCCGTCAAAAACAAAAACGTTTATATCTACGGCAGAGACATTCCCAGTCCCTTTTCCAACAACAAATCCCATTCCCACACAATGCTCGGAACCCTCAAAGGGGTAACGACTTTTGCTGAAAAGTTCGTCAACACCCGGGTGATGCACTACCGGAAATACTCCGACTCCATCCACCCCGGAATTGTGACCTACCCCCAGAAAAAGATCGTTCTTTCCGACAAATATTTCTACCGGAACCGTCCTCAGTTTATGAGCACCACCGGCGCAAGTTTGGGTCTGTGGTATGACATTGCCAACAACTGGATCCCCTACGGCGGCATCAAACTCAATGCCCACAGCCACGCCACCGCCATTCCCCAGGCGAAATACTACAAAACCAATCCTGAATACTTTGCTCTTATCAACGGCAAACGCTATTTCTGTCCTGGCGGCCGTCAGCCCCACTATTGCCTGTCCAATAAAAAGGTGCAGGAATTGATCTATCAGGAACTTCTTTCCCGGGCCAAAACAGGAGCCCACCTCATTGAAGTAGGTGCCAGCGACGGTTTCAAACCCTGCGAATGTAAAGAGTGCGAAGCCTGGTACAACACCAAAGAGTGGAGTGAAAAACTCTGGTGCTTCCACCGTGATCTTGCAGCGAGACTTTATAAGGACTCCCCCAAGACCAAGATCAGTATTATGTGCTACGGCAACACTCAAGTGCTGCCCAAAACTTTCAAAAAGTTCCCCTCCCCCAATGTGGTCATCGACGTGGCTCCTCCGTCAAAAAAAGTGCTTGCCCAGTGGCAGAAATTCAACATTCAGGGGATCATTTCCTGGACTTACTTCTTCGGCTGCTACAAGGCCAACGGATTTTCACCGGCTCAGGATTTTGAGACTTTGCAGAAGTGTGCCGCCTCTTTGTACGGCTACAATATCCGGGGCATCTACAACTGCGGACAGTTTTCCGCCCCCTCTCTTGAAGGCCCCTGGTATTATGCCTACGGCAAATGGCTGGGCGACAAAGACATCCCCGCAGACACACTTCTGACCGAATACTGTCTTTACACCTTCGGTCCCAAAGCAGGCCCTGCTTTCAAAGCCTTCTTCAAATATCTTGACTCCCGTTTGAAAGTTGAAAAGCTCCCCAATCCCGTCAATGATGACTGGAGCCAGCTGGAAGCCCACGCCAATTTGCGTGTTCTTACCATTCCTTTCTGGCAGAAGCGTTACCCGGCTGAAGCGATGAAAGAACTTGACCGTCTTTTCTTCAAGGCTGTTGCTCTCTGCGACCCCAAAAATCCTGAATTGGAACCTTTGAAAATCGAATACGAATATCTCCGCCGTGCCGCTGCCATCTGCAACGCCAAAAAGGTATACGATGCCAACCCCAACGATGCCAATTTCTCAAAGATGCTGGATGCCGTGGCCGCAAGAAACAGTTTCCTTGCCACATTGCCCGAAAGCCCCAGACGTCCCGGCTATGTTAACAGAACTGTGTGCTTCAACTGGGCTTCTCTTGCCCTGATGAAAGCCGGCGGCTATATGCGGGGCCGTTTCGGCGGAATCTTTGAAGTGGACGCCGCCCTCGCCCGCAGTGCCAGACGCAACGCTGAAGCCATCAAAGTCAAAGACTTCAAAGATGCCGCCTGGGCCAAAGCTGAAAGCTGGACTCTGCGCCCCAAAAACAGAGGGACAAAAGAGATCGCCGCCTCTTTCAAAGTAGGTTTCAACGACAAGGGACTTCTTTTCAAACTCAGCACCATTGCTGATCCTGTGGCAGACGGTGCAAAAATCAAACGGGACGGCGGTGCCTGGTACTATCCCAGTTTTGACATTTCTTTCTTTGCCGATCCCAATGGCAAAGGACGGCACATTATTTTCAACTTCCAGAGCGTTTCAAAGTATGACTCTGAAGTCCATTTCGATGCCGGTGGCAAGTTGAAAGAAAATCCCAAATGGAACGGCAGCTGGTCTCACGTTTCCCGCCGCAAGGGTCCTGTCTGGGAAGCTGATCTTTTCATTCCCTTCAGCGATTTCGGTGCTGACGTTATGAAGCAGAAAAAGGTCTATATGCAGATCGGGTACTCTGCGGACTCCCAGAAAGGACACTACACCTGGAATCAGCCTTTGGACGGCAGCTTCGTTTCCCGTACGGGATTGGGAATCATTACCCTCGGCAAAAATCAGCCTCAGAAAGTTGAAGTCAAAGAGTATGTTTTGAGTGACGACTTCGGAAAAAGCAAACGGCTGCCCAAATACTGGCTGGCCTATCCTTCCGGCAAACTCAAATACAGATTTGACGGCAAAGTGCTGGTTTACGGCGGCACCAACAAGCACGTGTATTCCTCTGTAAAAAAGCGGGACCCTGCATTCCGTTTTGCCTCTGCCAATGACAGAGTCACTATGACCATCAAAGTTTCCGGCAAAGGCAACATTGAAATGGGAGCCGGACTTTATGACAAGAAAAAATGGGTCATCAACCGGGGACGTCAGGGACTCATCAAGCTGACGGATAAACCTCAGGAATACTCTTTCACCTTCGGGCCTGATGCCGATTTCCTCAGAGGAGTTGAAACCTTCCTTCCCTCCGTTGGTGTCCGGGGGATCGGTGAAGTTCGTCTCCACGAATTCAAGATCCGGCACGAAAAGAAATATTGACACAGATGTCACCGGAAATGACAAAGTAAACTGTACCAGTTGGGAAGCTGCGGAAATTTGCGGCGGCCTCCCAACTGTTTTTTTACTTTCTCCATATTCATATCAATTGCGGAACAAAAAAAACGATATTGTTACATTTGTATACAAAATAGCACATTTAAGACTTTTTTTTCGCAATTTTATGAATAAAATATATAATTGTACAAAAAGATTTTATTGATCCAGAAAAAGGGGTTTTGTCCATAATGAAAATTGAACGTTCAGTTATCTTTGAAAACCGTTCCGGGAAAGGAACTTCCTGGTTTCACACCCGCTGCTGCAAGCTCGGTGACGGCACTCTTTTTATGTCACTGCAGAGTGCCGACGGCAGCGATTTTTACGGGCCCGTGCACGAATCGATCTTTGACGGAAAAAATTGGAGCACTCCTGTGGGCATTCCCGGTCTGGACTGGCAGCCTTGCGTAGAGGATATTTCAGAAGGCGTGTGCGACGTTGTGCCTTATTATCACGCTCCCACTGACACAGTTCTTGCCATCGGACACAATGTCTATTACAAAGACGGAGCTCTTTTTGACTCCCTGGGCGACTGGGAAGAAAACAAGGGACCGGTTGTCTGCCGTTATCCTGTCTGGGCGATCCGCAACGCCAAAGGCGAATGGATCCGCACCCGGGAAAGGTTGGTGGTTCCCGGCTTTGAAAAGTGTTCTATGTGTTCCTGCGGCAGCTCCCAGTGGTTTTTCAGAGGGAAAAATGAAGTTTTCATCCCCCTTACCTTCGGTGTTTTCGGCCGCCGTGACCGGTGTGTCTGTTCCACAAGATTTTTCTACGACGGTGAAAAGCTGGAATTCATCGAAAAGGGCAACGTTCTTGAACTCCCCGTCGACCGGGGGCTTCTGGAACCCTCAATCGTCGATCTGGGGGACCGGGTTTTAATGACGATCCGTGCTGAGGACGGCTGCGGTTATGTTTCAGAAAGTGCCGACGGCCTGAATTGGGGGCCTATCAAAGCCTGGCAGTTTGACGACGGCGAAAAACTTGAAATGTCCTCCACCCAGCAGCATTTCCTCTATTGCGGCGGAAAACTGCATCTGGTCTACACCCGGGGCAACGGTTCAAATTCTCACGTCACACGCTTCAGAGCTCCCCTTTACATTGCTGAAGTCAACGAAAAAAACGAACTTGTCAGAAGTTCCGAAAATATTGTTCTGCCTATGCTTGACGAAGGCGACCACGCCGCCGGTATGGGCAATTTCCAGGCCATTGCCATTTCTGACAACGAAGCCATTGTTTCCGCAGGTGAAGAACGCTGGTACGCAGACTACCTGGGCGATACCCTCTTTGCACGCATCACTTTTTAAAAAAAAAGGAGAAAATTGCGATATGAAAAAACAATTCACTCTGATTGAACTTCTCGTTGTTATCGCTATTATTGCCATATTGGCAGCAATGCTTCTGCCGGCTTTGCAGCAAGCCCGGGAAAGAGGCCGTACCGCCAGCTGCCTCAACAATATGAAAACTTTGGGGCTGACAGCGCAATCCTATGTGCAGGACAACAATGATTTCTTTCACAACTATCAGAACGCAAAGTCTTCTGATCCGAATCACCGTTCCTGGTCACATCCCCTGGTGGAAAAAAGCTATCTTGCCCCCTATGTCGGTGCGGAAAATGGTGCATTCCTCTGGGGTGGCCACGGCGGAACCAAAAGACGGAGCAGATTTCTCTGTCCCAATGTCACAAGTGAAATGCTGGGACTTGCCACAAGTTTGACCAATGCTGTCGGCATCAATCAGAGCGGTTACACAAATTACATCAAACTGAGTCGGGTCGTTGCCCCTTCCCGCTCTGCCAACTACGGAGAAGTCGAACCCAACAACAACCGACTGGTCTCTCCTGATTTCAGCGAATCCGGAGACTGTGCCAGACTCCATTACCGTCATCAGGGAGGTTCAACTTCTATGGTCACATTCTACGACGGCCGTGCCACTCCTGTACTTATGTCTAAAATCAACGCTGTTGTAGGCCACTACAAGCAGGGCTTCTGGACAGTTATCCGTGAAGAAAACGGCAGCTACAACAACAGGTGGCAGAATTAAAAAAATGAGATATCCCGGCTGACAGTGCTGTGCAGCCATTGAAGTTGTCAATTTTTCAACATCAGTTTTTGACGATACAAAAAAGATATTATGAGAGACCTTTTGTGTCTCTCATAATATCTTTTTATATTGGGAATTTATTTGTCAGAGAAAAAGTGTTTTCAATTTCTGACAGGTGACAATGGCCAGTTCTTCATCGGGCAGCACCATATCGGGCAGCCGTGAGAAAGGCACCATTTCAGCGGTGAGAGCACCTTTGTAGTTGATGCTTTCAAGAGTTTTCTGAACAGCGGCAAAGTCCACCATACCTTCAAGCAGATCATCACCGAAGCCGTGGAGACCGCCGGCACAATCGTTTTCTGAGAAGTTTTTGACGTGGATAGCCAGAACACGCTCTTTGAGAATCTCAATATAATCCTGGGGACGGCAGTAAATGCAGCAGTTGGCAAGGTCAAAGTAGATGCCGACCCGCTTTGAAGCAAACTGATCCAAAAAGAATTTCCACTCCATAGGTGAGAAAAGAAAACGGTTCCACACATTTTCCAATGCCAGATTGACATTGAGTTCTTCGGCCAGAGGTGTGACTTCGTCAATGGAACGTTTGGCATATTCCCACACATCCTTGTAGCTGACCACCGGACGGGATTCATCCCAGGGCACCCGGGTATCGCCGGGGATCACAAGGATCGTTTCCACGCCGAGCCAGTTGGCGATCTGGATATATTTACGGGTGAATTCAACAGCCTGAGCTCTTTCGGCTTCATCCGGAGAACTCAGAGAACATCCCCAGTAAAAACCGGTCGCCATTGTCCGCAGACCGATTTTTTTGCTTGCGGCGTAAGCGGCGATTTTTGCACATTCTTCCTGAGTGATATCAATATTGATGCAGTCTCCCACAGTCATTTCAATGCCGTCAAGGCCTTGAGCTGCGGCAAAGTCAATAAATTCATACGGAGTCTTTTCTCCGGAAAATCCGCCGTAAACCCAGTAATTGAGAGCCTTATACATATTCAACCTCCAAAGTTTTGCCGCAGTCGGCGGCTTTGATTTCAGTAAGAGCAAGAACCACGCCGTCAAAAACACTCTGAGGAGTCTGGAACTTGTCAGGCGTGATGCCGTCCCGGACACAATCGGTAAAGTATTTCAACTCCCGGTGCCAGCCGGTGGGGAGTGCGGCATCTCCGGTGTCCGGCGTGTCGATTCTGCCGTCGTTCCAGAAAACGTGGAATCCGCTGTGGTCAAATTTCAAAGTCGCTTTTTCGCAGACGATCTGGAAACTCATTTCAAAGGGGACCTGGGGGGCGGCACACCAGCCGCATTCAGCAGTGATGAAGCGTTTGTCCCCCATATTGTAAGAGGTGAAAATATGATCGTGAGTATTTTCAGTCACAGCCCCTCTGACACCGATACTGGTCACGCTGACAGGACGGCCGAAAAGATAACGGACAAAATCACTGTCGTGCAAATGGGTGTCATAAGCAACTCCTGCAGAAAGTTCATCGTTCAGATACCAGTCGTTCCAGGAGTTGCCGTGAACTCTGGGGGAAAGACGGCGGAAATTGGCAGTCAGAACTTCACCGACACTGCCGGAGTCGAGGATCTGTTTGGCAGTGTCATATTCGGGCCACGCTCTGACACACATACCGATATTGATGAAGCTTTTGCTTTCTGCGATCTTTTCTTTGAGTTTTTTCAACTCGTCAATATTGCGGCAGAGGGGTTTTTCGCAGAAAACATTGAGCCCTTTGTCCAACGCAGCCGTAATAAGGTCAGCGTGCCACACGGTGGGGACGCAGATATCGACCATATCCAGATCGCACTTTGCAATCATATCAAAACCATTGTCAAAGACTTCAACGCCTGTAAGATCCAGGGGCTTGGAGTTATCTCCGCCGCCGATATTTCCCACTACGGAAGAAATATCCCCCTGCCGTTTGACAGGATCGATATCCGCAAGGGCAACGACCTTTACACCGGGCATACTGTTGTGGATTCTGAAATGGGTCGAACCCATAAAACCCAAGCCGACAAGACCAACTCTGACTTCTTTCATAAATCAATACTCTTTCCTGTAAAATTTGTACAATATGTCATTATATAGTATAAAAGAAAAACACCGAAAAAACAATGGATTTTTCGGCTTTACGGTGGATTTTTCAGCAAAAACGTGCTATTTTACACAATTACAACATTTATTTGAGGGAAACACATTATGCCGCACGAAATAACTTTGGAAGTTCTTTTGAGTCAGGAAGTCTGCCGTCTGCTGGACAGTTTTGCCGCAGCGATGAATATTCAGGTGGTGTTTTTTTCCCGTCAGGGCAAGATATTGAAACGGGGCAGAAGCTGCGGCAACACCGGCTATTGCACCATTATGCAGGAAAAATTTTTCGGTGTGGCCAAATGTGTCGCTCTCGACCTTGAAATGCAAAGCCGCTGCCTGGAATCAGGCAAAACACTTTCCTACCGCTGCCACGCCGGATTGAATGAGATCATTGCGCCGGTAAAGGTTTTGGGGGAAGTGGCGGGATTTGTAGTTTTCGGACAGTTCCGCACGTCAAAAGAGCCTCCGGCCTGTGTCAAAAGTGATCCCCAGGCGGTCAAGGCATTTGAGTCTCTGCCTTTCTTTGATGCAGAATCCAGTGCCAGTTTGGAAGATGTGATCAATATTCTTATTGACTACATCATTTCAAAGGAACTGATCTCCTATTCAGGAGACTTCCGCTACCAGAGGCTGCTGACTTTTCTTGACTCACACCTGCAGATGAAACCCACTTTGAAGCAGGCTGCCAGATTTCTCAATATGAGCGAGTCCGGACTGACCCATTTTCTCCACGACAATTACCAGACTTCTTTCAAAAAACTGCTTATTGAAAAAAGATTGGCTCACGCTGAAAAGCTTTGGAAAGATGATCCCTCGCTTTCGATTTCAGAAGCAGCTTTGCTGTCAGGATACGATGATCCCCATTACTTCACCCGGATCTACAGCAAATTCCGCCACACCACTCCGGGCAGAGCCAGAAAAGAGGGCTCCGGCCCGGAAAAAGAGTGACTGCTTTTACGGACGGTGGAGCACAGCAGGGAGCGTTCCGTCAGATTCAGCTGTCAACCCGTTGGTGTCAAGTTCCGGCATACGGTAAACATTCAGAACGCCGTTTTCCTCAAAAGGCCAGCGGTATTGAGAAATGGTGCCGGTCACTTCAGCCAGAGAAAGAGTGACATTTTCCAGATTGAAACTGCTGAACACGCCTTTTTCTGCCGGGGCGGCAATCAGGCTGCTTCTGTGACATTTTCCTTTGAAGTTCCGCAGCGTAATGTTCCTGACCGGTTTGATTTCGGGGTCATCTGCATTGAGAACTGTTCCCCAATGGGGAAGCATCAAAAAGGCCTGTTCGCCTTCAAAAGTCACATCTTCAAAAAGGATATTTTCCACATTGACACAGGAGCCCGGTGTATAACTGGGGCAAATACCAATTCCGACGGATGAATCATAGATCTGCAGATTTTTCAAATGACAGTTGCGTAAAGTGCCGTTGCCCACCCCCACTCTGACAGCACAGGCAGGACTGCGGAGCCGGCAATTTTCAACAACGATATTGTCACAGGGAGAATTCCGCAGAGCGTGTCTTTCATTGGCCCGCAGAGCGATACAGTCATCGCCGCAATCAATGTCGCAGTTGTCGATTTTTACATTGCGGCAGCAGTCGATATCAAGACCGTCGGCATTGATCACCATACGGTCAGCTCTCACTTTCACTCCGGAAATGACCACATTTTCGCAGTCAAGCAGAAAGCAGGTCCAGTACT
Source organism: Lentisphaerota bacterium (assembly GCA_015061745.1). GTDB lineage: Bacteria > Verrucomicrobiota > Lentisphaeria > Victivallales > Victivallaceae > UBA1784. The sequence goes on along the minus strand of SUWB01000016.1, from coordinate 14,764 downwards.
GGGAGTCGCACAGGGTCACATCTTTGACAATCACATTCCGGCATGCGGCCAGAAAAATCATCTGTGCCATACGCCATTCCGGCCGGGGATAATGGGGCCGCCAGCGTTCGTCGGTCTGAGTCAGATCGAAAACGCTTTTGAAATTACCTGCGATTTTCCCTTTGCCTGTGATGGAAATATTTTCGCATTCTTCAGCAATGATCAAATGAGCTCCTGAAACTTTTTCACTGACAAAAACCCGGTTTCTCGGGGAAAAATCATCTGCATTGTAGTTTTCTTTACCGGGAATGGCAAGAAGCGTTGCTCCTTCATCAAGATGGATTCCTCCGTTGGAACGCATATAAAGCGTCCCGCACAGATATGTTCCGGACGTAAAATGAACCACCTCGCCGGAATCCAGAGCTGCCTGTACAGCTGCTGTATCGTTGGCAATGCCGTCACCGGCAGCATTGTAATCTCTGATCTCTACCATTTTTACTTCCTTATGATGACAGCAGAAAAATCTTCCGGCAGTCTGAGTTCTGTATATGTTCTGCCCTTCACTGTTTTGAAAGGGGCTTTGAAATCTTTGGCGGGCCACCCTTTGTCATCGTAAACGTGGACTTCGTGCTTTGAAGCATCATTCCAGCCGTAAAGACCGCTGACTTTTGTAATGATCTTTTCTTTTCCGATGATATACCCTTTGTGAAGTTCAAGCGGCGTAATAGGGAACATATATTGAGTCAGCGTATGATGATCAGGGATATAGCGAATGGTATAGTAATAATAGAGAACGCCGAAGTCAAGCCCTTCCAGCATCTGCCGGTAGATGACAGCCGGATCTTCCGCCCGTTTACCGACAAGATGGTTGCCCAACTGGATAGGAGTGTAGACCTGAACCCGGGAGCAGTTGTCGATATGGGCAGTTTCAGTGAAAGAAAGGATCTTTTCATTCATAATCCGGCGGAGCCGGGGCTGACTGTTGACCATAACATCAAAGTTGGCAGCCTTGATCTTTTTCACCATAGCGTGACGGAAATCACCGGACATAAGACACAGAGAGCTTTTTTTCCGCAGCAGCTTGTGAGTTTTGGGATCGATGTCTCCGGAAACTCCGTCCCAGTATTTGGGACTGTAACTGTAACTGACTTTACACTCGATGAACTCATCCCAGTAGAAAAAATCGTTTCCGGTTTTGTATTTTTTCAGAATCATATCGATTTGTTTTTCACATCCCTTACCGAACTTGTTATGAAGCGTCGGTATATAAATGCCGGAAGACTTATTGGGATGCTTGATCCTGAAATACTGTTCCCGTTCTCCGGAAGCATTGATCACCGCCTCGTCAGCATACCATTTTTCCGCCTCGGGCCAATAGTCGATAAAACAGTGATAATAGCCGCCAAAACAGGCTCCGGGAGCTGCCTTTTTCAGATAATTCATCAACTTTTTACCGGTAGCATCATTTTGTGCTTTATATTCTCTTGGATGTTTCAAGCGGTTATGTGCATCGATACCGCAACCATAAGTGGTTCCGCTGTAACTGTACCCCCCCATCACATAATGGGAATCGGTATACTTGACGATATCCCGGAGCTGCCGGACAACTTTTGCCTGATCTTTGGGATAATACCACACATTGACGTAAAGCCACCAGAACCCCATAGGGATGTTGCTTCCCTTGATAAGAAAGTTTACATCCAGCTCCCGGCGCAGAATGTTGAGAAAATCAAAGTAATCGGCCTGTGAAGGGATGACGGCGATCTCAGTAGTCAGTTTTTTCCCCGGTTCAAGCACGAGGGAACGGTCAGCCAATCCGGCGGTGGTGGAGCTTTTGACATAATTTTCAGCGTGGACACGGGTCACATCATCGAGAGGGAAAAGTCCGAGTCCGCTTTTGGGCTGTTTCACAAAGGTGGAGCTGTTGTTATGATTGGCGACAAAATCCCGGAAGGTCTTACTCACTTCAAAGCTGTTGAGGTAGAACTTGGCACTTTCAGGAGCTGTGATCTCGTGATAATGTTTGACAGGAAGATCTTTTCCGGAAATATTTGTAATGGTATCCTGCAGTACAAAAAGTTCTTTTTTGCGGATGATCTTACGGGACAGAGTGAAATATTTATTACTTCCGGAAACGAATTTTCCTTCAGGGATACTCCAATAACTTCTGACCTGATATTTTTCACCTTCAACAGTTACACTCAATCCGGTCTGATTTTTATTGGAGATGAACTGACTTTTTACCACCTTGCTGCCGGGAACGATCACAGGGATCTTACCAGTAGGAGCCGGGGCTTTCCTTTTGGAAGGGACAGCTGAAAGAGAGAAATAAAGTTCACGGATCATAACCGGATAGATTTTTTTCTTAACAGGAATGGAAATCTTGATAATATTCTTTCCTTTCCGGAGCAGAGAAGATATATCCAACTCAAACCCACACCAATCTTCCTGATCCCGAAAGATATAATATCTGGACTTGGGGCCGGGAAGAACGGCGTGATTTTTGATATAAGGAAGTATCAGGCGGCTGTCGGAAGAAAAGAAAAAATACTGTTTACCGTTCTTCATAACAGCCTGTTCAGGTTTATTCCGGAGCATCCGGGCAGCAACGGCTTTTCCGTTGACTTCGATCTTGAGGACACCGCCGTAACCGGCATAGTTTCTTCCAGCGGTAACGTTCCAGCCATAGAAATTGAGTACAGGAGTCGCACCGGCAACAGGTGTAAAATCAAAGGAATATACTTTTTCAGGTGTTTTACCGTCAAGCAGCAGATCTTTGCAGAAGTTGATTTTTCCGGAAACGTTAAGATCAGCCGGCAGAGTTCCCCGGGAGTCGGAAAGATAGAAGTTGAGCATCCGCCCTCTTGCCATAGTGTAAGGACTTTTTCCGGCGTAAAGGAATTTTTCCTGGACAGGTTCTTCACCATCGGTGTCGGAAATAAGAAAATCCATAGCAATAAGCTTGCCGGTGGATGTGGAGGGAGCAGCTTTCAATCCGAAAACGCTCCAGGGCAGAAAGGCTTCAAGAGAGTAGCCGGCGGGGGTTTTGACCGCCGCCACAGGGGTGGTCAGATTTTGTTTCACCGGATGATACATAAAAATTTCCGGCTTGATTTTCCCGTCAAAAGCCCCCGGAGAAAAGAGGATCTGGAACTGTTTTTTACCGAAAGCTGTTGTTTTACCGGCAAAAAGAGGTTCGAGGTCCAAAAAAAGTTCCACGTGATCCCCTTTGAATGCGGTGCGCCCGGTGCATTTCTGTTTATGCACATCATCAACAACGTTGAACCCGAAATAAAGTCCGTCCGCCCGGTAAGCAACCTTCACGGAACCGGAAATATCCTGCGGCCCCTTGAATTTGAAAATCTTATAGCCGCCCTGCTTGCCTCTGCCGGGTGCAAAGGTCACTTCATATTTAATATCCGCCCAGTCGGTTCTGGAAAGACGGCCGTCAATGACGATACCAGGGTCCTGCTTGAAACAGATGGGAATGACCTTTTCTGCACCACTCAAAAAAGCCGCTGAAAGAAACAAAAAGATAAGTAAAAATTTTTTCATAAAAACACCTTTTTTAGATTTTCAGTATACATTCCACGCAGGAGCAACGATTCCGGCAGGAAAAACACGGATCGAACCGACGTGCTGATCAAAGTAAAATACATTGTCGTGCATATTGTGCCGGTTGGGAGGCAGACTGCCGGAGTCTCCCTGATCGACCGTGGCTTTATTCGGTATCTTATCCGCCAGATAGAAGGAACTGGAGGGTTTCGTCAAGCGGCCGGGCTTGAAAAGTTTAAGGTCGGGGATCCCCGCCGCTTTCACAGCAGCAGACCTGGCAACGGCACCAGATATGGTGTAATGGACATTGCCCCGGCCATTGCTGATGTGTACGGGAGCCTGGGAAGGGCACTCCATATAACTGTGAGCTTTTCCGTTGGCAAGCCAGGGATAATCCAGATATCCGAGAGAAACTTTACCGCTGGATGTCAAATTGTTGCTCCTGCTCATAAGGGCAAACCAGTACTGGGTCTTCTCATAGCCGTAAAGCCCCTCGTGATTGGAGCCGAGCCAGGCGGTATCTTCGGCATAGTTCATAAAACCGTGACCGATCTGTTTCAGATTGTTCATACACTTGACGGTGTGTGCCCTGCCTCTTGCCTGTTGCAAAGCGGGCAGCAGCATAGCGGCAAGGATGGCAATGATGGCAATAACGACAAGAAGTTCTATCAAGGTGAAAGGAGCCGGGGAAGGAAGGGAACCCTTTTTGAAAAAAGGTTCTCCCTTCCTTCCCCGGACCCCATCCATCCTTGCCAAAAACTTTTGGTGGATTGCCGTTTTTGCATTTGCAAAACCGACAATCCCGCATTTGGCAGAATTGCAACAGCAAATATCAAGGAAAGAGGCAATTTTTCGCAAAGCATAAACACATATTTGACAAGTTTTGCTTACAAGTAATTCGATCAGGGTGAACAGATGTTCCGGCAATCTTTTGTTCGTCATAACTTTTCCTTTCTTTTTCACGTTATAAAATATGTCCGGAAAAAAAACTTATTTTTCGCCAGTAATATATAGTCCTGTCGAGAAAATACGTGATACGGCAGTCAGCGGCAGCATTATAATCACTGATTTCTACCATTTTTACTTCCTTATGATGACTGCAGAATAATCTTCCGGCAATCTGAGTTCTGTATATGTTTTGCCCTTCACGACCTTGCAGGGAGCCTTGAAATCTTTGGCTGGCCACCCTTTGTCATCGTAAACGTGGACTTCGTGCTTTGAAGCGTCATCCCACCCATAGAGACCGCTGACTTTTGTAATGATCTTTTCTTTTCCGATGATATACCCTTTGTGAAGTTCAAGCGGCGTAATGGGGAACATATATTGAGTCAGCGTATGATGATCAGGCACATAGCGGATATGATAGTAATAATAGAGGACGCCGAAGTCAAGACCTTCCAGCATCTGATGGTAGATGACAGCCGGATCGGCAGCATTTTTCCCAACCAGATGGTTTCCCAACTGAATGGGGGTGTAGACCTGGACCCGGGCACAGTTGTCGATCTGGGCGGTTTCGGTAAATGACATCAATTTTTCTTTCATCAATCTGCGGAGCCGGGGCTGGCTGTTGACCATCACATCTTCGCCGGCTGCTTTGATTTTTTTCACCATAGCGTGCCGGAAATCCCCGGACATCAGACAGAGAGAGCTTTTTTTCCGCAGCAGCTTGTGGGTCTTGGGATCGATATCACCGGAAAGGCCGTCCCAGTGACGGGGATTGTAACTGTAAGCGACTTTGCAAGAGGTGAATTCATCCCAGTAAAAGTGAGCATTTGCCGGATGAAAATCCTTCAGGATCGTATCGATGCGCTTTGCACAGGCCCTGCCGAACTTATTGGTGAGAGTGGGCATATAAATACCCGATGACTTATTGGGATTGTTGGTCCTGAAATATGACTCTTTCTGTCCGTAGGCATTGATGACGGCATCTTCGGCATAAAGTTTTTCAGATTCGCGATAGTAGTCAATAAAGCAGTGATAATAGACACTGGTACTCAATCCGGGAGCAGCTTCGGCAAGAAGTGAATGAAGTTTTTCCGAGGACTTCATATCTCTTGCGTGATACTCTCTGGGGTGAAGCGGTCTGCCGCTGCCGTCAATAGCGATATTCATATTGGTACCGCTGAAACCAAGGAACGCCCACGCATAGTGAGCACCGGAATACTTGATGATATCCCGGAGCTGCCGCACTGCTTTGGCCCGGTCTTTGTAATTGTTCCACACATTGACATAGAACCACCAGTTATTGAGGGGGATCAAAGTTCCTTTGATGGTAAAATTCACATCCAGTTCACGACGCAGGATATTAAGAAAGTCAAAGTAATCTGCTTTTGAGGGGATCAGAGCGATTTCAGTCGTGATACTTTTTCCGGGGGGCAGGACAAGGGTTCTGTCGGCAAGGCCGGCTGTGGTATCTGACTTGACATAATTTTCAGCGTGAACACGGGTCACATCATCCAGCGGGAAAAGACCGATACCGCCTTTTTTCTGCTTCACAAAGGTGGAACTGTTGCTATGATTGGCGACAAAATCCCGCATACTTTTGCTGACTTCAAAGCTGTTGAGGTGAAATGTACTTTCTGCCGGGGCGGTGATTTCGTGGAAATGCTTTACAGGCAGATCGTTGCCGGAGATGTTTCTGATGGTGTCTTTCAGAACGATCAACTCTTTTTTGCGGAGTATTTCACGTTTGACGGTAAAATATTTATTGTCTGCTGTAACAAATTTTCCCTCCGGAATGGTCCAGAAACTTCTGACGGTGTACTTTTCTCCTCTGTGATCAACAGATATTTCTTTTTTGCCGTTGTCAAATGAAAACTTTGCCTGTGTGGTCTGTACCTTTGCCGGAACGACCACCGGGAGCGCCCCTGTGGGGGCTCCTTTTTTCACCTTTGACGGAGTTCCGGAAAAGGCGAATGAAAGATTTTTGATGGTCACAGGATAAACTTTTCCGCCTTTAAAAACCATAACTTCCGCAGTAACACTGTTTTTACCTTTTCTGACCAGTTTCGACACATCGAATTCAAAATTACACCAATCCTGACGGTCGCGGAAGATGTAATTCCTCTGGCCGTATGCAGGGAGTGCCTGCCAGTTTTTCAGGTAAGGAAGTGTAACTGCCCCCCCAGCGGAAACGAAGTTGTATTTTTTGCCGTTTTTCTGTATGACCTGACTGGGTTTGTTTCTCAGCATTCCGGCGTTGATATTTTTGCCGTTGACCTTGATAAAAAGCAGAGAGGCACATCCGGCATAATCCCGGTTGGAACTGTTGTTGAATGCAGTCAACTTGAGCACAGGGACCGCTCCGGCAATATTTTCACAATCAAAGGTAAAAAGAGCTTTCTTTTTATCGGCATCAAGCCGGAGTTCTCTGGCCAGCACTTTTTCTCCGGCATCAGCGATCCCGGAAGGGAGCGTTCCCCGGGAATCACTGAGGTAAGCAAGACAGAGCCGTCCCCGCTGCAAAGCAAAAGGAGCTTTACCCATAAAAAGATATTTTTCCTGATAAGGAGCTTCTCCATCGGTATCGGACACAAGGATATCGAAAGCAATTGTTCTTTCCAACTGTGTTCCGGGTTGTTTTTTCAATCCCAGAACACTCCAGGGAATAAAGGCTTCAAGCGTGTAGCCGTCAGGAGTTTTTAATGCAGCGACAGGAAGAGAAAGATTCTGCTTGACAGGTTTGTACATATAACTTTCCGGCTTGATCTTTCCGTCAAAAGAGCCCGGTGAAAACAGAAGTTGAAACTGTTTGGGACCGAACTTTGTTTCCTTGCCTGCCAGAGTCGGCTGAAGATCGAGAAGCAGTTCCACGTGGTCGCCTTTGAACGCTGAGGCTCCGGTACACTTCTGACGGTGTTTGTCGTCAGTTACTTTGAATCCCAAATAAAGACCGTCATACCGGTAGGCAAACTTTACTGAGGCAGAAATATCTTTTTCTCCTTTGAAAGAAAAAGCCCTGCCTTTTCCTTCCTTTCCTCTGCCGGGAAGCAGCTTTCTTTCGTTTTTGATATCGCTCCAGTCGTCTCTGCTCAAATTTCCGTCAATAACGATACCGGGATCCTGCTTGAAAAAGACGGGATACACCTGTTCCGCAGCGGCAAGCAGAGAAAGTCCTGCCAAAAAGAGAATGGAAAAAGTTTTGGTCATTTTTGAATATCCTTAAACAATATTGGAGTAAAAAAGAAAATATTATTTCACGGTCCACCAGTCGGGCAAGATGTCCTGCTTGACGGGAAACACCCGGATCAATGCGACGTGCTGATCGAAAAAGAAAGCTCCGTCGTGCTGATGATGACGGTTGGGCGGCAGATTGGCCCCGTCTCCCTGATGAGCCATAGTGCGTGTAATCCGCTTGCCCGTGATGTAAAAACCGGCAGAGGGCTGTTTGATGTGGATAGGTTTGAAAAGGGCGTGTGCTGTGTCTGCTGCTGCTTTGATCACATCCTGAGAGCTCAGAGGACCGGAAATGGCATAATGCACATTTCCCCAGCCGGAACTGTCGTGTTTGGCTTCCTGTGACGGACACGCCATCAGTCCTGAAGCCTTGCCGTTTGGAAGCCATTTGTAATTGACATATTTAAGAGAAACCTGGGTCGTAGTATCACACATAAGCCCCCAGTAGCGGATCTTGGAACTGTATCCGTAGGTTTGATAATTGCCGTATCCCAGCCAGCCGGAATCTTCACCGTAATTCATAAATCCGTGACCGATCTGTTTCAGATTGTTGATACATTTGGTGGCTTTTGCTTTGTCCCTGGCCTGCTGCAAAGCAGGAAGAAGCATTGCTGCCAGAATCGCAATAATGGCAATAACGACAAGCAATTCGATAAGGGTGAATAGATTTTCCGGCAATCTTTTGTGCATCATAACTTTTCCTTTCTTTTTCACGTTATAAAATATGTCCGGAAAAAAACTTATTCTTCGCCAGTAATATATAGTCCTGTCGAGAAAATACGTGATACGGCAGTCAGCGACAGTTCACCATTCACGCTCCCCGGAGCGGGGCCCGTACTGCCGTAAGGCTCAATGGAATGGGGAACGGTAATGTATATTTTTTCCATTCCCGGTCCGAACCATTCTGCAGAACGGAGCATCAGTTTGACGGCTTCTGCACAAATAAGATCGTAACGGAAATTGGCCATACTCAATCTGGGCATAGCAAAGAGTCTTTCAGAATATCCGGACATTCCCATCACAGAAATCTGTCCGGGGATACGCATCCCCAATTCACGGGCGGCGGCATAAACCTGCATAGCACGGGCATCACAGAAACACATAAACGCTGTCGGCGGTTCAGGGCCCAGCAGCTGCCGCCGGACAGCGGTCTTTGTTTCACTGAGAGAAAGCCTCATAATCAGTCCCGGATCATCACTCAATCCGTTGCATTGCAGAAATTCCCTGTAAAGCTCCAATTCAATTCCCCGGGTGTTGTTTTCGGAAAAGATGGTACAAACCCGCCGGTGCCCCAGGGAAGCAAGATACCGGACGCCATCCATAAAGCACTCTTTTCCGCCTCCGCTCACCTTCGGAAAATGGTATATGCTGCTTTTTTCACAGCCGTGAACAGCGATCATAGGAACAGCTGTATGATTGAACAGATGAAGCATAGCAGAATCTTCCGGTGCGTAATTTGCTCCCAGAAAGACGCCTTCGATACGGCTTTCTGCCAGCATAGCGTTCCACTCTTCCAGAGATATATTTTCCAGAGCACTGACAGCCAGCAGCTCCAGCTGGTGTCCCGCATTGGCGAGATTTTGCCGGAGCAGAGAAGAAAGATATTGTTCAACGATTCCCAATTGTTCCGTACTGCCGCCGATGAGCAGCAGAAAACGTTTGCCGGGGATATTCATTGAAACATAATTGCCGCTGCGTCCGTAACTTTCAACGATCCCCTCACTGACCAGCTGTTTCAGAGCGATCCGCAAAGTGACCCGGGAAATCCCCAACTCCCCGGCAAAGGCGATTTCACCGGGCAGTTTTTCACCCGGGCGATAGATACCGTTGTGGATGCGGCGGAGGATCTCTTTATAAGTAAAACTGCTTTTATTCATAAGAAAAATTCCAATATTGTTTATCTGGTATTATTTTTAGTCAACGCTGTTTAAAATACACCATTAAACACAAATGTCAACCCCTTTATACGATAATTTTTGCATTTTAGATCATTTGAATACCACCGGCGCATAGTAGTTGCGCAAGTGAAAGTTGCAAAACGGGAGTTTGGGGTACGCCGAGTTCTGTCTGGTGTAAAAAAAGTGCGAATAATTGTAACGCGAAAATAATATTTTCCACTCCTGCCCCGGAGCGAATTTAATGCCTTTAGCGTTGATTTCCTTAAGCGGGATGCGTACTTCGGTCGTCCATCCTTTGTCGCGGTCGCTGTGATCATTAAGGGTACCTTGAATGGTCGCAGCAACTTCATAACCGGGCATAATCGGGGCATCTGCCATAAGTGAAGGCATAAAGGTCATCCCACCGGAAGGAAAGAAAAACGAGGTTTTGTTGTTGGTGGGCGTGACGTAGAGTTCCCAATAATGCTGTCCCTGAACCGGCCACATAAAGATTTCCAGCGTGTCGGCTTCACGGTAAAGGAAAGTCTGATTCTGACCTTTTTTATTCAGGGAAACTACATCTTCATCGTGCATCACCGCACCGACGTAGAGATATTTGTCATCGTAAAGAACTTTAATTCCGGCTGCTTCAAACTTATCTGCCAGTATACTTTTGCGTTCCAGTTCCGGCAAGTTGCCAGAGGTATCTATAAAATGGGTAAGGTGTTCCGGGGCGTTTTTCCAGGCGGCTTCATCAAGTTTGCCGTCCAGAGTGATTTTTTCAGTTGTTTTGACTGCGATTATTGTTTCCGGTTCGGATTTGTTCTCATTCCCGCACCAACAGGAACAACCGGAGGCAAGGAGTGCCAACGCACAGGCAGCAAAGATTCTCTTCATAATTTTTCTCCAATAATTTACACAAAAAGGTAATGATCAGTTAATGTCCCGCATCGGCCAGATTTTGCCGGAGCAGAGAAGAAAGATATTGTTCAACGATTCCCAATTGTTCCGTACTGCCGCCGATGAGCAGCAGAAAACGTTTGCCGGGGATATTCATTGAAACATAATTGCCGCTATTCATAAGAAAAATTCCAGTATTGTTTATCTGGTATTATTTTTAGTCAATGTTGTTTAAAATACACCATTAAACACAAATGTCAACCCATTTATACGATAAATCTTGTATTTTCCGGCAAAAAAAAACGGCACATAAAAATGTACCGTTAAAAAAGCCGTTTCCAACGCCGGAAAAATGGCGGGAAACGGCTTTGTGTTTTTTGAATCAGATCAGTTCAAAAAAGTGTTCTTTTTCAAGGCAGTTCATTGATTGAAACGTGGTCGACCCACGCTTCACCTTTGCCCCAGAACCAGATATAGATCCAGGGCTTGGCCGGCAGTTTGGCAGGGGTCTTGAATTCCACTGCCACCCGGTGCCACGGACGGGTTCCGGAAACAGGGGGGAAGGGACGCATACCGTTGTCTTTCCAGACCACTCTGGGAGCAACCCCCATAGAAAGACCGGTTTGGACATCTTTGGTACGGACAAAGAAAGAGAACATATATTTCTTGTTCGGCTTCAGATTCTGTGCTTCCTGAAAGAGTCCGATCTTGCCGCCGGTGCTTTTCATATGGACACTGCTGCCGCCGGTGATGAAGATCTTTTTATCCAATTCCACAGGCTGATTCTGAGGAGTCTTTTTCTGTGAACGCCAGATGATCCAGGGGCCGAGAACGTGGCTGCGTTTGATCGTGTTTTCTGTAAAATCTCCGTCCCGGACAATGGGAGCGGGGGCTTTGTCAAGCTTCAGAGTACCGAAACGTTCCACCTGGTGGAAAGCCCGTCCGGGGGTGGGGCCCCAGTGGTAATAGTTTTCTTTGTAATCTTTTCCGACGACCATTCCGTTCAGGGCACGGTTCCGGGCAAAGTTCACAGGGAAACCTTTTTTGTCGTAATTGCCCAGCACCTTCTTGGGGACGGTGAATTCAGCATACCAGCCGTTGGCGGTTTTGCCGGTAACGCTTTTAACACCGGAAACTGCACCTAAGCGTTTGGGGAAGTTGAGATCAAACTGGTTGCGCTGGGAATAAAGATGCCCCTTGCTGTTGGTGATGAAGTGCAGATAGTTTTTCCGGTCACCGGAAGGATTGAGGAAAAGTTCCACCACAGAGTCACGGAAAAGATCCAGACTGCTGTTGGGGACATAGTCGGCCTTGACCTTGTTCATAAGGGGTTCTTCACACTCATAACGGAAGACGAAAGAATCTTTGTTTTCTTTGGCAGTCACCACGGTGCTGACTTCATTCCAGTCGATATGATAGGGACGCAAATGGATTTTTTCGTTGAGGCGGCAGCTCCAATCCTGCACTGAATCCTGATTGCGGCGGAAAAGCTGTTCGGCATCTTTCAGGGGGCCAACCAGTTTGTCGCCCATAAAGCGGCAGCGGGCTGCGGCTTCTTTGTCCTTGCCGCATTTTTTCACGGCGGTGGCGACCAGCTTTTCAAGTTCAGCAAGTTTTTTGGGGGAGTAGATCTCGTTCCACAATTCGATGTCGATAGGAATACGGGTCAGAGGACCGATGGGGGAGTCCATCGTATCGCCCACGACTTTGTCGCACCAGAGACGCTCCAGTTCGTCGTAGACTTTCTGCATTTCAGCAGAACCTTTGCCGAACATCCGGTCAAAGTACTCCTTGAGGACGGCCTTCACATCAATGGAGTTGTCCCAGGAAACCCGGAGGAACATATAGCAGTTGAGGTGAGCAAAGATCCACTGATCGGATTCACATTCAAAGAGAGCACCGTTGATCCTGTCGGAGCGTTCCTTGAACCAGTGCCCCACACGGTTGTGAGCCATAGCGGGGATACCGGGGATAGCTTTACGCATATGTTTGCCGGGATAGGTCCAGACAAAGACTTTGCTGTTGAGTTTCTTGCACCAGGCATTGAGGTAGTCGTCAGCTTTTTTCATCGCCGTGGGGTTGGCAGTGGAACCGGTCACAGCCAGCTGCACCAGCAGATTGTCGGGCAGCTTCATATCGGGAACGGCATTGTAAGGATTGTAAGCCATCATAGCGATACCGCCGTAATTTTTGTCTTTGGCCATATTGGCGATCTCGGCGGCAAAGGCCCAAATCTTGTTGCCCACAGCTTTGACAGCTTTAGGATCTTTGATATAGGTATGGCCTCCGGGGGCGATTTTGGCGCACTCTTTGCAGTGACACCAGTAGATGTAGTCATTGGGCATCACGCCGAAAATTTTTCCGGTTTTGAAGTTGCCGGCAAGAGTCCAGTGATAACCGTATTTTCCGCCGTTGATGCGGATGTCGCGGCTCTTGGGATCTTTGCCTTCAAAGAAGGTGACAGCATCTTTTTTGACCTCTTCGATAAACTGTCTGTTGGAAAAGCAGAAGTGCTCCGTACAGACCAGTTCAGGGGTGTTGTAACGTTTGCCGTTGGGCATCAGGGCAAAGTATTCAGGATGGCTCTTGCTGAAACGGCGGGTGTAACCCAGCTGGTTCAGAGAGTGGATCAGCGGATAGAGGACTCTGCCGTCTCTCCAGCGGCGGTTCTGCAGGGGAATGGGGGGCATCGCGCCGCCGCCTTCATAGGTTTTTCTGTTTTCAAACCATTTGGGCTTACCCAGCACCAGGTGACGGTAAAGGTAATCGGGGCGGTCAACGATACGGATATTCTGAGGCAGATAAAGTCCTTTGCCTTTGGGGATCAGAGTACCGTATTTGCCGGGGAAATAATAACGCACATTGCCGAAGCGTTCCAGAAAGTCATACGACCCGAAAAGGGCTCCGATGGTACCGGCGATATAAAGATTGTTCCCCTTGCGGAGCATAACAAAACCTTCCTGGGGGATCATTTCTTCAGTGATCCCGGCGGCCTTGATGAGTTTGCCGTTGCCGACGATGATGTTGAAAGAATTTTTGACAGGAGTCGCACTTTCTTTGACATCAAAGTTGCAAAGTTCTTTCAGTGCATAGCACAATTCAGTTGCAGCCAGTCTGATTTCCTGACTGTAGGCATCTTTCACGACAGTGATAGACGTGATCTTTTCCAGCTTTCCGGAAATCTTGATGCTTCTGGGGAGCTGCTTGAATTCGTAACTCCACACGGCAGCTGTAAAAATCAGAGCTGCCGCCAATAATAATTTTTTCATACTTGTTCCTTTCTATAAGACTTGATGAGAAAATTTAACTTAGTACATAAGAAAATGTGATACCGGGAATGACGGATCAGGCCAGGCACGCCAGAACCCGTTGCGGTAGTTGTATTTGTAACGGGAACTTTGAGGAACGGCCCCCCAGGGAATCATTTTTACGTGTCCGTCAAAGAAGGTGATATTCAGTTTTCCGCTGTGTCTGGGAGTCAGAACAGACTTTTTGGCACCGCTTGTTTCATTGGCATCACCGTAATAGAATCCTCCCATACCTGTGTGAGATATTTCGCCGAAAAGAGCCGACTTCGCAGGTCTGAATACTTTGGCAAGATGAACCGCGTTGGCGGTCAGAAATTGTGAGATCATCAAACTGTAATAAGTTGTCCCGGAAGCCATAGCAGGCGGGGTGAAACTGGGACAGGCAATACGGCTTTTGATGATTTTTGTTCCTGATTGGAACCACGCTCCGAGATAAGCATCGGAATTATGGCCTATATAAACAGCCAGCAACCCCTTCTTGGGACCGGACGATGAAGCTATGACCGGAGCTCCGATAGCCCATCCGCCGTTGCAATTGTTAAAGCTGGCTCCCGGGCCGAGACCGCTGTTCCAGTTGGTGAAATACCAGTCTTTATTGTCTGCCACATACTGAATTGTTGCGAGGCCCATCTCTTTGTAGTTATTGAGACAGGTGGTGTTCTTAGCCCGTTCCCGGGCCTGCTGCAAAGCAGGCAGCAGCATAGCCGCCAGAATGGCGATAATGGCAATAACCACAAGAAGTTCTATCAAGGTGAAAGGAGCCGGGGAAGGAAGGGAACCCTTTTTGAAAAAAGGTTCTCCCTTCCTTCCCCGGACCCCATCCATCCTTGCCAAAAACTTTTGGTGGATTGCCGTTTTTGCATTTGCAAAACCGACAATCCCGCATTTGGCAGAATTGCAACAGCAAATATCAAGGAAAGAGGCAATTTTTCGCAAAGCATAAACACATATTTGACAAGTTTTGCTTAC
>SUWB01000015.1 GCA_015061745.1 Lentisphaerota bacterium | reverse complement strand
GAAATTGACAGAGCAAATGTAAAATATCGGCAACGCACCCGTAATAGCGCAAATTGGTGACAGGAACTGTCCTGTCGCCTTTTTATATTCAAGAACATAGGTCGGGGATTGTGGTATTTTCAGTTTGCAGCGAACTATTTGAGATTTTTTCAAGGTTCAAGTATGGTCATTTTTAGTGTATTTGACTCGAACCCCCGACTATTGTTTTTGAGAATTTTACGCTCAAAAGTATGATTTTTGAGAATTTTTCCACAGTTTTTTATAAAGGTCTTTGCAAAGGTCGGCTGGGAAATTCTCTGTTTTTTATGGCACAAAACGGAGAATTTGGCTCTATTGCCCCGTGTGTTTCTGTAACTCTCTAATCTCTAAAATCTTACATAGAAAGCAATACATAAAGGTCGCCAACCTTTAAACCACAGAGAATTTTCAGAGATTTCTATTCAAACACACGCTTTTTAGAGGGGAGACCATTCTCTGTCCGGGGAATCGTAAAGGAAGAAACTTGCTGTAAATCCTTGCCGTACAGCTGCAAATCACTATAAAAACAAAGAGTTCAATCATACTTGACTGAACTCTTGAGAATTTGTAAATGGTGGAGGTTACAAGTTGTTTTTGAACAATTCTCTTACGCTCAAAATAGCAAAACTATTTCAAGTTTGATGGTGAGTTTGATTTCAAAGAAATATTCTCCACAATTCTCTGTTAAGCAGAAATCCTTGGTCGGAGGTTAGTTATTATACAATCTCCTCCGCTCTAAATTACCATTCTGTAAAAAGGCTAACGACCTCTGCAAATGTATCCCAAAAGAAAAAGCCCAAACATAAAAAAGTTGACTGCCCATATCCCTGCTGTCCCATTGTGGATTTTCATCTTATCTTGCTCTTTTTTACCGTGCCATAACATAAAACCATATGGTACAAACATAAATATCACCCAACAGACTGCTGCCGCAAATATTGAAAATATGCTGTCGCCTTGTCCAGAATGAATTTTTCCCAACTGCCGAAGTGCGGTTCCGGTAAATATTATAAAACCAACCGGGCCAATTGCCAGCAGCAGCAAGTTTTTGAGAACTCCTGACAACTTTTCCCGCAGTGCCCCCAATATAAGTGCTGAAAGTGCAAATATCGGAGTAAAAAAAAGGATCACCGGCAATGTAAGAAAAAAGCAGATCGCATTCAAACTTTCTTCCAGAAATAACTTGTCTGCAATCAGGCGACCGTTTGTTACGCATTGATAATAAAGCAAAACTGCCAACGCTCCGCAAAAAAGCAGTACCGTGATAGTCCCCCAAATCCCATCGTACCTGTTCGATGGATTTTCTTTTTGCTGCACTTTGAGCAACGAAAAAACAAACGGAACAATTCCAAGAGTTCCCCATATGGTATATACAGCCAATCCTGAAAGTGAATGGCAGAAACTGAAGCGAGGCAAAATTACTGTTCCAAGTACCAACCATACAAAAGAAATGGCTAATTTGGATAAAAATCTTATGCTCCCCGCCCATTTGCCATATTCACCGGCACAAACAATACCAAAGATTGCGGTCACCAGGCAAACAATTTGTATAATGACTGCAAATAATATTCTGATAAATGAATTTTCTAAACTGAACATAATATTTCCACGCTGAAGGTCTTGTATTAAGATACACCATCAGGCAATATTTTACAAGATATTATTTCTCCAATTTAAAATTATTTTTTTCAAATTCATCAATAATTTTCAGTATCATTAAGCAAAGATCAAAAAATGGACCATTTTCAGGTCCCAAAAGGCGATTCCCCAAAGAAGTTGTGTCTTTCTCATCATTGCCCCATTTGTAATAAGGAAGAACATCTACTGCAGGATGCAAAATTATAGTATTTATAATATCTTCTATGTTATTAATCTTACTGCTTACAGGAAAATAATTATAAGTCCCGATATTTTCAACGTCAGTTACAATTTTTCCTTGACCGTTAAAAATAACTTCCTGCCCGGTTTCCTTGGAATGATATTTTACATTGTCTTTTTGTCCTTTATTCCGGTGATACAAATTCTGACTGTCTGGTGCTCGCACAAATCCTCGCCGTATTGCTTCTTCCGGTGATTGCGGCAATGCCCACGATTGCTGCATTGGATTATTCAGTCTGTCATAATGCCATTTTTTTAATGAGTCCTCAATTTTTTGCACCGGAGAAAGCCAAGGTTTGAGTTCGTTAAAAGCGGTACTGATTCCTATACTTTCCATTTTTCTTTGCAAAAATTTATCTGCCTGATCAATTTTTTTCATTATCCAAAGGCCAATCTGGAGGGTTGTAACCATTGTGTTAAGTTTTGCACTTGTGACAGTAGAGGTTAGTCTTTCTTCAAATGCATTACCATTTTCAATCACCTTCATTGATTGAGAAATGACAGGGAGTGCTGTCACGACGGCATTGGCAGTATGCGTTACGGTATGTGTTTTTATCTCTTCGTCGTATTCTGCCAACAGTTGAGTTGCTTGGGCAGCGATCTGGTTACCGTAATTAATGAGCTGTGTTTTGATTTTTTGTAAATCATTCTGATAGGCGGTAACTTCTTCCTGAGTCATCAATTCATATTTACACCGGCAGTTTGGATGAATAGGCAGTTCCGGTTTTTCGGGATCATCAAGCTGAAAAATTTCGCCGTGATGTTTTAGGCAATCTTCGCAGCTGCTGGGACCTTTGTCAGAAACGAATTTTACAAGTTTTATTTCTGTTTTTCCATTGAGCATTTGTATGATTTGATCAAGCTCCATAACAATTTGCCTTTCTTGAATTTTTATTCCGCAGCAAACATATTCTGCGTTTCCATATATAAAAGAAAATGTCAAGATATTTTGTAAATGAAGCTGCAATCGGGATTTTTTAAGAATTTTTCACAGTTTTTCGTAAAGGTCTTTGCAAAAGTCGGCTGGGAAATTCTCTGTTTTTCAGCTCTGTTGCACCGTGTGTTTCTGTAACTATCTAATCTTTATAGTGCATAAAGGTCGTCGACCTTTAAAACATAGAGATTTTCCGGAGAGTTCTATTCAAACACACGCTTTTGAGAGGTTATGTCGTTCTCTATGGAGAGAACAGCAGCGGAAGAAAATCGCTGTAAATCTGTGCCGCATTGCCCGGCTTCGGGAGCTGACGCTCCTCTACGCCGCGGCATCCTTCGCAGTTGCTTCGCTCCTCTTTTTGCTTTCGCAAAAAAAATCTACGGATAGCAAACCTTGCGGCCTGCCATCCGTAGCTTTAGCGAAGGATGGTGGAGGGTGTTTTGATTCTTCGGAATAGTTCTCTCAAACTCAAAACGGTTGCCCACAATGCGATCTTGCTGAACCGTTTCACTTCTTCGGAAAACATCTCCGAAAGCATAAAAATCAAAACAGAGAATTGATTTAACCTCAAAGTAAATGTCTGTATTTTCCACAGGAAGAAAAATAGCCCCGATAAAATATCGAACCAAAGACATTTTTGATTGCAAGAGAATAAAAAATGAGGCTGCTGCAACCTAAAAAAAGTGAGCAACAGCCCCTGCGTGGAACTGCAATTTTTCTTACAGCATACCATTAGCACCCATAAACGCGCCGATTGCACTGTTTGCAACAGTTATTGCAAGTCCAATAACGTTTAAGATGATTCCCGTGGTATATTTGTCTTTTATTCCCAGTATTAATCCGACGATACTGACCGGAAACCCTACCAAGGGCAATAACCATGCAATAAGGCTGACAATCCCCAATACTAACGACACAGTGTTTTTCTTTTCTGACATTTTTTTCCTCCATTTGTTGTTGCGAACAAAAAAAGAGGCACATTCCGAAGAAGTGCCCATCTCTACGCCTGGTACAGCGTCGCAAAAAACACATATCGAAATGTGCCGTGCAGAATATACACGGACACACCGATAGTAAATGTTTTTTGCATCACGCCTATTTTTTTGAAGTACCAGTTCAGAGATGGACGTTTACAATCAGTTTGCCAATTTTTTTATTCAGCGATCTTTATTGTTGCTTTACCTCAAATTAAGTTTGCTGAAATGCACCGTTGCATTTCAAACTTCTCATAGTTTATACCGTTAAAAAGCAAAATACAAGAGAAAAAAGAAAAAAAAGAGATTTTTTCAAAAATGCCGTTTGGCGAAAGCTCTGCCGCAATGGGTTTATTTAAGATTCTGTTTGGTTGTATTGATTGAAGCAATCAGAGTAATTCTGATTTCACAGCAAAGAGTTTCCAATCTGTCATATTCTGCCGATGAGATTATATTTGTTTTTGACAGCAGCAAGAGCCAATAACTTGTTTCGTTGGCTTCTTTCAGCGCAATTTGTAATTTTGAAACAAAATCCGCTTTCCCGTGAGCATACTGTGCTTCGTGGATATTCGCACCGATACTGGTTCCGGCTCTGCCGATTTGATTGCAGATGATCGTTTCTCGCTGTTCTTTCAGATATTTTACAAGATTCAATATTTCAACGGCAAAGGCAATTGAAAGATCAACGAGTTTGTTTGACGATTTTTCTATGAGATTTTTCCTTTCCGCTGAATAATATAGCATTGGTAAGGAATATTTGCAAACACAACTCTCATTTTTCATTTTTTCATCATCCGTCGCACGAAGTGCTATGGATGACAGGTCATACGGAGCGTAAGCGGAGTGCTTCATATTGATACGTGTAACGGAACAATGCTTCATAGCGAAATGAAATGAAGCTGCTTCATCTGAAAAGGCGTTTTTATGAAGCACGCCTGACGGCGTATGAAGCGGCACTGCGTGCCATAAAGCGCACCTTCGGTGCATGAAGCGAAGCCTTTTCAGGCTTCATTCACCATTTTTGCCGCAGGCAAAAATGGTGGGCGATGAGGGACTCGAACCCCCGACATTCACGGTGTAAACGTGACGCTCTAACCAACTGAGCTAATCGCCCTCTTAGAAGTTGACTTGCTTAATATATCATCAAACTGTGAATATTGCAAGTCTTAAAATGAAAATTTCTCTTACTTCTGCTCTCTGCTGTGAGGACACCCAAGCAAGCATTGCTCAAAATTACAGGGACGGATCTTCTCAATCTGGGGAACTTTTCGCAGACTCTCTGCCAATTTTTCTTTGAGAATACCCAATTCAGCAGCCTCAGGGAATGCTTCATCAAGATCCCACCCCGTGTACTGATTGCCTTCTTTGGCAACCAAACTGTAACGCTTGGCCCAGTTGCAGCGGTTGATGTCAATTTTATGAAAACCCCACTTTACTCCTTCAAGTTCCACTTCGTGACGGGTGGTGAAGGCTGAAGTACTGCAGCTTTTCAGGCATCCTTTTGAACAGCTGCCGCACTGCGTTTGAACATTCCTTGCCACTTCATCGTATTCCAGCGGCGCATCGGTGATCACGGCTACAAAACGGACATTGGATCCGAATTCAGGCGTAACAATACTCCCGCATTCACTGATCGTCCCCAATCCGGAAGCCGCAGCCGCAAAAACATTGCTGAAAGCATCCGGATAGTTTCCCCGGGGATTCCAGCAGACTGAACCCGTCCCGTGAAGATCCACTGCCATTGCGGCGTGAAATCCCGCAGCTTCCAGATTGCCGATCAAATTCCAGGCAAGCACACGCAAACGCATAATCGTTTCATACTGTGCAAACACATAGGGACCCGCCGCTTCAGCAGGCGTACGGGCGGTAATATCCACCGTTTTACGGGGCATACGCAGCCCAAGCATAATAACACTTCTGGCTCCGGAAAGATAATCGCCCGTACCTGTGACCTTGCGGGGCATTTCCACGATTTCAGGATCATAAGGCTTATAAATAGTGTCTGCTTTGTTGCTGGCCACAAGTTCGATTTCATCATCATAGATCTTTTGCAGCTGAGGGACCAATGCATCAATACGTTCCGCAGGAGCGATCCCCACAAGATCACATTCACGCATTTTCATTTCCCGGCGGAGACGCCGGGTCAATGACCGGACATCCTGTGTACAAGGCTTATTGGAAACGATTTCCCAGCCTGTTTCCGGCAATGGAGCATCGGTCAGAAATGTGATCGTATGCAGTTTCTTCCCCGGCACTGCCAGAAGCTGCTGCAATTTTTCTTCAGGAAATTCAAAAAATTGTCCGGCTGTATGACCGATGTTTTCCAACATACGCACCGCATCGTAGCCAGCCTGGATAAGAATAGGGCTGACAGCATTGTCAAAACGGTTTTCGTGAGCTCTCGGATTGGTAAGATCCGCTTCAAAAGGATTCCGGCAGGCGATCATTGAGACTATGGATACAGCTCCGGGAAGCAATGTGTCAATATCAATCGAAAGTTTTTCTCTGACACTGTCTCTGGAGGCAACAAGTACATTATCTGCCCCCCATTCTGCTGCAACAGCCCGGATTTTTTCAAAAATTCCCCGATGGAACGGAGCTTCTTTTAACTCCGGATGAGGAATAAAATGCCGTCTGCGGCGGGGGGCATTGGTATATTCTTTGTCGAAATAACGCAAGTGCCGGGGCAGACAATAACGCTGGCAGGAACCCATTTCTCCGGCACGGCGGCCGTATTTTACAGTAGCTTCCATAATGACTTTTTCGTCAACGTGCTCAGGAATAGGCAGGTCAAGGTCAAGATCAAAATGTTCCCCCCAGGCACAACGCCACAGATTCTTATTGGCATAGCGGTAGGTTTTGTCTTCTATTTTTACTTCATTCCAGCCATTGATCTCTTTGCTCAAAGCTCCGGAACGGCATTCCCTGCGGCAGATCATACAGTTGTCGCAGACACTGCCGGGTTCCAGAAGCGGAGTCGGTGTCAATACGGCATCGGTAATAACCGTCACATAACGCTGATGTGCCCCGAATTCCGGCGTAATGGCAAGGCCGTTGAAACCGAATTCTGCAAGACCTGCCGCCACTGCACAATGCATATGGGAAACATCAGGTGCAAATTGAGCGGTCAAATCTTTATATCCCCGGTAACGCCAGATGTTTGACGAAGCAATAGGAACTGCTTCAAAGCCCATATCCTCCAGAAAACGGCTCATACGGTAACTCATATCATCAAGCCGCCAGTTCATCGAATACTGAATGGCATAAGGTCCGATGACCTGAGGATGTTCCAGCCCTCCCCTTTCCATTGCGGCATCAGGATGATGAACAGCCATAACGATTACAGAACGGGCCGCAGGCATAATACCTTGAGGGCTCATCCTCAAAGGAGCTCCGGCAAAACGTTTGATATCGGCAATTCCCACAAGGTCGGCACGGAGCGTTTCAAGAGCGTAACGTTTGATTTCTGCGGTATCTGAACTGTCAACGGAGTAAAAAGGATTTTTCATAATTCTCATCTTTCCGGATTTTATGGTAATTGTTTGATTTGTTCCAGGGATTAATATATTGTCAAAAGAAAATTTTTCAATGTCCCGGAAAAGCATTTTTTTGTTCAAATTGATCATTTTTATTGATTTTCACATAAAAACAACCAATTTTTATGACAGATACACTCAAAACCAACCTTGATTTTCAAGAATAAAGCAAGTATATTAAAAAAAAATATGGAGCTGAAAAAATGTTTACAACTCCCAATGATCTTATAAAAAGCCGTATCCGGGAACTTCAGGAACCGGAAAATCTTTATGAAGGAGTAAAACTTCCGCGGCATTTCGCCCTTCCGGACAATATTCTGCTTTTTTATCACGATTTTGCCGCTGCGGCTCCTGTTGCTCATTGCCGCTACACCCTTGTTTTTCCTTTGGCTTCAATGCGTTATTACGTTGACCAGCAGAAATTTGATATCAAGGAAGGAGATGTATTGCTGATTCCCCCTTATTCCCGCCGTTTTATGGATCTGAAATCAAGTGGATATCAGCGTTTTTTCATCACATTTGAACTGCCGGAAGCACAAAGTTATCTGCCTCCAAGCTGTTTGAACCGTCTTTCTGGCGCAACGACAGATGATTTGAAAAAAATTTTTGATCTTTTTCCCGATGGCAATCCTGCTGAACTTTCTCTGGCTTTGTGGCACTTTCTGACCCATCTGTCTCCTGAAACACACGCCGTTGCGGATTCTCCCATAAGCAGTTCCATTGCGGCTGCCATAGCCTACATTAATGATAATCTGCATTTGTCCTTGCAAAACAGTTCTATTGCAGCCAAAGTCAATATGAGTGTAAGCAATCTTGTCCGCAGATTCCGCCGTGAAACAGGGATGACACTTCACGAATACATTGCCGGTCAACGCCTTGAATTGGGCCGTTACCATCTGCTGAAAACCCGGATGCGGACAGAAGAAATTGCCCGGTGCTGCGGTTTTCTTTCAGGGGCAAGTTTTTCTCACTTTTTCACCGCCCGAACCGGACTTTCGCCGCTGGCCTACCGTAAAAAGGTGCAAGAAACAGAAAAATCACCAATAAAAAGTGCTTCTGAGAGAAAAATTCCTCTTGAAAAAAACAACTCCTGAAAGTATATTTGACAAATTCTCATCCCCAAACACTCAACTGAAATGGAAATTTTATGGAATTACGCCAGGTCACTGCTGATGATGCCGGACTTTTGACTGAACTCCGCCTTGCTATGCGGCGTGAAAGAGAAACGGTCCCTGCTCCGGAAGATATGATCGCTTTTGAAAAGGGCAATTATGACTTTTTCCGTAACGCAATTGCCGACGGGTCATACATCGGTTTTATTGCATTGGAAGAAGGTATCGTTGCAGGAACTGGCGGGATCTGTCTGCATAATCATCCTCCGAGCTACGGTGTTCCTAATGGAAAAAGTGCCTGTCTGCTCAATATGTATACCCTTCCTGAATTCAGAGGAAAAGGGGTGGCTGGAAAAATTCTTGCCGCTCTCGTTGAATGTGCAAAAGCCGCCGGATGCTGCAAGGTTTTTCTCAATGCTTCAGATATGGGAAAACCTCTCTATCAGAAATTCGGTTTTTCCGATGTTGCAAATGAAATGGTATTGGATATCCGGTAAATCTTTCCTGAAATCAAAAACATCGCCTGAGACGGAGGTATCCCCTGCGTCTGCAAGGCGATGTTGGCGACAAATGATCCGGTGGATCACTTCAAAAGCAAGTCCGGGAAAGTATGATAATTGTGCCATTCTCCCAACAGTGAAAGAGATGACCAGGTGGAATATTCAGCAGCAAGCCCTTTGATATTCCTTTCTCGCACAGCATTGAAACGCAGTATTCCCCCACGGGGGTGAATGGAATCAAGAGGAACGGTTATCTCTGCAGTCCAAACGCCGGTACCTTTCCGACAGGAGACCTTTACACCCGGAAGCTGTTGCCACGTCCATTGGGCCCGGTGCAATATCCCTGAACTCCAGTACCCGAGATCATTGACCACGATCTGACGTAAGGTTTTGTCGCCTGATGAATAGAAGAACAACTCAAAGGTGTTGTCTTTCCAAATATCTGCGGCACCGTTACGCCGCTGAATACTTTTGCTCTTTGACAGCAATGGTTCCTGAAGTTCAGCACGGAAATAGAGTTTTTTCCCGTCAGTCAGAACACGGAACATACCGGGAACGACTTTGACCTTTTTGAAACGTTCAGCCGACTGCAGACGCTGCACCGGTGCAGTTTTCCAGTCAGATGCTCCGGGAATACCCTTTACAGAGAAAACTTTGAGGGAATTCTGCTGCCGCTGATCTTCTGCTGCGAACAGTCTGCGCCGTTCTGCCATAATCTCATCAAGAAGATATTTCCGAAGCAATGCCGTCTGTTTAGCATAAACTGTCCCGGCACTCTTCTTTTCCATCTCTTTCAGGAGCTTGTCAAGTTTATTCAGATTTTCTGCCGTATAAGTCAAAGTCCAGAGAGAACGCTGCACATCAAATTGATTGTATGCCCACGGGGTGACCAGGCCGCTTTTTTTACCCGCAGGTATCGTCTTACGCCAGAAATCCACAAAAAGCCGTTCCAGTTCGTTAAAAAACTTTGCTCCTTCCGCAGCAGCAGGCCCATAAGTGGCAAAGAAATATTTTTTCAGCTCTTTTTCCACATCCCGGGACGGATCGTTCATTATGCGGCGCATAATATAAAGATCCAGATTGCAGGCGGTGAAACTTTTGTTCCATACGTGGGTTTCCATATACATACCGCTGCTGATCCCCTGGAGGGCTTTGGCATATCTGGCAATCAGCCGGGGATAGGTTTCCACCAGAAAAGGCATAGAGTTGCCGTGAGAGATGCAATGATAGACCCACAAAGGAGATTTGTTGCCGGTCAATTTGTGCCAGGCGGCAACGTTGGCGATTTCGGCCTTGAAAAACTTTTCTCCGTCCAGCTGCACTTTGGGGCCGTTCTGACAGATACGCACTTTGATATTGGGAGGAAGTTTCTTTTTGGGGAGCTGCATCTTGGGAGGATAGACAAGAGTAGTGATATATTTCCCCGGGAACTTTTTCTGTGCATATTCAGCCACCTGGATGATCACATTCCACACCATTTCCGTATCATCGGCACAGGGATTGGCTTTGCGGAATTTGTTACACCGTTCACAACGGCATCTGCCGTCGGTCACACCATCGTTATCCATAGGGTCGATCATAAATTCATCGGGACAGACAAAGGGAAAGGGCCATTTTGAATATTTTTTCGCCGGAGGACGCCCGGTGTACTTGAAACCCGATTCTTCGGCCGTCTTGCCGGAAAAATATCCGTCAACGGCTTTGATCCAAATTTTTACCATATCAGGATGTGTCCAGCAGGAATAACGTTTCATTCTTTTGCCGTCTTTGCTCAGCATAAGGCGGGTGGGATCAGAAAGCCATTGAGGGTCTTTGCTCAACCCCAGGTAATGTTCTGTATGAGAACCGTAGAGGTGAAAACGAACATTGTGGTAGCCGGTCCGGATCAACCATTTATAATTGTCATCAACCGTTTGAGCGTATTCTTTACCATCTTTGTATCTGACCAGAAAATCCCAGGTGTAAGGGCCTTTCAGAGAAATAAAACCGATCTTCCGTCTGATATTCAGTTTCTCCACAGTCATAACCTTTTTCCGGGGGACATATTCCATACCGGGGTTGGGCCAGATGACACCTTGCAGATCGAGAAATTCATAGACGCCACGCAGGGAACCCTGCCAGGGATTATCGTGGTAAAAATCAAACCAGTTGAAGGGTGCTGCACTGTCTTTGCCGTAGATTTCAATGGTATCGGCGGTCGTTTTGATGGCATATTCATTGATTTCAAACTGTGACGCATCTCCGAAACCTACTCTGAAATTGACCTTGTGGGTACTTTTTGTTCCCACGGTAAATTTTGCACCTGTCATTTTTTGCAAATAGGCCGCCAACTCCTGTGCGGCGACAACCGTTACAGGTTTGGCCTTGGCAGGCACAAGGATTCCCGCCAATGCCTTGCCGTTTTCGGCGACCTTCAAGGAGGCTCCTGACAGCAATGTCCCCCAGGCCGCCAACAGAAAAAGCAGTTTTTTCATTTGGAAAGTTCCTTTATATATCTTTCAGCTTCTGAATAATTGTATTTGTAGGGCACTTTTTTGCCGCTGGCAAGGGCTTTTTCAAACCACTGCAAAGCCTTTTTTCTGTCGCCTTTGGCCCGGTATGCCCTGCCGACCATCATAGAGATCTTGTAACTGTTGGAAGGATGGAAATTTTTTATTTCCGGCAAAGGAGACAGATAATAGATCACATAGTCATACTGTTTGTTCCTGTAATAGATCTCACCCAGCAGAAAAAAGGTTTCAAAATAGATATTGTTCGTTTTGACCACGGGCAGCATTCTTGCCATATTGAGCAGCTCCAGGGCATAACGCATATCCCGGCGGGGCCAGATATGGATCCGGGCATTCCAGTTGAGCAGATAGCGCAGCTGGGTATCGTTGTATCTGTCATCCTGCCGTTCCTTTTCCAGAAATTTTTCCAGTTCAGCTGTTTTTTTCAGCCGCTGATAAAGTGTGATCTGAATGGGAAGGATCCGGAACTTCTGACTTTGATTTTCAGCCAGTTCGTGAGCACGGGAGTAGTGGACAAGAGCCAAAGCCGGATCATTGGCTTTCAACGCCTTCCCCGCCGCCTGACACAGTTGGGTGAAATTCTCTGCAAAAGCGCCCGAAGACAGCAGACAAAGAAAGAAAAAAAGTGTATACTTCATAAAAAATCCCTTATGATTTCCAGAACTTATGCGGCAAAATCACGGCCCGACTTTCGTGACGCCGTCTCTGGCAAAATATTTCTTGTACTGAACATCGACAACAGCGATGGAAGCGTAGGGAATAGCCATCCCGGCGGCGTGACCGTCTGCAAAAAGCCAGGGGCCGTTGCCTTTGTGGGCCAGTGAACCCAAAACACGGGGTGCCCAGGCGGCGTTGAACCAGGTAAAGATGATGTTGCTGTCATCCTGGATGATCCCTTCACGACGGTGGCCCAGCACAATGAATTGGGATGGTTTCCTCACTTCCCGCTCGTGACAGGGGATCCGCCATACAGCGTATGTATGGGACCAGTAGCCTGCCTGCTGGTTCCAGACAAAGGAGGAAGTTGTCTGGTTTTCCAGCGATCTGCCCTGTGTATAAGCTCTGGAACGGTGGTTATCGGTGGGGCAGTTGTATATTTTCGGTTTCACAGCTGTCAGACTCAAACCGACGTAAGGGGCCAGCGTCAGCAGATAGTCCATAGGAGAAGCTTTTGAACCGACCGGTTCCACACACATAGGCAGATAATTTTTATTGTCGCCGATGTAACTCTGGACGGCAAAGCCGATCTGCTTGAATTTATTGAGACAATCCGTGTATCTTGACCGTTCACGGGCCTGTTGCAAAGCAGGCAGTAACATAGCCGCCAGAATGGCAATGATGGCAATGACGACAAGCAGTTCGATCAAGGTGAAATGTCTGTTTTTCACACTCTTTGCGGCAAAGGAAACACTCTTCCGGATCTCTTTCATTTCGGGAACACTCCTTTCAAAAAATATTAATCAAAAAGTTCATTGATGGCTTCGATGCTTTCTTCGACCAGTTTATTGCCCCCTTCAACGGTGACGATACTGCTGGCGGGGACGCTTCCATAGCCGGTTCCGCCGGAGCGGCCGGAAGGCAGATAAGTGCCGCATCCGGCACTCAATTGTACCAGAAATGTCTGTACGGCCTTACTGCGGCCTTTGATCCTGTCGCCATAATCAAGGTACAATTCAAATGGATTGGCAGCAAAGACCATATCGCCGATCCTCAGGGTGTGGAGTTCAACAGGAATGGAGACAGGCGGATTTCTGAAACGTTCAACCACCCCCAGATGCCAGGGGATAAGACCGCTGTAAGCGTCTCCGATACCGGCAAGGAGTTCTTCAGCTTTGGCTTGGGCTGTGTCCGCTTCCTCTTTTGTAATGAGCCGCGGGGGCAGTTCCACCATACGGAAAGCTTTTTTTACCACAGGAGCACTTTCGGCAGTGGGTGCAATGACCGGCAGCACATCGTCAAGAGCAACAGCGATCCGGCGGGCGATCTCCCGGCGGCGGGCAAGACCGTATTCCAGATTGTAGACCCGCCCCCGCCAGCTCCAGTCGGTATTGGGGAACTTCTGCTGTTTGCGCAGCAGCATCATCCGTTCATCTGCCCTGCGTCCCAACAGTTTATGGGGACTGATGTCTCCTGCGGCGGAACATTGGGGCAAAAGAAATATTTTTCTGCCCCACCTTGATGCGACTTCTTCACGGACTTCGTGCCAATAATCGGCTGAAATCACACTCATAGCTTCGCTGACCTGTGACGGACAGGCGATATTGACGATCATACCGGTCAGTTTTCCTTCCATCGTATATGTGGCAAAGAGATTGACGGTATGATCGACGTGTCCTTCAGCATTGAGCATATCAGGATCATCTTCCAACGCATACATCACGCCCCCTTTTTCTTTCATCGTCAGGCGGCGGTTTTCACCGACCACGGCAGTGCCGCATCCGAAAGCCGTTTTGCTGACGGCACGTTGGTTCCACGCTTCTTCTGCAGCGGCGGAGATCTTTTGGACAAGGAACGAAAAATATTCTTCACTGTCAACAAAATCAGGATATTTTTTACGGAGCTCTACCGGATCGACCCCCCGGTTTCCCACACAGGGGATCTGCCGCACCTGATGACATTCACTCATAGGGATCACAGAACCGTACTGAGGAGCGGTATGAGTGTGAGTGACGGAAGCGGTAATATTTTTTTCCGGGACACCGGTGGCTGCGGCAATATTTTGGCGCAGTTCATCCATCAGAGGCATCCGGAGTCCCGCGAGGTCAGCTGAAATGATGATGACCTTTTCCTGACCGCTTTCAATGGCAAGAACAGTCGCCGAAAGGGGGTCGAGGACTTCTGTCGCCAGACGATTGCGCATCTGGCCCGCCAGCATACAGGGACCAGTTGGGGTGATATCTGTTCTGGCCCAGCCGATTTTGATTGAGTCGTTCATCACAGCAGTTCCTTTCAGATACTCAAAAGATAATAGATGGAGGGATAGCTTTTGCCGAGTTCAAATTCCCGTATGCCGTCTTTGAAAGTTGAAGGCACTTCTCCGGTATAAGCCCCGTCGGGGTCGATGCTCCAGAGAGTCATTTTTCCCGCAGAGCTTTCCATACGGATCCTGCTTTCGATGACCTCATAGATCACCGGACCGTGACCGATGGAAATGCGTTCGGTATGGGAGGGATTGTAAACGGTGCCGCTGTTGTCTGCTCTGCCCACGGCCGTAATAAGGATCAGGCGGGCCTCTTTCAGATCCTCGCCTGTGAGGGAGGTCAACGTTATTGTGGCAAAACCGCCGTTGAATGTGAATTCAGCACCTTTGAGTGCGACCTTTTCCCCGGGAGCGAATTTCCCGTAGACAGATTTTGTCCTTGCCGTATCGATCCAGCCTGAACCTTTTTCCCAGTTGCGGTAGAGTTCGCCGGTATCTGAAAGAACATCTTTTTCATCTGCGGCAGCGGGACCGGGATCATCGGGGCCGATGGCATCCGGAGGCAGGGGGCGGCCCGGAAGGCGGATCTCTGTGCGGTGTTTTTCGCAATTCAGCATAGATTCGATATTGGGCAGATTGTGGTTGGCCATACCGTGCAGCGGATTGAAAACATCCTTTTCCTGAAGTCCGATGACCTGAGTTTGCCGGGCCGGAGCGACATCGCCGCGGCGGTACATAAGTGAAGCCGCATAAAAAAGACCGAACTTGGCCGGGTCCATAAAGGTTTCAAAGTTCCTTCTGTAAGAGATGCCGCCGAGAATGGTTCCTCCCATACAGTCCGCCGGGGAGGAACGGTAACGGTAGGTGTGCAAATTCATACCGCCCCAACCTTGAAATGCGCCCATAGAGGCAACGAAAAGCGGCGATTCGGCACGCCATTCATTGGGCCACACCATATCCCATTCAGAGATGACGAGGGGTTTGCCTTCCAAACGTATCTTGGAGGGAACCATTCCGAAAACCTCTTTTCTTTCAGCGGCAAGGTCTTTGTTGTGGCCGCAGTCGCCCCAGAGATCCCAGTAAACGTTGGAACAGGTGAAGTCCATATCCCGTAAAGCAGACGGCAGTGTCAGTCCCCGGCTCCAGGTGTTGCCCGCAATGGGAACTTTCACGCCGATGGAGCGGAGATGGGAACTCATTTCATCATAGTAGGCCTTTTGGACATAGTGATAAAATTTCAATATGTTTTCATCAGGTGTCCGGTTGCGGAAATCAAAGGAATAATCGTCAGGGAGTTCCACGCCCGGGAGATTTTCTTTGGCCCAGGCACGGAATTTTTCCAGCAGCCGGGTGCGATAGGGTTCAGCCGTCACCGGGAAGGGCTGATTGAACATATCGTTTTCGTTGGTGACAGCCACAAGGGCCATACCCGGATCATCAACAAGTGCTTTGCCGGTGTAAGGGTTGACGTGACAGAGAAGCTGTTCCGCATATTCCTGCTGGAGCTTGATAAGTTCCGGAACGAAACAGGAATAGGGCTTTGCGCCGTTCGGTGCGAGATCTGCAACATTTTCGAGACCGTCCTTTTCTTTGAAAGTGCGGTAGACCAGCAGATCCATAAAAATGTAGATGCCTTCTTTTTCAAGAGCGTGGATCAGATAATCAAAGCGGTCAAGGCTTTCGGGATCAAGGCGGCGGGTAGAGTCAAGAAGCGTTCCTTTTGAAAACTGAAAGATATTCGGCGCAGCCCACTCAGCATCGAACTGATGGAGCCGCACCATATTGACGCCGAACTTTGCCAGGCGTCGGGCCACTTTGTCGGCGGCACTGTGTTCGGGGAAACAGGCAGCGGAGTTGATCAGAACGCCCCAGAATTTCCCTTTTGTTCCGTCTTCAAAGGTAAAGGTGTCTTTTTCTGTTTTAAGAAATCCGTGTTTCCCGGCGGGAATCTCATCGGCAAAAAGCGGTGAAATATCCAGCGGGGCATCATCCCAGTGAAATGTGTATTCGGCCCAGTTGCTCATCTTTTTTTCCTGTTGTAAATTATTGTCATTACTGTTAATATACCGGAAAAAAGAATAAAAAGCAACAAGATAAACTTGGATTAAAGAATCAATTTAAGTAAAATAAGATCAATCAATATTTTTGGGGGAAACACTGAAATGTTTTTTGAAAACTCTTGAAAAGTAAGCCGCATCGGCAAAACCGCACAGCCTGGCACACTCTGTTACGTTCAATCCCCGTTCTTTGAGGAGCGAATAAGCTTCATTCATCCGTATGGCCCGCAAACAGGCATTGAAACTCATACCACTTGCGTGCCGGAAGGCCCGGAGCAGCGTGGCACGGCTCACTTTACAGTAAGCAGCAACTTGATCGAGAGTGATATTTTCTGCCAGATGAGCCATCATATAGGTACGGGCATAGGCGGCAAGGCGGGAATAGGTGTCTGTGCCTGCGTTTTCACTGCCGTTACCAAAGACGTGACGCCAGACGATCCCCAGCAGATGTGCAAGCCGACCTTCTGCGGCGGTCAGATTTTCAGGGGTTGAATAGGTATCAAGCCTGAACATATCCAACAGGAGCAGCAGTTCATTTTTATCCTTGGAGCCGAGTGTTTTCAAACAGTCCGGCAGAGCATAGTCAAAGAGTCTGGCGGAAGCCTTCCACTTGAAGTGGATCAAAAAGACTTCAAGTCCTGTTTTCAGTTCAAAAATATCTCTGTGCCGCATCCCCCGGGGGATCAGCAGAGTTTCGCAAGGATTGGCAACATATTCTTCTCCGCTTTCCAGGAGTACACGAACCTGTCCGCTGATGACGTGGAGCAGTTCTTCAGAAGCATCTTCATGGAAATCCAGCTTATATTTGGGAGACACAAACAGCCGCGACACATTGATGATCTGCGGCATAGGAAGATGTTGATGTTTGACAGGGACCATTTTTTCGCTGCTCACCTTTTACGGAACAAAGGACATTTCTTAAAAATAACACACCTTCAAAAAAAATCAAGTTTTTTTTAATTTGAAAGTAAATTTTTTCTTTTGAAATGGTATTGGATATCCGATAAATCTTTTCTTTGACCGTAAAAAAGCCGCCCCGATCCGGGACGGCTTCTTTATGCTGCTTTTTTATCAGTCAAACTGTTCCACTGCGACCAGTTCTCCGTCACGCAATGCAGATTGGTGAGCAGCAACGCCCATTGCCATATAGTGCATTGCTTCCTCAACCGGAATCTCAGGCTTGCGGTTTTCACTGACCATACTCACAAATTCGTGGACAAGGTAAGGATGACTGCCGCCGTGGCCGGTGGGCTGGAAATCATCATCAGGTGAGGCATTGGGATTCAAAACCTTCTTAAATTCAGTTTTGACTTCTTCGGGAAGCGGATCACGCATCTCTTCAGGAGTCAGCTGGCAATAAACGGTCTTCTGAAAATCTTTACATTCTTCTCCGGGAGGACAATGCTTGATCAGTTCTGCCGTACCTTCCACACTTCTGTGATTGCATTCCCAGGTGTTGCGGGCAAAACTGCCGCTTTTGCCGACAATACGGAATATTTCGGACTCCTGCCGCTCAAGACTGATAGCTCCGATTTCACGGAACTCGGCAATGCGCAGGCTGCTGCCGTTGGCAAGCTGGTAAAATGCGGCAATGTTGCTGAAATCATAATCCGCAAAGAAACTGTCATTATTGGTATTTTTCACCCCATAGGCACACACTTTCAAAGCGCGGGTCTTCATCACATTGATAGGACCTGAAATAGAATGTGTGGGATAAGCCATAGGATGTTCCTTGAATCCACGCTCACGATATTTTTTCATAAATGCTGCGTGCTGGCTGCCGACAACACCAGTGCTGCGTTCGGCAATAACTTTCCGCAGGTTGCAGGCGGCATCCACATCGTGCACATATTCGCCTTCAGAGTAGACAAAATCGCCGAACAATCCCGCAGCGGCCATACGGCGGCAGAACATCGTCTGGGGACGGTAAATAGTCGTTTCGCCCAGCATATATTCTTTACCGCTCTTTGCCACAGCTTCTCTGATCTTGCCGCACCAGTCGAGGATCTCATTGTCATCAGGCAGAGTAATAACGGGAACTGCACTGTAAACGTGTTTTCCTGATTCAAGCACCTGTATGCACTGGGGAGCGTGAAGCCAGGGCTGGGTGATGACCACAATGGCATCAAGATCCGCCTTGCAGATGTCGTCAAGATTTTCGTAGCAGTCAGCAGCAGAAACTTTGTCTGCCATAAAGGGGTCTTCAAGAAATTTTTTGACTTTGGCTGCTTCACAGTCGCACAGAGCGACCTTATCCACCAGAGGGTGTGATTTGAAAAGTTTGGCAAATTGACTTCCGAACATTCCAAGTCCGACTAAACCGAGTTTGATTCCCATAATTTTTCCTTTCAAAGTATATGTCTTTTAATTGATTTCAACAAAGTTCCAATTCATCAGCAGTGCCCAGTCGCGGATAATTTCAAGAGTGCCGTTGTAACTGCAAGTCAGATGATGGGTGCCGCCTGCTTTGCTGTACTGCTCAAGAAAAGCTGCAATATCACCGCTGCGGGGAACAAACCACCCGGTGTTGCATTTCTGACTGCCGGGCGACCCGATCACATATTCCACTTCAGCTGCAATAAGGTTGAAAGTTCCGTCAGGCCCGGGGGCGAGATCAGTCAGGATCGCCTTTCCGGCTTTGAAACACCCGGTGGCGACCAGAGGATTTCCCGTATCGCTGAAAATGTAATTCTGTTCGTGGAGCAAAGGTTTCTCTGAGCAGATGTCAGGATTTATTTCTCCCATATGACTGGTAAAGATCCGGTTGTTTTTCCAATCGGGACAGAACATTTCGGTAAAAGAAGTTTCCGGAAAAACTTCTGCAAGACACCGGGTTGCCGCTGCCGTAAGCACATCCCCCTCCCCTGCGTAACCGATTCCTCTTGCCATAGCTTTGGAACATTCGAGGAAAGGCACTGTCAACCAGCCTTCTTTGCGTTCGATACCGGGAAAAGCAATGGTAAAGGCGTGTAAATTTTCTTTTTCGATCCATTTACGGATTTTCAAGGAAGCATTCAAAGTCCGGCGGTGAGCTTCTTCTGTCACGCTGTCATCCAGCTGGAACAATTCTCTATCCCGGGCCATTTCTGCTTCAATATCACTTGCGGAAGGTTCCTCCTGGGGCGTATATTCAACGATTTCCATATTGAAAGTCCCTTCCGGAACCCGGAAATCCCCCATTCCCTCAAAATCTCCTCCCACCTTACCGACTCTGGCGTGAGTCATACGGTAAGCCATTGCGGCACTTTTGAGCTGCCGGGCGACCCGGTCAAGACAGTCGGAGTGTTCCCAGTGCCCCGCAGAAATAAGAAAAGGCTTTTTGCGGCGCAAGAGCAAATTGCACATATCCTGTACGCCGTGGATACCGTGATTGGGCATAATCAGCGAAGGATCGAACTCAAAATCAGGAGTGGTATCAATGACCACAATGGGCAGAGATGTACCTGAGAGAGCGTCGATGGATTCAAGGGAAGGTGAATAAGCCAGATGCAAAGTGGCAATGGCCTGGCAGTTGGAATTTTCAAACAGTTCCACTGCTTGAGCAAATTCATTTTTCAAGCGGCAGGCGGGAGAAACAACGACCTCAAAACCTTTGTTTTCCAAGGCCTTTGCAATCTTGCCGGAAAAACTGCGGATCTCTCCGGCAAGATCCGGGCGGCACTCATCGTACAGGGCCAGATAAAGAGGCAAAAGTCCTATTTTCATAATTCTTTTATTCCTGTAAAAAGTTTATATGCATTGCTGAAAAGGACTTTTTCCAAATCCTTTTCCGGTGTTGCGGCGATTATTCCCCGGAGCTGTTCATAAAAAAACGTGGTAAACTCAACAACTCCCGACGTATCTATAATGGAAGTTCCGATGGCATAATTTTCACCCATAAGATAGGCATACTGGTTGTTGATTTCCACAGATTTTCCTTTAAGCAGGGCAATGGGGGTATCTGTTCCGAAAAGCACTCTTTCAAGGGGGAAGTGGTCATAAGTATACTTCAATATATCAGAACTGTTTATCATTGCAGTATCAAAAAAGGCATTGGGATACTGCACAAATTCGTCAATATTGCTTTCCCGGATATTCTGCATAAAGTAGGCCCGGCCGATATGAGCAAATATAAATTTGATCTTCGGATATTTTTCACACAGGGCGATCATCTGCCGTTGGTTGAGAGGATCTGCAAAACGTCCTGACCTCGGAATATGCAAAGTCACTGCCAGAGCTTTTTCATTGATATACTCCAGCTGTTCAGGAGTCAGCATATCGTCCACTTCCACGTCATTGGATTTTTTTCCGTAAACAAAAGCGGCATAGTTCAAATAAGGTTTCACACCTATTGCCCCGGTGCTTTCGACCCGTTTCTGCAAAGTTTCCACAGAATCAGCAGGGGACACCAGAGCCATTGCGAACTCCCGTTCTCCCTGAACTTCAGGCAGGCGGTCGTTGTCGATTTCCAGATGAGGAGCGGAAAAACAGTTGAGCCAGATTTCCTGCTGCGGCAGCAGAGAATTCATCACTTCCCGCCAGAGTTCAATGGGGAACTCGCCGCCGAATTTATTGTACACATACTTTTCCGGGAAAGTAAAATTTTCAGGAAAATACTCCTTCCGGAAAATATGCACGTGGGCATCAAAAATCCTTTTGGGGAGTACCGGGGCAAGTTCTTCCCGGTAAATCCGGTAATCATTTTCGCTCATTATATTCATTTGACAACAGCTCCTGCTATTTGTGCGGCACCGACGGCACCGGTATAACTGTGCCAGGGGGCAACATCAATTTGTATTCCCAGCTTTTCTCTGAGGAGTTCTATCCAAGCTCTGCCCTCTGAAGGTCCTCCACTGATAACGACCCGGCGGATCCCGAAGTGTTCATCAAAACGGGTTTTGAAGCGGTCTATGACAGAGCACATCACTTCTCGTGAAGGACTATCACCTTTCAGGGCTTCTGCATTGAATTTCTCATACCGGTCACTGCAATTTCCGAAACGGTCACAGATGAAACGTTCTATTTCAACGCCCACCTCGGGAATGGAAAACATCGCCCCCCAGCAGCCCCCTGCAGCAGACTGATAGGTGTCGCAAAGTTCATTAAAAGGAATATCCTCCCGTTTCCGGCAGGGGTAGAATCCCACCCAGCTGGTGCCGCAGCTCAGCAGCATTTCCCCCGGTTCAAAGACCTTGACGGCCCGGGCTCCTGCGGGGTGATCGAAACTTCCGGCAACGATACGGGTATCAGCGGTAAGATTTCCCCGGCACAGCTCTTTTTTCAAAGTTCCCGCAACTGTCCCTGTGGGGACGATTTCAGGCAGCTGTTCCCGGGTGATCCCGTAGTAGTCAAGGTACCCGTTTTCATAGCGTTCCTGTTCCTGATTCCAGAGGTAAAAAGGAGCTGCGTTGGAACGGTCGAGCTGATGTTTTCCGCACAACAGCCAAGTGATCCAGTCGTTATTCATCGCAATTTGAGCTTTTTTGAGAAGTTCCCCTTTTTCTCTGCGGAAATATTCAAGGTGCATCAACGGGAAAGTGGGGATCCGGGGCCAGCCGGTCGTTTTACGCACCTGCCATTCTTCAGGGGGCAGCCAATCTTCAAGACGTTTGTCAAGCCAGCTGATAATGGGAGTCAGGGGATCGCCGTCGGCATTGCAGAGCAAAGTGTTCCCTGAAGCGGCAGCAAAAGAAATGGCGAATATCTCCTCTTGTGATGCTTCTGCCAGGTCGTTGATAATGCGGAATATCTGCTGCTTGTAAACTTCAACGTCCAGTTCCACACGGCCGGGAGCGGGATAACTGAAAGAGACTCTTTCGCTGATTTTTTTCAGCACGCCTTTTTCCTGATTCCAGCATACTCCTTTAACAGCTCCTGTGCCAAGATCAAGTCCGATGGAAGTCATTTGTTTTCAAGCTCCATTTGAGTAAGGGTATCTTCCATAGCAGCGGCAGCAAATTCCAGCAGTTTCACGGAGGAAACGAGGGGAAACTTTGTCAAAGCTGCGGGAGGACAATCGGCTTTGTAGGTCTGAGCACTGACGTCGATATGATATTGTCCGTTGAGTTTTTTGCAGAACTTTACCGTCTGTTCTGCATCGGTAAAGAAAAGAGTTCCCAAAAGGCCGTCGCCTTCTGCTTTGCAGACCATATTGCTGTGACGTGCGGCAAGATCACAGAGCTGCTGCTGCCACACAGTGCCCAGAGTGCGGATATGTTCTTTGTTATGTTCTGCAAAGCGGATTGTGATAAGGTAGGCAAGACTTGCCAGTTCCTCCTGACCGTTGGTCACGAGGGCACCAAACTGATTGAGATTGTCCATTGCGGCAGTGGTCAGGATCTTTGAGGCAGGATACACACCGCCGGGGAAGCCCTTTCCGGCAGAAACAAAATCAGGATGGCACTTGTATTCTTTGAAAAGGAAAAGTTCACTTGACCACATACAACTTTGGATCTCATCCACAAACACCGGAATATCGTGTTCATCACAGAGTTTGTGGCAGAAAGTCACATAATCATTTTCAAGGCGTATGCCGCCGTAATTCATCAGTACAAGTTCGTGAATGAAGCCTGCGACCTTGAAATTACCTTTGTCATACTGTTCCACAGCGGCAGCAAAGGACTCTTTGTCATTGATACGCACAGGAACACACTTCAAAGCTCCAGTGGATTCCAGTATGGAATAAAGACCGTCCCACATTCCTCTGAGCATCTGAGTCATAACGGTCGTGCCGTGATAGTTGGCTTCTTTGCCCTCTTTCAAGTCGGCCATTACCAGAAATACGGGCGTTTTTCCCGCATATTGCGGAGCAGGAAAATGGGGTTGAAGTTTATAAAACCTTGCCAGCATCATCTTGAAAGCTGCTTCACAGGCCAGACTGCCTGTTTCCAGATTGATGACCCGGTTGAGGACGTGGGGGGCTTCACTGTTGAGTACCGCTTCAAGAGCGGCCTCATCCCCGGGAGCGATGCCGTTGGCAATGCGGACAAGTTCTCTTTCAAGGACTCTTGTAATATGGCCTCTTGTATTGTTGTGAGTAATATTGGTGATGCCGATACGGTTGGCGTTTTCGATCAGTTTATACCCGGGGAAAGCGTGGCCGCAGCTGGCCTGATAGTGTTCACTTTTTCCGATGACGGCAAGTTTTCCGTCTTCCCCCACCCTGAAAAAGCCCAAGCCCGCCAGAGGGGCATTTTCCCGGTGGAACGCACCGTTGAAAGCAGCGGTACCGGCTCCGGAAGAACTTTCTGCCAGAGGAGCTGAAAAATCCTGTCCTGTCAGGGGAATGAGATCATCCAATTTCTGAGCGAGTGAATCGGGAAAAAAGCTGACCTTTTCCTCTGCAATTTTCAAAAGGTCATCCACATTCTGCCCGGTCAGGGCGGCG
Organism: Lentisphaerota bacterium; assembly: GCA_015061745.1. Taxonomy (GTDB): domain Bacteria; phylum Verrucomicrobiota; class Lentisphaeria; order Victivallales; family Victivallaceae; genus UBA1784. The sequence goes on along the minus strand of SUWB01000015.1, from coordinate 34,195 downwards.
AAAGCACGGCAGACTTTGTCAATATACTCAGTCCCGGCCAGGTCTTTCAAGGAAAGTTCAAGATTTTTTATCATTATATTTACCTTCAATTCAATATTTTCATTTCATATCATTGGCAGGCGAAGCAATAATCACCCGGCCCCCCAGCTGCCGCAGTTCCTCAAGCACTTTGGCATCCGCCAGATGATCGGTTATCAAAGTTGTGCGGCTGTTGCTCAATGTGCCATAGGGGACAAAAGAGCTTTTGCCCAATTTTGAACTGTCAGCAAGAATAAAGACTTCATCACTGCGTTCCCAAACAGCTGCGGCAAGGGCGGCGGTATCTTCATCAGTTGTACTGAGTTCACCGGTATTTGAAATGGCATCAGTTCCCAGGATCGCTTTGGTAAAGTTGTAGTGCCGGACATTTTCAAGAGCAGCACTGCCGCAAAGATCCATACGGGAGTGACGGATCATCCCCCCTGTAAGCATTACAGGACAAAGCGGAATCAATCCTGAAGCAAATGCCAGAGAATTGGTAACGATACGCAAATCTTTGAGCATTCCGGAACTCAGTATCTCTGCCAGGACATTTCCGCACTCAAGGACAGTAGTTCCGGAGTCAAAAAAAAGTCTGTCGTGATCTGTGATAAGTTCGGCAGCCATTCTTCCGATCAGGTGTTTTTCTGCGGTAAAAGAGGAAGACGCTTCATAAAACTGGTAACTGCCTCCCCCCTTTTCGACAGCTGCCCGGGCACCGCCGTGATAACGGTGAAGCTGACCGGCACGTTCCATATCGGCAAGATAACGGCGGACAGAAGCTGCTGAAAGCCGGAGTGCTTTCTCTATGGCAGCAATGCTCAAAGAGCCGTGGCTGTTGAGCATACGCAGGAGTTTTTCCTGATTTTTCTCTTTTATTCCCACTTGTTCACCTGTTGTTACTGCCTATAAGATAGCATATTGCAATGGTCATTTCAAGCACTTCACGCAAATTTAACAAACATTGAGCGTTTCGCTCAATCTATTGCTTAAATATGTGCATTTTCAGAAAAAATCAAGGTTTTCCTCCCGAGGGTACAAAGAAGCCTTTTTCAAGTGTCTGCCATTTTTCACTCAATGTCTTGGGGCTTGATTCCAGATAACGGGGCAGAAATTCAGCGATTTCACCATTGGAACGCAATTTTTTATTTCCCTTGTTTCCCTGAGTGCCGCTGAGAGCATATTCCTGCAGTTGTTCAATTTGCATCCTCAGCAAATTTTTCATTCTTACTTTCATACGCTGCCCGAAATAATATTGATGATATCCGCCCCCAAATCCGGCGGCGGCAAATGCAACCAGCAAAGTCAGGATCCAGGGGGAAAGATTTTTTCTGAAGCTGTACAGCACACTTCCGATACCGGCGGCAAGAAAAAATCCCCCTGCGGACATAAAGAGCACTCCTTGCAGAGCAAAGGGATGCAGAAAACGGGCGATCTCGTGCTGCAATCCCTCCGCTGCGGCCTCCATTTTTTGAACTGCTCCGGCAAAGGAACTGCTTTCTGTCAATGCCTGGCGGAACATTTCCCAGAAAAGGCGGCGTTCCTGATTAATAATTTCAAAAGGTGTAATGCTCCTGAGATATACGGTCCAGGAACTGAGGATCCAGCAGTAAAGCAAAAGCAGCAAAACATAGAGCAAACACAGATACCAGCGTTTCCGGGGGCGTGCCTGCTCCCGGTATATCAGATAAAAGCACAACAAAGGTACAAGAGAGAAAAGCACTCCAGCTGCAATGAAGTTGGCGGTCTGCATCGTGTTATTCTTCAATAAACCGCTTGACAGTCAAAGGCGGCAGTTGGGGGCGGAAAAGGGAACAGACACTTTGCCAGCGGAGTTCGGCATTTTCCTTTTTGAATTCAAAAGTCCAGGTATCTCTGAAAGTACTGTCGATATACAGCAGACGGATCTCAAGGGTGCTTTCATCTTTCCACGCGGCACAGGCCGCTAAAGGGTGAGGAGCTGAATCCTGCAATTGCAGAGAAGTCGGAATAAATTTGCCGAATCCCGCCCTGATCTCCTCCACGCCCCGGGCGGTTGTAAAAGACACAGTACACGCATCTGAACCGGAAACAAGAGATATCTTTTCAATTCCGGCAGAATTGGGCAGCAGTTCCATTGAACAGTTTTTATTGGGTACAGATACCGAACTTTCTGCCGGAGCAATGACAAAAGAAGTGGAAACGGCTTCTGTTCCGCCCCCTTTCAAAGGTTCATCTTTGAGAGCGGGCAGCAGTTTTTCCCACAACAGATCAAGGACCTTCCCCATAGCTCCCATAGAAGCAGTCACAGCAATTGCCATATCCTCTGCGGGCAAGATGATCCCATATTGTCCGCAGGCACCGTCCCCCCGGAATCCGTGACGGGAACGCCAGAACTGATAGCCGTATCCAGCTTGCCAATCAGGCAGATCGTTCATCGAGTTGTCAGCGTGCGGAGTCAGAGCATCAGCCAGATAATCCGGGGGCAATATTTGTTTTCCCTGCCATACACCTTTATTCAGAATCAGCTGGGTGAATTTGGCAACATCTGCCGTACGCAGATAAAATCCGAAACCGCCGCAATTGGTTCCTGCGGGACAGCACTCCCATTTTCCGGGAACGATCCCCAGAACTTGGAAAAGTCTGGGGGTGAGATATTCTCTTACATTCAATCCCGTCACCCGTCTGACAACGGCACTGAGCATATAAGTTCCAAGAGAGTTGTAAGCGAAATGAGTTCCCGGTTCAAACTTCAAAGGAGAGCTCAAAAATCCCCGTACCCAGTCACTGGCAATGTCGGCCCGGGCGTATGAAAAAGCACATTGGGGATGTCCGCTGCGCATCGTCAGCAGATCCTGCAAAGTGACTTTGAACATTTTTTCATCGGTAACAAAAGAGCGATATTCGGGGAAAAAGTCAATCAGTTTATCCTTGATCGACAGTCGTTTTTCCGCTTGTGCAAGTCCCACAGCACAGGAAGTAAAACTTTTGCTCAAAGACCAGAGAGCCGTAGGGACTTCCGGATCGTAGGGTTTCCAGAAACTTTCAGTAATAATGTGTCCGTGACGCAGGAATATGATTCCTTTCAGATACTCAAATTCATTGAGACGTTTCAACACATCTGTCATCACTTCAGAAGAAACCCCTTGAGCTTCAGGGGTACTGCGGGGGAGTTCATAATTCATTTATCAAAAATCCTTGACTCTTTGGCTGAGTTGTCGTCGTTCACTCTGCCGGAATTGTTTTTGCGGAAAAAATCGGGAGTCACCCCGAAACGTTCTTTGAATTTCCGGTAAAAAGCGGTCACACCTGAAAAATGCACCTCTTTCACAATATCGACCACAGGTACGCTGCTCTGGCTCAATCGCCGGGCGGCCTCCTGCAAACGATATTCGAGGACATAATTTTTAGGGGACACATCAAAAAATTTCTTCCATTCCCGGAAAAATGCGGCGTGTGAAAATCCGAAACGGGAAGCCACTTCATCACAATTGAGCTCCCTATCGTATCCGTGAAGCAAATAAAGAGCTGCTTCTTTGATACGGCTTTCGGCAGAATTCCACACCGGCTCCGGACGACGCTGCCGGACAAGTTCACGCATAATCTGCAGGCACACCCAGTCCAGCTGGTCGATCATATCCTCCACAGTATAGCGGGCGATCAGATGACGCAAACGGCTGACGAGTCCGGAAAGTTCCTCTGTAAGACGTATTTCCCAGAAATCTTCTTCCGGGATCAGTCCCCAACTTTTCAGCAGTTCCACCTGAGTTTCATCAAAATTAAAAGCGATCGTATCTCTCGGCAATTCGCCGGACAGAGTAATTCTCATTCCCTTTTTTTTGAACACAGTATTGGGAAAAGAAATCCCCATAACCTGATTATCGATTTTGTCAAGACAGCGTTCCGCTTCAGAATAAAGGCGTAAACTGACTTCAAATTCCTTGCAGACGATTCCCGCACCCTGACCGCGAAAACAGCTGTTGTCACAATAAAAAACCCGGTTCACCCGGATCGGGAAACGCCCTTTTCTGGGAAATTTGCCTATTTCAGGACTCATCCACCTCATAGAACAACTCCTTTTGAACCACATCTTGTTTCATTTCAAATATAATACCGGAAAACTGTTTTTGCAAATGTTTTTATGATTTTCTATTGTCAAAGCATCTTCTTTTGATACAATATGACAATATTTTTTGATACGATACAACATTGTATATTTCCCACTCCCTGCTTATATTATATGTAAGATATTTAGAGTCCGACAGAACCAGCATCAACAGGAGTTTATCCCGATGAAACATTATGACATAGTGGTCTGCGGCGGCGGCATTGCCGGAGTTGCCGCTGCGCTGGCCGCCTCACGCCGGAACAAAAAAGTGCTGCTGATTGAGAAACAATCTGTTCCGGGCGGCTTGGCGACTTCCGGCCTCATCTACATATATCTGCCTATTTCAGATGACCGGGACAAGGTCATTGCCTCATCCATTACCGAAGAACTCCTGATCCGTTGTCAGGAATACGGTCCCTTTTCCCTGGGTGAAAAATGGGGCGGCGAAGGTGTGGGTAATCCCGGTAATTCAAGGGATCGTTACCGTTGCTGTTTTTCTCCGGCAGGTTATATGCTCACCCTTGAAAAAATGGTCAGAGAATCCGGCACAGAACTTCTTTTGGAAACAACCGTAACAGGTGTCCGCACCAACGCTCAAAACAGGATCGAAGAGATCGAAATCTTTTGCGGCTGCGAAAAAGAACAGATTTCAGCAGACTGCTTCATAGATGCAACAGGCGGAGCCTATCTGTTCCGTATGGCAGGAGCTCAAGTGTTCCCTGAAACAAACTATCACAATCCCTGGGTAATGGAAGTCAACGCTGAAAACAAAGAGCACTTCCCCTTGACCGGTGATCTGCACGTACAGCCGATGCCGATACCGGAAAAAGACGGTTCAATGGAACAGGTCTTGAGCAGTGCTGAAATGCAGGAATTCATCCGCCGCCAGTATAAGGCGATCAGGGCCCATTACGATGCGTTGTCTGCTCAACAGCGCAAAACGATTTATCCTGTTCACCTGCCGATGATGCCTCAGACCCGCAAGATCGCCCGTATCGATGCCTTTGCCGAAATCAAAACAGGTGAAGCCGGAATGCGTTTTGAAGACTCTATCGGAGTCGCCGCCGACTGGCGTAAAAAAGCTCCCGCCTGGGAAACTCCATACGGAGCACTCCTTTCCCGGCAGGTAAGAGGAGCTCTTGCTGCGGGCCGCTGTATCAACTCTTCAGGCGATGCCTGGGAAATTTTCAGAGTGATCCCCGCCGCTGCGATGACGGGCGAAGCCGCCGGTGTCGCCGCAGCGATGGCTTCTGAACAGCAAATCGACCCGGCAGAACTTTCAGTTGCTTCTCTGCAAAAAGAACTTGTCAAAACAAACGGTATTATGCATATTTCAGATGGTTATTATTTCAACGCTTCAAGTAAATAAAGGAGATATTTTTAAGATGAAAAGACATTTCACTCTGATCGAACTGCTTGTTGTTATTGCTATTATTGCCATATTGGCAGCAATGCTTCTGCCGGCTTTGCAGCAGGCCCGGGAACGGGCCCGTACCAGCACCTGCGTCAACAATCTGAAGCAGATTTGCACTTCCAATGCTTTTTATGCCGACAGCAATAATGGATTTATGATCCCTGCCAACGTTCAATTTCAGGGGATCGATGCAGTCAACCGTTTCTGGTCTGAAACTGTCGCCTCCGGCAAATGGTTCGGTTCCACAGGATATGACAGCACCAATTCAGCCGCCGGCAAAGCCGGTGTCCTGGTCTGCCCCAGCGAACCCGAAGTTGTTTCAGGTTCTGACAACAGAATATGGAAGACCAATTACACCTGGGCCCGGGTGCTGGGACATCAGACAGACTGGAAATGGGAAGATGGCAAAGCCCCCATCAAAACCGGTTCAATTCTTCGCCCCGCCGCCGCCGGAATCGTGGCTGACGCCTACTCAAGATGGGTTCGTGTAGGCGGCTATGCCCAGTCCAATCTGGTCTCTTTCAACGGTTATATCAAGCAGACCATAACCAACTCCTTCAAGAGATTCATAATCACCGGAACAGAACCGATGATTATGCGTAATGACTTCAATCCTTGTATCGAAGCCCGTCACGGCACCAGCGGCAAACGTTCCGAACGTAACGACTCTCTTACAGGCGGCTATGCCAATTTCGGTTTTGTTGACGGTCACGTCGGGAAATCGAAACTTCACACAACCGTCTTGTGGGGCGGCGGTGAATGGTGTGCAATGAATTAAAAAATCATACAGATAAACTTTAAGGACACAAAACGAATGAAACATCTCTTTTCACTTCTGACGCTTTGCACCGCCTTTATGCTGAGTGCAAATGTCACATTCTCTCAGTTTTTCCCTGCTGAATGGCTGGGCAAACAGTGGAACTTCCTTGAGGGCTATCCTTCAACTCTGGTGCTGCAGTTCCGCGGTGACGGCAAATTGCTGGCAAAAAATCCCCCTACTGCCGTTCTGGAGCTGCCGGAATTTCTGAAACTGCGTACCGTTTCAACCCGTACAAACTGGGCAGAGACCATTCCTTTCAAAAAGGAAAGTTTCACCGACAAGGGCCGCAAGATGACCCGTTACAAGATCACCTTTCCTGCCCGTTTTGTCCGCGGAATGAATCCTAAAACTTTCAACTGGCGGCCCGGATTCAACTGCATCATCATTCCGGAAAAGGGCTTTGCCGGAAAAAAAGCTGACTTCAAATTCTATTTTCTTGAAAAAGGCAAAAAGACCTTTGAACAGAACTATATCGGTTCTTTGCTCCCCGCCCCCAAGTTCCCCAGTGCTCCATTGAAATACTTTGCAACCGGTATCACCAATATCAGTTCAAAAAATCTGCCTGATGCTCTGCCTGTCCGTATGGCAACTTCATTCTGGCAGAAGTTCGACAAAAAGCCCTTTTTCGGGGCCAGCTGGGAAAACTACTCATTCCCCGCAGCACGCAACACTTTTATTGACCAAAACTTCACCGTCTACGCCGGAACCTTCGCCTGCCGCAACAGCACGATGAAATTCCCCGGAACCAACTTCAAGGATCTGGGCTTTATGGTCAACGGAGCTGTCACCCGTCCCGGCGTACCTCCCTTTGTTGATGCCAACGGCAAGGTTGTCAAAGGTTCTATCTGTCCCCTCTACCTTATCTCTGACCCCGAAGGACTTTTCTGGGGAGAGTATATGAAACGGGGCTTCAACAGCAAGTTCAAACATTTTCCCAACTGCAAAGATGTCTGGTTTGACTTTGAACCCTTTGTGACAGAAGGAACCTGCGACAACTGTCTCAAAGATTTTGCCAAATTTGCAAAGCTCAAAACCGTTCCCAAGCGTACAGAGATCCGCAACGGTGCCCCTCTGAACCGCAAATGGCGGCAGTACAAGGCGATCCAGCACAGAACCATTCTTGAAAAATTTGTTTCCTCTGTCAAAAAACATTTCCCCCATATCCGCATCCACTTGTGCACAGCAACTCCCCACCCCAATTATCTGGACACCTGGGATGTTGTAGACTCATCGACCGTGGTCAACAAAGTCTTTGCCTTCAATCCGATGAACTACTCCGTGGGTCCCGGCTACTTTGACAATGTTGCAACTCAGGAAAAACGCCTCGGCAAAACAAAAAACTTCAGCTGGGTGGACCCTGCCGAAGAATCTGAACGTTTCTTCAGGCGTTATACTCCTGAAAAAGTCCTTCAGAACGTGATCGCAACTGCCGCATTGGGTGCAGACGGTATCACCTTCTATCCCAGCGACATCCTCGACGGCAAGATGCTCACTTGCATCACCAACGGTCTGCGTGCTGTTAAAGATGTGGAAGAGATTTTCGCTAAAGGCAAAGATGTCACATCCAAAGCTGTCATCACCCCAAAAAATGTCTTTTCTGCCAAACTGGCTGATGAAAAAGGTAAGGTCTCTACTGTCACGCTGCCCGATTTCAAAAAAGATCTCCGTATGGTGATGAAAGAACATAACGGGGTTTACCTCCTCACTCTGCTCAATTACTCAAACCGTGAAGTTTACCTGCAAGCTGCCATTCCCTCTTTCAAGGGCAAGGGCAACATCAATGTTGCCGATATCCTTGGTGAAGTGAATCTTTCCGGAGTCACTGCTGACAAAGTCCGCAAAGGCTTCCTTGTGAAACTTCCTGTGGACGGCTGCGTCGTGCTGCGAATCAACGGCAAAAAAGCTGCCGGAAAAACAATTGCCCAGAGCACCATTGCTTCTGAACTCAACAAGATCCTTGCCAAGATCTCTGCGGGCGGAGCCTCTTTTAAGGGTGTCCGTCAGGGGGATGTCTCAATCAACTGGATGATCCACAAAAAATCCCCTGCCGTCACCATCAGCGTCGGTCAGCAGCAGGCGATCATCAACCCCTCTGCCGCAACTGTCCTTACCTGGCGCAACGGCAAAAAGACGCCTCTGGGCGGCCCCACCACAGCCATCGGAGAAGTCTGCTTCTATGATGTTGCCAATCAGAAGCCCCTGGAATACCAGCTTGTTTCCCATAAACTTGAAAAAGATTCCGTCCGGATCAAATTTGCAGCTTCTGTTGCAAAAGATGCCGGTTTCGGTGATGAAAATCCCCTTGCCGATCTGATCGTTGAAAAGGAATTCACTCTCAAGAGAGGTACTGAAACCCAGGGTACTCTGGAAATGACCGTCACGTTCCGCAATCCCTGCAAAGGGGCTAAAGATATCGGATTCCGGCTCAAAAACATTCCCATCGGCGGCTGGTCTGTGCCCAAGAAAGCCTACACTGTCACACTGGACGGTCTGGCTGTTAATGATGGCATCATCCGCGGCAAAGCCAATGCAAAGATCAAGTGGCACGCTGTCAGTAAATGTGTGCCCCATACAGGACCTATGACCGCCAATGTTGCAGCCACCTGGTACAAATATACTTTCAACTTCCCCGGCAGTGCTGCCTTCTACTCCTGGAGCAACGGCAAACTTGTGACTGCTGAGCCTCTTTATGAAAACTTCATCCTCGCCCCCGGAGCTGCAAAGAGCTTCTCCCAGACAATGAAGTTCAATCTGAAGTAAGGAAATCCGGTTGTGTCCTGTGTCAACGGTACATACAAATGCGGCACATTGGAACTTTTACCCCATTCGGGAGCAATTCTTTTCTGTGTGCATAAATAAAAGATAAAGGAAATTTTCTGTGAAAAAGTTGTCTGTTCTTTTGGGGCTTCCTCTGCTTCTTTCTTTTTTCGGATGCGGAGCAGCTGAAAAATCCCCCTCCCCTGCCCCCGCTTCGGATGCGATTCTTATTGACGTAAGAAGTGTTGAAGAATTCAACGCCGGCTATGTTGAAGGAGCTGTCAATATCCCTCTCGATGTCATTGACTCCGAAATTTCAAAAGTTGTTCCTGATAAAAATACCCCCGTTCAACTTTACTGCCGCAGCGGCAGACGTTCCGGTATGGCTATGGAAAAAATGCTTCAAAAGGGTTATACCAATGTTTCCAATCTGGGCGGCTATAAGGAGGCTCAGCAAAAGTTGAACCGCCGCCTCAAAGAAAGATAAGATTATGAAAAAAAACGTATGGTTCTTTAACGCACATCCCGATGACATCAACGCCGGTTTGGGACTGGCTCTGATCCTGAAGGAACTTCCTGAATACCAAATCCACATCTGCACCTACACCCGGGGCGAAGGCGGCCTCAGAGAAGCAGGTGTTCCCTTTGATGAGTGTGCTGCGATCAGGACTCTTGAAGAAGAAAAAGTTTGTGCCGCTCTCGGTGTCACTCCCATTTTTACCCCTGAAAAAAATGACGGCAGTTGTGCCGCAGGCATTGATGTCTGTCATTTCATCGTTGATCTGCTCCGCAAAGCTCCTCCGACAGCCATTATCACCCACTGGCCGGTGGATATCCACTGTGACCACGTTATGTGTGCCGCCGCCGTATTGAAAGCGGTCCGTCTGGCCCAAATAAAGACTGAAATTTATTTCTACCGTCAGAACAAACAGTGCCGTAACTTTCCTGAGGATTTCTATGTATCTTTTGATGAAAATATTATGTCTCAAAAATGTGAGCTCCTCAAACTTTACGAGTGCCAAAACGGTGCAGAAATCGCCACAAGAGAGAGATGTGAAGACACCTACAACGGTTTCCGCTGCCTGACTCCTTTTGCCGAATGTTACGCTTCGTTCCAAAATCCGGGAGAAGGAAATTTTTTCAGAGATCTCGCCGAAGCCCGCAAACAAGCCGGCATCTGATGAGTTTGGGACACGCTTTTTTATTCTCTGCTGCAATCAATTAAAATTGTTTTCAAAAAACAAGCAGCCCTTGAAAAAAATGCGTTTTGGTGGTAAATTATTATAACGTTGCATCCAAATCAATATTGAAAGTGAGTCAGAAACTATGGAAAATTACAGCATCCGCAGTCTTGCCGCTGAAATCGGCAAGGACCCCAAGAACTTCACCAAGCGTGATATCATCGACTTTATCGTTGAAAATGAGATCCGTCACGTCAACTTCCAATATCCCGCCGGTGACGGCCGTCTGAAAACTTTGAACTTTGTCATCAATGATCTGGATTATCTGGAAGAAATCCTTTCCTGCGGTGAACGGGTTGACGGTTCAAGTTTGTTCAAATTCATCGAAGCCAACAACAGCGACCTTTATGTGGTGCCCAAATTCCGTACCGCTTATATGGATCCTTTCTGTGAGCTTCCCACTATCAACTTCCTTTGTGCTTTCTTTAACAAGGACGGCGAACCTCTGGCAAGCTCCCCTGAGTACACTTTGCACAAAGCCTGCGAAGCCTTCCGCAAATCCACCGGTATGGAATTTCAGGCTATGGGCGAACTGGAATACTATGTGATCGCTCCCGATGAAGCCGTCTATCAGGCTGTCGATCAGAAAGGCTATCACGAATCCGCCCCCTATGCCAAATTCGGTGAATTCCGTCAGCTCTGTATGAACTACATCGCCAAAGCCGGCGGTCTCATCAAATACGGCCACTCCGAAGTGGGTAACTTCACCCTTGACGGTAAAGTTTACGAGCAGAACGAAATCGAATTCCTGCCCGTCAACGCCGAAGAAGCTGCTGAACAGCTGACCATTGCCAAGTGGATCATCCGCAATCTGGCCTATCAGGAAGGTCTGGATGTGACCTTTGCGCCCAAGATCACTGTGGGTAAAGCCGGTTCCGGTCTCCACGTCCACTTCCGCGTGATGAAGGACAATCTCAACCGTATGCTTCAGGACGGAGCTCTTTCTGACGATGCCAAACGTGCCATTTCCGGTTTGATGAAGCTGGCTCCCTCTCTTACCGCTTTCGGCAACACCAACCCCACCAGCTATTTCCGTCTGGTTCCTCATCAGGAAGCCCCCACCAATGTCTGCTGGGGTGACCGCAACCGTTCCGTGCTTGTCCGCGTGCCCCTGGGCTGGACCAGCAAAAAGGATCTTTGCAGCCAGGCCAACCCCGGCGAACCCTCTGCCCAGTATGACACCACCCAGAAGCAGACCGTTGAAATGCGTTCTCCCGACGGTTCAGCCAACGTCTATCTGCTCCTTGCCGGTATCACTGTGGCCGCCCGTTACGGTTTTGAATGTGCCGATGCCCTTGAAACTGCTGCCAAGACCTATGTGAATGTCAACATCCACAAAGATGAAAACCGCAGCATTCTTGAAACTTTGAGCGTTCTGCCCGACAGCTGTGCGGCTTCTGCCGACTGCCTTGCTGAACAGCGTGCCATCTATGAAGCTGAAGGCGTTTTCGCCCCCGCTATGATCGACGGTATCATCGCTGAACTCAAATCTTTCAACGACCGTACTCTGCGTGCCGACATCGGCAACGATCAGAAAAAGATCCTTGCTCTGGTGGAAACCTATTTCCACTGCGGCTGATACAAAAGCATTTACACAGCAAAAAGAGGAGCTTTTTCCAAAAGGTTCCTCTTTTTGTTATTTTTACGTCAGAAAAAAAATTAACCTTACACTTTATTCATTTCTCTCTGAAGGAACTGAATAAAAACATTCGTTTCTAAGGCATTGATACTGGACCGTTGCTGTACTCGTACAAAAAAGTACAGCAGCGGTTCAAATTTTTCTGTCTGCTTCAGTTCCGGAGACGGGAAGTTTTTTTGAAGAACGGTGCTTTGCATAAAAAAAAAGCGGATTTAAACGCTTTTTTAAGTATATTTTAATACAATAGCACCTCTTTTTTTATTTGTCAAGTCGACTTTTAATAATTGTTTTGCTCCTCAATCCACCTCACTCAAGGCCGGATCATACCCCTGATAAAAAGTTTTGAAAAAAAAGCTGTTTTTTTGTAATTTTTTTGTATTTTTTTGCTTTTCCCCCTTGAAAAATCAAAAAACTTCTGCTATTATTAGACCAAAGTCATAAATTAATGCGACTTTGAAAAAAACAAAAAAAAAGGAGGAATTATGGGAAAAGCGATCAACAATCGTAATTTCGTCATCGCAGGACACACCGGAAGCGGTAAGACCTTGCTTTGCGAGCAGATTCTTTTGCAGACCGGAGCAATTGCCAGAGCCGGTACGATCGAAGGCAAGAATACCGTTTCCGACTTTATGAATGATGAACACGAAAGAGGTTCCAGTATTTACGCTTCTTTGTGCAGCTGCCAGTGGAACGATCTTTCTCTTTACTTTGTTGATACCCCCGGATACAGCGAGTTTTTCGGTCAGACCCTCGGAGCTATCCGTGCCTGCGACGCCGCATTGGTGGTGATTGATGCTATTGACGGCCCCCAGATCGGTACCGCCCGCGCCTGGAAAGCCGCCCGTGAACGCGGTATCGCCCGTTTCGGATTCGTCAACCGTCTGGATAAAGAACGGGCCGACTTTGAAGCAACGCTGGAACAGATGCGTAAAAATCACGGCCGCAATGTGATTATCCCCCTCTACTGGCCCGTAGGCAAAGAAGATGGTTTTGAACGGGTCGTCAGCGTTCTCTTTGATACCGACATTCCCGCTGACATCGCCGATCAGGTCGCCGAATGCCGCCAGCTCTGGCTGGATGCCATTGCTGAAACCGATGATGAAATTATGATGCGTGTCCTTGACGGCGGAACTCTTACCGATGAAGAAATCCACAGTGGATTGCGCAAAACCATTATGACCGGAAAAACCATTCCCGTCTTCCCCGGCAGTGCCGTCAAAGGGATCGGCGTCCCGGAACTGCTCAATGCAATCAAAGAACTTTTCCCCACTCCTTTTGAATATGCCACCGTTGACGGTGCCGATCTTGATGTCAAAGAAGATGGTGCCGCGTTGGGTGTTGTCTTTATGAGTCTTAACGATCCCTTTACCGGACAGCTGACCTTTGTCCGCGGTATTTCCGGTAAATTCACAGGTGATTTTGATATTTACAACCGTACCACCGGTTCAAAAGAACGTTTCGGCTCTATGTTTGTGATGAACGGCAAAACCCAGACCGGTCTGCCCGCAGCTGAACCCGGAACACTCTTTGCAGTTGCCAAACTCAAAGACTCTCACATCGGCGACACGATGTCAAGTGATGCCAATTCCAGAGTCCTGCCCGGAGTTGAGCCCCCCAACCCGATTATGTTCTACGCTGTTACCGCTGCCAAATCCGGCGAAGACGAAAAGATCGTTGCCGGTATCAACAAGATCATCGAAGCAATGCCTTCTGTGAAACTGGAACGTAATAACGAAACTCACGAACTGCTCCTCTGCGGTATGGGCGACCAGCAGCTGGCTATCGTTTCCCGCCGTTTGAAAGAACAGTTCAAAGTTGAAGCAGTCCTCTCCACCCCCAAAGTGGCTTACCGCGAAACCATCACCGGTTCCGGCGAAGGACACTACCGTCACAAGAAGCAGTCCGGCGGTGCCGGTCAGTTTGCTGAAGTGTTTATGCGGGTTTCAAGCAATCCCGACGGTTACAAGTGCACCAACGATGTTGTGGGAGGAGCTATCCCCAAGAACTTCATCCCCGCCATCGAAAAAGGCGTGCAGGATATGCTTGAGGAAGGTCCTTTGGTGGGATGCCGGGTGGAAAATGTAGCTGTTTCCGTTTTTGACGGCAAATATCACCCCGTTGACTCCAACGAAATGGCCTTCCGTATCGCCGGACGTCAGGCTTTTAAAGAAGCAATGAGTCAGGCCGGTCCCGTGATCCTCGAACCCGTTATGTCCGTCAGCGTTCACGTTCCCAGTGCCTACACCGGCGACATCAACGGTGACTTGAACCACAAACGCGGCCGTATCCTCGGTATGGAATCCGAAGAAGGTATTGAGATCATCAAAGCCGAAGTGCCTATGGCAGAACTTCACAAGTATGCCACCGAACTGCGGAGTATGACTCAGGGCCGGGGTACCTTTGAAATGGAATTTGCCCGTTATGAACAGGTTCCCCCCAACGTGGCACAGGAAATCATCGCCAAATATCAGGCAGAAAAAGGCGACGAATAATCTCTGAACTCTAATTTAACACGGGAGCCGGCACAACAACCGGTTCCCGTTTGCTGATTTTATAAAACAATGAATGACTTGCACTTTTTGAAACAGACTCCAGGCGAAGAACTTTTACTGACAGAGGATCCTGCACCCTTTTACAGAAAATACGCCAAAGGCCGCTGTGCGGTTTTTACCGGCGGCAAAGGCGTTGAAGCAAACGGAGCCTGGCAGGAATTTTCCGCCGCTGTCCCCGATGCTGAACGCTTCTGCGGGATCGAAGAAGAACCCGGTACCGAAACTGTTGAACGTATGACCGCTTTTCTTGACAAAGGCAAATTTGACACCATCTTTGCCATAGGCGGCGGCAGTGTCCTTGATGCAGCCAAAGCAGCTTATCTCGTCCACCAGACCGGAGAACCTCTGAAAGAACTTTTCGGAGTCAACAAATATTCCGCCCGATTCCCGAAAATCCCCCTCAGACGGATCATTGCCGTTCCCACAACTTCAGGTACTGGTTCCGAAGCGACCCAATATTCCAACATCGTTGATAAAAGTGCGGGGGTAAAAAAATTGATTGCAGAAGCTCAATGTGTCCCGGAAGCGGCTTGTCTTGTCCCCCGCTACACGGAGACAATGCCCCATCACGTGACCTTGGCAACTGGCTGTGATGCCTTGGCTCACCTTATTGAAGGATTCCTCAATGTGGGAGCCGACTCCAATCATCCCGGAGCCAACTCCTGGGCTCTGCACGGCATTGAACTGGTCAAAAACTTTCTGCCGTCGGCCTTGAAAAACGCTTCCGAAAGCCGCAGACAAATGGCCATTGCGGCAGCTCTGGGGGGGATGACGATCCGCTTCAAATCTACCGGATTGCCTCATTTGTGCAGTTTTTCCTGGTTCGGCAGGATCGCTCACGGGATTGCTGCCATTATGCTGCTGCCGGAATCCTGGCGTTACTATCTGGGAAATCCGGCCGTCTGTGAGCGGACTATGCTGCTCAAAGAGCTCTTTCCCGGTGAAACTCCGGAGGAGGTCATTGCCTCGTTCCGCACCTTTCTGGACTCGATCGGGATCCCCGCTAAACTGAACGCTTTTCCGGATCTCTCTGTGGATCTGATGAAACGAACCGCCGCTTCTGCGGGAGAAAATAAGATGAAATTGGAGCTTGCTCCACGGCCGGTGCCGCTGGAAGAAAGTAAGCTCATATTGCAGGATATTCTGCTTAAAAGTTACGGAGAATAAAAAAATGATCCACGTTGTCGCCCGGATGGAAATCAAACCCGGCTGTATGGAACAATTCCTCAAGATCCTGTTGGATAACACCCCCACCGTCCTTGCTGAAAAGGGCTGCTACCGTTACGAAAGCTGCCTGGATACCAAGGAGGAAGACAAAGACAAATATGTGACGATCCTTGAAAGTTGGGAATCCGAAGAACATCTGAAAGCTCACCTTGCCACGCCTCATATGGCAAATTTCCGTGAAGCAGTAAAAGATCTGCGTGTCAGTTCCAACGTTACCGTTATGGCACCGGTGAAACGCTGAAATTATGCATACTGTATCTGATTTGAAAAAAGACCTTGCCGCAATGGGCTTCAAAGGGACGGAAACAGTTATAATCCACTCCTCGTTGAAATCCATAGGCGAGGTCGAAGGACGTGCGGACGGTATTCTGCAGGCTTTGGAGGAGTTTTTTGCTGAGGGACTTCTCGTATTCCCTTCAATGTCTTACAGCCTTGTCAATGACAAACAGCCTGTTTTCTCAGTCAGGGATACCCCTTGCTGTGTCAGTATGCTGCCTGAAATTTTCAGAAAGCGTCCCGGTGTCATCCGTTCATTGCACCCGACTCACGCCGTAGCAGCAATCGGTAAAGAAGCTGCTGAATTTGTTGCCGGACACGAAAAGTTTGATTCACCGGCTCATCCGGATTCCCCCTGGGGCAAACTTTACAAGCGTAATGCAAAGATTCTCTTTGTCGGAACCCCAACGATTCACAGCAACACCTTTCTGCACGGAGTGGAAGAATGGCTGCCGGTTCCCGGTATGCTGACAGAGGAACCGCAGCAGCTTGTCGTCTACGATTATAATGGCCGCAGAATAGAAGTTCCTTCACGCCGGCACGTGGGCAGCCATTCCAAGTGGTATGACCTTTGCCGCCCCCTCTTTTTCGAAGCGGGAGCTCTCGCAGAAGGCAAATTCGGTGATGCACACGTTTTTATTCTTGATGCCCGTCAGGCAGGAGATATCGTCTATGAACTTCTGAAAAAAGAGCCTCTCTTTTTCACCGACGAATATCAGGAAGCAAAACAACAAAAGTAAATTCACACAAAACAAAGGGGGAAGCGTTACCGCTTCCCCTTTATTTTTGTAAATAAAAGACTCGAACTTACTTGCCGGTTTTAGCCTTGAGCAAAGCCAGAAATTCTGTTTCCAGAATGTCTGCCATACGCCGCCAGGCAAAACGTTCAATCACAAGAGCCTTGCCGTTTTCGCCCATTTTCTGCCGTAAAGCAGCATCTTTCAACAGCTCACTGCTGTGTTTGACAACAGCGTCCACATCCTGAGGGGCAGTCACATAGCCAGTCTCTCCATTCAAGATCACTTCAGGCGTTCCGTCCAACTTATATCCGATAGCCGGGATTCCCACAGCAAGAGCCTGAACAACAGCCCGGGGCAAACCTTCGTGCAAAGACAGATGCCACAACAAATCAGCCTGAGCGATATAGTCGCACACCCGGTGAGGGGGAACCAATCCGGCAAAGTGAAAACGGTCACTCATCCCCAAGGCTGCAATCTGTTTCTGCAACTGGTCAAACATAGGCCCGTCCCCCACCGGCAAAAAGTGCAGATCAGGAAACTCCTTTACCAGTTGAGCCGCCGCGGGAAGCATCTCCTCATATCCCTTTTGCGGGAAAAGCCGTGCCACCGTCACAATCACCTTTGCATTCTCTGGAATCCCCAGACTCTTACGCAATTCCAAATCCCGTTTGGCATTTGAAAAAGCCGCCGTATCCATACCGCTGTAAACCACCATATATTTTTCCCGGGGAGCCACTTTGGCTTCGACACACTGGTCGATCATTGCCTGAGCCACGGCATAAATCTTGTCACAATATCTGGCGGCGATCCGTTCAGCCCAGATGTAGAGCCATTTACGCCAGGGCTTCTCGTAAGCGTGAAATGCCTGCCCGTGTACCGTGTGTACAACAACAGGAATCCCGGCCTGCCGGGCGGCGATACGGCCGATGATCCCGGCTTTGGAGCTGTGGGTGTGCACCACATCAAATTTTTCCCGTTTAAGATACTCGCGCAGTCTTGAAAGAGCTTTAAGATCTTTGAAAGGGCTTACTTCCCGGACCATTTCCGGAATTTCCACAATAGGAAAAGAAGGCATTTCCACATTTTTCAGCAATTCCCCTTCCCTGCCCGGAGAAAATCCGGTCACAAGGACAACTTCGTGTCCTTTTTCAATATGGCCCTTGATGGTCAAAAGGGTATTTTCCTGAGCACCGCCTACGATCATCCGGGTGATAATGTGGCAAATTTTCATTTTTCTTTCACAGCTCATAGTGCCAAACTCCATTTTTATTACTCCAGGGCAAGGTGGTTGAAACGCGTTTCCCATTACGGATCAATACGATTTCCCGACCATCGTCCCTGTCATTTAATTCAAGTCTCCAACCTAACATAACTCCGGAATCCGGATATTCAATAGCAAATTTGTTTTTTTCCCGGAAAAGATGCATTTTTTCACCACCTTTCCCCTCCGGGACATAGAAAAACTCTCCTTTTCTTTCGGTAATGCTGTCAAAAAACTGCCAATTGCGTTTATTATTCCCGGGCAATATAACCTTTTGGATCCTGTAACGGCTTTTCAGGTATTCCATACCCGAAAGATTCCGGACAGAGGGGTGAGAAAATCCTACTTCCGCAACATCAGTCACAGCCCCGGAACGCAGAACTTTATCCATATCTTCAGCGTGCCCACTTACCGGATTGATGACAGAAGCTTCTTTCAAAGCCGTATCCGTCACCACGATCGTAGGCGGAACAAGAGTATCAGAAGATATGACCGTTACGCCGGGGCGTTTCAAAAAACTTCTGACAGGAAAAAACAGCAGCAGAACAACAAATGCCCCACCGGCTGCGGCAGCCAGACTCTTTTTCTGAATCCCCAAAGCAGCCAGCAGGAATAGGATCATCGCTCCCACAAACCATATCCCCGGTTCTGCCGCATAAAAGGGCGCAGCCCAATCTGCCGTTGTTTCGGCAACAAAACGCAAATAATCAAAACCATATTCGATCCCCTGTCCGGCAAAACGGTCAATATTTTCAGGAAGAAATGAACAAATCAATTTGACCGGCAGCCAAGCAAAAAGGAGTCCCAGCAGCGGAATCGTCAGCACGTTGGCCGCAACAGCCCCTGGAGAAACAGCAATAGAGTGCCCGTAAGCAATCACCGTCCCGGCAGCCGCGGCAATGATACCGGAAACAACAAGAGAGAATAATTTGAAATATCTGTTATAACGGCGTCGTTCTTTCACGGTCTGAGGAGTAAAAGGCTTCAGTGAGAATATGCGGCCCTCAAGGTCATAATAGTTCTTCATCTTTTTTCCCAACAGCAAAAGAGAAGCTGTGATAAAAAAAGAATAATGAGCTCCCACAGAATACAAGGCTTCCGGATCTGCAATGACAATGACTCCGGCAGCAGCCCCCAACAGCCGCAGGGAAGATACTGTAAACAGCATCCCGCGGCAAATGAGCACCATACCGATCATCACCTGCCCGGACAGCAGGAACAGCAGCTCCCGTCAGCAAAACGTAGAAACCGATCATAAGAGCAGCTCCGAAACAACGTATCCTGAAAGGCAGAAAACGCAGTCCTAAAAGCACCAGCAGAGCTGCCATACCCACGTGCATACCGGAAACGGCAAAAAGGTGTACTGTTCCAGCTGCAGCGAAATCCTGCCGGCGGGCCGCCGTCAATCCGCCGGTAAAACCAAAAAAGAAAGCTCCGGCCAGATTTCTGTTGGTGTCATCTTTTATATTGGAACACAGCCTTGTCAGCAGTTTATCCCGGATTTCAAGCAGCCAGGTCTGAAACGACCGTTCCACACGCTTAAGGTTTCCGACATCACTGACCAGGATCCAGTGTTGATTTTTTTGAGAACGCTCAAAGGGTTCCAATGTGCCCCTTCCGGTAAGGACTGCCCCGTGAATTTGCGGCGGCGGCAGATTGGAATAAAAAGTCACCTTTCCACTGCAGTTCTGAAACTCTTTTTCACCGCTCAAACGCAGCTTGCGCAATTCAGCAGCGACTCCCCGCCTCCGGTCAAGGTGCGGCAGAGTACTCAAACGGGAATCCGTCAGTTTGATCTCGTATTCTGCATAAACCGGACGGTAGTCGAGGTATTTTTCAAAGCGGGGAGCTGAAAAAAGGAAGTTTCCCCATTGAAAAAGCAGAACCGCAAGAGTTCCGGCGGCGACCCAGAACGCCCGGTTCAAAGGCAATACAATGCCTGCAAGCAAAGCTGCCGGAGGAAAAAGGACTCCGGCAGCTGTACCTGCAAAAAAGCACCATTCGGAGCTCAGGCTTTCAAATGCTTTTTGGCATTGACGCAGTACATACATTGTTCAGAGTCGCACAGCAGCAGAGCCGGATCCTCTTTAAGCACTTCGCAGCCGACCTTGTAAAGTTCAGCCGCAGAAAGCAAGTGGAGCCCGCCGTAACCGAAAGGCACATAAGAGATGTTCAATCCTCTTTCAACAGCCTTGTTGTAGAACTTGCAATCTCTGCCTTTGTAGAAATCCCGGCATCCCCCCAGATGTTGAGGGATCAATGCACTCTTGCACAAACCGTTTTCATCTTTGTAACGGATGACCGCACAGCCAAGATACCACAAATCAAGGAGTGTTTCCAGATAGTGCAGATAGGTCGTACACGCAAGTCCGGTTCCGTAAAACAGGATCTTACCGTCCCGGGGAGCAAGTTCAGCCCAGGCACTGTTCAAACCGGTGGGAGGATCAAATGGTCCCTGTTTGGCAAGAAGTTCTGCGGCATCTTTACCGATACCGGCAAGGCCGTGGGTGGTGTGACGGTCCCGGACACATTCAGGCCGTTTGAGCAATTCATTGACCAGAGCACCGGTATACGGCACAGATTCGTCAGAGAAAGGCCGATAGCGGCTGTCCCGACCGGTGGCACCCTCAAAGTAGATATAGGGCTGCACAAAGGCGGGCATCAGCAATGTTCCATCGGTGCCCAAAGTGTCAAGCAGAACATTGTTGATATCAGCAGGAGACATTTCAGAGGGGCCGATGGCACTGATGGACGAGTGAACCATAAGCAGATCGCCTGTCTGCACTCCCAGTTCCTGAAGTTTCTCTCTGAGATCTTCTTTTTTCACCCGGTTGGAAACCTTTTGCGAAATATAACCGTAACGCTCAAGTTCATTGAGCTCCCGGCAAATCGTCTTGATCTCTTTTTCGCTGAGTAAACGTTCAAGCTGATATTCGGTTTCACGGATCAACTGCTGCAAGGTCTTTTTACCGTCAGCAGCAGCAAGCACACGCCCGGTGGGGGTGTAAATGCACTTGATCGCCATTGTGCGTTTGGGATTTTGGCAGAAATCATAAGGAAGTCCCCGGGTCAGCCGGGTAACGACCGTTGCTCCGCTTCCGTCAAACCAGGTGGTATCGGCATTGGATTTTTCACATTCAGGTTCAACATAGCTTGCAATAAGTTCTTCTGCGGCAGAAGCAAGTTTTCTCTGTTCATCATCAAGTCCCAGTTCTTCCAGTTCAGAGGAAAGCATCTTAAGGATGTAGTTGATCTTTCCGGCATAATCGGCCCGGGCAACTGCCTGGCGGCTGCCGGCAACAGCAGCAGCAGTTACAGAACCGCTGTCGGCGAGACGTTTCATTGTATCAAGATAGATTTCTCCCAAAGCCTTGCCGTCAGAACAAACTCCGCTGAGCATAGCGGCTCCCCAGCAGCTGACGAAGCTGACGGCAGCGGTAATATTTTCCGGAGCAATAATTTCAATAGTCTGAGCAGAATTGTGCCAGTGACGGCCGCCGCCCGGATGCATCGGCCACAGGACAGGCACTCCCACCAGAGGATCAGAAATAGCCTGATCGTCTTGAAATTCGCCGTAAGCAAACTCTTTGATCTGCCAGGGCAGAACATCTTTGAGTTTTGCCACGGTTTCACGCATAAGAGCATTGCCCATAGAGGGGAGAGGCGGAGGAGACATATAAAGTCTCATTTTATCCTCCCCGTGTCTGAGGGGCATTGCATCCATATTGATGGCTCCTATGACCTTTTTGTCTTTAAGCATATCCGTTGCAGCGGCAAAGCCGTGGAATTCAAGAGAAAAGACCACTCTCAAAGTATGTTCCGGCTGAGGAAGAACACCTGTGGAAATCAATTTTTTCAGCTGCTTTGCAGCCTCGATACAAGCACAAACGCCGGAGGAGTTGTCATCAGCCAAAGGCTCATACAAGTGAGAAATCAACCAGACTTCTTCCTCTGAACGTCCTTTGATCGTAGCTGTCACAGTGGACAATTCATCTTCAAACATCCTGCCGTCACACTCTGCTTTGACGACTACGCCGCCCCGACGGAGTGCTTCTCTGAGTTTGTCTCCGGTACGGGGGGAAACGTTGAAACCGAGATAGTTCTTTTCGGCACAGGAAAAATGCCACCGGCCCCCCATCGTATGACCATTGCTCCAGGCGATGCCATCGGGAGCTTCATAGCGGTTGCGCAGGTAATCGGAAACCACACCTGCGGCCCCCAGTTCAAGAGCATTTCTCAACTGCTGGCCGATAGGGCGGCATTCAGCAGGAAGCATAACAAGAGCGTTTTCAGTATCCGCTCCCCGGAGCAGATCATCATAGCTGATTAATTTGAAATACTGACCGCCTTCCTTCAGGGCGGGAGAACCGTGCATAACGTGGAAAGGATGACGGTCAAAGTCGGCAATCACCGGATCGTCAAAGGTCACCCCGGAACGGACAACTGTCAGTTTTCCTTTGGAGCACTCCCAGGCGTAAGGCATAAATTTGTCCTGATAAACAGTTTTTCCGTCTGCAGGAAATTTCAGAATCTCCACCTCAAGTCCGGCTTTGGCGGCAAGCTCTGCAGCTAAAGCAGCGGCGGCCCGATTGGCACTGTGGGTCTGCTTGAGTTCAGCAGCTGTCAATCCACTGATATTGCCAAGAAGTTCATCGGTATTGATCGAATTCCGAATCTTCTGATAAAGATTGACATAGTTCATATTCACACTCTCCTTTGAGCTCTGTATACTAAGGAATGACTTTGGGGGATAATATACTCCCCGGGAGATAACTTTTCAAGAGAAGTCAGTAAAAATTTTTTAACTTAGATTTTTCTTTTCTGCAGTACTCCTCAAAAAAAGCACTCCAAAAGTTTCCCTTTGGAGTGCAATCCCGCGGTGTAAAAATACCCGCTCAGAAAATGAGTCTTTACTGGCAGACACACTCCATATCAAGCCAGTTGACACCGTCTTTGAATTCCAGGGGATTGGCAAGCTGAATGGCGTATTCGTGGACTTCACGCAGAATCTCACTGCCGTCAGGCAGGGCAAATCCCACTTTGTAGGTACCGGGAGCCATATCTTCAGGCACAGGCAGAGACAGAGCCAAGGTCTGTTCAGTACCATTACCTTCCCACCGTCTGATATCGGTTTTGAAACGGAACTTGCAGCTGTCTCGGCCATTGGAAAGGATCAACTTCACCGGACGGGGGTTCACAGGTGCGGAAAATCCCCGGTTGGTCAGTTTGACGGTTGCCTCAAGATTCTTTCCGGGAGCGATTTTGTCCGATACTTCCGCTTCAAGCAGCTCCAGCCGGTAGCCCAGGTGGTCCCGGATATATTCATAGTAGCTGCGCCAGACGTGTTTGCCGTTTTCATCGGTAAAGTAGTCGTGTGAGAACTTGAATCCGCCGTCGATCAATCCCATCGGATCAACAGGAACAGCTTTCCAGATATCAATTGAGTAATTGTCGCCTTCAAACAAAGAATGAGCGTGAACCATTCCCAAAGTATCATAATGCCAGGCATTAAGATTTTTCAGGGCCGCCGTGGGCAGGACAGCACCGCTGAGGTCACGCCAGAAAAGTTCACCATCCATAGGCAGGAAACGGCTCTCCTGTTCCAGATAAGCCATTTCCTGTTCCACAGTAAAGTTTTCTCCGCACCGCCCGAAAGTGCCGCCATTGGAAGGTCCGGCCATAAAACCGTCGTTAAAGTGACCGATACGGGCCTGAGGCAAGGAGGTAAAGGCTTCGATGTCACTCAGAGGCGCATAGCCGAAAAGATCCATCTTGAGCTTGGGATAGCGCATCATTGTCATACGATTCGGAGGCAGGACTTCAAGGACCGCCGCCATAAGTTCTTTGCGGAACTGCACATCAAGCTGAAGTTTATAGTAACTGTTGTGCCATTCGCCGAATTTGCCGACAAAACCGCACTGAAGCACATAGATCACGTCAATATATTTGCGGATCAAGGGAGCCAGCTGACTCAGATGTTTCAGAATCGTCTCACCGCTGGGGCCGCTCAAAGTGGGAGAAAGTTCATAGGCAAAACGCAGCAGAGCTTTCACTTTACGCTGCCGGAGTTTCAGAAAGAAGCCTTCAATATCGTCCAGCTTTTCCTGGGGCAGATCCCGTCCGTCATCATATTTCATCAGGAAACAGTAACTCTGCATAATGGTGACACCGTCATAGGAAAGATAATCCAGTTCATCCATCCACTGGTGATGAGCGAATTCCACCCCATCCAGACGGTTGCCCCGGATCAGATGAGGGACACCTGGGATCTCAATATTCTGAAAAACCGGTTTGATAGAACGGCCGTCAAGTTTATTTTGTTTGGAGTGACAGGAGCAAAGTCCGGCAACTTCACCGGGAATATGACTGAAATACATCTCTGTACGCAAACCGCGTTCAGGGTTGCGCAATCCCATTCTGCCGTAAAGATCATCAGGTCTGATGCCCCGAAAGTTTTTCTTGCTCATCTTTTTTCTCCTTTGTTTATCTTACAGGAAATAACCTTTTTAATACTATACAGCAGCACTTAGCAAAAAGCAACCCGGAAAATAACAAAAAAACAGCTTTATCTTTGAGGTTCTCTGCCGTTGTAAAGCATCAGAGCTCCCGCAACCATTCCGGGAAGGGTAAAAAGCACAGCAAAGGGGAGCAGTTGACAAAGATAGGCACATATACCGAATCCGGCAACTTCAAGCTTTTTATTCTTAAAGAGCGCACTGGTTTCAGCGACCCCCTCCCCTCTGATGAATCCGGGCACAAAAAGAAAACTGTACCCCAGCCGTATCCCCGTAAAAACAATGAGAAGGAGCTGCCCCCAGAAAGGCAGAAAAATCCCTGTTATAAAAAGTACCGCAAAAATCAAAGCGGTTTTTACACCATACCAGCCCCCCTGACAGGTAAAAAGCAGCTGCTTTTTCAATGGAACTGCAACAGAGTCAATATTGTAATATTTTTTGTTGATCTCCTCGACCATCCGATCAAAAAACAATCCGCCGAAAATTTCAAACAGAGTACTCACCGTCGTCACAATAACAATGGCACAGAGGATCAAAGCCGTTGCAAACAGGCTGCCGGAGATAAGATTCCTTAAAAATTCAGGCCACCCGGCAACGAGGGCTTCTGAATACCGGACAAGTTTTTGGGACAAAAGCAATATTCCCCAGATACTCAAGGCATAGGTCACGATCAGAATAAAGACAGGTCCGGCAACATATTTCCAAAGTTTTCTTTCACGGTAAAAGAAAGATATTCCCTCAAATACCAACCCGGCACCGTAAAAAAAACGCTTCACTTCTTTTGTCCGTCAGCTTTGATCCGCAACTGTCCGCAGGCGGCATTTTTCCCGCTGCCCCGTTCAATGCGGCGGGTAACAGAAGCCCCGGTCGAAGCGACGGCCCGCTCAAATTTTTCGATTTGTTCCCGAGAGGGGCGACGATAAGCGGTTCCGGTGGCATTATAAGGGATCAGATTGATTTTAGCGTGATGGGCATACGCCAGACGTCCCAGGGCTTCAGCCTGAGCAACCGAGTCATTGATTCCGGCAAGGAGAGTATATTCCAGCGTCACCATTCGTCCGGCCTTTTCGCGGTAAAGGTCCACCGCTTTGAGAATTTCTGCAATGGGGAATCTCAAAGTATCAGGAATGATCTTTGCCCTGGTTTCTTCATCCGGTGCGTGCAAACTGACTGCCAGATTGAATTCTTTTTGCAATCCGGCAAACTTTTCCATTCCCGGCACATAGCCGCTGGTGGAAACAGTAATTCTTCTGGGAGAAAGATTGAATCCATCTTCAGCGACAAGAGCCTCAAGAGCAGGAAAAAGCTCATTACAATTGAGCAGCCCTTCCCCAATCCCCATAAAGACGATATTATCACATTTTTTCCCGATATGAGCACACCCGGCGATAAATTCTTCAATGATCTCTCCGGTACTCAGATTCCGTTTCAATCCATTCTGTCCGGAAGCACAAAAGCGGCACCCCACGGGGCACCCCACCTGAGTACTGAGACAGAAAGTCTTTCTGCCGTCAGCAGCAGGCAGAACAGCCATTTCTATGTGTTCGCCATCGTGAAGTTCCAGCAGCAGTTTATCCACAGCGTCCGGAGAAGAAAAAATCTCTTTCACCGTCACAGCCGGAGTCACAAAAAACTCTTTCAAACCGGAACGCAAACTCCCTGGTAAATTAAGCATAGCATCAGGATCCGCAGTAAATTTTCCGGTGATCCACTGTCTTATCTGTTTTGCTCTGAATTTCGGGAATCCATTGGCTTCGCACCAAGCTGACAGAGCTTCTGTATTTTGAGCGGCAAGAAAATTTTTCACTTCCGGGCCTTTAACTTTTTGGTAATTTCATCAACATTGCACTCGGTATCAAAAGGAGCATATTTGATGGCAAGTTCATAAAACCTCCGGGGATTTTTACCGCGTGCAGCGGCAATATCTCCTGCGTGCTCCAATATTACTGCGATCCCGTCTGAAGGCGTGGCCGCAGCAAGAGCTTTTTTGATCCAAACTTCAGCATCTGCATAACGTTTCTGTTTGAAACAAATCCAAGCCATACTGTCAAGATAAGCCATATTCTGCGGCTCTTTACTCAATGCGTATTCGAGTAACTTCTGACATTTTTTCAAATCCTGATTCAAAACAGCTCCTACATACCCCACTGCGTTGGCCACGACAGGACTGCCCAATGAGTTTTTCAAAAGTTTGAGTCCCTGCTGGTAAACTGGAATACTGCGGAGATGTTCTGCGGCAGTAAGCAGCACGACTCCATCGCCGGCTCCCGCAGGCGCACCTTTACTCAAGCGGTCTGTCACAAGCTGACAGAGCTGCCGCCAGGCTTTCTGTTTTATAAGGAGTTCCCGCCGCAACTCAAAGTGACGTTTCGCAGGTAAACCGGCAATTTCCTTTTCTGCCTCCGCAAACATTCCGGCATTGAGACAGGCTTTGAAACGCAGTTCCGCTGCATCAAACCGTGGATTCACATCATTGATCTCTTTGACCGCCTGACGCAGGAGTTCCACATTGCCGCAGTCGACGGCAGCACTCAGACGCCATACATTAGCCTTGGCACTGGGATGACGCCGGTAAAAATCCTGGATAAAACGAATCGGAGCATCTCCCAAGATCTGTCTGTAAGCAACATAAAAGAGCAGCACCCGCAAAGCCGTGGCATTATCGGCAATCCGGTGCTCCATTTTTTTCAGACCGTCAACAGAAATCGTGAAACACTTTTCCAGTGCGTCTCCCTGCTTGAGGTTACCGGAACAGTACGCTTGAGCAGCAGCCGTATAACAAGCCCCTCCCAAAGTCCCATACAGGATCAGGCGATGCCGGTCGGCTGTTTTGTTCCACTTTTCAAAAAAAGCCAGGAGTTTATCATACTGCCGCAGCTCCATAAAACACTCCACCGTGTTACGCAGCAGTGCATTTGTTAAATCAGGAGTCCAGTTGTCAGCTGCACACAAAGAGCGCGGATCAATAGAGTTGAGAGCTTTCAGCTGCTCCAATCTTTCTCCGGCAGGCGTTCCGCAGGCCCGATTCAAATCGGGACCGTGAGCGGCGAGATAGGGATTCAATGGAAATTTTTTCCAAACTTCATTGAACCGGGAGACTACCGGTCCTCTGTCTTTAACTTTTTTATAAGAGGCAAAAAAGGCCTTGAGAGGGGTTTCCGCATTATCAGGATCAGCTGCGACTACATCCAGAATTTTTTTGCACTGTATTTCCGGCTTTTTTTCAAGGAGAGCCTCAATAAACAGGGCCAGATTTTTTTCTCTGCTTCCGGCTTCGGGAAATTTTCCGGGAGAAGCATCTGACAGGTTGTTGTCAGATGCGATCCCTGCTCCTGCAGATAAAGTCAGAACGAAAAAAAGCGAAAAAAAGATAAGGGAAATTTTTGACATTGATTTTCTCCTTAATTACCTGAATTCATATCAAATACCTTCCGGACAGCTTGAAAATCCATATTTACTCAGCGTTTAAAAACTAAAGCGTCCGCCTGCAGGTAAAAGAGCATCTTATGTTCTTCACCGCAAAGCGGACGCCTCCAAGAGTGCGAAATAAGTCCCGCCGCACCTCTAAAATTAGAGGTTTCCTTTCCGCTGTGCGGAAAATCCGTGGACGGCAACTTATTTCTTGTTCTTGTGCCGCAAGGACTTGAGCTGCTTCTTGCGCTTGTGCTTGGCGATCTTTTTACGCCGTTTTTTCTTCAGGTTGCCCATAATAATACCACATTTGTTCAATTGTTTAACAAAACCGATTATATCATAATATAGCACCCATAGGATAAAAAAACAACTCAAAAATGCAAATATTCCAAAAAAAAACGCAATATTCCTTTTGTTCTCAGGGAAGCATAAGAAAAAAACTGTTTTACAGGTGCATTTTTCCAAGTGTTCTGTTCTCAATGAGGGCGTTTTTTTTCTCAATACCTTTATAACGTCCCTTTTGTTTTGCCGCTCCTGCAAAAGCTTTGTGTTGAAAAAGGTTTAAAAAAAAGGGGCTGCTTTTTACGACACGGCGACAAGTGGAAACAGTCGATATCAAACGATTTATTATTGTCAACGTTTTTACCGGACAATTGCCAGCGTCTCTCCAAGCCGGATCAATGTTTCATAACCGTCTGCCGTATGCTGCAGCAGATCTGCATTCCATTTCAGGCGGTCGTTCTCAAAAATCAGGATAACTGTGGAACCGCCGAATTTGAAACATCCTTTTTCCGCCTGTTTCAAATGCTTTCCCGGCCCCTTGTACTGAATAATGGAACCGACTCCAAATGCCCCCACTTCCAGATAGCGGAAAGTTCCGAATTTTTCTGATTCAAGAAGTGTAACCTGCCTGGTATTTTCAACAAAAACGTCAGGGCATACTGCAAGGGCGATGGGATTCACTGAGTGATACTTGCCTGGCACTTTCTGCGGCAGAGAACTTTGCACGCAATCACAGGGGAAGTGAAAACGGTGATAATCCACCGGAGCCAGACGAATCACTGCAACAGCATACTCTGCCTCGCCCAGTTCTTCACAGCAAAGATCGTTCAAAGACCGCCTTGCCCCCTTAACAGGAACAGCATCGGTACTTTTCAGACCTTCAAAAACAGAAATACGACCGTCTGCCGGTGAAGAAAGAACTTCAGATGCCGGGTCAAAAGGACGGATTCCCTCTTTCAAACGGCGACAGAAAAAGTCATTAAAAGACTTGTAATGCTCCAGAGGGAATTCCGCTTCCTCCGGGGCACATCCCGGGATCGCCGCCAATTCAGGGATATTCCTCTTTGAAAGAGCCGAGTCGTAGTAAGCCCCCATCAGCCGTGAAAGTCCTGAAGTATTAAAAAGGAGCCCGCTCAGGCATTTTCCCAACAAAGTCTCATAGGCAAAACGCAATGCGCCACATCCCATAACGGATTCCTGCACGACTTCACCGCTTTTCCGGTCTATCAATTCGATCGGCTTTTTCGACATTTTTCACCTAACAGTTACAGTTTCTTTTTTTAGGGATAATATAACATCTTTCCCTTAAAAATGCAATTTATGAGAGACAAAAAAAGCCGAAACAATGCTCCTGCAAGTAATTTTTGCCTTCTCTTGTCCGCTGCGCCTTGATTTCACGGACACCAAGTTATGATTCCCTCCGCCGGATGTTTCTGCCGCCAGAGCATAAATTCCCGAAAATCCCGGACACCGTCAGCGATCACTGCCTGATAATATTCAATTCCCATAATATGTACATCGTCAGGAGTCAAATATTTCAACTCCAGTATGGTACGCCGCATTTCGGGTGTCATAACAGCACTGATTCTTTCTGCGATATGCTCAAAAAATCCGTCATATTGAGAATTTTTGCGGATCTGTATCATATCAATCTGCCATTCTGCATCATCCAGTGCGTACCATATATGCCACTCCAGACACGCTTCCTGAGTTTCTGCAAGATTGCGGTATTCAAGGCGGGTCACAGCGGGATCGGCACAAATATGTTGAATAACCTTGAAACTCTCTGCAATATCCAGTTTTTCCGTATAGATATGAAAATCAATATCCCGGTGTTTCATCAGCAGCCCCATTGCCAGCGATCCGACCTGATTCACCTGAGCACCAGCCGCCTCCCATACCCTGCGGACACCGCTTTGTTCGATCACCCGGAATGCCTGTGCCTGATTTCGGCTGGCAATTTGTTCAATTTCACTCATACACATCCAAAACTTAAAGCCCTATTATGATACAAAAGTACTTTTACCTTTTTTAATATAACCTCACTTCCGCCTATTTACAAATTTTCGTCCCCGTTTTCCAGCGTCTGTTTCTTCTTCTGTTTTCCTTTGAATCTCAGGAATCTGTTTTCACCGGAAAATATAAAAATATTAAATATAACGACCTTGACAAAAACTCTTTTCTGACATATATTATGAAGAATTATTTGAACTCAACCACAATCCTGTAAAAGAATTAAAGAAGAATGTTCCGATCGCACTGCAAATTCACAGTATCTTTGGTGATTTATAAAAATGATATCGGGGAAATAGAGCCTGTCATCAAAGGAGTCCTCGACAGTCCCTGTACCCGCTTTTATATTGTGGACAACGGCAGCGATCCCCGGATCGCCGCAGATATCGCAGCGTTGAATTCCCCCAGGATAACTTATATTCCCCTGGAAAATCGCGGTTTCGGAGCCGGTCACAACGCAGCCATCAGGCAGTCGATCGCAGACGGGGTTCCTTTTCATATGATCGTCAATCCGGATATTTCCTTTCTTCCGGGGACTCTTGAAAAAATCGTAACATTTCTGGCAGAAACACCCGATGCAGGATTAGTTATGCCTAAAACACTGAATACAGACGGTTCGCTGCAGTACAACTGCAAACTGGTTCCGACGCCTGCCGATTTGATTTTCAAACGTTTTCTTCCTGACTTTATGAAACGCAAAAGAATGCGGTACTTTATGATGCAGGAATACGCCCACGATACGGTCCTTGAAGTGCCTTATCTCTGCGGCTGTTTTATGGCATTCCGTAATTCGATATTGGAAAAAACCGGCCTCTTTGACGAAAGATTTTTCCTCTATCCTGAAGATATAGATCTCACCCGCAGGATATGGCACAGCGGTTTCCGCGCGCTTTATTTTCCCGGAGCGGAAGTTATCCACGCCCACGCCCAAGCCTCATATAAAAGTGCAAAAATGTTGTGGTGTCATATTTCAAATATGATTCGTTATTTCAATAAATGGGGTTGGTTCTACGATCCTCTGCGCAAAGAATTAAACCGCAGGATCCTCGCAGCCAATGCAGAAAAGAAAGAAAAAAGAGAAAAATGATACAGGTTCTGCTGGCAACTTACAACTCCCAAAGATTTCTTGCTGAACAGCTCGACTCATTGATGGCACAGGATTACAGTGATTTTGAAATTCTTGTCAGCGATGCTGATTCAAAAGATGATACTCTTGAAATCATTACTGATTTTCAAAAGCGTTACCCCGGAAAAATACGCCTTTTAAGTACCAAACCGGCTTCCGCCTGCCAGAATTTCAGCAGACTTATTGCCGCTGCCGACAGCGAACTGATGATGTTTTGCGATCACGATGATGTATGGAAAAAGGATAAGATAAGACTTTCTGTTGAAGCATACAGAAAAATGGAAAAAAAATACGGTTCCCACACCCCTCTGCTGATCTTTACCGATTCAGAGATCGTAGACATAACGCTCACTCCCCGTTATTCATCAATGATGCGTTCACAGCGTTTGAATATGTCACGATTCACACCGGAACGGACGATCATTCAGAATTACGCTTCCGGCAATACGATGCTTTTTAACCGTGCACTCCAAAAACTTGTCCTGCCTGTCGGAAGCAGTGCCATAATGCACGACCACTGGACTGCTTTGGCTGCGGCATTTTTTGGTCACATTTGTTATGTGGACATTCCTACGATCTACTACCGCCAGCACGGAAATAATGTATTGGGAGCATTCCGGTACTCTATTTTTTCCTGTCTGAAAAAATTCATCAATAAATCGGGCCACCTCAGGGCGTCGCTTTATCGCAACCTAGAGCAAGGCAGAGAATTTCTCACCCTGCACAAAGAGCTTTTGACTCCAGAACAGGGTGAACTGCTCCGGGAGTTGGAACGTTTCCCAAAGATGCACTGGCCAGCCCGCTGCCGTTTTCTGATCAAGCACGGGATATTGAAAGAGGGAATCTTGCGGAACATCGGAATGTTTCTGACAACTTGAGCGTTTGGAGTTCAGCGGAAAAATCTATCCAATACAAGTTCAACCTGAAGACAAGGATTGCGGAAAATGAAAAAATTTTGGATAAAACTGATTTCACATATATTGTATTTTCACGACAAAACCAAACGTGCGGAATTCCGGAGCAGATATAATGAATCTTCCGTTTATATCCGCAAGATGCGTAAAAAAGGTCTTTCCATCGGTTTCGGAACCTATCTTTCTGCCGGAGTGGAAATACGCAGCAAACGTACCGTCATCGGCAAGTACTGTTCCATAGCCCGTGGAGTCACAATTGGCACGGGTCGTCATCCTCTGGATGCCCTTACGACCAATTCTATGGCACACCGCGAATGTTATACCGAAACAGGTCCTATCGGTATAAAACCGGAACATCGCGTTTCTTTTGAACAATCATTGCCGGTCAAGATCGGCAGTGATGTCTGGATCGGTCTCAACGCAGTCATTATGGACGGTGTTACTGTTGGCAACGGAGCAGTCATCGGCACCAATGCAGTCGTCACCAAAGATGTGCCTCCTTATGCCATTGTCGTGGGGATCCCAGCCAAAGTGCTGCGTTACCGCTTTGACAGCGATACCATTGCCCGACTGGAAAAACTCCGTTGGTTCGACCGGGATCTTGAGTTCATTCAAAACCTGCCTATGGGTGATATCGCCCAATGCCTGCAAATACTGGAATCAACGGCATCCGAAAACTGAGGGCTTCTTATCTTAATGGAACAATCACCTTTCATCCTCCATATTCTGAACGGCGATTTCGCCCTGAAATTATGGGAACAATGCAATTTTCAAGGACAAAGCCTTGTCTGGAAAGAAACCTACCTGGAAGGTCCTCTGCCGGAAACCGATGACCCTGCCCTGTTCAGACAGGCAAGAGCCCAATTTCTTTCCGGGTTCACAGAACTTGCGGCTGCGGGAATTGACAGTTGCCGTCTTTATCATCATTTGCAGCAGATGGATGAAACTGTGCTGTCACTTTCAAGCGACAGTGAATTGATGCTGTGGTTTGACCGTTGTATTTTTGATCAGACCATATTGATGCGGATCTTGTATCTGCTCAAGCAGCAAAAGGCTCCCCTGCCCCGGATATTCCTCTATTGCAGTGAGAGCAATTGCCTCAAACTTGATGACTTCAAACTTGGATATGAGCAAAAGCTCCGACTGCTTCCGGAAGATCTTGATGCAGCAGCCCGGGCCTGGCACTTTTTTCAGACTCGGGATGCCCGCAATTTGAGACAATTGGCAAAGCAGGAAAAATTCACCACTCTGCCGGCAATGAAACAAGCATTGCTCCGCTGTGCGGATGAAATTCCTGACTCCGACGGCCTTACAAGGACTCAATACCAGATATTGCAGCTCGTTGCTGCAAAAAAATCCTCTTTCAAAGAAATCTTTACCGGATTGGATAAGTTTGAAGAATATCCATTTCTGGGAGACACGGCCTGTCAGCGTTATTTAGACGCTCTGGTCAGCAAAGGTCTGCTCATCTGCGAACAGGAATATTACTCTTTACCGAACTCAAGTTTTCCGGCATAAGACACGTTCTCTTTTTGTACGGGCCCCATACTTCATCATCAAACTTTTCGGTATAACAGACGATGCCTGGCAATTTTTTTTTGCGGAATAAATCATATTCTGCCGGCTCGTTTGTCAAGATGCCCTTCCCGAGCCCCAGGAACCAAATTCTCTAAAAAAGCCTGATGGTGATTTTAAACACAAAAAAGTCAAAAAGGAAAGATATCAAAGGAGAACAAAAAAAAATGGCTCCGGCGCTTGGGCTCGAACCAAGAACCAAGTGGTTAACAGTTAAATTGATTTTTGTAGAAAAACACGCTCAAAATATACCTTCACAGTCATTTTTTAGTGTACTTATATTTGACCTTTCAATATTTTTTGACGAAATATCGCCAAAAAAGA
>SUWB01000014.1 GCA_015061745.1 Lentisphaerota bacterium | reverse complement strand
TATTGCCTTCTTTCAGATTCCACCTCACAATGGACACCCTTGGCTTTCGCTAACAGTTCCTACTGACAAGGCCTGTATCGGACTTTCACCGACGAGTCAATGCGCATGCCGCGCATACCAAAAAAAGGGCTGCTGCTTACCTTTTCAAAGGTTTTGCAGCAGCCCTCTCTGCTTTTTTGCGGCTTACCGCTTATGGGGCCCCTTGGGGACAACATACTTCCGGGGAGGAGCAGCCTTGTGATGCATTGCCGGAGCAGTCCGGACGTAACGCACAGGGGGAGCGTGACGGCGGGGCGGCGGCGGAGGCGCGTGGCGGTGATGATGTCTGCGGCAGCCTGCAAGCGGCAAGATCACAGCAGCTGCCAAAAGGATCAATGCAACAACTCTCAAGATCTGTTTCATAATCTCAGTCTCCTTATAAATTGTTACCGTCTGCTGCGGCCGTTTCTGTGCCGTTTAACAGGGCGGTGGGTAAAATCAATGGTTTCCGCTTTCTTTTTCTTGGTAAAAACAGTTGAATTCATATATTCACTCAGGAACTCGCCTTCGTAATCCACGCCTGCTTCATAGGCGGGGAAATGCCATCTGATAATGGCTCTGCCATACCGGTGATCTGAGTAAATAAAACGCTTTTCCGGTTCAGAAGTGTCAATGATTTTCATATCAGCCGGCGGGATCCTCTTTGAAATAGTTTTCAAAGCTGCCCGGGCGTGTTCCACAAGAGCTGCTTCCTCTTTTTCGCTGATCATTTCAAAACGTTCACCGCGCACATTGACATAACGTGTGCTGCACCCGGAAATTCCGGCCAGCATCAAAAGCATTGCAATAACAGAAATCAGCTGTTTCATTGTTTTCTCAATCCGTTTATATCCATAATAGAGCCCAGCCAGTCATTGAGCTGAGCCCAGTAATTCTGGGGACATTTGGGCAGTGCACTGTTATCTATTCCGGCGGCGACCACATTTTCAAGGAAGGCTGAACTGCGTTCGTCCTGACTTTGGGGGAGCAATCCGCTTTCGCATAAATAGGCGGTTTTGAGAACCACGGCACACTGCATCGGAGTCCAACGTTCTTCCTCAGGACTTTCACAACTCAAATGTGAAAGCACAGACCGGAAGGAATCATAGGTATAGGGCAAAGGAAGTTCCTCCTCGATATTGTGAAGCAGAAAGGCACTCATCTTGCCTGCCAGACGATAATTAACAGGGTAATCCGCCAGTTTGTCAAAAGCTGAAAGCAGCTCCACTTCACGGGCATTTTTCAGAGATGACTTGGACTCCGTGAACTCCACAGAAAGTTCCCTGAAAAGATCGACCATAGGGAAATTTGTCCCTGAAATCTTCATAGCCCCGTTACAGACGATCTGAAGTTTTCCGTAATCAGGAGATATTCCCGTAACGATCAGAGAAGATTCTCTGTAAGGTGTTCTGTTCAGAACGATCAGGGGTGTGGACGTGATCTCAACGCTCATTATTTACTTTCCGGTTCTGCGGCGGCAGCCTGGGATTACTGCAGCTGCTTTTTAAGTTCAGCCACAGCCATCTGGGGATTAGCCTTGCCGCGGCTGAGTTTCATCACCTGGCCCACAAGGAACTGCAGAGCTTTACCGTTGCCGGCTTTGAATTCTTCCACAGGCTTGGGATTGGCTGCGATAGCTTCAGCGACGAATCCGGCAATGGCACCTGAGTCGCTGACCTGGGACATACCTTTGGCTTCAACGATCTTGGCGGGGGCTTCACCTGAAGCGAACATTTCCGCAAAAACCTCTTTGCCCTGCTTGCCGCTGATAGTTCCTGCGGCAATGATATCGGTCAGTGCCGCCAGATTTTCAGGAGTGATCTTGCAGTCGGCAATATTGATCTTGGCATTGCTCAGTTCGCGCATCAGTTCAGAAATCAGCCAGTTTGCCACCAGTTTGGGATTCTTTGCCTTGGCGGCGGCCCGGTCGAACCAGGGGGCAATATCTCTGTCAGCCACAATGACATCGGCATCGTAAGCGGTCAGCTGATAATCTTTCTGGAATCGTGCCCGCATAGCATCAGGCATTTCGGGCAGAGTCTTGCGGATCTCCTCGATTTCTTCATCGCTCAAAGTCACAGGGAGCAGATCGGGATCGGGGAAATAGCGGTAATCGTGAGCAGATTCCTTGGAACGCAGCACGGTGCTTTCACCGGCTTCATCATCCCAGCCGCGGGTTTCCTGATGGAGCTCCCGTCCGGCGTTGAGTTCCTCAGTCTGGCGGTCGATTTCATATTCGATTGCCCGGTGGACGGCACGGAAGCTGTTAAGGTTTTTAAGTTCCACACGGGTACCGAATTTCTCGGTTCCCACAGGACGCAGAGAAATATTCACGTCACAGCGCATCTGCCCTTTTTCCATATCGCAGTCACTGATGCCGCCGTAACGCATCACCTCTTTGAGGGTGGTCAGATAAGCATAGGCTTCGTCGGCAGTACGCAGATCGGGTTCTCCCACGATTTCAAGAAGCGGCACGCCGGAACGGTTGAAGTCAGCTCCGCTGGTGGCACCGAAATGGGTCAGCTTGGCGGGGTCTTCCTCAAGGTGGATACGGGTAATGCCCACATCGTGAGGGGTGATTTCAGCCCCGGAAAATCCGGTTCCGCTCAGATGAAGCTTTCCTTTGATGCAGAAGGGCAGATCGAACTGGGAGATCTGGTAATCTTTGGCCAGGTCGGGATAAAAATAACTTTTGCGGTCAAACTTGCTGTATTTTGCGATCTCGCACCCGGTCAGAAGTCCGGCCCGGATAGCGGCCCGGATAGCTTCGTGATTGGGCACAGGCAATGCACCGGGATAGCCCAGACAAACGGGGCAGACAAGAGTATTGGGTTCTGCTCCGTAGACATTGGCACAGGAACAGAACATCTTGCTTTTGGTTTTGACTTGAACGTGTACTTCCAAACCGATAACGGCTTCATATTTCATAATAAAGAAAGATCCTCCGGATAATAATTGTCTATACAGTTTCATATATAATTTAACACACAGATGTCATCTATTCAAGTCAAATTGAAAAGAAGGTGTAAAAAATCCTGAAAGCACCTTGAAAATTTCACAAAGACAGGGCATATTATAGAACAACAATAACTTAATTTCAGAACTGTCAGGAAAAACATCAATGAATCTTTCACCCGCCCTCCGGACCGCCATCGAAAAAGCCGGTCAAGCCCATCTTCTTGCCTATGATTCGCCTCAGCTTGCCGACCAGCTTGCCGCTATCGACTGGGAAAATCTGCCCCGTTTGATTGCTGATTACGTTTTGAAAAAGCCCGATGTGCAGATTCCGGCCGATGTTCAGCCTGCCCCCTATTTTCCCCTCGTCCCCCGCACCGCTGAAGAAAAGGCCGAAAAAGAAAAGGCCGAAGCTCTGGGGATTGAAATGCTCAAGTCCGGCAAAGTTGCCTGTCTCACCGTTGCCGGCGGTCAGGGGACCCGTCTGGGCTTTGATGCGCCCAAAGGGACTTATCCTATCGGTCCCGTGTCCGGCCGCACTCTCTTTGAATACTTTGCCCAAAGCATTGCCCGTGCCGAAGAAAAATATGGTGCTCCCATCCGCTGGTATGTTATGACCAGTGCCCTCAACCGTCAGGCGACAGAAGAATTTTTCCGTGAAAGAAACAATCTCGGGCTGCGTGAAGATCAGGTATTCTTTTTCACACAGGGCACGATGCCCGCCATCGGTTACGACGGCAAGATTCTGATGAGTTCCCCTGACTCCCTTGCACTTTCGCCCGACGGCCACGGCGGAACGCTGCTGGCACTGCGCAAATCCGGTGCTCTGGAACAGATGAAACAGGATGGCGTTGAATATATCTCTTATTTCCAGGTGGACAATCCTCTTGTCCCGGTGGTCAATCCTCTTTTCATCGGTATGCACGCACTCAGAAATTCAGAAATGAGTGCCATTATGCTGGCCAAGACCAATGCCTTTGAAAAACTGGGCAATTTCTGCGTCTGCAACGGCCGTCTGCAAATCATTGAATACAGCGATCTGCCCGCCGAGCTTGCCGAATCCACCAATCCTGACGGCACATTGCGTTTCATTTCCGGCAGTCCCGCCATCCACGTCATAAGCCGCGAATTTGTGGAGCAGCTCACCCTCTCCGGCCGCCTCGACCTGCCCTGGCACCGGGCGGACAAAAAGATCCCCTCCATTACCGACCCCAAACCGGAACAGCCCAACGGCGTCAAACTTGAGTCCTTTATTTTTGATGCTCTTTCACTTGCCCGGACGACACTTGTCCTTGAAGGGGACCGGGCAGAGATGTTTGCCCCCACCAAAAATCCCACGGGTGTTGACTCCGTGGAAAGCTGCCGGGAGATGCTCATTGCCCGTGATATCCGCCGTCTGCGTGCCGCCGGAATCACCGTGGAAGATGGTGCAAAAATCGAAATCGATCCCCGGAAAGTACTGGATGATGCCGATGGCTGCAAATTGGCAGCCGAACTCGGTCTGACTGCCATCCGTTCCGGTATTGAAATGGTTATCGGCTGACAAGCGTTCAAGGTGTTAATATGGCATTGCATATACATACTGAGCGTTTACCCGGTCATCTGATTGCAGCAGAAGAAAAACTGCCTGACAGTGCCGTCAGTGCATTGGGGCTGCTCGTCGTAACGATTTTTCTGCTTGCCTTTGGTCTGACGATGCTTTATTCGGCAAGTTTCCCTCTGAGCGGCATCAGCTATTTCAAAAAGCAGCTGATCTGGATCTTTGCCGGTTTCGGCACGGGAGCGATACTCTTTGGTCTGGGCTATCAGCGCATCTGCCGTTTCCGCGGCATCTGGCTGCTGGTTTGCTGGGGATTGCTGATTATTGCCCTCTTTTATGCTCCTGTCAATGGAGCCAGACGGTGGATCCGTTTTCCTTTGCCCGGTTTGGGAGAAGCTTCCCTGCAGCCTTCGGAACTGGCAAAAATCGCTCTGTGTATGTTTACTGCAGGATACTGCACCTATTTTTCGAGATTTTTTTCCAAGTTCCGCCACGTCAACGGTATTATCCCTCTGACGATTTACATCGGCATCACCTGCGGATTGGTTTGGGCGGGCAAAGATATGGGTACCTCCCTGCTGATCCTGAGTTCAGCGGGAGCTATTATGCTTGCGGCAGGCCTTCAGCTGCGCTATGTTCTGGCGGGCGGCGGAGCAGCGATCGCATACTTTATTTTTCAGGTTGTGAAAGACCCTGAACGTCTTTCGCGGGTAATGACAATCTTTGACCCTGCCAAAGATGCTTTGGGGGCGGGGTATCAGCTCGACCGCTCGCTGATGGCCCTGGGTTCCGGGGGCTGGTTCGGCCGGGGCCTGGGTGAAAGCCGTCTCAAGATCCGTTATCTGCCGGAACAGCACACGGACTTTATTCTTGCCATCGTCGGAGAGGAATTGGGGCTGGTGACGATCTGGCTGGTGATCCTGCTTTATTTGATGTGGGGCTTTTTTGCTGTCCGCATTGCTGTGGCGGCCCGTTCAAAACTGGGTATGCTTCTGGCTTTCGGACTTGCTATGGCGATCCAGCTTCAGGCGACCATCAATCTTGCGGTGGTTTCCGGCAGTGCACCGACCAAGGGGATGCCTGCCCCTTTCATCAGTTACGGCGGCAGCAATGTCTTTGCTTCGATCGTAGCGGTCTCCCTTCTTTTGTCAGTGGCAATGGAAACTCTGCACCCCGGATACAGCGATGCTTTTTTGAACACTTTGCGCAGTAAATTCAGGAAAAACAAATGAAAAACGACCATTACTATATCAGCTGCGGGGGGACCGGCGGCCACTTTTATCCGGGTTTGAGTATTGCCCGCGAGCTGAAAAAACAAGATAAAGATGTTACTTTGCTGCTTTCTGGAGTCAATTCCCTTTCCCAGAGCCAAGCTGCCGCTGCCTACGGCATAACTTCTCTTGTGCTGCCCAAGATGCCCAGCCCCGGCAAAAATCCTCTGCGCTGGCTCCAATTTCTGTGGGGGCTGGCAGGAGGATTTCTGATCACGCTGGTACGTTTTCTGAAAAAGCGGCCCCGGAGTCTTTTTATTATGGGTTCTTTTGCATCAGCACCTGCTGCTGCGGCGGCTTTTTTTCTCAGAGTGCCTTTGTATCTGCACGACGGCAACGCCCGCATAGGCAAAGCGAACCGTTTTTTGAGCCGTCAGGCAAAGCTGCTTTGCACCGCCTTTCCTGCGGTCAATGCAGCGGCCTGCCGCTGTCCGGTCTTATGCACCGGTATGCCGATCCGCCCGGAACTGGAAGAAAAACGCCACATTTCCCGCAAAGAAGCTATTGACGGACTCAATCAGGAATACGGAAAAAATCTTTCACAGGATCTTTTTACCATACTGATTTTCGGGGGCAGCCAGGGGGCGGCGACTTTGAACAAAACTTTACCGGAAGCACTGAAAAAACTTTCAGGTAAATCCTTTCAGGTAATTCACCTGACGGGAAAAGGCAAACTTGCTGAAACAGAAAAAATCTATGAGAACAGTTCTTTCAAATATCTTCTCCTTGAAAGTTCTCCCAGAATGGAGTTATTTCTGGGCAGTGCCGATCTGGTTTTTTCCCGTTCCGGCGGTTCCAGTGTGGCTGAACTGACTCTTTTCGGCAAAAGTGCGGTTTTGATCCCCTATCCTTATGCTGCTGAGGGGCACCAGGAAGACAATGGCCGTTTTTACGTTCAATCAGGAGCAGGAGAAATGGTCTCCGACAAAGAGCTGACTGTTGAAAAAGCCCATTCTCTGCTTCTTGCTGCGCTGGATAACCCGGAAGATTTGAAAGAAAAAAGTGCCCGTGCCCTGAAAGCCTCGTATCCGGGAGCTGCGGCACTGTTTCTGGAAAAAACTGGTGTTTTGCCCCGGTAATTCAGAGGTAATTACACTACGGCGGCCCAAGAAAGTCAAAAAAACTTCTATTTTTTTCAAAATTCTTCTTGAATTTTCAAAAAATGCAGTGTATATTATGTGTACTGCGAAACAGAACTGATAAGTTTCAGTCGCGGGGGAGTAGCTCAATTGGTTAGAGTACCACCCTGTCACGGTGGATGTTGCGGGTTCGATCCCCGTCTCTCTCGCCATTTTTATGTTCTCTTTGCGAACACGATGGCAGCAACTGCGACACAAACTTCTTTCTTTTACGCGGGGGAGTAGCTCAATTGGTTAGAGTACCACCCTGTCACGGTGGATGTTGCGGGTTCGATCCCCGTCTCTCTCGCCATTTTTTTTGCCTTTTTTCAGAAGCTCTGTAAGAGCGGCAGCAGGAAAATATATAACGTTACGTCTTTCTGTCGCCCTTACAGGGCTTTTGCAATCCTTTTCCGACAGAGATATCTTTCACAAATAACCGTCCCCGGAGATTTCTTTCACAAACAATCGTCCCCGGAGATTTCTCTCGCAAATACAGGCGTGAGTTATAACGAAAATTTGCGATAATGGGTGTGGCACAGACTAAAACTGCCACTTTCCCATAGCAGACGCCGGAGGGGCAGTGCAGTCCCCTCTGGCCGGTTGGCAGTCTGCGGACGTTGGCGTTGACTTACACAGCTTGCGTGTATTGACCAGTGGTGAAAGAACCCGCCAACTGAAACTACACAAAACCCTGGTCGGAGCCGGGAGCGGGCGAAGGCCGCAGGCCGAGCGCGCAGGGCGTAACGTAATGAACCGCTGCGGTATTCCGCAGCGGATGCCCCCGGCAGGGGGCAGATGAAGTGGAGCCCGAGCATCAGAGCCCCTTGAGATCAGCCAAAGGCTGTCTCAAGGGGTGATACGTAATCTAAGAAAGAACGCTTCACACATCCTCCGCCGGAGCCCTTCACCTCCTAAATCCAGTATCACCTTTGCACCCCCTATCTGCGCCGCCCCGGCTGAAAGAGTTGGGGGCTTGGGGGAAGAGAAACGCTTGCCGTGTCTCTTACCCCAACTCCCCGGAGCCGAAGAAATCAAACACAGCCTCAAGTATGACCGGTTAAAATTACCATAAGCCTTGAAAATTATCGTTCCCGGCAATATCTCCTGCAAACCTTTGTTTGCGGCAATACCCTACTGCCGCCTCTTTCACTTCTTTTACCGACCTTTATCGGGGACAGAGTCTTATTTTTTGAGTTTTTTGCCGTCGCAGAAGGCTTTTCCGGCGGTGGTTCCGACGGAGTAGTAGTTATGGCTGACGGGGTCATAGATCAGGGGGTGGAACTTATCAAAAGTGATATTTCCCTTTTCATCGAGGACAGATTCATCAGCAGTTACGTTGAGAATTTCCCCTACGGTGCAGCCGGTTTTTGGGTCAAAGCTGACAAGTTTGCACTCAAGTGCAACGGGAAATTCATCAAACACCGGAGCATCTGCAAATTCTCCTTTGCGTGCGTGCAGATTGGCAGCGGCGATTTTCCGGGGTTCGTCATTTCCTGAAACGATACCCACATAGTCACATTCAACGACCCGTTCTGCTGTGCCGCAGCTGACAGTAAAAAATCCTCTTTTGAGGAGATTTTCCGCCGTTTTGTGAGGGGGATCGATACAGACAGCGATCTGGTTATGATCGTGGATACCTCCCCAGGCGGCATTCATAGCATTGGGGAGATCTCCGTCGCTGTAAGTTCCGATAATAAGGACGGGCATAGGGAAAAGCCA
Source organism: Lentisphaerota bacterium (assembly GCA_015061745.1). GTDB lineage: Bacteria > Verrucomicrobiota > Lentisphaeria > Victivallales > Victivallaceae > UBA1784. The sequence continues at coordinate 52,225 of SUWB01000014.1, read as the reverse complement.
GGTTTGGGCTCCGAAATTTTTACGCATCAGTGAATCCTCCTTAAAGATAATGACTTTTGCAGTTAATATAACCTGTGCTGCAAACAAATTCAAATCAAAAATTCCGGAAAAGACTTGACATTTTCCTTTCCTTGTGTTATAATAGAGCAGGAGAAGCTGAAATTTCAGATAACAGATCAAGGTGTCCACTATGAAAAAAAATCTCTGCCTGAACGTTCCGATCCCCTTTGGAAGCGATCCTTGCCTTGAACCTTTCGCCCCTCAGATCGCCGCCCGGCGCAACCGGATCGAACAACTTTTGACCCGGCTGACCGGCAATAAGATCCCCCTTAAAGATTTTGCTTCAGGACACAATTTTTTCGGACTTCACAAAAGCCGCACCCAGTGGATTTTCAGAGAATGGGCCCCCAATGCCAATGCCATTACGCTTGTGGGAGACTTTTCAAACTGGGAAGTCAAAGATGAATACCGCCTTAAAAACCTCGACCACGGCGTTAAAGAACTTCAGCTTCCCCTTGAATCTCTGCACCACGGTATGCACTACGCAATGCTTGTGGAATGGCCCGGGGGCTCAGGGCTGCGGCTCCCTGCCTACACCCGAAAAGTCAGTCAGGATGAAAACTCCAAACTCTTTACCGCCGTCGTCTGGGATCCTGAAGAACCTTATATTTTCAAGAACCCCGCACCTCCCCGTCCGGAGGGGACATTGATCTACGAAGCCCACATCGGAATGGCTCAGGAGGAGGAAAAAATCGGCACTTTCAAAGAATTCCGGGAAAAGATCCTGCCCCGTGTGGCAGCTGCCGGATACAACACTTTACAGCTTATGGCCGTGGTGAATCACCCTTATTATGCCAGTTTCGGCTATCACGTCGCCAACTTTTTTGCCATTGCCGACCGTTTCGGGACACCCGAAGAGTTCAAGGAACTGGTCGATGCCGCTCACGGAATGAATCTGCGGGTCATAATCGACCTTGTCCACTCCCACGCAGTCCGCAATGAAGCTGAAGGCCTTGCCCGTATCGACGGCAGTGTCAATACCTATTTTCACGAAGGCATAAGGGGTATCCACCCCACCTGGGATTCACTGTGCTTTGATTATTCCAAACTTGAAGTGCTCCAGCTGCTGCTTTCCAACTGCCGTTTCTGGCTTGAGGAATACAATATTGACGGATTCCGTTTTGACGGTGTCACCAGTATGCTTTACTTTGACCACGGGATCAACCGTCATTTTTCGCAGATGCACGAATACTTTGACGGCAATGTGGACGAAGATGCGCTTGCCTATCTGACACTTGCCAATCAGGTGATTCATCAGCTCCGTCCCGATGCCGTGACCATTGCCGAAGATGTGAGCGGTATGCCCGGTCTGGCCGCTCCGCAGCAGGAAGGGGGAATCGGATTTGATTTCCGTATGGCTATGGGAGTGACCGATCACTGGTTCAAGATGCTGGATCTGCGGGATGAGGAATGGGATCTCTTTCAACTTTACCACGAACTGACCAATCACCGCCGGGATGAACGGACTATCAGTTATGTGGAGTGCCACGATCAGGCTCTTGTAGGGGGCAAAAGTGCTTTCTTTACGATGACGGGACAGGAAATTTATTTTGCTATGCATTTGAACTCCGGAAATCCTGTTATCGACCGTGCAATGGCTCTGCATAAGATGATGCGTCTTGCCACAGCTGCCACAGGCCAGTTCGGATATCTCAACTTTATGGGCAATGAATTCGGTCATCCTGAGTGGATAGATTTTCCCCGTGAGGGGAACAACTGGTCTTTCAAACACGCCCGCCGCCAGTGGAGTTTGAGTGAGGACCCCAATCTGCGTTTCGGAGCTTTGCTGAAATTCGACCGGGCGGTAATGAAACTTGCGGGCACCCCCGGATTCTATGAAGCTGCCCCCCAGTGTGCCCGTATCGACAAAGAGGCAAAGATCCTTATTTTTGAACGGGGCACCTACTGGTTTCTCTTTAATTTCCACCCCGGCTGTTCTCAGGCGGATTACTCCTTTGAAGCATTGCCGGGAGAATATGAAGCAGTCCTTTGTTCCGACTGTCCGGAGTTCGACGGTTTCGGCAATGTGGAATTTCCTCACCGTTACTGGACCGTCAAAACGCCCACAGGAACAAAACTGACCGTTTATCTGCCCTGCCGTACTGCATTGGTGTTGAAACGGGTGACACACTGAGGAGTTTCTCAAGAGAAAACTCAGGGTTTCCGGTGCAGCCGTTCTTCAAGGAAATGTTGTACAGCATCTCTTTCAACGATATGGAGAGCTTTCCAGCGTTTGGTATCCGGCAGGATCTTTTTGAGTACCGGTGAAGCTGTCATAAGGTAACTGTTCACTGTAACAGAGATTTTTTCAGGGGCTTCAAGCACCCCTTTGCGGTGGCGGCTGCCGGGAGACCACCGAAAGCCGTATACGCCCATAATACGTTTGTATTTCCGGTTGTTACGCTCAAGATCGTCCAGAAGGTGCCTCAATTCCTCTCTGGTCAATTCGACAGTACATAAGGTATTGCGGTAGGGCATAAGGCGGAAAAGATCCTTGAACAAATTGCCCTGAGCCACGGAGGGTTCAGGAGTGTTGGCAACAAAAACAGCACTCCTGGTTTTTCCGGCGCAGCAAATGGCATAAGCCCCCAAGCCGGGAAAATTTCTGCTGTTCAAATCCCCTTTACGGCATATTTTCCGGTAGATCGTCTTATAAAAGGGCTTTACGGCACGCTTATTCAACGCCGCAAGATCGGGAGCACTCTTTTGAATTTCTCCCCGCAGCAGTGCGGATTCCATTCTTTCGACTTTCAAAGTTTTGTCATTAAAAAATATTTTCACAAGGGCGGCAGAACTGCCGTGAGCTCCCGGCTGGACAAAAAGAGTCCTTTTCTTGCGGAGTCCGGCATTTTCCTGATGTGTATGTCCCCCTATGACCAGATCTGTTTCAGGAAAAAAGCGGGCGATTTGCTGGGCACTGAACCGGGAAGGATTGATTCCCTGATGCCAGATCAGCACGATACAATTGACCTTTGCTTTGCGGAGTTCTTTCAAAGCAGAAGCCATAACTTTTTCCCACGGAACAGTGACAGGAGCCCCTTTAACCGGCAGATGCCTGCGGTCAAGTGCACTTTCAGTCATACCGATGACCCCCACTTGAAACTTTCCTTTGTGCACCACCTTGCAGAGGACGCCCCTTTCAGACCCCCACTTCCAATCGGCTCCGAGGGTAGTCCCTTTGAAATTTCTGAGCAAAGCGACAAAGTCATTAAAAGGCACATCAAAGTCGTGATTCCCCGGCACTCTGAAATGGTAGTTGAGCATATTCAAAGCCTGTATCATAGAACGTCCGCCGTCCAGTTCGGCAAGCAGATTTCCCCCTGTCAGATCTCCGGCATCAACGATGATATCCCCTTTTGCCTGACGGATCGCCGGAGCAAGGGCAGCAAGATTGCGTAAATTACCGTGCAGATCAGTTGTGGCAACGATACGGAACTCACCGGCATAAAGGGTAATAAAAAGCAGAAACAGGACAACTGTTGTAAAAACTTTTCTCATAGGTTCGTTTCCTTAAAAATATAGAAATCAGATTTTCCGGTTATTGACGGTATAATGTAGCATCATTGGAACATACTTTCCATAAAATCATTCAAGAAATATTTATATTTTTATTTTTCAGAGTTGAAAAATTCTGTTATTGGTGCTAAATTAGCAGGGAATACACTTTTTTCAGTAAAACTTAAGGAAACGCTGTTATGAAACTTTTTTCTGCCGCTTTTCAAAAAAATCAGGAAAGCCGTTCCCGGAACTTCCCCCTTATCGAACTGCCGGTAAGCAAAACTTGTCAAATATGTATTAATGTTTTGCGAAAATTTGCCTCTTGTCTTAATATTTGTCATTGCAATTCTGCCCAATGCGGGATTGCCGGTTTTGCAAATGCAAAAACGGCAATCCAACAAAAGTTTTTGGCAAGGATGGATGGGGCCCGGGGAAGGAAGGGAGAACCTTTTTTCAAAAAGGGTTCCCTTCCTTCCCCGGCTCCTTTCACCTTGATAGAACTTCTTGTGGTCATCGCTATTATCGCTATCCTGGCTGGTATGCTTCTGCCTGCTCTGGGCAGAGCCCGGGACAGAGCCAAAGAAAGCGGCTGTTTGAACAATCTGAACTCTATCGGCAAAGCAATACACTTTTATGCCGATGCCAATAAAGAGTATATACCTGCCTACCGGGATTATGGAAAGCCCATCGAACGCTGGTGGAACGACCCCGGCGACAAGGGGCTTCTCACCCCCTATCTGGGCCACACAGATATCATCGGCCGGGGCAAATACAAGTGTCCCGGGGCTAAACCGCCTTACGGCCTCACCAAAAGTTCTTACGGTTACAATATATTTGTTTATTCCGATGATGCAAACACCAACCCCACCCGGCGCAAGCTGTCACGATTCACCCGTCCTTCCGGTTGCTGTATCATAGGCGACACTACGCAAGCCCAACTTAACTATACTCTGACGGGTTCTACCCCTATGGCCCTGCACCACAATGACCGTGCCGGTGTCCTTTTTGCAGACGGCAGAAGTGAAATTATGGCGGGAGCCAAGATTCCAACAACCGAAAAACACTCAAAACTTTCCCATTACCGCTTTTGGCGTCCCTGCCCGATCCCCGGTTACGAAAACTGGTACGACGGCTATGATTCAACAGGACAGTTCTGGAAATAAACATTACATAAAAATAAATTTATAAAACAAACAGGTCAAGATGAAAAAAGTATTTCTCACCCTGGCGGCAGCAATGCTGCTGCTCCCTGTCGGAGCTGAAAAAATCATCAGCAAAGCAAAAGACACCATTCTTTCCACTGAAACACACAAAGGAACTATTGTCAACAAAGCCTTTTATGTTTTCAAACCCGCAAAGAACTACCGGGGCAAAAAGGTGGTCTACCGTATGAACGTGAAACGTATTGCCGGAAGTGCGGCTTTGGGGATCACGTTCCGCTGTTCCACCAATCCGGGCAATAATTTGCGTGTTGCAAAGAAATATGCCATTCCCTACACTCAAAACGGCAAAAAAGTTCCTGTTGAGTTTGTCCTCGACATTCCTGATCTTGACAACATCGCCCACTTCAATATGCACGCAGGATTCCGCCGCATCGGCAAGGAAAAATGCGTCTGGGAACTGACTGACATCAAATTCGTTGAATATGAAAAAGGCAAAGTCGCCCAGGTCAAAAAAGAAACTCTCCCCGAAGGTTTCGCCGCACAGCTCACCGCTGCCAATGTCAAAAAACCCCTTACCCTTATCAAAAACGGCAAAGTGACCTTTGATATCGTCACCGCCGACAAACCCAATCTGATCGTCAAATACGCTGCCAAAGAACTTCAGAGCCACTTCAAGCTCGCCTGCGGCAGCACCCCCCGGATCATCCCTGAATCCCAGTACAAATCAGGTCCCGCCATTATGGTGGGAGAAACTGCCGTTTCCAAAAAGTACGGCATCAATCCTGAGCTGATCGCTCCCGAAAATCTTGTTGTCGCCCGGCTGGATGATGTGATCGTCCTCTCTGGCGGCGACAATCCCACTATCCCTCATTATATGGTCAATGGACGGGCATTCGTTCCCGTCGGCACTTTGTACGCCTGCTATGAATTTATGGAAAAGGTTATGGGCATCCGCTGGTACTGGCCCGGCAAAAACGGAACTCACGTTCCTGTTCGCAAAGATTTGACCGTGAACAAACTTTTCATCACCTCCCGTCCTCAGTACGACACCCGCAAAACCTTTTACTCTATCGTCCGCAACGATCCTGATGTCACCTGGAATGACTGCCAGATGTGGTACCGCCGCAACCGTTTCGGCGGTTCTCTGGGGGACCCTGTGGCCAACCACTCCTTCAACGACTGGATCAAACGTTTTGCCAAAACCAAGCCTGAATATCTTGCCTTGCAGGCTGACGGCACCCGCAAAACCAATCCCGAACCCGGCGGCGGTCACGTCTGTATGAGCCACCCTGAAGTTTTCAAACAGACTGTTGCCGATAAGATCAATGAGTTCAAAAAGAACCGTTACAGCAATTTTGCCAAAGTGATGCCCGGCGACAGCAACGGCCTCTTTTACTGCCGCTGTGCCGAGTGCCAGAAAAAACTCAGTCCCCATTTGGGCGATCAGGGGCTTTACTCCAATGTGGTCTGGGGTTATGTGAACCGTGTGGCCGCCGAAGTTGCCAAAACGATGCCCGGCAAAAATATCGTCTGCTGTGCTTACGGCGGTTATCTGCGCAAGCCTGAATTCCCCCTGATGCCCAATGTGGCAGTGACCTTGTGCTTCTATCCTGTTCCCCGGGCGACACTTGCTTACAAGCAGCTGTGGAAAAAACTTCTTGATGAATGGAGTGCCACCGGAGCAAAACTTTACGTCTGGGAATACTGGAACGGTTCCCGCTACGGCCGCGGTGTCTTTGGTACTCCTGCAGTCTATCCCCGTCAGCTCAAAGAGATCTATGCTATGGATGCCGGACGCATCAGCGGCCGGGCCATTGAAATGCCCGACATTGACGGCAACGGCAAAGGTGTCAACGGCTGGGCCGACTGGATCTACGATGTCCAGAACCTGTATGTGGCAGGCCGTCTGATGTGGGATCCCGGAGCCGACATCGACACGGAACTTGAAAATTACTACACCAACTTTTTCGGTCCCGCCGCTGCTCCCGTGCGGCAGTTCCACGAAGAAATGGAACTGGCCTGGGCCCGCAAGGGTTTCCAGCCCGGAAACTGGGATTTCCAGCGGGTCTGGAAAGAACTCTATCCACCCGCCTTTGTCGACCGTATGATGAATTTGCTCAAAGAAGCTGTAAAACTTGCCGGAAACAAAGAACCCTACGCCTACCGGACCCGGAAACTTCTCAACGGCTACAAACCCTTTGACCTCAACTCCCGTATGTTCCGCGGCGGCAACCGCAAGACCAATCCTCTCACAGTCACCGTGCCCAAAGTCGCCGGTAAACCCTCTGCTGCGGATTGGAAAAAGGCAGTTGTCCTCAAAGATTTCTGCGACAGTTACAACGTTTACAAGCAGAACTCAGAAACAACAATGTTCCTGCTTCACGACAACAGGAACATCTATATTAAAGCTGAATGCCGCATTCCTCACGGTGTGGCCAGTGTCACCTGGTCAAAACCCGGCACCGGCAAACGCGACGGTATGCTCTGGAACTATGAAAGTCTGGAATTCTTCCTTGCCAAAGGAAAGGAAAGTTATCAATTCATCCTTGCTCCCGACAACTGTATCCTGGACGCTTTCAACGCAGACAAGAATGCCAAAAAAGCAATGGCGTGGAACAGCAAAAAAGCCCAGTGGAGCACTGTCCGCCGGGGCATCTACTGGGAAGGATTCCTGACCATTCCTCTGGATGAAATGAAGTTCTCTGCCAAAGGGAAACCCGGCGAATTCCGTTTCAACGCCTACCGTAACTGCCGCTACAAAATGCCCGGCGAACCCGAAAAGTGGGAACAGTCCTGCTATCTGCCCACTTACGGCGGATTCCACAACATTGAGCGTTTCGGAACCTTGAAACTGGCAAAATAAGTTCCGGATTCTTTGAAAAACAAATTTTAGGAGTAATAGGAGATTTCTATGAAAAAAAGTATGTATGTCTTACTGCTCTCAGTCGGCCTGGGAACTGCTGCCAATGGAGCACTTCCAACAGTGTTTTCTCAAGATACTCTTTTGCAAGCAGAAATAAATGTTTCTTCCAATGAAACTGCTCCTTTGCTGATTGCCCATCGTCCCCATCGACATCCGGCTCCCCGTCCGGTGGTGGTCGTGCCTCCCCGTCCGGTGGTGGTGGTTCCTCCCCGTCCGGTGGTGGTGGTTCCTCCCCGTCCGGTTCCGCCGCCCCGTCCAGTAGTGGTGGTTCCTCCCCGTCCGGTGGTGGTGGTTCCTCCCCGTCCGGTTCCGCCGCCCCGTCCGGTGGTGGTGATTCCCGACTACGGATACGGCTGGTGGAACAATACTTATGTGCCCTGCTACAACGACTGGTATTGGTATAATGGAGTTTGGGTCTGGGGCGGCAGAGGTCCCCGTCCGGTACCTCCCCGCTGGGTTCCCGACTTCCGTCTCCGTCCTATGCCTCCTCCGCCGCCGCGGCACGGCGTGCACCGCCCGGCTCCCCGCCGCCCCGTTCCGGTCCACCATCGGGGCCCCGGATACCGCCGTTAAAATAAACGGTAATCTAATAAAAGCGGTCTGTAAAAGCTTTTTGTAAAAAAAGTTATTTTACCTGCCCGTAAAAAGAACAAAGCCAAATAAAAAGGTCCGCTCTGAAATAACTTCAGGGCGGACTTTTTTTCAGTGTCGTGAAATGCTTTTTTACTTTTCCCGGCCGGGAAAAGTCAGAATGACCTTTCCGGCATTGCTCTGGTCACGCAAGACTTTGTGAGCAGCATTGGCTTCGTCAACAGTAAAAACTTTATCTATAAAAATCTTAAAAGTTCCGTCAGACACAAGGGGCCACACCTTTTCTTCCAGCATCCGCAGTATCTCACCTTTCTGCTCATTTGTTCTGCTGCGCAAGGTGCTTCCGATCAGAGAAATATGTTTAGCCATAAAGGTCCGGAACGACACCTTTGCCTCACTTCCGCCCAAAGTTGCAATAATGATCCACTTGCCGCCCTTGTTCAAAGCATCGAGACATTCCCCGGCGATCTCTCCTGCGGCACAGTCAATGGCAAGATCGACGGGATATTTTTTCAGTTCTTCGGGGACGCACTGGGTCTTACGGTTGATGACCACATCTGCCCCGGCCTCGCGGACCGCCTGCGCTTTGGCTTCGCTGCCGACAGTCGTCACCACCTTTGCCCCGAGGTACTTGGCCAGCTGGATCACAGTAAGTCCCAATCCGCTGGCTCCGGCCTGCATAAAAAGAGTCTGACCGGGACGCAGATCTCCGATCTTGACCAGATTGAGCATTGCAGTGGCAAAAACTTCAGGAAGTGCCGCCGCCTGAGTAAAGGAACAATTTTCAGGCATAGGCATCACCAGTTCTTCAGGAACAGCCACCTGTTCAGCATATCCTCCGCCGCCCAGCAAAGCACAAACCCGGTCTCCCGGACGGAACCGGCTGCTGCCGGGAGCTGAATAAACCACGCCGGAACATTCCAATCCCGGCCAATCCGGCCATCCTTCAGGGGGCGGATAGTTTCCATCCACCTGGAGCAGGTCAGCCCGGTTGACTCCGGCAGCATAAACATCGATCACAATATACCCTGCTCTTGCTTCCGGGGCGGGGAGTTCGCGGAGTTCAAGAGTCTTCTCAGATGTAATAACAACAGCTTTCATAAAAAATATTCCTTGGCATTATTTGCAAACACTCCTAATATAAGGCAGGACACAGAATATTTCAACCTTTTTTTATTTTTCCAGGAATAAAATATCAATAATTTTCGTAAGAATAACAAGAAAGACTTGACACACCTGTTTTCCGGTGATACATTATGGACAGGTATCATAAAGAATATGGGAACATAAATGTCTTACACTATCGAAAAAATCAGAGAGTTTCTCAATCACGGCTTCTTCCGGATTATCCTGTTGATGTTGTGTGATGGAGCCTGTGTTATCGGCTGTACATTTATATCTTCCATTTTCTTCAAATTTTTCTTTGCCTACGGGGAGGACTGGACTTTGCGGGCAGCCCTTCCGTTCGCAATCACTCTGCTGCTCTGCAATACGCTTTTCAGTTGTTACAACGGCAGTATTCTTTATCCCGGGGCCGGAGTCAATAAAATCGAAGAAATCCGGCGGCTTGCGGGCAGCGTCTGCATTGCCCACATCTTGATTCTGCTTTGGTACGTTTTCTTTCCCCAGACTGAAGAAATGCAGATTCCGGCCATCGTATCTTCTATGATTCTTACGATGATCCTGCTGCCCATAACCAGAGGCCTGGTGCGGCGGGTAATGAAATTTTTACAGATCGGTCAGACCCGGATCCTTATTGCAGGAGCCGGAAAAGGCGGGGCCCAAATCGCTTTTGAATTCAGTCAGGACTCTTATTTCGGTTTCAAAGTTGTGGGTTTTCTGGACGATGATACGCAAAAACATAATCAAATGCTCTCCGGCTATCCGGTATTGGGAGGTCTTGCCGAAGCTCAGGAAATTGCAAAAAAATACAAGACCAGTTATCTTGTCTGCTGTATCCCGGTTCCGGCACTTTCCAAATTCTACCGGCAGTTCACCCTTTATTTCAAACACATTATGATCGTACCGGCCACTCAAATCTTTCCCATTGCCTGGGTAACCCCTGTATCCATAGGAGTTTTCAGCGGCTTTGAGATCAAAAACAAATTGCTCCAGCCTTTCAGCAGACTTTTGAAAATGGTTGTGGAAATCGTCCTTTCAGCAGTCGCGCTGGTGGGATTGCTGCCCCTTTTTCTTATTCTGGTACCTTTGATCAAATTCACCTCACCGGGGCCGGTCTTCTACCCGGCTCTGCGGTTGGGGCAGAACGGTAAAAAGATCAAAGTGTGGAAATTCCGTACGATGTATGAAGATGCAGATGAAAAACTTGAGCAGCTTCTCAGCAGCGATCCTGCACTTCGCGCCCAGTGGGAAAAAGATTTCAAGCTTCAGGACGATCCCCGTATCACCCCTATAGGCAGGTTCCTGCGCAAGACCTCTCTTGACGAACTGCCCCAATTCTGGAACGTACTCAACGGTACAATGGCTATTATCGGTCCACGTCCCATTGTGGAAAAAGAGGTCAAAGCCTATGGTAAACACTATCTTTTGCGGGAACGGGTCAAACCGGGAATCACCGGTTTGTGGCAGGTTTCCGGGCGCAACGACGTCGACTATGCACTCAGAGTGATGCTGGACACCTATTACATTATGAACTGGTCTGTCTGGATGGATTACTATATCTTTTTCAAAACCGTTTACATCGTTCTGATGCGCAAGGGCGCACGATAAATAAAGGGGATCTTGTTATGCGTATCTACCGCTTTTGGAATTGCCGCTGCGAAAAGATCAACGGTCTGACCGTCCGTTTCAAAGCGGGGTCCAATGACTCCCCTGAAGCGGCGGCACTTCTGACGGAAGAAAAAATTGCCCTCTACCGCCAATTTGCCAATGGGGAAACTCCCGAAGCACAAAAAGCAGCCCTCAGAATGAAACTTTATCCGGCAGGCAAAGATATATATGAAGTCCCCATTTTTGAAGAACTTATCCGCACCGTAGACGATCGCAACATCATCACCCGGAACCGGTATGGGGCATTGGTCCTTAATTCTGAAGATCACGCATTTCTGGACATTGACTTTGATGCGTATCTTCCCGCTTTGGGGCTTAAAGATCGTTTTCTTCAGTTTTTGGGCAAGGTTCCCCGTCTGAGCAAAGCAGAACGCCTGGAACAATTCATCCGTCAGTGTATCAACGAAAAATTCCCCTACACCTCTTTCCGGCTCTACCGTACTGCCAACGGGTTCCGGCTGTTGACCCCGGCCAAAGGTGATGCAAATTCCGCTGTTATGGCTGAAATAATGCAAGATTTCCACTGTGATGCTCTTTATATGACCTTGTGTGCAAAACAAAACTGTTTCCGGGCTCGCCTCACGCCGAAGCCCCGGAGAATAAAAATGAAAACAGCTCTGAAATTTCTCTGGCCTCCTGTTCCGGAACAGCAAAGTGCAAAGGAACTCTGGCTCAAAGAATATGCTGCTTGCTCCGAAAAATATAAGAGTTGTTCTCTCGTTGCAGAGTTCGGCCCGCCCATAAACTCCCCGGTGGTGGGGATCCACGATGAAATATGCAAATGCGGTGAAAATTTACCGCTGGCTTAAACACAAAAAAAAGGAACAAAAAAATGAAACATCTTCTCGTTCTTGCACTGCTCAGTGCCGCCCTTTTCCTCGGAGCTGCCGAAAAGAATCTGCTCCCCGCCAAATTTGCCATCTACGGCAAAAAGAGTGACAACTGCGAAACCATTGTCCAGAAAAACGGTCAGGTCGACTGCTTTATCAAAAGCAAAGACGTCAAAGACAAAAATATGACCGGCTACGTCTATTCGGTGAGATTCGCAAAAGCCGTTACGGGCACTCTGACTTTCGGTGCTGAGAGCAAAGGTGAAAAAGTTGTCGGCCGCGTGGATGGAAACTACTGCGTTTACCTTGATTTGACCTATGCTGACGGCACCAGACTGTACGGTCAGATTGTCTCCTTTAAAAACGGAACCAACGACTGGAACAAAGTGACCAAAACCATTAAGCTGGCCAAACCGGTAAAAGCTCTTTCCTACTATGTGCTTTTCCGCAACGTTGAAGGCAAAGCCTCTTTCCGGAACGCTTTTCTTTACAACAAGTGATCCGTTTTTCATTCTCTGAAAAACAAAAAACTGCTGCAATCCTCAATGTTTTGCAGCAGTTTTTTTTGTCCTTGGCTCTTTTTCCGACCGTTATCGGAAACAGCACCTTTTTTTTCAGGGGACCTCGACAGTGATGATGCCGTTTCCTTCCATTGAGACACGTTTCCCGACAGGAGAAAGAACGCGGAACTTCACCAGGTGGTAAACTTTTTCGCCCACAGCGGTGCGGCTGGAACTCACTTCAAAACTTTTCAAGTCATAACTTTGGCCGTCATCGGTGGAATAAAATTTACCGGGAGTTCCATCGGGAATATGGACAATATCCTTTTCCTCAAAGTAGGAGTAAATATAATATCCTTTGTGGATCTTGTGGATCACTGCAGCAGAAACGGCAGCGTTGTTCCAGGCGTAAACCGTATCGGAATTGGTAACGATAATACCGTCGTACGGGCTTATGATCTTGTAAAATTTCCGTTCTTCATTGAGGATTTGGAGTTCTTTTTCCAATCCGGCAAGTTTGGTTTTACAGGCTTCCACATCCTGCTGAGCCTGTTTGATTCTGAGTTCCCGCAAACCCTTTTTCACCTTTGCCTGGTCGGCGACTGCGATCTCGTAAGCAGCGTGAGCATCTTCGTAGGCCTGTTTTTTGCTCCGCATATCCAGTTCGGAAACACTTTTGCTGGCATAAAGGGTTTTATAGGCCAGATACTCTCTTTCGGAGCGGTCAAGAAGTTCTTTGGCTCTGCGTGTTTTGAGCGTAACGTGACGGTAATCTGAGGGCAGCGGATCAAGCAGAGTCAGTTCCAGCTGGGTCTGCAAATGTTCAAGTTCCCGTTTCAGATTAGCGATGGAGTTTTCAGTTGTAATGATTTTCTTACGCAGATCAAAGTCATCATATTCAAGGATACAATCTCCTTTTTTGACTTTGGCATCAGAATAAAAATAAACCTTTTTCACAAAGGCGGCATACTTGTTGCGCAGAGTCGTGGCACTGTATCCGCGTATATAACCGTACCCGGTTATTACCTTCTTTTTCTTCTCCGGAACGGTCTGCTTTTGAGCACTTTCCGACACAGCCGCTTTCTTGTTGGCGCACAAATTCTGACACACGCCCCACGCCGCGGCAGCACCTGCAACGGCACACAACACACAGATTGCAATTTTCTTCATTTTTTCCCACCCGAAATTATAATCACGGCTCCCCAGCCGGTATACTGCAATTTTTTCAGTATACGCTTATAATATAACTTGCAAGTGAAAACTTTACAACCGGATTAAAGAAAATTAAAAAAGATTCCGGCGAACTCACTCTTTTTTCCGGAAATTCTCACAACTGTCAGTAGCTTCGATTTCTTTCAGGGAGAGGCCGCACCGGCTGGTAAAAGGATGCTTGATATAGTTGACACAGTGCAGACAAAAACGCGACTCTCCGTCAGCAAACCCGAGGGAAAACTTTTTGACCTTTTCTTCTCCCCCCAACATCTTTGAAAATTTATCCAGAGCCGCATCAGATTTTCCGGGACTCTTTTCTTCCCGGGGCGGTTCAGCCTCCCCGCCGCAGAACATACAAAAATATTTGACTTCCTGCACGGCAAAAGAATCTCCAAAATTTTTCTTTTCTCTGAGAAAGGTCATTTCTCCGCAATGGGGACACTTGATCTTTGTTTTTTTATCCATCACTTGATTCTCCCAAAAAAAACGGCAGCAGAGAGAAAACTCCTGCCGCCGTTTTTTGTATTTCAGAAGTGTCAGCCGAGACGGGCTTCCAGAGCTTCCAGCTGCTTGACGAGAGCGGCGGGGAGCTTGTCGCCGAACTTGGCATAATGTTCTTTAATCATAGCCAGTTCGTTCTTCCAGCCTTCCACATCGACAGCCAGGAGCTGTTCGAGGTCAGCGGCGGTGACTTCATCTTCGATACCGGTGCGGTCGATGCCTTCAGCAGTGGGCAGAGTACCGATGGCGGTGTCAACACCGTCAGCGGTTCCGGCGCAACGGCCGAAAACCCAAGCCAGAGGACGGCTGTTATCGCCGAATCCGGGCCACATAAACTTGCCTTCGGCGTTCTTGCGGAACCAGTTGACGCAGAAGATCTTGGGCAGGTTGCCTTTGGCAGCACCCTTTTCGCCGATCTTCAACCAGTGGGCGAAGTAGTCAGCCATATGGTAGCCGCAGAAGGGCAGCATAGCGAAGGGGTCACGACGGACGGTACCGGCCTTGACGTCAAGAGCAGCAGCGGTAACTTCGCTGCCGACGGTGGAACCGATAAAGACACCGTGTTCCCAATCCTTGGCCTGATAGATCAAAGGCAGGGTGGAAGGACGACGTCCGCCGAACAGGAAAGCGGCAATGGGGACACCTGCAGGATCTTCCCATTCGGGAGCGATAGCGGGGCAGTTGCAGGCGCGGGCGGTGAAACGGGCGTTGGGATGAGCAGCCTTAACGGGGTTGCCGTCGGCGTCAACCTGACCGGGTTTCCAGTCATTGCCCTTCCAGTCGATCAGGTGATCGGGAGCATCATAGCCGATGCCTTCCCACCAGACGTCGCCGTCATCGGTGAGAGCCACGTTGGTGAAGATGGTGTCCTTGGAGCAGGACAGCATAGCGTTGGGGTTGGATTTCATACTGGTACCGGGAGCAACACCGAAGAAACCGGCTTCGGGGTTGATGGCACGCAGGTAACCTTCGTCGTCGAACTTCATCCAGCTGATGTCGTCGCCGACGGTTTCAACCTTCCAGCCCTTGAGGGTGGGGATAAGCATAGCCAGGTTGGTCTTTCCGCAAGCGGAAGGGAAAGCACCGGTGACATACTTGACTTCGCCCTGGGGATTGGTCAGCTTGAGGATGAGCATATGCTCAGCCAGCCAGCCTTCGTCACGGGCCTGAACGGTAGCGATACGCAGAGCGAGACATTTTTTGCCCAGCAGAGCGTTGCCGCCGTAACCGGAACCGTAGGACCAGATTTCACGGGTTTCGGGGAAGTGAGCGATGTACTTCTGATCCATGGGAGCGCAGGGCCACAGACCGTTGTCGCTTTCGCCTTCGGCGAGGGGCTTACCGACGGAGTGGACGCAGGGAACAAAGTCATCGTTACCGAGGATTTCGAGAACTCTGGTGCCGACGCGGGTCATCACGTGCATATTGATAACGACGTAGGCAGAGTCGGTCAGTTCGACACCGATCTTGGCGATCTTGGAACCCACAGGACCCATTGAGAAGGGGATCACATAGAGGGTACGGCCGTGCATACAACCTTTGTAAAGGTCGAGCATAGTCTTTTTCAGTTCTTTGGGGTCGATCCAGTTGTTGGTGGGACCGGCATCTTCTTCTTTTTCGGAAGCGATGAAGGTACGTTTTTCAACGCGGGCCACGTCAGAAGGATCAGAGCGGAACAGCAAGCTGTTGGGACGCTTTGCGGGGTTCAGGCGGACGGCAAGGCCGGATTCGATCATTTCTTCGCAGAGACGATCGTATTCTTCCTTGCTGCCATCACACCAGTAAATGGCATCGGGTTCGCAGATAGCGGCCCACTCTTTGACCCATGCGACCAGCTTTGCACTGGCAGCGGCGGGAACCTGGTTCAGTTCTTTCATTTTACTTTTCCTTTTGTTAGGGCAAAGCCCGTTTATTTAACAGGAGACAACTCCTCAATCAACTTTTCAAAACGGCGGCCGTATTCGATATAGATCTCTTTACGTTTGTCTTCGCCGCTGTCGTTATCGGTATCGTGGAAAACAGAACCCATATGGGGTTCCATTGAAAATCCGCCGTCGTAGCCGTTTTTAAGCAGATCGGCAACGACTTCACGCACTCTGCCGTCGCCTTCACCGGCAAAGGTGTACCGGGCACCGGAAAAACCGATTTTCTTTTCGGTGCAGACGGCGTCCTTGATATGGACGTAACGGATAAACTCCTTTATATGGGAGTAAAATTCAAAAGAATCCTGCATTTTATCCAGTTCATCGCCCTGTGAACGGTCGAAATTGAGCACAGGATTTCCGGTATCAAAAATCAGCTTGAGTCCCGGGACATTTTCCAGAAGTTTCAATGTATGCTTCCAGGACTGACCGCCATAGTTGTTGCAGTTTTCGTGGAGATATTCAACGCCTGCATCCTGGCAGATTCTGACCAGCGTCCCCACTTTGGCAAAGACGTGTTTTTCGACTTCAGGATCCCAGGCGGGACGTTCCCACTGAGCTTTGAAGCTCATTCCCCGGATCATTGTGCAGTTGAGTTTTTTCATCCGCACGACAGCCCGTTCAAGCTGCTGGCGGGTCTGATTGAAATGATCGTTATCAAGGGGTTCCCAGCTCCAATTGGCAACGCAGCTGCCGAAACAGTTGACACCGATACCGGCATCAGCCAATTTTCCGCAGATTTCTTCAAAAACTTCTTCAGAAACATCGTGCAGATTGACACCGTTGATCTGACGGGCTTCAATAAACTTCCACCCCAGAGCTCTGGTCACTTCAATCTGACCGTCAATAGAGGGTGAAGCCTCGTCTGCAAATCCGGAAAAATACATCTTCAATCTTCTTTCCTTGAAATCACTTATATTTGGGCAGCATATCACCGTGAGCGTCGATCAGGGCATCGCACATCTTGATGATCTTGTCCACGGGGAGTTCCGCTGCTGTATGGGGATCCATAAGTGCGGCCTGATAAATGCGTTCTTTCTTCAAAGTCAAAGCAGCCTCGATGGTCAACAGCTGGACATTGATATTGGTCATATTCATTGCGGCGCACTGGGTGGGCAGATCACCGATAAAGGTTCCCTGGACGCCGTTACGGTCAACAAGACAGGGGACTTCAACAACTGCATCAGAGGGCAGATTGGTGATAAGTCCGTTATTCAGAACGTTTCCGCCGATCTGGATAGGCTTGTTGGTGACCATTGCTTCCATAATCAGAGAGCCGTATTCGTGAGACATAGTGTGTCCCAGTTTTGGATCATTGTGCAGCTTCTCATACATTGCTTTCCAATTGGCGATCTGATTGACGCAGCGTCTGGGATATTCATCAAGGGGGATACGGTACTCATCCAGCAGCTCAGGGTACTGGCTTTTGATCCAGTAGGGAGCATATTCGGCGTTGTGTTCGCTGGATTCGGTCA
The DNA here is from genome assembly GCA_015061745.1 of Lentisphaerota bacterium. Taxonomy (GTDB): domain Bacteria; phylum Verrucomicrobiota; class Lentisphaeria; order Victivallales; family Victivallaceae; genus UBA1784. Next base: position 34,760 of record SUWB01000014.1, on the reverse strand, counting down.
CATAGTAACCGAAAAGGCGCATCATTTCCAGCCGGATCATATTTCCGCCCTGGGTCTGATTCATTATCTTGCGGCCGCCGTTGATAAATTCCTCTTTATTTTTACGCCACTCTTTGACTTTTCTGGCGGCAAGTTTCTTGATTTCAGGATAAAGATCCTTACCGTCCCGGGTCAGTTCAAGAAGCCACGCCATATGGTTGATACCGGCGATCTTGTACTGAGTGCGTTTGAATTCTTCTTCCGTGGGTTTAAGTCCCAAAGTATCGTAAAGAGAAGACACACACACCTGCACACTGTGGCAGAGCCCCACAGTTTTCACATCGGTAGCCTTGAGCATCGCACCTGTAAGCATCGCCATAGGATTGGTATAGTTGAGCAGCCAGGCATTGGGGCACACCTGTTCCATTTCGTAACCGAAATCCAGCATCACAGGAATGGTCCGCAGAGCCCGGAAAATACCGCCGATCCCCAGAGTATCGGCAATGGTCTGCCGCAGTCCGAATTTTTTGGGAATCTCAAAGTCGATAACTGTTGAGGGTTCATATCCCCCCACCTGAATGGCATTGACGACAAAATCTGCTCCTTTGAGAGCAGCCTTGCGGTTTTTTACGCCCAAATGAGTGGTAATGGTGGCCCGTCCTTCATTGATATTTTTATTGATGACATCGAGAATGTAACGGGATTCTTCCAACCGTTCAGCGTCAATATCATAAAGGGCAAAATGAGAATCTCTCAAGGTTTCCCGGCACATACAATCGCCGAGCACATTTCTTACAAAGACGGTGCTTCCGGCACCCATAAATGTAATTTTTGCCATTACACAATTTCCTTATAGGTAAAATAAAATACAGTTACTATAACATACACCCTGACAGGATTTTTTTCAAGGCAAATACAAAAATTTAAGGCAAAAAAACGACTCCGGTCAAAAGGCCGGAGTCGGAAGTTCAGAGACGGAAGTGCTTATTCAGCTCTTGAGGCTGCAATACGGGCAGCAACCTCTGCTTCATAGGCATCAAAATCATCAATCGCAATCTGAGCCACACCGCTCTTCATAGCAGCCTCAGCCACCTTGCGGGCAACGTGGGGAACCACACGGGGATCGAAAGGTTTGGGAATGACCATTTCACGGCGCAAACCTGCGGGGGTGTCAAAGAGTCCTTTGGCGGCATCAGCGGGATAAGCCTTTTTGAGTTCCGCTTTCACATCTTCAGGAAATTCCGCCCGGGCCAGTTCAGCAAGAGCTTCAGAAGCGGCAAGTTTCATTTCTTCATTGATATCTTTGGCACGGACATCCAGAGCACCGCGGAAAATACCGGGGAAACCCAGAACGTTGTTGATCTGGTTGGGGAAGTCGCTGCGTCCGGTACCGGCAAGTGCGGCTCCGGCTGCAATGGCGGCATCGGGGAAAATTTCAGGAGTGGGATTGGCCATAGCAAAAACGATGGCATCACGGTTCATAGATTTAATCATCTCAGAAGTGAAGCAGTTGGGGGCAGAAAATCCCAAAAGGATATCAGCACCTTTGACCACTTCAGCAAGAGTGCGCATTTCCGTATCTTTGGCAAAGATCTGCTGTTCTTCGCTCAAATCGGTACGTCCCTTATGAAGCACGCCGTTAATATCGACGAGGGTCATATTTTCCAATTTTGCCCCGGCGGTAAGATAGAAACGGCTGCAGGCAAGTCCTGCGGCACCGGCTCCGTTGACAACGAAACGGCAATCTTCGATTTTCTTGCCCACAATGGCCAGACCGTTGATAATGGCGGCCAGAGAGATAATGGCAGTTCCGTGCTGGTCATCGTGGAACACAGGAATGGAAAGCATCTTTTTAAGCTCCCGTTCCACCTTGAAACAGGCGGGAGAAGCGATATCTTCAAGGTTGAACCCGCCGAAACTGGGTTCCAGACAGGCGGCGGCGGCAATAAGTTTATCGGGATCTGTCTTGCCTTCAGCGTTGGAAACACGGTTCAGACAGATGGGAATGGAATCAATAGCGGCAAAGTGCTTGAAAAGAACAGACTTCCCTTCCATAACGGGGAGACCTGCTTCAGCACCGATATTTCCCAGTCCCAGAACTGCGGTTCCGTCACTGATGACAGCAACCGTATTGGCTCTTGAAGTGTAACGCCACACATTTTCCTTGTCAGCTTTGATTTCCAGACAGGGCTGAGCGACGCCGGGAGTATAGGCAAGAGAAAGTTCCTCTGCACTGGTACAGGGCTTACTGGATTTAACAACGATTTTACCGGGTTTGCCTTCACTGTGATAGGCAAGAGCTTTCTGTTTCAATTCTTCAGGGGACATAAAAAAACTCCTTTATAAAAATAAGATCTCAGCATAGGTATAATATACCTTTTCCTGCGGAAAAAGTCAAACATCCATAACAAGATTGTCTGAATTTCACAGCAGATGCTTTTTCCGCCACTGAGTCGGCGAAAGGCCGGTTTCCTTTCTGAATGTACGGGAAAAATGCTCATATTCCCGAAACCCGCATAATAAAGCCATTTCATAAAGGTGCAGGTCAGGGTCGGAAAAACTCAAAAGCTGTCTGGCGTGATAAATACGTTCGGCAGTGAGCATTTGAGAAAATGTGCCAAGTCCGTTTTCTTTCAGAATATGACAGAGCCGGGAAACAGAAATGTGAACAGCAGAGGCAGCATCCGCGGTGGAAATATCCTTGTAGTAATTCTGCTCGATAAACTCCTGTATTCTTTCGGCATAGCTCCCCTGAAGGGATTTTTCCGGCAGAGTGATCTTGGCCGCTTTCGCCTCCAGCCCCGCCGCAAAGACCGGCAGCAGGCGGGCGATGGTACGCACTTTCTTCTTGTCCGCAGGATCAAGGAGCCCCGCAAAAACTGTCAGAACACACCGCCCGCCCCGGTAGACCGGGGAAACCAGTTCAAAACATCCTTTCCGGCAGTGGACAGCAAACAGATCACGCTCCGGCGAAGATGCCATCCGCTTGTTAAGATCGTGCATACAATGCCGGATACAGTAAGAACGCTGCTCCCTGCCGCACCGCTCCGGATGGGTCTTACGGTGGGATCTGCGCTGCTTGTTGACCAGTAAAACATTGCCCCGGAAAAATACATCACTGTAAATATGCAGACAGATCCGGCAGCCGGTCAATTCTTCAAAGGTCTGTAATTCAGGTTCAAGAGAAAATGTTTTCATGATAAAATAACTCCATAATGACAATATACATCAACTTTTCAACAATGCAAATCATTTTCTTTTTTATTTTTCCTGATATATTATATCCGGAACAGAAAAAGGAGAAGCACTATGGAAAGAAAAATCGCTGTCGCCGAAGGATGCACCGGATGCGATACCTGCCGCTGGCTTTGTCCCCGGGGAGCTATCACATTCGATCACAATGGCGCACAAATAGATCCTGCAAAATGTGTTGGCTGCGGGATATGCGCCGACAACTGTCAATCATACGCCATCCGCATGGAAAAAATAGGCTGAACAGAAAAAAGGAGAAAAACTATGAGCTACAAGATCCTCGCAAACGGTAATGTAATGGCTCCCCCCGGGAGCTCCCCAACGCCGGAGAATACGATATCGTCGTCTGCGGCGGCGGTATGGCAGGCTTCGGAGCCGCTCTGGCGGCAGCACGACACGGTGCCAAAGTGCTGATCATCGAAAAAGCCACCGCCCTGGGCGGTCTGGCAACTGTGGGACTCGTTCCCATTCCTATGGATACCCCCACAGGCATCAGTGCCGAAATGCTCCACCGTCTGGAAGAAGTCGACGGCCATACCCGGAGAAACTCCGATCCTGAAAAGCACAAACTCATCCTTGACCGTATGGTGAAGGAAGCCAATATAGATGTGCTTCTGGACACCATAATCGTCGATGCCGTTATGGAGGGCAATCAGGTGCGGGGCGTGGTCGTCGAAAGTAAAAGCGGCAGACAGGTCATTATGGGCAAACGTTTCATCGACTGTACCGGCGATGCCGATCTTGCGTTCTTTGCGGGGTGCGAATGTATGTCAGGCCGCCCCGATGACGGCAAACATCAGGCCTGTTCACTGGACTTCCGTCTGGGGGGCGTGGATTACGCAAAGTATGTGGACTCCGATTTTAGAAAAAAAGATCCCAGATGGATCACACTTATTGAAGAAGCACACAAAGACGGCAGAATGCCCATTATGTTTGAAAACCATATCAACTGGCAGGTTTTCGTGCCTGGACGCCCCAAAAACTGTGCAAAAGACGAGATCGTCGTCTGTATTTCCCATTCCAGAAACTGCGACCCTCTTTCAAACAGAGACCTGACCCGTATGTATCAGGAAGGACGGGAACAGGCAGAATTCTTTTCAAAGTTTATCAGGGAAAACGTCCCCGGCTATGAAAACTCCTATCTCATCGACACGGCAAATCTGCTGGGAGTCCGTGAAAGCCGCCGGGTGGTGGGAGAATATATCCTCAAGACCCTTGACTTTGCCCGGGGCTCCCGGTTTGACGATGCCATTACCGCCACCAATCACCACTTTGATCTCCACAATCCTGACGGCGTGGGCAATATCAAATGGGCAAAGGAGATCATCGACGGCAAAGTGTGTTATGTTTCCTCCACCGGCAACCCGGGTTCACTTGAACCGCCCTGCGGCTATGAAAATATGACCGACGGATGGGGCAGACAGGGAGCCGACAGAGTCTTCAAAAAAACTGCATCAGATATTCCCTACCGCTCACTGGTTCCGGTCAAGATCGACAACCTTCTTGTAGCAGGAAGATGCCTTTCCTCTGAATTCATGGCACAGGCGGCATCCCGACTGATCCTCTGCTGCTGCAATATGGGTCAGGCAGCCGGAACAGCTGCAGTACAATCCTTGAAAGAAAACTGCGTCCCGCGCAAAATCAACGTCAAAGCACTGCAGGCACAACTGCAGAAGGACAGAGAAGAAAAATAAATTCTCTGCCATAAAAACGATGCCCCTCTCTGACCGGAAAAGTCATTGAGGGGCTTTTTTCAGGGTATGAGAGCCAATTTCAAAACTCCTCAAAACAGTTAAAGTGCCCTCGCTTTGATTTGCACAAGGGAGCGTTTTCACCTGTTACCTTGCAGGTAGCAGCCTTCAAACTACCCTTTGCAACTCTTTGCGAATGGCAACTTTACCATTTTTCGAATGACTTTTGAAATTGCCTTATGAAAAAAGCGGCCGCCGGAAAGCAGCCGCTTTTTTGTGTTGCAACGGAAACTTATTTGTCCTTACCGGACATAGCACCGTGCTCACGGAAGTTACGGGTAGGAGCAAACTCACCGAGCTTGTGTCCGACCATATTTTCAGTAACAAAAACCTGAGCAAAAGTTTTGCCGTTGTGAACATTGAAGGTGTGACCAACAAAGTCCGGAATGATCAGAGAACGACGTGACCAGGTCTTGATAGCGGTCTTGTTCTTCTCGTTGTTCATCTTTTCGACTTTGTCGATAAGATACTGATCCACGAAGGGACCTTTCTTGATTGATCTGGCCATTACTTCTTCCTCCGCTCAACAATGAAGTTCTTGGAATTCTTACGCGGATTGCGGGTCCGTTTGCCCTTGGCAAGTTTGCCCCAGGGTGAAACAGGATGTCCACCGCCGGACTCACGTCCTTCACCACCACCCATAGGATGGTCGACAGGGTTCTGAGCCACACCACGGACGTGGGGACGGAAACCTTTGTAACGTTTCTTACCGGCTTTACCGAGTTTGACGTTCATAAGATCCAGGTTACCCACCTGTCCGATCATAGCGCGGCATTCCACGTGGATCATACGGACTTCGCCTGAGGGCAGCTTGATCTGAGCGTATTCTTCCTCTTTACCGCGGAGAATAGCGACCTGACCGGCGGAACGGGCAATAGCAGCACCGCGTCCGGGAGTCAGCTCAATGCAGCAGATATCGACACCCACGGGGATGTCTTTGATCTTCATACTGTTACCGGGCTTGAGTTCAGCTTTGGGACCGTTCATCACTTTGTCACCGGCTTTGAGGCCGACGGGAGCGATGATATAAGCCTTTTCGCCGTCTTCATACTGAATCAGAGCGATATTGGCAGTACGGTTGGGATCGTATTCAATAGAGATCACGGTGGCGGGCACGCCTTCCTTGAACCGTTTGAAATCGATGACCCGGTAGCGGCGTTTGTTGCCGGCACCACGGAAACGGGTGGTGATACGGCCCTGATTGTTACGACCGCCGGTGGAGCTGATACCTCTGGTCAGACTCTTTTCCGGACCTTTTTTGCTGAGACCGGACTTATCCAGCACCGTCATATGACGGCGGGAGGGAGTCGTAGGATTAAAAGTCTTGATTGCCATTTTCTATATACTCCCTTAGATGATCTCGATGGAACCTTCGGCGAGAGTGACCACAGCGCGCTTCCAGTTGGGACGGCGGCCGACCTGGCCGGTACGGCCGGAACGGCGGGTCTTGCCGAGATAATTCATAACATTGACATCGGCGACTTTGACCTTGAAAAGCTCTTCAACAGCCTTGGCAATTTCGATTTTGCCGGCACCGGGAGCAACACGGAAGGTGTATTTCTTTTCCTGGATGAGAGCGTTGGTCTTTTCGGTCAGCACCGGAGCGATAATCACTTCAAAAGCGTTTTTCATTTTTCAGTGTCTCCTTATGCCAGCCGGGCGATGAAAGCGTCAAGAGCATCTTTGGTAAAGAGGATCTTTTCGCAGCTCATAATATCGTAGACGTCAATCACAGCGGAACGGACAATACCCATAGTGGGGATGTTGCCGGTAGCGCAGACAACGGTGTTCTCGTATTCGGGAACGGTGAGCAGGGTCAGGTTGTCATAGAGATTGAGGTTCTTGAGGATCGCCACAGCGTTTTTGGTCTTGTGATCGGGAAGATCAAACTTGTCAACAACAACGATGGCATCTTCGTTCAAACGCTCGGAGAAAGCACGCTTCAGAGCGAGGACAAAGACTTTCTTGTTGACTTTCTTGGCGAAGGAACGGGGCTGGGGTCCGAAAATGGTACCACCACCGGTCCACACGGGGCTCCGGCTGGAACCTGCACGGGCACCGCCGCGACCTTTCTGACGGAAGGGCTTTGCGCCGCCGCCGCGAACCAGACCACGGGTCTTGGTGCAGGCGGTACCGGCACGACGTCCGGCACGGATAGCGACAACTGCATCGTGAACAGCAGTCCCGCCCTTGCTCATTTCAATGGCAGTATCGGGGACGATGTATTCGCCCACGGTAGCACCCTGACAATTGAGAATATTCAAAGTTTTGGACATTTTCTGCTCTCCTTAATTATTTCGCACTCTTTTTCAGCGCACTGCGGACCAGCAGAATACCGCCGTTGGCACCGGGGACAGCACCCCGAACCATAAGGTAGTTCTCTTCGGCATTGACACGGACAACTTTGAGGTTCTGGACCGTACGACGGTCGCAGCCGTAATGTCCGGCCATTTTCTTACCCTTGGCAACGCGTCCGGGGAATTCGCACATACCGATAGAACCGGGACGACGTTCCCAGGCACCACCGTGACTGGCACGTCCACCGCCAAAGTTCCAACGTTTGACAACGCCCTGGAAACCGCGACCTTTGGTGGTACCGACAACGTCGATGAAATCGCCGGCGGCGAAAACATCAGCCTTGATGACGGCACCGGGTTCGGCAGCATCCATTCCACGGAATTCACGCAGGACGGCAGGAAGTTTTCCTGCTTCGTCAACTGCCACGGCTTTGGCCAGGTGACCCTTTTCGGCGCGGCTGAAATTCTTAGCCTTGCGGGCGCCGAAGCCCAACTGAAGCGCGTCATAACCATCGCGCTCGACCGTTTTGACAGCAGTCACAACGCAGGGACCAGCCTCGATCACCGTCACCGGGATCAGAGTACCCTGTTCATCGTAGACCTGAGTCATACCGATCTTTTTACCGATTAATGCTTTCATTTGTTCTCCTTACAAAAAGAGTTAGGGAAACTTTCGATACGTGCCCCCAATCGGCCGGGAGCCTTGGTATCTATCCGGGAGCAGCGTGCTCCCGGAGTTAACGATGTTTCTGAAACTGAATCAGAAACCGGTCTTGATTGAAATATCCACACCGGCAGGCAAATTGAGCTTCTTGAGTTCGTCAACAGCCTTGGCATTGGGATTGACAATGTCCAGCATCCGCTTGTGAGTACGGATCTCGAACTGCTCCATTGATTTCTTATCCACGTGGGGGGAGCGGTTCACAGACCAACGCTCAATGCGGGTCGGAAGCGGAACGGGACCGTCAACCATTGAACCGGCGCGTTTGGCAGCTTCAAGGATTTCGTTGACGGACTGATCCAGAATACGATGATCGTAAGCCTGGAGCCGAATACGGATGCGCTGAGTTTTTGCAGCCATAATTTATTACCTCTTTTCAACAAGTTTATCTTGAATAGCTTTGGGAACCCGGTCAAAGTGGGCAGGCTCCATTGAATAGGTAGCACGGCCACGTGAAAGAGAACGGATCGTGGTGGCGTAACCGAAAAGTTCGGCCAGAGGCACGTTGGCATTGATCCGGGACTCATTGTTACCGGTGGAGGAGATCTCCTGAATAGCACCGCGGCGGCTGGTGATATCACCGATAAGGTCGCCCATATGTTCTTCGGGAGTTGTAACTTCAACCTTCATAATAGGTTCAAGCATTTCAACACCGGCCTTGCGGGCGGCTTCTTTGAAAGCCATAGAACCGGCGATCTTAAACGCCATTTCGGAGGAGTCAACAGGGTGGTAAGAACCGTCGATGATGATCGCTTTGAAGTCGATCACAGGGAATCCGGCAGCCACACCGGCAGCGGCAGCCTCACGGATACCGTTTTCGATGGGTTTGATGAATTCCTTGGGAATGTTACCGCCGGTAACCTGGCTTTCAACCTCGATTCCGAATCCGCGTTCCTGAGGAATGATGTCGATGATGCAGTGACCATACTGACCGTGACCGCCGGACTGACGGACGAACTTGGTGTCAGCGTGACCGGTGGTGCAGAGAGCTTCACGGTAAGCAACCTGGGGTGCACCGGTGTTGGCTTCCACATTGAATTCACGACGCAGACGGTCGATGATAATATCAAGGTGCAGCTCACCCATACCGGAAATAACAGTCTGTCCGGTTTCTTCGTCGCCGTGGACCTGGAAGGTGGGGTCTTCTTCAGCAAGAGCGATAAGACCTTTGTCCAGTTTGTCACGGTCGCCGGAGGATTTGGGCTCAACAGCAATAGAGATAACAGGTTCAGGGAAGCTCATAGATTCCAGAACGATGGGTTCCTCAGCCAGGCAGAGGGTGTCACCGGTGGTAACATTCTTCAGACCGCCCACAGCAGCGATATCGCCGGAGAACATTTCTTCGTGCTCGATCTGCTTGTTGGCGTGCATCTGAAGGATACGTCCCAGACGTTCACGTTTGCCGGTACGGGGGTTCAGCACGGACATACCCTGAGCCGCCACACCGGAGTAAATACGGAAGTAGTAGAGTTTACCCACATAGGGGTCGGTCATAATCTTGAAGACCAGAGCGGAGAAGGGCTGCATATCGCCGACGTGGCGGGTCATCTCTGCGCCGGTGGCAGGATCGGAACCGGTGATTTCCCAGGTATCGATGGGGCTGGGGAGGTAATCCACGATCACATCGAGGATCATCTGAACGCCGCAGCATTTGAAAGCGGAGGCGCAAGCCACAGGAACGAGCTGAGCGGCCACGGTAGCTTTACGCAGAGCGGCGCGGAGAGCATCGATATCGGGAGTCTTTTCTTCGAGGAAGAGTTCCATCATTTCGTCGTCGCAGCCGGCAACAGCTTCGTAAAGTTCCATAAAGGCTTCTTCACGCTGTTCAGCAAGTTCGCCGGTGAGTTCTTCTTCGATAATGGTAACGCCTTTGTCCTTGGGATCAAAGTAGAGAGCCTTGCCGCGGAGAACATCGACCACACCTTTGAAGTCACCTTCTTTACCGATAGGCAGAGCGACACGGACGGGAACAGCACCCAATTTGGTGCGGATTTCGCTCACAACGCCGTCAAAGTCAGCACCGGTACGGTCCATCTTGTTCACAAGAGCAACGATGGGCACATTATATTTTTTGGCCTGACGCCACACAGTTTCGGACTGGGGCTGAACTTTACCAACAGCACAGAAAACGGCAACAGCACCGTCCAGAACGCGCAGAGAACGTTCCACCTCAGCGGTGAAGTCAACGTGTCCGGGAGTATCGATGATATTGATTTTTCTGTTCTTCCAAGTACAGGTGGTAGCAGCGGAGGTAATGGTAATACCACGTTCACGTTCCTGTTCCATCCAGTCGGTGGTAGCAGTACCTTCGTGGGTATCACCGACTTTGTAGTTCACGCCGGTATAGAAAAGGATACGCTCAGTAAGAGTAGTCTTACCAGCGTCAATGTGAGCCATAATACCGATATTACGCACATCTTTGAGCGAAACCTTACGGTGAGGTGACTCGTGGAAATTTTTTTCAGCAGTACTCATATTATTAACTGTATCACTATATAGGTTGTCAAAGATTACCAGCGATAATGAGCAAAGGCTTTGTTAGCCTGAGCCATCTTGTAGGTATCTTCCTTCTTCTTGACGGAAGAACCGGTATTTTCATAGGCATCAAGAAGTTCTCCGGCGAGAGCTTCGGTCATAGATTTGCCTTTGCGGCCGCGGGAATAGGTGGTGATCCAGCGCATAGCAAGAGCGACCTGGCGTTCGGGTTCAACTTCGATGGGCACCTGATAGGTGGCACCACCGACGCGGCGGCTTTTCACTTCGAGTTCGGGCTTGACGTTGTCAAGAGCCTTAAGGAACACTTCAATAGCACTGACTTCGGGCTTTTTGGCAGCGATCAGATCAAGAGCACCGTAAACAATGCGCTGAGCCGTGGACTTTTTGCCGCGGCTGAGAATGGTATTGATCAGCCGGCCGATAAGGGGGCTGTTGTACTTCACATCGGGGAGCTGTACCCGTTTTTCAGCTTTACGTCTTCTCATTTTATATCAGGCTCCTATGACTTATTTCTTCTTTTTGGCAGTTTCGGCACCGGGTTTGGGACGTTTGGCACCATACTTGGAACGGCCCTGATTACGCTTGTCAACACCAAGACTGTCAAGCGCACCGCGCACAATGTGATAACGAACACCGGGAAGGTCGCGAACACGACCGCCCTTGACCAGAACAACAGAGTGTTCCTGAAGGTTGTGACCTTCACCGCCGATATAGGCAGTGACTTCCTGGCCATTGGTCAGGCGAACACGGGCAATTTTCCGCAAAGCTGAGTTCGGCTTTTTGGGGGTACGGGTGGTCACCTGAAGACAGACGCCACGGCGCTGAGGACAAGCACTCAGAGCCTTTGACTTGCTCTTCTTTTCTTTCTCTTCGCGTCCGAAACGCACCAGCTGGTTGATAGTCGGCATGGTAAATTCCTGTTTTTTAGAGTGTTACAACTCTTTTTGTTTATTCTTTCTGTATATAAATTTCTAAAATCACACTTGCACGGATTTATAATATAACCCGGCAAGTGCGATTTGTCAACCCCTGATTAAGAAAAACTGCAAAATTTTACAGGTCTTCGTTATCAAAGGTTTCTTCTTCATCGAAGTTTCCTTCACCAAAATCATCTTCGATGGTGCCGTCAAAAGACTGTTCCTGTTCGGGATACCAATTATCGTCGTCATCTCCGAAATCTTCGTCTTCAGCAGGAGCAGCGGAACGCCACTTGGCTGTGGCCTCCTCGACTGAGGCAGACTCTCTTTCTTCAAACTGAACAGTGGTTTCCTGTTCAATTTCTTCCCCGAGGTAACGCAGTTCGATGGACTGGAGACGCTCGGTACCAGTACCCGCCGGGATCAGGTGTCCGGTGATCACGTTTTCCTTGAATCCGGTCAGCACGTCGATCTTGCCGGCGGTTGCTGCTTCGGTAAGGATACGGGTAGTGTCCTGGAAGCTTGCTGCAGAGATAAAGCTCTCAGTTTCCAAAGCCGCTTTAGTGATACCCAGCAAAACAGGCTCGGCTACGGCGGGCTGTTTTCCTTTGTCGATCAGTTCGCGGTTGATACGTTCAAATTCCCCGCGGTCAAGCTGTTCACCAGGCAGGAATTCAGTGTTTCCGGGTTCGGTGATCTTGACCTTCTGCATCATCTGACGGATAATGATTTCAACGTGTTTATCGTTGATTTCCACACCCTGAGTACGGTACACCAGCTGGATTTCGTTGACCAGGTGACGCTGCAGATCGCTCACACCGCTCACTTCCAGAAGTTTCTGGGGCACGATGGAACCGACGGTCAATTTCTGACCTTTGCGCACACGGTCACCAACAGAGACCATAAGATGCTTGTTCAGAGGAATGTTATTATGTTCATCGCGGCGGCCGGAGGTCGGGTCGACGATGACCAGCTGCCGTTTGTTTTTAAGGGCTTTGTCGATGACAACTTCACCGTCGATCTGAGCCAGCTCAGCGACCTCTTTGGGATTCCGGGCTTCAAAGAGCTCAGCGATACGGGGAAGACCTCCGGTAATATCTTTGTTCTTGGCGGACTGGCGGGGCACACGGGCCACCACTGAACCGGGGATAACTTTGTCATCACGTCTGACCATAAGCACAGCACCGGGAGGCAGAGGATAGTTGTTGAGAGGAGTACCGTCTTCACTGGTGATAACGACCTGAGGATTCAAGTCTTCACGGTGTTCCATAACGGTTCCCTGGTCAACAGCAGCATCAGAATTCTTCTGGTTCTTTTCTTTCTGCTTGTTCTTTTCGATGGTAACCCCCTCGATCAAGTCATCAAGCTGGACAGTACCGGCCTGTTCGCTGACGATCGGAATATGGTCGGCGTCCCAGCTGACGAACACTTCATCAGCCTTGACGGGTGACTCATCTGAAATATGAAGCACTGAACCGGGTTCAAGTTCATAACGTTCCAGTTCGGCTTCACGGAGAGCATCGATCCGGTAGTCGTAATCCTCTTTCACGGGCATTCCCAGAACTTCAGAGGTTCTGCGTGCATCTTCCCGTGCTTCCCGTTCTTTCTTGTCGGCGACAACAGGATCATAGATGACTGCGCTGCCGTTCTTGTTCACGACCACGATTTCGCCCTTGGCGTTTTCAACGGTTCTGACGTTTTCGTAGCGGAGCATACCGTCAAAGCGTGAAGCGATTTGAGGTTTGCGGTAAGCACTTTTTGCAGTACCGCCGATGTGGAAGGTACGCATTGTCAGCTGGGTACCGGGTTCACCGATTGACTGAGCGGCAATAATACCGAGGGCATCACCTTCAATTGCGAGACGGTCGCTTGCCAGGTTCTGACCGTAGCACTTGACGCAGACACCGTGACGGGTTTCGCAGGTCAGAGCAGAACGGATAAAGACTTCCTGGATCTTGCGGGAATCGATGACATCGCAAATTTCGGGAGTGAACTCCTCACCGGCACGAATAATGAGCTGTGAAGGATTCAAGGGATCCTGCAGGTCGCGTCCGCAGAAACGGCCGATGATACGGTCGCGCAGGGGCATAATAACCTCATCACCTTCGGTAATGGCACGAGTCCAGACACCGTTGGTGGTTCCGCAATCCTGTTCACGGCAGATAATGTCCTGAGCAACGTCAACAAGACGGCGGGTCATATAACCTGAGTCAGCGGTTTTAAGAGCGGTATCAGCCAAACCTTTACGGGCACCGTGGGTGGAGATGAAGTACTCCATCACAGAAAGACCTTCACGGAAGTTGGAGATAATAGGCCGTTCAATAATATCACCGGAAGGCTTGGCCATCAAACCGCGCATACCGGCAAGCTGACGGATCTGGTCTTTGCTGCCTCGGGCTCCGGAATCCCACATAGCGAAGACAGGGTTCAGTTCTTTCTGACGGCTGGAAGTTTCCAGACGTGTGAAAAGTTCCTGAGCCACAGCATCGTTGGTCTGGGTCCAGATATCGATCACTTTCTTATGACGTTCACCTTCGGTAATGGCACCGTCTTCAAACTGTTTAAGCACACTTTCCACCTGAGCGCGGGCATCGGCAATAAGTTTTTCCTTGCTTTCGGGCACTTCAAGGTCGGCGATTGAAATGGAAAGACCGGCCAGAGTGGAGTGACGGTAACCCAGATCCTTAAGGTCATCCAGCAGTTTGATGGTGGCATCGTGTCCGGAAATCTTATAGGAATCGGAAATCAGACGGCCCAGATTCTTTTTCTTGGCAAGATCGTTGTAGAATCCTAACCGCTTGTCCCAGATTTCATTAAAGAGACAGCGTCCGGGAGTCGTGGTGATAAATTTGGAATCCTTGTCACCGTAAAGAGTATCCTTGCCGTAGTCGGGGTTGGGAATACGGACAGGATCGTGGATCTTGATGAATCCCTGGCTCATAGCGTAAAGGACTTCAAAATAGTCACGGTAAAGTTTGGGCTGCACCTTATTGTGGCTGTCGCCCACCCAGGTCAGATAGTAGGCACCGAGGGTGATATCGTGAGTGGGTGAAGCAATAGGCTTGCCGTTGGCAGGAGAGAAGATGTTGTTGGGAGAAAGCATAAGCAGCTTGGTCTCCATCTGAGCCTCGTTTGAAAGAGGCACGTGAACAGCCATCTGGTCACCGTCAAAGTCAGCGTTGTAAGCGGTACAAACCATAGGATGCAAACGGATGGCGGAACCCTCAATAAGCACAGGGTCAAAAGCCTGAATACTCAAACGGTGCAGCGTAGGAGCACGGTTGAGCATAATGGGATGACCTTTGGTCACTTCGGCCAGGATATCCCACACTTCGGATACACCCGCCTCGATCTTCTTTTTGGCACCGCGGACAGTATGGGCGATTCCACGTTCTTTGAGGTGACGGATGATGAAGGGCTCAAAAAGCACCATAGCCATCTTTTTGGGCAGACCGCACTGGTGGATCTTCAATTCAGGTCCCACCACGATAACGGAACGTCCGGAATAGTCGACACGTTTACCCAACAAGTTCTGACGGAAACGGCCCTGCTTACCTTTGAGCATATCAGAAATACTCTTGAGAGGACGGTTCTGGGCACCTGTAACAGGACGTCCGTGACGGCCGTTGTCCAGCAGAGCGTCAACAGCTTCCTGAAGCATACGTTTTTCGTTGCGGATAATCACTTCAGGAGTACGCAGCTGCAGCAGAGCTTTCAGACGGTTGTTGCGGTTAATGACGCGGCGATAGAGGTCGTTAAGGTCACTGGTGGCAAAACGACCGCCATCCAGAGGCACAAGAGGACGCAGATCCGGAGGCATCACCGGCAGAATAGTCATAATCATATATTCCGGACGGCTGTTACCGGCCATAAAGCCTTCGATCAACCGGAGCCGTTTGCCCCATTTTTTACGATTGGCCTTATTGTTGCTGGTTTTGAGATCTTCTTCCAGTTTGGCTTTTTCAGCTTCAAGGTCGATCTTCTCAAGCAGAGTTTTGATAGCCTGAGCACCCATATCAGCGACAAAGGAGTCGCCGTAGTCTTCACAAGCTTCAAAGTATTTATCTTCAGAAAGGGTCTGTCCCAAGGTAAAACCGGTGTCACCGGGATCGGTCACCACATATTCTTCGTAGTAAAGGACCTTTTCCAGTTCCTTTGCAGGCATATCAAGGATCAGGCCGATACGGCTGGGCATACACTTGAAAAACCAGATGTGAGAAACGGGGACAGCCAGTTCAATATGTCCCATACGTTCACGACGGACCTTGGCAACAGTCACTTCAACACCGCAACGGTCGCAAGTGATACCTTTGTGTTTGACCCGTTTGTATTTTCCGCAGTTGCACTCCCAGTCCCGGACAGGACCGAAAATACGTTCGCAGAAAAGACCGCCCTTTTCAGGCTTGAAACTGCGGTAGTTGATAGTTTCGGGATTCTTCACCTCACCGAATGACCAGCTCCGGATCACCTCAGGAGAGGCGACATTGATGGAAATGGCGTCAAATGATTCATTCTGCTCGCGGTTCTGTTTGTCGCGATATGAATAAGCGCTGTCAATCATATGAATTCCTCCTGCGCATAAAATTAGTTATTGCCGCCATTCTGACGGACAGTACGGACATCGAGACCGAGGCTCTGCATTTCCTTCATCAAAACGTTGAAGGATTCAGGACGTCCGGCATCAAGCACGTTCTGGCCTTTGACGATGGATTCGTAGATACGGGCGCGGCCGCCGATATCATCGGACTTGACGGTGAGCATTTCCTGCAGGTTGTAGGCAGCACCGTAAGCTTCAAGAGCCCAGACTTCCATTTCTCCGAAACGCTGACCGCCGTGCTGAGCCTTACCGCCCAGAGGCTGCTGAGTCACCAGAGAATAGGGACCGACGGCACGGGCGTGGATCTTGTTGGCAACCAGGTGGTCAAGTTTCAGCATATAGATCTGACCGACCATAACACGCTGATCGAATTTGTCACCGGTACGGCCGTCAAAAACATCGGCCTTGCCGTCATAGATATAAGAGCCATCGGGCTGCTGACGGAAACCCCAATGGTAGTTGCGGCCGTGTTCTTCAGCGTAGGCTTCGTTGGCTTTTTTCATAAGATCAACGATCACAGCTTCATCAACACCGTCAAACACGGGGGTTGCAGCGGTGAAGCCCAGCATTTTTGCAGCCCACCCCAGGTGAGTTTCGAGCACCTGACCGATATTCATACGGCTGGGCACGCCGAGGGGGTTCAGAACGATGTCCACAGGAACACCATTTTCGAGGAAAGGCATATCTTCGATGGAAACGATCCGGGAAACGATACCCTTGTTTCCGTGACGGCCGGCCATCTTGTCACCGACCTGAAGTTTGCGTTTGCAAGCCACATAGACTTTGACCTTTTTAATGATGCCTTCTTTTCCCTGATCGGGCTGGTCAAGATCCTGAGTATTGCGTTTGTACTTGAGTTCATTTTCTTCAAACTGAGGTTTGAAGCTGTCAATGATCCGGGCGATGGCATTTCTGTGTTCACAGGGTTCCATATCCCAGGAGTCGTAATGGTTGGCCAGTTTTGCGATAGAACTCTTGGTGACCTTGCGGTTGGCACTGATAAGCACCATAGCTTCACCGGATCCGGTTTCAAACACAGCAGTCGGCAGCTTCTGACCGAGAAGAACATTGGTCAGCTGTTCGGTCAAAGCATCAAGCAGCTCCTTGCGGGTATCCTTGTAGGTGCTGGTAATCTCTTTGCTGCGGTGTTTACGTTCCCCTTTGGAAAGTCCGGTTTTGGGACCGCTTTCAGTCTGATATTCAGTACGGATATCCATAACGATACCGCCCTTGCCGCTGGGAACAGTCAGGCTGCTGTCCTTGACATCGGCGGCTTTTTCGCCGAAAATCTGACGGAGCAGACGTTCTTCAGGAGCAAGTTCCGTTTCGTTTTTAGGCGTGATTTTACCGACCAGGATGTCGCCGGGCTTGACTTCAGCACCTTCGTAAACGATACCGCGGCTGTCCAGATTGCGGAGCATATCTTCGCCCTGATTGGGAATATCCCGGGTGATTTCTTCGGGACCGAGCTTGGTATCGCGGCTCTGGATTTCAAATTCATCCACGTGGACACTGGTGTAGATGTCTTCTTTGACCAGACGTTCACTGACGATGATAGCGTCCTCAAAGTTGTATCCGCACCAGGGCATAAAGGCCACAAGGACGTTACGTCCGAGAGCGAGTTCACCGCCCTGGGTCGCTGCGCCGTCAGCCAGAAGTGTACCGACTTCGACTTTGTCACCGGTACGAACCACAGGCCGCTGGTTGATACAGGTACCGGCATTGCTGCGCAGATACTTGAAAAGACGGTAAACGAGTCCCTGACCTTTGGGAATACATTTCTCGTTTTCAGGCATAGTACCATCGGGAGTAACGATAATGCGTGAGCTGTCCACGGCGGCAACGATACCGGCTTCTTTGGCAACGATCACAGCACGGGAATCCCGGGCGATACGTTCTTCAAGGCCGGTTCCCACCAGAGGAGCTTCAGGATTAAGCAGAGAGACAGCCTGACGCTGCATATTTGATCCCATCAAAGCACGGTTGGCGTCATCGTGTTCAAGGCAGGGAATCGTACCGGCAGCAGCACTGATGAGCTGTTTGGGGGAAACGTCCATATACTGGATCGTTTCTCTGGGATACTCACCGGCTTCACCCTGGCAGCGGCACATCACCATAGGACGCATAAAACGGCCTTCTTCATCAAGCAGAGCGTTGGCCTGAGCAATGACGAATTTTTCTTCCTTGTCAGCAGAAAGGTAATCGATCTGAGAAGAAACTTTGCCGTCAATAACCTTGCGGTAAGGGGTTTCGAGGAAACCGTACTTGTTGACAAGGGCATAGAGGGACATTGAACTGATCAAACCGATGTTGGGACCTTCAGGAGTCTCAATAGGACAGATACGTCCGTAGTGGCTGGAGTGGACGTCACGGACTTCGAAGCCGGCACGTTCACGGCTCAAACCGCCGGGACCCAATGCGGACAGACGGCGTTTGTTGGTCAACTCAGAGAGAGGATTGACCTGATCCATAAACTGCGAAAGCTGGTTACGGGCAAAGAAGTCACGCACAGCACCTGAAAAAGCCTTGGGGTTAATCAGCAGGGAAGGCGTGGGATTGGGAGAATCAAAAGTCATATGCTCGCGGATCTGCCGTTCAGTACGGAGCAGTCCCTGACGGCACTGTCCCTGGAGCAGTTCGCCCACGGTTCTGACACGACGGGCACCCAAGTGGTCGATATCATCAACGGGCCAGTTGTTGAAACGCATAGCGATCAGGAGCTTGGTAGCTTCCATAAGATCCCGTTTGTCGAGGACACGGCAATCAGCAGGAACATCAAGATTAAGGCGTTCATTGAGTTTGAAACGGCCCACGGCACCGAGATCGTAGCGGCGGTTGTCAAAGAAATAGCGTTTGATCAACAGACGGGCATTGTTGTCGTTCGGGGGATCGCCGGGACGCATCTTGTGATAGATCTGTTTGAGAGCTTCGATTTCGTCACGGGCGGGGTCGCGTCTCATACTGTTGAAGATGTAGTTATCACCTTTGGGCACATAAGCCAGTTCAACTTCTTCAATTCCGGCAGAAACGATCTTACCCAGGAGATTTTCGTTGAGCTGGAGCAGTTCTTCAACGACAGTACGTTCGTTATCGTCGTAGATACCGTCGATGGTGTAGTAGTGCTCAAGATGTTCTTCTTTCACCAGATCAGAGGTTTTGATGGTCTTGACTTCGTGGATCTCGCTGATGATGTCCCGGTTGGTGGGATAGCCGATAGCGCGCAGGAATGTGGTAATGGGGAATTTCCGGCGGCGGCGGCGGCGGTCGAGGTAGATCTGGATCTGGTCATTGATGTCAAACTGCACATCGATCCAGGAACCGCGATCGGGAATGACACGATAGCTGTAGAGGACACGGCCGGAGGTGTGGCGGGTCTTTTCAAAACAGATACCGGGACTGCGGTGGAGCTGACTGATGATAACACGTTCAGCACCGTTGATAATAAAGGTACCGCGATCGGTCATAATGGGAATATCGCCCATCAAAACCCGTTCCGGAATTTCACGATCGGGCAGTTTCAGCAGAAAATTGACATAAAGGGGGGCATCATAAATCTTGCCGTCTTTAATGCAGTCAATGACATCAGATTTGTGAGCGGGGCACTCTCCGATTTCATAGGAGACGAACTCCAGTCTCATTTTTTTGTCAAAACTCTCAATGGGGAAGATCTCTTCAAAGACCTCCTGCAACCCCTGTTTTTTACGCTGCTCAGGGGGAACGTCGCGCTGGAGAAAATTCTCATAAGAATCGACTTGAAGCCCGATCAGATCGGGGATATCAAGCACATCGCGCAATTTGCCAAAGTTTCTGCGGTCAGACATTGTAGTCCTCCATAGTGAATATTGAAAAAAATATTTTAAAAATTTTTCAGAAAAACAATCAAAATTCTTGCTTTACGGCTGAAAAATGAATACCCTAAACACAAAGAAACCGATCTTCGTCTCCCCCTTCAACATTTCGGGGTACGAACATCGGGAAATCAGGAAAAGATTCCGGGAAAAAGCCATACCGGAAAATACCTGCTATTTTCTGGAGAAAGCCGCCGGCAAAAAACCACACCGGCAACTGGAAGTATCTTTTGTCAAGATACGACCAATCCGGCGCACCCCCTAAAGGCTGCTCCGGATCGGTAAAACGGGGTAAACCCCGCAGCGAAATTACTTGATTTCGATCTTGGCACCAGCACCTTCGAGCTGAGCTTTGATCTTTTCGGCTTCGTCTTTGGCGATGCCTTCTTTGAGAGCCTTGGGAGCACCTTCGACGATGGCCTTGGCTTCGATCAGTCCGAGACCGGTGATACCGCGGACTTCCTTGATGACGGCGACTTTCTTGGCGGCGTCAAAACCGGCAAGGATCACGTCAAATTCGGTCTTCTCCTCAGCGGGAGCAGCGGCAGCGGCGCCGGCGGCGGGAGCAGCAGCAACGGCAACAGGAGCAGCAGCACTGACACCCAGACGCTCTTCAAGAGTCTTGACCAGCTTGGAAAGCTCCAGAACGGTCATATTTTCGATATAGGAGACGAACTCTTCCATTTTGTTCTCTTCTGACATTGTAAATGCCTCCAGTTATTTTAGTTTTGTTCGAGTTTTTCTTTATAAGCGTTGAGCACGTTCAGGATGCTCGCTGCCTTGGCGTTGAGAACGCTGACCAGATTGCGTGAGGGAGCCTGGAGCACGCCGAGCAACATAGCCCGGAGGACATCCTTGGAGGGCAGTTCAGCGATTTCGCTGACTGCGGCAGCATCCAACACCGCACCTTCAATGAATGCACTTTTAGCCTTGATTTTATCGCACTTCTTGCCGAATTCAAGGATCATCTTGGCAACAGCACCGCAGTCACCCTTACCGTACACCATAGCGGTGTCACCGGTCAGGCTGGCCTTTTCGATGTCGGTGATGTTGAGGGCTTCTGCAGCTTTGAGAATAAGAGTATTCTTCAAAACGTGGCAGGCACCGCCCATTTCGGCGAGCTGATTGCGGAATTCAGAGAAATCTTTGACCTGAATACCGGCATAGTTGATAAAAAAGACGTAATCGGCGTCGGCAATCATGCCGCTGATCTGTTTGACCAGAAAGATTTGTTCGTTTCTCATTTCGCCGCCTTCACCAGTTCTTTGAGGTTGATCTTCAAACCGGGAGTCATAGTAGCTGAAAGGGTGCAGCTCACGAGATAAGTACCTTTGGCAGTTGCGGGTTTGGCTTTGACCAGAGCCGCGACAATAGCTTCAAAGTTTTCTTTGAGGGCTTCAGCCTCAAAGGAAAGCTTGCCAAAAGGAACGTGAACGCAAGCACCGCGGTCAGCACGGAACTCTGCACGACCGGCTTTTGCCTCGGCCACAGCAGCACCGACTGCTTCGGTAACAGTTCCGGTTTTGGGGTTGGGCATCAGACCGCGGGGACCGAGCTGGCGTCCCAGGGGACGGACCATCTTCATAGCGTCCGGAGTTGCAATCAAGATGTCAAAATCCTGAAAACCGTCTTTGATTTGCTGAACCAGGTCTTCGTAACCGACGACGTCAGCACCGGCTTCCCGTGCCTCGGCAGCTTTGTCTGCATCAGCGACAACAGCCACTCTGACAGTTTTGCCGGTTCCGCGCGGAAGCGGAACTGCGCCGCGGACCGTCTGATCCGACTTACGCGGATCGATACCGAGCTTGAATGCAACTTCGATCGTCTGATCGAACTTGACGCCCGGCAGTTTTTTGAGAGCTTCAATGGCTTCATCAACGCCGAAACGACGCTGCATATCGCCACCAAGAGCCTCGACCTGCTGTCTGTAAAGCTTGCTCTTATGCATCGACCACCTCGATTCCCATACTGCGAGCGGTTCCTTCAATGATCCGCATAGCAGCTTCCTCACTGCGGGCGTTGATGTCTTTCCGTTTGATCTGAACGATTTCACGGATCTGCGCTTTGGTAATCTTACCAGCCTTTTCGCTGCCGGGCTTTTTAGCCGCGGAAGCGACTCCAGCTGCCTTCTTGATAAGGACAGCAGCCGGGGGGGACTTGCAGATGAACGTGAAAGACCGGTCCTGATAGACCGTGATCACAACGGGAATAATCGTTCCGCTCTGAGCCTGAGTGGCGGCATTGAACTGCTTACAGAACTCCATAATGTTGCAACCTGCGGAGCCGAGGGCCGGACCAATCGGAGGGGCCGGGTTTGCGGCGCCCGCCGGAATCTGCAACCGGATCAGGCCTGTAACCTTCTTTGCCATAAAATTATTCCTTCTTTTGACTTCGATGTGGTCCGAACTGGCAGGTGTCCCGCCACAATGAAGCCGCCATTAACTGGTATAGTACCGAACAGTCCACCGGAACAGACGTAAGTTCCGGGAGGGAGGTCGTTAAACCACGTGTTCGACCTGCCAAAACTCAAACTCAATAGGAGTCAGACGCCCGAAGGTATCGACCTCGAGCATCAGCTTGCCCCTTTCAGGATCAACACTGATAACTTTGCCTTCAACACATTTGAAAGCACCGTCTTTGATGCTGACCACATCGCCAACCTTGAACTGTCCCTTGGCCCGGGGGGCTTCCGGGGGACGGAGCACGTGCACCACTTCTTCAGGAGGAAGGGGTTTGGGTTTATTGGCATTGCCGAGGAAACCCATCACGCCCTGAATGGAGCGCACAAAGTACCAGGCGTTCTGGTTGACAAGACCTTCCTCGTCGTAAAGATCCATACGAACAAGGATATAACCGGGGAAAAACTTGCGGGTGGTAACCTTTTTGACACCCATACGGATATCTTCAACTTTTTCCTCGGGAATATATGCTTCATAAACACCCACCTGATCATCTTGTTTGATCTGGCGGTTGATGGAATCTCTCACCTTCTTTTCGTGACCGGAAAGAGTATGAACAACAAACCACTGCCCACGGGTATCTTCCGCTGCAGAAAGTTGAGTTTCCTCTGCGGAAACATCTGACATAATCTCTTTTTCGTTATCCATTTGAATTGAGATCCCTGTATTTTAGAGTTTTCCGACAGTCACAAGAGTGATAATAACCCTTGCCACTTCGTCCACGCCGGCGACGAAACACGCAAGGATCAATGTGGCGACAACCACAAGCACCGTGGATTCCATCAACTGGCGACGATCCGGCCAGTTGCAGCGGCGCATTTCTGCTGCAGTATCAGCAATAAACTGCCGGATCCGGCCCATAATTGATTTTTTACTCTTATTTTCCATGACGGTGTCGGTAATTTCTTTATATAAAAATGGCAGGGAAGGAGAGGCTCGAACTCACGACCTGCGGTTTTGGAGACCGCTGCTCTAGCCAACTGAGCTACTTCCCTGTTTATTTCAAATTAAAAGACTTACTTAGTCTCCCGATGCAGCGTATGCTTACGCTCGAATTTGCAAAACTTCATCTTTTCCAGACGACCGGGGGTATTGCGTTTTTCTTTGGTCGTCGTATAGTTGCGCCGTTTGCACTCGGTGCATTCCAGAATAACCAGTTCGCGCATTTTTCGTTTCTTTCAAAGGTTGTTATTGATATAATCCCGAACCGCTTGAAGCGGCTCGGGAAATTCCGCTTTTTGAATCCTGCTGCACCTTTCAAGGATGCAGCAGATTCACAGCCGACAGAGTTGATTACTCAACGATCTCGGAAACACGACCGGAAGCAACGGTACGACCGCCTTCACGGATAGCGAAACGGAGACCCTTTTCCATAGCGATGGGAGCGATGAGCTCGACGCTGATGGAGGTGTTGTCACCAGGCATAACCATTTCAGTACCCTCAGCAAGGGTAATGGAACCGGTCACGTCAGTGGTACGGAAGAAGAACTGAGGACGATAGTTGTTGAAGAAGGGAGTGTGACGTCCACCTTCTTCTTTGCTCAGCACGTAAATCTCGCCCTTGAATTTGGTGTGGGGAGTAACGGTGCCGGGCTTGGCCAGAACCTGACCGCGGATAACGTCTTCTTTCTTGGTGCCGCGGAGCAAGCAGCCGATGTTATCACCAGCCTGGCCCTGATCCAGCAGCTTACGGAACATTTCAACACCGGTAACAACAGTAGCAGCGGTGTCTTTGATACCAACGATTTCGACAGCGTCGTTAACTTTAACAACACCGCGTTCAACACGACCGGTGACCACGGTACCACGACCTTCAATGGAGAAGACGTCTTCGATGGGCATCAGGAAGGGCTGATCGATGTCGCGCTGGGGTTCGGGAATGAAGGCGTCGACCTGCTTCATCAGTTCGATGATGCACTGGCAATCGGGATTGTCAGCTTTGCCTTCGGCTTCAACAGCCTTGAGAGCGGAACCGCGAACGATAGGAGTATCATCGCCGGGGAAGTCATAGCTGTTCAGCAGCTCACGGATTTCCATTTCGACGAGTTCGAGCAGTTCGGGGTCATCGAGCTGGTCGCACTTGTTAAGGAACACCACGATAGCGGGCACACCGACCTGACGGGCGAGCAGAACGTGCTCACGGGTCTGAGCCATAGGACCGTCAGAAGCAGCGATCACGAGGATAGCACCGTCCATCTGAGCAGCACCGGTGATCATATTCTTCACATAGTCAGCGTGTCCAGGGCAGTCCACGTGAGCATAGTGACGATTTTCGGTCTGATATTCAACGTGAGAGGTATTGATCGTGATTCCACGAGCCTTTTCCTCCGGGGCATTGTCGATTTCGTCGTATTTACGGATTTCACCACCATAGAGACCATTCAGCACCATAGTGATAGCAGCGGTAAGGGTAGTTTTACCGTGGTCAACGTGGCCGATAGTACCGATGTTGACGTGCGGCTTGGTTCTTTCGAAAGTTTCCTTAGCCATTTTTTCCTCCTGATCGGATTTTGCTTTTAGGTTTTAGTTTTTACAATATTATCAACCGGACATATTTGCCGGTCAGCCACCTGTTCACTTGACTTCAATCCGGTTTCACCTTTTTACAGCATTTCAATCTCTGCAAAAATTTCTTTTCAACCGGCTTTCCGGATCTCAGCCATCACGACCGGCATTACATCTGCCAGCCTTTGAAGCAAACCGAATCCGGCCCACCTGATAAACACAGCGTCTCCATAAAATCCACCGGGACACTTCCCCTTAGCTTAGAAAAAATGTTCCGGATATCATTCAAACAGACGACTGTCTGTCAAGGTGTCCAGCGAAAAAATGGAGCCTACATCCGGACTTGAACCGGAGACCTCATCCTTACCAAGGATGTGCTCTACCGACTGAGCTATGTAGGCATTCACATTCACTGTTCTATAATGGTACTCGAGAGGGGACTTGAACCCCTAAGGATTGCTCCATATGGACCTCAACCATACGCGTCTGCCAGTTCCGCCACCCGAGCACGGAATTTTCAGTCTGCGATCATCCGCAGCCTTGAAACATTACCTAATATATCACCATTTTTGAGCTTTTCAAGTCAATTTTCTTTTTTTTTCTGTTTTTTTTCAAAAAAACTTTACTTTTCCATTAAATCAGCTGCTTTGCAATGGAAAAACCTTCCGGATTTGCCGGCGGCGGAGCTCCGTGAAGCAGGGAACACTTCCAACTTTCAGCTTCGGGAGCTCTGGCGGGAGCCATACTGCCTGCATAAAAGAGGGAAATATCCTTTTGCTCCAGTTCAACGCCGTTGATCTCAAGGTTAAAGAAAGCTTCACCGCCCTGAGGAACATCAAACACATAGTAGCGGCAGCCGGGATCACAAGTCATATCCGGATTCTTACTTTCTCCGTAACCGGGCACGCCGACAGGAACCTCCCTCACCGGGAAGGTATAGGCACTGACCTTGTGCCAGCCTTCGTAACGGGAATAGCGCAATCTGATTTCCGGGACGGCTTCCCCGCAATTACGCAGAGTAAGCAGCAGACGGCTGTTTCTGATCCTGTAAGGGACACGCACGCCGAATTCGGCCTCCACTCCTTTTTCTCCTTTGCGGAACTGACATCCCAGAGCTTCCAGTTCGGGCAGACAATAGATCTCTTTGACTCCCGGACGTTCACTGTTGGGCAGCCACACCTTTCCGGCGTCGGCCATAAAAGGAGTTTCGCTGGGCAAATCGACCTTATCAAGAGTTCCGGCGATCAGCTTCACTTCGTGGGGGCCGAAAATGAGCTTTTCCCCGACTTGGACACGCCGGAAGTCAGGATAGATCTGCACCTGATGGGGAAATCCTGTATCAACAGTATATTCCTGAACCGTGGGTGCAGGATTCCGCAAAGCAAGGAATATCTGCTTTTTGCCCTTGCGATGAGCAAAACCGTAGATCTCTCCGGCATTGGGGTTGCCCCCTACCATACGGGAGTTGCCGGTATAGATGGAAGAAGCGTTCTTACGGGCAAAAGCAAGGGTTTTCCTGAGAATATCCGCCTGCCAATCCTCAAGGGATTCCGGCTGCAGTGTCATAGGCAGATAGGAAGCCCCCCGGAGCACCGCCCACATACAGGTATCGGCCCAGTCACCGGGAAACTCGCAAAAGGGATTCCGTCTGGCGTGGGGAAATTCGTGATTGTCAAAAGCATCAGGCGGAACAAGTGAACCATCCCGGCGCAGTTCTATATAATACATCAAATCCCGGTGATTGGCAGCGGCGGCCCGCTGGGTCAGGGCAGGATAGGTTGCATACTCTGAATCCCCGGAGTCTGCCAGAAAAACGTGATTCACAGTCATCAGCCACCAGGGGGAAGGCCACCAGCCGTTGCGGATGACCACATTGGGGTTCACCTGGCGCATAGCTTTGCTGATACGGATCATTGCATCTATACTTCCCTCACGAACGTGATCGCGGGTGGGATACTTTTCGTTGAATTCCGGCGTTGTGGAACAATCGTTGTCCCAGTCGATCTTGAAGTGAACGGCACCGTATTCCGGTGAAGCAAGTTCGCAGAAACGCTTGCAGAGTTCCTTTTCAAGTTTGGGATCAAGAAGCACGCCGTAGTGATCGCCGCAATAGGCGGCACTTTCCCCTGCCCCGACAGCGATCCCTTTGCTCTTGAGAAAATCCCAATCCATTCCCATAGGACCGTTGTGAGAGACCCACAAAGAAAGTTCCGCCCCGTGTTCCCGGAAAAGCTGTCCCACCTTTTTGAGTCCTGCGTTGCCGCCGAAAGCCTTTTTGGCCTTGAAAAATGAACGGCGGTCGTGCCAGCCGGCATCGAGGGTATAAACTTCAGGCCGGATCCCCAAAGCGGAAAAAGCGTTGACCAGACTGGAGTAATTACCGGGATTCACATCATATTCATAGTTCCCCAGATAAGGATCGCTCCAAAAGGAGCAGAAAGAGACAAGAGGTTTCTTGAGTGCAGGGATACGGATCGTGTCAAGATAAGAGTAAAACAGTTCCTCGGGATTGCTGTCCAGACCGGTCACAGCCCGGCAGCAGACGATTTGATTTTTCTGCCACACAGGATGCTGACGCAAGGAGTAGGTTTTGTCATCATTGACAGAACTGAAAGCTGCCGGATGCTCCACTCCGGCAAAGAGCTCTTTTCCCATAACGGGATAGCCGCATCCGGGCTGAAGTCCGCCGCCTTCTTCCTCGGCTCCGGGACGTCCTGTCATTTTTCCGGAGACAATATATCCCCGGAGTTTCATTCCTCCGGCGGGGATTTTCTGACGGTCCAATTCCACATAATCGGGTGTCGGCAATTCTTCAGAAGCTCTAAAAGTCACCTCTTTGAAAAACCAGTTGCCCTTACCGGGAGTGACCCGGACTTCAAATTCGATTCCGCCGTCACGATACACAGCAGAGATGCTTTTGCCAAAGCGGACCGGAGCTTTGACGGCAGTTGCTGCCTCGATACGTTCGCCTCTGACAGAAATGGCGACGGCGGGAAATAAAAACTTCTTTTCCAAACCTTCAGCGGTTGAAACAACAAGACTTTTTTTCTGTATCTCAAGTTTCATTTTTCACTTTTCCTTTTGATTTCCCGGCACCTGAAAAAATCTTCCAGCCCGGCACAAGCATAAACAGCAGCAGGATACATCCGGCGATAAAGACCGCCCGGATCCCCCAGTTGAACACAATAAAACCGCTGATGACAGCAGCAAAGATCCCTCCGGCAGTATTGACACTTGCCGACCACCCGAAAAAGGTCCCTTTGTTTTCGGGACTTGTCCGGCGTGACAGCAAGATCAGCATCATCGGCTGCATACCTCCTGCCACAAAGTAATAAAAGAACCGCCCTGCCCCCAAAAACCAAACATTGTTGGAACATCCCTGCCAGGCAGAACAGATTGCCGCAGCAACAATGATCCAGGGGAGCATTTTTTCAGGAGGATAACGATCACTCAAAGCTCCGAATCCGAAACCGGCGATCACGCCGCCCACGGCTCCGGCACCGCTGATGAGTCCAGTATAAAAAGCGGCTCCTTTTTCACCGTTGACCAGTTCGACAAGCATAGCGACAAAGGGCTGATCGATACGTCTTCCGGCTCCCATCAGGAGAAACATTACCAGCATAGCAATGACTCCGGGGGCCCAAATATCCCGGGAAAGAGCACTTTTTTTCTTTGTTTTTCCTTCCTTGACCGGCGGAACGAAGTTTTCTTTGACCACCAGCTGAACCAGCAGACCACTGACAAAGTAAAGCAGGGAACAGCACATAAAGGCAGTTGTGTATCCCCAGATTTCTACAATGATCCCCCCAAGAAGATATCCGGTCAGATTACCGCTCCATACGGCGGTACTGATCACGCCCAGCACATAGCCGTGCCGTTCAGGCGGAGCCGTACTCACCAGAAGCGTCTGGGCGGGATTCACAGTGCCCGTAAAAAGAGCCGACCAGGCCCGGAAGATGATGAGCCAGGTCACAGAAGGTGAAAAGGCCATCAGGGGATAAAAGAGAGCCGTTCCGTAACTTGCCCGCAGGAGCATCAGTTTTCTGCCGAAACGGTCGGCCAGCATCCCCCAGAAAATATTGGCAACGCACAAACTGACCATACCGGCAAAGGTAAAGGCCGCCACCAGAGCCCCTCTTTCGGCATCATCGGCCACACCGAGTTTATCTTTGATAAAGAGCGGTATGAAAGGGCCGCACATCCCGAATCCCGACAGAGAGAGAAACTGGGAAAGCCACACGGCCCAGAGGTTGCGTTTCCAATTGATATTCTGAGTCATAATCCCCAAAGATCAGCTGCGGATTTTTCTGAACCGGGTCTGGGGAGCGATAAGCCCGGCACCGGATCCGGGAGAGTCGATGGTGAAACTTTCGATAACGTTGCTGTGAACTTTTTCACGGAGATATTCATAGACGGTCATATTTGTCACGGCCATCTTATCTTCGGGCCAGCATTTACGGGCTTCTTCACAGAAATCCTGCACGCAGAAATCTTTACCGCTGTCAAGCATAGCATCAAGTGCGGCATTAACAGCAGTCAGGGGATTGCATCCGGCAAAGTAGGGGATATAATCCTCATAGGCTTCAAACTCGATCTTATCCCGTCCCATTGTCATCAGAGAGGCGGCAGGCACAGGATTGATCCAGTTGATATTTTCATTTTCCAGAGCAAAGGCGGAAGTGGCAAGATAGAAGCCGTCTTCTTTGCGGCCCCACATAAGAGGCTGATTGATGCGGATGGCGGAAACGGTATCGGGTTCATTCACAGCCAGTGCCAGAGCGGCGATCTCGGATTTCAATTCAGCACAGGCCTTGCCCATTGCCTGCCGGACAGGGAGCCCGGTTTTATGGAAACGGCGCACCAGATTAGCGACGATTTCAGAGCTGTGGACACCGCAGCCGTCATTCATCACAGGATATCCTTCAGCGGGTTTTTCAACAAGAGTCCGGTAGCGGATACCTTCAGATTTATCAAGGTCATAGGCGGCGTTGCAATTGTTGCGTTTGAAACGTCCGGCAGCACCGTTGGCGCAGTAAATCAGCTCTTCATCGTGAGCAAAGAAAGGCTGAGCCCATTCATCGGAGTCGATTCCGGGGGTGCGGCTGTGGGCGATCCCCACGGTACCGGGCAGTTCAAGGACTTCAGGATGACGGCGCAGCAGATCGGCAGTGGAGCCGATCACCTTGATCATATGGATTTTACCTTCGTGGATCGTAGCGATACCGTTGTAGTGTCCTCCGCCCAGGCCTTCCTGGCTCTGGAGCATACGGAAAAGAATAGGGGCGGCGGCTTTCCGGCCTGCATAGGCTGCCATATTACACATAGTTTGAAATTCTCCTGTTTAAGCAAAGCACCTGTATCAAAAAATCCGTACCTTGCCATATTGTTGTAACTTGCTTATAACATAGCACCGGTTGATGTTTTTTTCAAGCAACGGTGCTGTAAACAGCAACTTTTCCGGAGGGGGAATAAAAAAGCCGCCCCGGAAAGGGACGGCAGTAAGAAAACAAGGTGTTATCTGGCAAGTTTTTCAGCCAGTTTCAAAAGCTGCAGGCGGCATTTTTCCATACCGGGCATATCGGCACCGGAGCCTTTGAGGATAATTGAATCAAGCTCTTTCTGCAGAGCGGCGTCGGGCTTCTTTTTGAGGGCCCGGCGACAGAATTCGGCAAGTTTGTAATCTTCAAAGCCGAGGGCGTGGGCTTCTTCCCGGCGTGAAGTAAGCAAAGTTCCCATATCCATATCCACGAAAACGCTGCCGTAGTCGGCCCGGTTTCTGACACCGTCTTCGGAATTGAATCCGTCACCGCCGGCGTGACCTTCAAAGTGCCAGTAGGCGACCATAGAGGAGAAACCGTCCCGCAAGCTCTGCCAGTATTCTCTGCGGTAGACTTCGGGAGAGGTGGTTTTCTGATAGATACCGTAAGTCCAGATCGTCTTGTTGCAAGCCTTTGCGGCGGCCAGCTGTTCTTTGCCGAGACCGGGACGGTAAAGTTCAAAGACATCGTAGACTTCGCACAGTTTTTTCAATGCACTCAGGTCTTTTCCCCGCAAAAAGTTGGGGTGGGGATTGACCATAGTCTGGAATTCTTTACCGGCTTCTTTGATGTATTTACCTGAGAGATAGGCTTTGTACATCCGGCTCTTGGGATCTTTGATATCGCCGTCGGGTTCATCAACGGTATAGAAAAAGATCCGATCTTTGGTGATGCCGTATTTCTTTTCCATAGTGCCGGTGAAGTGATAGAGGAAACTCTTGAAACCTTTTTTCCAGGCAGGTGAACCAAAGGTATATTTCCCTTTCTGTTCGGGGATATGCATACCGTAAGCAGGCAATTCGAGGAAGCAGAGAAGTTTGATACGCTTTTTGTCCATACCCAGTTTGATCTTGGCTTCGATGACTCTTTCAAAACTGGAGTAATCTCCATAGGAAAGGATATTGCCCTCTTTGTCGGTTTTGGGATAGACATTCATCCGCACCTGCCCGAAAGCGGATCCGGAGTAGATGACATTGACATCTCGCTCAACGAAAAATTTGAGCAGTCCGTCCACAGGAGAGGCACTGTTGATGTAAGAGTAGTGAAATGAGTCCAGTTTGATATCTTTGAGATCGACTTTGGTCACATTGACTTCCACAGGGACCTCAATGGGGGTAAAGCCGGTATAAGAGGGTTTGAGCACCATAAGGCAGGTGTACTTGCCGGGTTTCATCCCTTTGGTGCTGAAACGCATCCAGATCTGTTTGGATTCATTGGCTCCTGCCCGGAGCAGGGTATTGAGATGCAGAGGCAGCAAGGGGTCGTGAACGGTTCCGCCTGCCACAAGGGGCAAAGCTTCAAAAAAGGAGACATTATTATAAGGGAATCCGGTATCGCCCCAAGCGGTGTTGTTGAAAGAATTGTAAATGCTTTTCTTTTCCACCCGGAACGGTGAGAAACATTTGATCTGTCCCAGGAAAGGTTTGTCCGTCAGGTTGCTGAAAACAAATCCGGTGTAGCCAAAGCTGTTCTGCGGCAGGGTGAAAGAGATCTTTTTAAGGGGCTGAGACAGAGATGAAACCTGTATATCGTTGCCCCATTCCAGAGCGGGACGCCAGAGCAGATTGGGGGTCCCTGAAAACTTCAGCTGGGTGTAACGCAGCACCATACGGTCAATGGCAGCGGCAAGGGGGGCAAAGGCCTCTTTTTTGTTTCCTTCGGCATTGATCCTTTTGGCGATAGTTTCCAGTTCAGAGGCAATGGTTTTACGCAGTTCGGCTTTGCCGCCTTTAATGGCGTTGAATTCGCTTTTACTTGCGGCAAGTTTATTCAAGAGAGCGTTTTTGAAAGAACCGAACACCAGCTGCCGGAACCGGGAAGGTGTATGAAAAGTGGAACCCACAGGGGCCCAGGTGGATTGCCCGCCGCCGGTTTTACCGGTACGGGTGAAGTTGGCGGTGGCGATTTTGCCGTCGATGTTTCCGGCAAGGCCCAATTCGGCACGGGGAATGGTGAATTCAGCTTCCCAGCGGTCGGAAAAAACGGCACTTTTGATGATGCTTTTGCTCTTGAAGTCCCGTTTCATCGTTCCGGTGGGAGTGAATTTCATAGCTGCTTTGAAGCCTGAAACATTGGCACCGTACTGGAAATATTCTCCATTGGCAGGATCGGGACAGATAAAAAATTCGATCACGTCGCCGCTCCAAGTGGCTCCGGGCTTGAGGTAAAGCTGAGTTCCGGCGGCAATAGGAGCTTTGACCTTGACGACAAGATCACTCTTTGTCAGTTTGACTTCGGCACTGGCGGCGGCATCCAGGAACTTCTGTTCGGGGCGGATGAAACTGCCCAAAGCCACGCCGGGACGGTCGAGAACGGTGAATTTGCCGGTTTGGGCAACTTTGTTTTCGCTGACTTGCAATGCACCTGTTTCTGCGGCAGCGGCGGGGGCATCACTGATGAGATCGGGTTCCTTAAAGGAGTTCCAGATCCTGATATCGTCTGCCACGCCGTTCAGGGGGCGGTAGACTGAAGTAATAGAGGCAATATCGTTGCCAAAGGTCAGCAGGGGATATCCCTGGGGGCTTTTACGCACCAGACGGTTCATACCCCAGGAGCCTTTTTCTTTAATGGCCACAAGTTCTCCGTCGAGCCAGATTTTCAGGGCCCCTTCATCCTGAGAGGCGACCCGGACGGTATAGAATTTTCCGGGTTCAAATTTCAGGATCTTTGATGCAAGGACGAGTTCATTTTTTCTTGCATCCTGAGTAAAGCGGGCTTCGAGCTGACTTTTGGGTGTGATCTTGAGGATGAACTGAGAACGGTTCCAGGAGTGTTTGGCGTAGCAGATCAGGGCATTGCCGCGTTTGGCATCCACACCGTTGTCCAGTTTGAATTTCATTTCAAAAGTAAAACTTTTCCACTGAGCTGCCTGGGGGAATCCGGTGGCGATACGGGCCTTGCCGTCCAGCCGGACGCCGTTGCCTTTGAATCCCGGAACCACTTTTGAGTAGAGGCGGAACTTACCGTTGGTGGAAAAGGTGTACTTTTTGGCGGCATCTCCTTTTTCAAAGTCCCAGTGACAGAAAGGAGCTGCTGTCAACGCCGTCCCCAGAAAGGCGGCAGAAATAAGAGTTGTTGTTTTCATATTTTATTCCTTCCAAAAGAATCTTGAACGAATTTCCTGATCGCTTTCCCAGGTAAGAGAGGTTGAGGGACCGGTCAAAGCACTGCGCTGACCTTGCTGTTTAATAGAGAAAACACCTCCCGCCAGATTGGCAATATTGACGGTCTGGTTATGATATGACCAGGCGGCACCGCCATCGTTGCTGGGAGACTGACCGGCTCCGATAAAATATTGAGACTGTTTCCAATTGCTGCTGATCGTATCAGCCTGATAAGCCTTTTTAGTGGGATGCTTGACCTGAGTCAGTTTGGGCATACTTGTCTTGCTGCTCTGGAGATTCCCCTTGGTCGCATAAGATATACCGAGAGAAGTTCCGTAGACCCGGCCCTGATAAAGTTTGTAATAGCCATTACCCGGATCAGGGAGTGCCGGGCAGAAAAGGAATGAATTTCGGGGGTAACTTGTAGAACTCCAGTTGGGAATATAACCCACTTCACGCCAGAGCTGATAGGGAGATACTCTTACATAATCGGTACCGTAGGCATCAGACTTTTTAAGTTTTGAGTTTATGTAAGCGAGACTGTGGGGGAGCACCCAGTCATTGAAGTCGTTGCAGTAGGTCTGAGTGTAGGTGGCGACCTGTTTCAGATTGCTGACACAGCCTGTTGCTTTGGCACGGGTGCGTGCCTGCTGCAAGGCGGGCAGCAGCATAGCCGCAAGTATAGCAATAATAGCAATAACGACAAGGAGTTCAATTAAGGTGAAGCCGTAAGGCTTCACCTGCCTGCAGGCAGGTGAAATTCCGCTTGTCTGCACTTGTTCCATTCCGGTGCACTTCAAAAGGGGGAGAACACTGTTTTTCATAACTCATATCCTTAATTTAGATTACACGGGTACACCTTAATATAACACCTGTTTATAAAAATTGCAAATAATAAATCAAGCCCTCTTCCGGGAAAGCTCTGCTGTACCATAAAAAAACTCCGGCAGCCAATGTGCCGGAGTTTTACGGGTTTGAGTGATTGTTTTATCAGCAGATGGTGATATCCTTGCCGACAGTTCCAAATCCCTTCCATTCGGTGGAATCAGGACCATTGACGATCAGAGCACCGAGACGGCCATCAGCTCCACGGAACAGAAGATCATCTTTTCCGTCGTTGTTGAAGTCGCCGATACCCTCGATCACGTCATTTTCATTCAGGCCGCCGATAATACCCATATACTCTGAAGCAGTACCGTCAAGCCAGGCACAGATCCAGTCACCCTTGCGGATGAGGATATCATCAATGCCGTTGCCGTTGAAGTCGCCGCTTCCGAGCATTTCACCGTCAGACAGC
>SUWB01000068.1 GCA_015061745.1 Lentisphaerota bacterium | reverse complement strand
ACCGTAGCATAACTTTTTCATTTGTCAAGCAGCAGCTCTTCACCTTTGGCTCCGACGAGTTAAAATACCCATTCTCGCCAAAGGGAGCTGCTGCTATTTGATAACCGGGAATAATATACAAGGAAAGGTCATTTCCTCCCGCCCCAAACCCCACCCTTCTTTTCCAAACCTTTTTCAATAACGCTTTTCATTTTTGAATTCTCAAAAATAAAAAGCGGTTTGTAAAAACTTTCCGGGTAAAAGTTATTTTGCCTGCCCGTAAATGGAACAGAGCCTTGTGTAAAAATCCCCCGTCAAGGTTAATATAACGTTTGAAATTCCATTTGCAAGTATGGAAATCTGTAAAAACTGCTTTTTGTTACATAAAAAAAAGAGCAGTTGGAAATATTCCCGACTGCTCTCTGAGAGAAGATGAGGAAAAAACAGATCATTCCTCTGCTTCGTCAAGTTCGACATCCATCCAGGAGGCGACGGTTTTTCCCATAATGCCGTCGATGATCTCTTTGGGGACACCGATCCGTCTCAAAAGCCGCAAGTAGTGATCGGCACCGTCAGGCACAATGCCGGGGTGGGTGACATAAGCGTCTGATCCCAGAACAAGCTTGCGGAATCCGCTCATAGCACGGTCAACGGTAACAGTATCGGAACAAAGCATTTCAGCAAGATCCGCAGGCTGCATACGCAGCCATTGCCCGCAGCCGCCCAGGTCGGCGTAGAGGTTGGGAAGCATCTTGATGTACTGGCTGGCTTCATCCTGAAAGATCCGGGTCCCCATATGAGCCATAACGATTTTCAAGCTCTGGAATGAACGGGCGATCCGGTCAAGGTTGATGGGGTGCATATTTTTCAGGACCGGGCGGCGGTAGAGTTCATCGGCCGGATTGGGACGGTAGTTGCCGGTGTGAAAGAGCAAAGGCAGATTGCACTTTGCGGCAGCTTCATAAACGGGCATATAAATATCGTGATCATATTCATAATAGGGGTAGATACATTTGAATCCCTTTACCCCTTTTTCTGCATAGTGATAAACTTCGGCGGGGTCGGCAGTTTCCCACAAATCCAATTTGGCAAGAGGCAGAAAGCAGTCTGGATATTTTTTGCAGATTTCAATCACTTCATCATTGGGGAGAAAGTCGTGTCCGCCGTAACGCAGACCGCCAGACAGACAGGCAATAGTCCCCCGGGAACGGCAGGTTTCTGCCAGAATGTCCAATTGGGCAGGATCGTTGCTGTCGCAGTGAACGTGGATGTCAAGACGGTATTTCTTTTCGTACTTCATAGATGAAAACTCCTTTTCTGGTTTTTATATTGAAGTTTTTTACCTCAAATTGTACCTTTTTCTATAACATAATTCCTCAAATTTTTCATTTCAAGCAGATTTTCTTTTTTTTCTCTTGTTTTTGTCTGTTTGAGAGGATATATTAAACGGTATAAACATTATTCTTTGAATTCGGGTAAAATCTCATTCAATAAACAAAAAGGAAAGAAAGATGAAATTTTATTTATTGTCTGTATTGGCAGGAGCATCGCTGCTTTTGACAGGTGGTTGTTCCACCAGCTGCACCTCAGTTGTCAAGAAAAGCCCCACCGCTTTTGCCGCAGAAGCCCTTAAGCCCTTTGTTGATTCCGGAGCTCTGCCGGGAGCCATCAGTGTGCTGAGTTCCGGCAATGTGCAGGAAACGGCCTGTGTCGGCTGGGCAGATCCTGTGAAGAAACGTCCCATTTCTATGACCAGCACCTTTATGCAGTGTTCACAGACCAAAGGTTTTTGCGGCGTGACCGTTGCCATACTGGTGGAAGAAGGGAAACTTTCTCTGGACGATCCTGTTTCCAAATATCTGCCTGAATTCAAAAATCTTAAAGTTGCGATTCCGGGAAAAGACAAAAAAGTGACCACCGTCCCTGCCCAAAATGTACTGACCGTCCGTATGGTGATGAACCATACCGGCGGATTCCCTTTTGAAATTCCCACAAAAAGCAAAAAAGGCTGGAACCGTCTCAGTCTGCGTGAAACAGCAAAAGAAGCTGCCGCTCAGCCCCTGCGGTTTGAACCGGGAACAAAAGCTCTTTATTCCAATACCGGTATTGATATCGGAGCCGCCGTCGTTGAAGTTGTTACCGGAAAAAAATGGGAAGTGTTCCTCAAAGAACGTGTCCTCGATCCGCTGGGGATGAAAGACACCACCTTTAAGCCGACTGAAGAACAGCTCAAACGCTCTATTGTGCTGCATCTTATCAAAAAAGGCAAAAAGCCCTGGCCCCTTGCATTCAACCGCTGGATGCCCCTGCCCCACAATGGAGCTGATGTGCATCCTTCCGCCGGAGCCGGCCTCTGGACCACTGCCGCCGATCAGCTGAAATTCTACCGGATGCTTATGAATCTCGGTATGGGGGACAACGGCAAGCGGATCCTCAAGGAAGAAACTGTGAAAAAACTTCTGGCTGTCAGCAGCCGTCCCAAAGGCCTGGGCAACTATTCTCTCGGGCTGACTGCCAACGGCATCACTATGGGACACGGCGGTGCCTGGGGAACAAGATGTACTGTCAACTGGCAGAAAAAACAGCTCCAGTTGTGGGTCGTTCAGCTTAACGGCGGCCCCCGCCCCTGGGATACGCAGTGGAAAAAAGCTGTCAACAAATTCTTTTCTGCCAAGATCGACAACAGTGCAACTGATGCCTATACCGGCAGACTGAAATAAACTTACTTTTTGTAACGGAACGGAGTTTTTGCCGTTCCGGAACTTTTTGTATGAAACATTGTCCTTAAAAAGAATGCTCTGTGCCCGGGAAAAGAACAGAACCCAAAAGAATCACAATGGAGAAAAAATGAAAAAAGTCCTTATCCCTTTTTCTGAAAGCTATCCCCGCTGCGGCGAAGGCAGCGGCGTATTGTTGTCTGACGGTAAAGTGTTATTGGTGTACAGTCTGTTTACCGGAACTTCCGACCACGACCGCAGTGAACTTGTTTCTGCCGTTTTTGATTGTGAAACAGGAACTCTTGCAGATGAAAAAATCATTCATAAGCAGGGAAACTATCTCAATCAGATGTCA
The DNA here is from genome assembly GCA_015061745.1 of Lentisphaerota bacterium. Classification (GTDB taxonomy): domain Bacteria; phylum Verrucomicrobiota; class Lentisphaeria; order Victivallales; family Victivallaceae; genus UBA1784. The sequence goes on along the minus strand of SUWB01000068.1, from coordinate 6,255 downwards.
GTTTCTCTTGAAAGACTCAAGGACGGTTCTATTGCTCTTTTATGGCTCCGCAAACTTTCTGCCAAGCACGATGAAATATTGTTTTCACGTTCATTTGATGAAGGAAAAACCTGGAGTGCTCCTGTAAAAGTTCTGCCTGGTGATACTTATTCTGACTATGTTGTGGTCAATAATGACCGGCTCCGTCAGTTGAGATCGGGACGTCTCATTATTCCTGTTTGTGTTTATCCCGGAGGGTTTGGCGATGATCCTTCCCGTCTGGAGTTATGGTATTCTGACGATATGGGGGCAAAGTGGAAACGTTCGGCAGAGATCCAACCCTGTTCAGCTCCGGTTGAACCTGCTCCCTACGCCTGCGAAGCCCCCTTTGACCAGGTGTGTGCCGGAAAATATAAAGAACAGGAACCCGGCGTGGAAGAATGTGCCGACGGTTCTGTTTATTATTATTGCCGGACGATCCTCGGGTATATGTACGATGCCCGGTCGTATTCACAGGGGAAGGATTTTACGGAACTTTCCGCTCAAACAGATATTGTTTCTCCTCTGGCTCCTCAAAGTATCCGCCGTGAACCGGGATCTGAGCGGCTCTGGTGTGTGTACAACGATCAGTCCGCCATTGCCTACGGTGATGTGGCCAATCACTGGGGGTGGAGAACCCCTCTGATGCTGGCATACAGCGATGACAATGGGCGGCACTGGCAGAAGTTCCGGAAAATCGAAGATGAAAGCCATAATTACTGTTATACATCCATAACTTTTATCGAAAACAAAAAAGTGCTGCTGACCTATTACGAATCAGAAAACCGTGCCGACGGTACCCGCCGCAATCTGGCTTCTTTTAAAGTTCAAATTCTCGATTTGCCCTAAAGTATTACAGGAAATTTTCGCTATGTTAAAAAAAGTTTTATTTGTCTTTGCTATCCCGTTACTTCTTGCCGGGGCCCCGCAGAAGGAGGAATTTCCCGGACAGTTTACCGCACCTCTGGAGTGTGATTCTCTGGGACGGGCTCAGAGATTGAACAAAACACCTTTGTTTCTGGTGAAAAACGGTGTCCCTCAGTTCAATATCGTTATTGCTGCCAAGCCTACCAATGCAGCACGCTATGCGGCCGAGGAACTGCAGCACCACTTTTACCTTGCCACGGGAAAAAAAGTGCAGATACTCCGGGGCAAAAAAAGCAAACGTCCCGCCATTCATATCGGAGATACTCCTTTGAGCCGCCGCTTTGGCGTGTCGCCTGACTTGATGAGTCCTGAACACTTTGTCATTGCCCGGGCGGGGAATGATATCATTATTTCCGGCGGAGATGATGCCAATGCGACAAGGGGAAATATTCTTTCCATTGCAGGATTTCCTCTGGGAACACTCTACGGTGTTTGTGAATTTCTTGAACGCTATCTCGATGTCCGCTGGTATTTCCCGGGGGACAAAGGGATAGTGATCCCCCCTTGCAAAAACCTTTCTGTGACCCGGCTTTTTGAAAACGGTTCTCCGGCCTTTTCCACCCGTACTCTTTTCTGCGGCCGTCTGCCCAAAGAAAGCGGGATTTCCGTCCGGGAGTACAGTGCCTGGTTGCGGCGGATGCGTTTCGGCGGCAAACTTCTTTCTCCCATTGCCAATCACGGGTTTCAGTGGGTGTACAAGAAATACCCCAAAAAATATGAACTTTATGCCCTTCAGAAAGACGGAAAACGCAAAGCCAATATGCAAATGGGGGTTCACCTCTGTTTTGCCAATCCTGAACTCCTTGAACTTACTGTAAAAGAAGCTCTTGAATACTTCAAGACACACCCCAGGATCAGTTCTTTCAGAGTGATGCCCGGCGACGGTTTTTCCGGCTGGATCTGCCAGTGCAAAGAGTGTCAGAAAATGCTCAAACCGGAACGGGGCCGTTTGGGAGAGGCTTCAGATATGGTATGGGGATTTGTCAACAAAGTGGCAGACCGGATCAGAGAAAAAGCTCCCGGCAAATTGATCAAGTGCTGTGCCTATGACACCTACAAACTTCCCCCTTCTTTTGCTCTTGCTCCCAACGTGTCTGTGACCCTCTGCCACGGCGATGTCCCTTATGCCGGATATGAGGAAAAGCTTTCTCTTGCCCAACTTCTGGATCTGTGGCAGCCCACCGGAGCCAAACTCTTTGTCTGGGAATACTGGCTTACCCGCGGCCGCCGGGGTTCTTACGGCGTTCCTGTGTTTTTCCCCCGGCATCTGCAGGAAATGTATGCTATGAAAAGAGGACGCATTGAAGGGGGCGTTATCGAACTTAATTCCAGAAATGCTGACGGAACTCCCGCCAGGGGCTGGGGAAACTGGGAGTTTGATGTTCCTTCGCTTTATCTGGCGGCCAAATTGATGTGGAACACGCCTTTTGATATGGAGGAGGAAATTGAAAGATTCTACAAAGGATTTTTCGGCCCCGGTGCGGCGTCTATGCAGAAATTCTATGAAAAACTGGAAGATATCTGGGATGAAAGCAAGATCAAAGTTGACGGTCAGCTCGTATGGAACCACAATATCTGCTGGAAAAAACTTTATTCACCTCAGGTGGTCGATTCTCTGATGGCTCTGCTGCGTAAGGCTCAGAAAGAGATCGGTAATCAGGAACCCTATGCCTGGCGTATGAAAATTATGCTTCGCAGCTATGAAGATTTTGAACGGAACAGCAAACTTTTCCGCCGCAAGGTGACTTTGAATCCCACAACACTTCAGGTCCCCAGGGCGGTCAAGCTCCCTGTGCTTGACGGAAAAGTCAATGACAGGGAATGGAACAACGCCGCTGTGGCAAAGAATTTCCTTGACAGTTATGCTGTTTACCCTGCTCTCGGCAGCACTGAGGTGCGGATGATGCACGACGGCAAATATATTTATCTCGGTATCAAAGCTATGGCAGAAAAAGACAGTGAAGTGCATTTGCCCGATGAAGTCTGGGGCAAACGGGATCCTGCTTTGTGGTATTGCGACAGCGTGGAGTGTTTCTTTGCTTCACCGGGCGGAGATTACTATCAGTATATCATTGCTTTGGGAGAAAGGGTCTTTGATGCTTTCCGCTCAGGAAAAACCAAAAAACTGGACAGTAAATGGACCTCAAAAATCGAACTTAAAAGCTCCCGTTCCGGAAACAACTGGGAGTGTGAGGCCCGGATTCCTCTTGCTGAACTCAAGTTTGAACCTGCAATCAAAAACGGCGTTTTCAAAGTGAATTTTGCCCGTAATCACTTCTACCGTCCCAAAGGTACCGTCAAGTACCATTGGCAGCAAACCGGTTGGCAGCCCACTTACGGTGCTTTCGGCACACCGGAAAAATTCGGAACTTTGATCCTGAAATAACAGAGTAAGATTTTGTTCCCGGTATGGGGTGATAACAAAATCAAAAACAATGTTGTTATATCTTTTCCAATCTTGAAGCGGCCCTTTTCTTTTGGTGTGACAAAAAGAAAAGGGCCGAAATTTCAGAAAAGAAAAACTACCCTTATTGGTAACAGAGCTATCTGAAAAAGCGGCGTAGAAGCTCCCCGGTTTCAGGATTTTAGAAATTTTTAAGAAAATCTTCTTGTATTTCAGGAAAGTTGTGGTATATTTAATATGTACCCTTATGGTAACATATTAAAGGAGCGATTTTATGCCGGTATATCACGATGTTGCTGAACGACTGAAGAAAATCATAAAACTGGGCACTTTGAAGCCCGGGGAAAAACTTCCTGCTGAACTGGAACTGTGCCGGATGTTTTCTCTTTCCCGGAAAACGGTCCGTGCTGCTCTGGCTGAACTTGAAAGCGAAGGCTTGATCCTCCGCCGGAAAAAAGGCGGGACAACGATCGCAGAAGATGCAGAAAAGCTGGTCGATGTGAAGTTCCGTATCGGCGTAGCTTGTGGCAGAGAAGCAGAACTCCGGTTCCGTCCTTCAGGAGGGACAGCACTGAGTGCAGTCGATCAGCTGATACTTGTCCTGCTTCAGGAAGGGTACGAAATATGTATGTTCGACAGCAGTAAAGTGGAGGAAGCCGCCGGTTTTGACGGGGTGCTTATGTACTCCCCCACCTTATTTCCGTCTTTGCAGAATTTTCTTGCAGCCCAACATATTCCCCATGTGGGATTTGATGTGTATGCAGGTGTGCCCGGCAGTTGTGCCGTGACCGCTGATGATGAAAATGCTGTCCGCAGCTGTGTGGCGGAACTTTATGACCGGGGCTTCCGTGAGATTGCCTTTACCGGCGGCCCGCTCCGGGCACCGGAGATCCGTTCCGGTATCCGGCGCCGCACAGAAAGTTTCATTGCTTCCTGCCGGGATTTCGGATTGTCTGTCAGAGAAGAACGTATTTTCAATACTGACAGCAAAGAAGACAATACCTCATTGCTGCTTGAAAATTTTACTGAGCGGGTCAAAGGCTGTGATGCCATCATCTGTTCCACAGGATATATCGCAGCCGAACTGGAACAGCTGCGCAGGATCTGCGGCAAGATGTTTTTTCCGCAGCTTGAAATGTATGTCGTTGACGTTCATCCCTTTACCCATCCTGAGCTGTGGAATTTGCTGGAACAGTTCCCCGGGTACGCCAAACCCCATCTCAAATTGATGCAGAAGGCCGGAGAAGTTCTCTGGAAATTTATGGGGGATCCCGCCTTTGTTCCCGGGGAATTCAAGATCCCTTATGACAGAAACAGACCGCTTAATAATCAGAAAGGGAAGTAATGATGAAAAAGATCAAAGTTGCAGTTGCAGGTTTCGGTGACAGGGGATACTCGCTGGTCGTCCCCCTGATCAGCGGAGAATTCCGCAGCAGAGCTGAAATCGTTGCCGTGCTGGACAACAACTCAGTCAAACTGGATTTTGCCCGGGGCGTCCTGAAAGAATTTCCCGGAGTGCAATATTTTACTTCTCTTAAAGATTTTCTGAAGTGTGATGCCGATCTTGTACTTGTCACGCCGCCCCAGTTTGCACATCGGGATCTTGCCTGTGCCGCCCTGGATGCCGGATTTCATATTTTCCTTGAAAAGCCTATGGCAAGGAATGAAAAAGAGTGCAAAGAGATCATTGCTGCAGAAAAACGTTCCGGAAAAAATGTTTTTATGGGCTTCAATCTGCGTCATCACCCGGTTTGTGTCCGTCTGATGGAACTGCTCCCCAAGGCGGGAAAAATGCAGCAGATGGTCTGTACTGATTTCTTTGCCGGCGGTTACAGTTATTTCCGCCGCTGGCACCGTTTTGAGGAAAACTCCGGCGGCCTGACAGTGGAAAAAGGGTGTCACAGCATCGATCTGCTCAATCTTTTTTCGGGCAGTGTTCCGCTCCGGGTGGCTGCCTTTGGCGGTCTTGACCGTTTCACGCCGGATCCGGAAGGATCTGAATATTGTTCCGGATGTGCTAAAACAGCCAGCTGTCCTTTTTATATGGACATAGCCAATGCCGAAGAACAGACGCTGATCGGAACCGGTATCCCCGGTATCATCGTCAACGGCGGCAAAAAACTTGATCTCTGTGTTATGAATTCCGGAAAAGACACTATGGATAACACCACAGTTCTCATCGAATATGCCAACGGATGCCGTGCTATGCTTGGGGAATGTTTTACAAGTTCCGTCAAACGAACTTCAGGACGACAGTTCACTCTCAACGGCTGGGATGGCCAGCTCTGGAGCTCTCTGACAGACAGGACGATCCGTTTTTACCCCAACAGACCCGGCGAAAAAGGACCGGAACCGGAAGTTGAAAATCTTCCCCGCAGTACCGGTTCCCACGGCGGAGCCGATCCGTTGATGCTGGACTATATCCTCAACTGTCTTGCAAAAGGGACCCCAAACACCCGTATGCTGACCCGGGACGGCTATTATGCCGTTGCCGTTGCTGCTGCAGCAGAACGTGCCGTCAGAGAAAAACGGGTCGTTGATATCGAACCTCTGGATGTTTGAACAGAAAAACAGATATTGAAGGTAAATAGATGATGAAAAATTTCAAACAGATCTTCAAAAAAAGTAACCGGAAAATAGCTTATGATGCTTGCAAAGCAGCCGCTGTCCGATCAGCGTTCACACTGATCGGGCTGTTGTTAAGCAAAACGTGTCACATCTGTGTTTTGCCATTTTACTTTTTCAATAAGAAAAAAGGGAGGATTGCTGATTCTGCATTTGCAAAAACGGCAATCCACCAAAAGTTTTTGGCAAGGATGGATGGGGCCCGGGGAAGGAAGGGAGAACCTTTTTTCAAAAAGGGTTCCCTTCCTTCCCCGGCTCCTTTCACCTTGATAGAACTTCTG
>SUWB01000013.1 GCA_015061745.1 Lentisphaerota bacterium | reverse complement strand
TTGTCCTAACACTGCCATATTATGTTCTTGAGGATTCATGATTTTCTCCTTTGGATTGTAGCAGAGAAAAAGGTAGCATGAATCCTCTTTTTTGTCAAATCAGAAAAATTTTATGGGATATCTGTGTAAAAAAACAAAGAAAAAACAAAATATGACTTGACAAATAATTGAATCGGTTGTATCTTATAAGACAAACAAGGATTCCGGAAGGTTTTGCGGTGAATTCCATTCCACCGCACCGCATCACCCGAGGGTCGAGTAATGAAGCGTAGAGAACGGCGCGGTAAGCATCTTGCCACCAATCCATGTAGCACGGTACTCGTAAGAGTGTCGGGGTTGGGGGAAGGGGAAACTGCGGCGTGCTTTGCAATTTTATGAAAAAAAGGGTGAAAGAACATGAAAGTCAGAGCGTCGATTAAGCGCAGATGTCAGTTCTGCCAGGTTATTAAAAGAAACGGTATTATCCGTATCATCTGCTCGCGCGATCCGCGCCACAAGCAGCGCCAGGGTTAATCCTCTGGTACAAGTTCAGTGTTTTCAATTTGTTGATAACTATTAAAAAACAGGAATCCAAAAATGCCAAGAATTATCGGAGTGGATATCCCCGGCAACAAGCGTGTTGAGTACTCTCTGCAGTACTTGTACGGGGTCGGCCCCACCAAGGCGCTGGAAATTATTGAAAAGGTCGGAATCGACCGTAATATCAAAGCAAGCGAACTGACTCCCGAGCAGATCGCCAAGATTACCAAGATCCTGCAGGACGACATCCTGGTGGAGGGTGACCTCCGCCGTGCAGTTGATGCTGATATTCGTCGTCTTCAGCAGATCAACTGCTATCGTGGAATCCGTCATCGGCGGAAACTGCCCTGCCGCGGACAGCGCACCAAGACCAATGCCCGTACCCGTAAAGGTAAGCGCGTGACCATCGGTGCTATCCGTGACAAAACTCAGCGTCGTCTCGCCGCCAGTGCGAAGGCGTAAGTTTCGGTTAACAGTAATTAATCACAGGAATTTTCTACTATGGCAGAAGAATTGGAAAAGAACGTCGCAGCAGCTGAGGCTCCGGCTGAGTCCACAGAGACCGCCGCCGCTCCTAAGCAGCGTGCTAAGAGCGGTCGCCACATTCAGAGCGGAATTGTTTACGTTCTGGCGACCTTTAATAATACAAAAGTTACCATTACTGACTTGCACGGAAGCGTGCTTTGCTGGTCCACCGGCGGTAAGAACGGCTTTAAGGGCTCACGTAAGAGCACTGCTTATGCCGCTCAGGTTATTGCCGGCGATGCCGCTAAAAAAGCTATGCTTTTCGGAATGAGAGAAGTCGAGGTCCGCATTAAAGGACCCGGTGCCGGTCGTGAATCTGCTGTCCGCGGTCTTATCGCCGCCGGACTCGAAGTGACCGTCATCAAAGATATCACCCCGGTGCCGCACAACGGCTGCCGCCCTCCGAAGCGTCGGCGTGTCTGATTACGGACTACGAACCAATCGCTTCAGTCCGGCAGTCCGGAGCGCAAGTGTTCCGGACTCCGAACAACGCAGGCTTCGTTTGCTGCGTGATCAAATTGTAAAACGTGTCCGTAAAAATATACTGGGGAGGATAACCTAATGAATTGTGAAACCAGATTTCCGATGCCGAAGTCTATTGAGGTTGACCAGGCAACTATGACCGATACCTATGCCAAATTTTTGGCACAGCCCTTTCAGAGAGGGTATGGTCATACGCTCGGCAACTCTCTGCGTCGGGTGCTGCTTTCTTCTCTCGAAGGTGCGGCGATCTGTTCTGTTCGCATTGATGGCGTCAAGCACGAATTCGGCTCATTGGAAAATGTGGTCGAAGATGTGACTGAAATTGTCCTCAATTTGAAAAAAGTCCGTCTTAACCTTCATGGTGAAAGTCCGAAACTGCTGGAAATCCGCAAGGACAAAGCAGGTCCGGTGACGGCCGCCAATATCATTTGTGACAGTACCGTTGAAGTTTTGAATCCGGATCAGCTGATTTGTACGCTTGATAAGGCTTTCCCTTTCCGTGCGGAAATCGAGGTTATGACCGGTAAGGGCTATCTGCCCGCTGAAAAGAACGCCGCTTCCTGTGCCATCGGCACTATCCCTGTCGACTGCCTTTTCAGCCCTGTTACCTGGGTCAACTATCAGACCGGTGCTGCCCGCGTGGGTGAAGAAACTGAAATGGACAGCTTGACTATTGAAATCTGGACCGATGGCCGTATTTCTCCGCGGAATGCCCTCGAAGAAGCCGCCCGGATTCTCAGAGATCATCTGCAGCCTTTCCTGGGTGCTCAGGTCGTGCCGCAGGATGTCAAGCTCAGCGAAGAAGAAACCAAACTCTTTAAGCTGCTTTCACGTGATATTGAATCTCTGGATCTTTCGGTCCGGTCTATGAACTGTCTGAGCAGTGCCAATATCAAACTGCTCTACGAACTCTGCACCAAGAGCGAAGCCCGGATGCTTAAATTCCGGAACTTCGGTCATAAGTCATTGGAAGAAATCAAAGAAAAAATTAAAGGACTCGGATTGGTACTTGATATGCAGCTCAGCGACAGGCTCGTTGCTGCTCTCGATGCCGAAGCAGCCAATGTCCGCGCCGAGTCAGAGGAGAATAAGTAATTATGCGTCATAGAGTTGATACACTTAAGCTCGGGCGTTCCAGCGCACATCGTCGGGCGATGTTGGCCAATATGGTCAGCAGCCTCTTTTACAGCGGCCGGATCGAGACCACTCTCGTTAAAGCCAAAGCTGCCCGCCGTATGGCTGAACGTATGATCACCCTCGGTAAGCAGGGAACTCTTCACAGCCGTCGTCTTGCTGCTGCCCGTATGCACGATGAAGGTGCTGTTAAAAAGCTGTTTGATGAAATCGCACCTGCTTATGCCGGTCGTCAGGGTGGTTATACCCGGATTCTCAAACTGGGACAGCGTCGCGGCGATGCTGCTGAAACCTGTCTGCTGATGCTGGTTGAAGCTGATGCTGCTGCCGCCGAAAAGGCTGCTGAAGCTCAGGCTTGATTGGCCCGATCGTGAAGAAAGGGGGAGTGCCAACGTACTCCCCCTTTTGATTTGAAAGAAATTTATGGATGAATATGGAGCGGCTATAATGAATTTTTCTGATCTTAAGATTTGGGGAATGCTGGAAAGGCACGAATTTATCAGAGTGGTGGCTTTCGGTGCTTCAAACACTCAGCGTTATTTGCCCGGAACACACTGGTTTGACTATGTCGATATGGCATTCAAAAATACATACGGCGGCGGTTGCGGCCACTTTGTCAATTCAGGGATCAGCGGCAATACCACTGTCGATCTGCTTAACCGTTTCGATCGGGAACTTGCTTTTTACAAGCCTGATCTGGTGATTATGACTATCGGCGGAAATGATTGTAATCCTGCGAAAAATATCACTACTGAGCAGTTCCGTGAAAATTTGGGGATCCTGTGCGATAAAATCAGGGATCTGGGCGGTGATGTGATATTGCAGACCTATTATGCTTGTGATCTTGAACAGATCACTCCTCCCGAAAGAGCTGAATTGATGGTCCAAAATATGCAGATCGTTCGTGAAGTCGCTGCCGATAAAGGCGTTTTGCTCAACGATAATGACTTGCGTTGGGCCCGGCTCCGGGATAACGATATTGAAACATTCCGTCTGCTTATGCTTAACAGTATGCACGTCAATGATACCGGAAATCAGCTCATCGGTCTTGATCTTGTGCGTAAGCTGAATCTCACGCTGAGAGCCGATTACCGGTTGCAGTGTACTTCCGGACTTCTGGCTCAGGCTCTTATGGATCGTTACGAAAAGTAACGGAACTTCTGGCTTGATATGTGCAGATTTTTGTAATGTATTGTGCATTTATCCGGCAGAAAAATTTTCAGGGAATATTGCCTTTTGAAATTTCTGCCGGAACTTGGAAATGAATGGCAACCCATTGTAAATGTAGGAAAAATGGCAAAAAGTTTTCGTTTTGCTATTGACTAAATCGCATTTCAGTGGCATATTATATGAACGTAATTTCGCACTCATCTGTGAAAATATTTTTTTAACTTTTATTATATTTTTTTGGAGAAGAAAATGACCAAACGTGATCTGGTGGTGAAAATCGCCAAGGAAACCGCCTTTGCAACTCAAAATGAAGTGGCTGAAATCGTGCAGAAAACTCTTGATTACATCGCAGAAGAGTTGATTGCCGGAAACACCATTGAGTTGCGTAAATTCGGCGTTTTTGAGATCAAAGTTCGCAAAAGCCGCAAAGGCCGCAATCCCAATCAGCCCCAGAATGAAGTTACCATTCCCGAACGGGCAGTGGTGAAGTTCCGTGCCGGTAAAGACCTCAAGGAAGCTGTTGAAAAGCTCAGCACCGCTTCTTTCAAATAATTCTCACGGAGTCGCAGCCCAGTAAAGAATAATCATTAACACGCCTGACGAAAAACGAGTATCTTCGTCGGGCGTGGATTTTATCAGGAGTTTATGAAATTTATGAAAAAGCTTACCCGTAAAAATCTTGTCTTTCTCGGTGCCCCCGGTGCCGGGAAAGGAACCATTTCCAATCTGATGCTCAAAAATTATCAGATTGCCCACATTTCCACTGGAGATATCCTCCGTGCTGAAGTTGCCAAGCAGACCCCTGCCGGCAAGGAAGCTGAAGCCCTTATGAAATCCGGTCAGCTGGTGCCCGATGCCCTGGTCGCCGGTATGGTCCGCAGTCGTCTGGCTGAACCCGACTGTGCCGACGGTTTTATCCTTGACGGGTTCCCCCGTACTGTGCCCCAGGCTGAACTGCTGGAAAAGGCCCTCGAAGAACTGGGTACTAAACTCGACTGCGTTGTCTGCTTTGACGTGCCCGACGAAGAACTGATTACCCGTCTGACCGCCCGTATGAATTGCCGCGGCTGCGACGAGATCTACAACAAGATTTTCAAAAAGCCTGCCAAAGAAGGTATCTGCGACAAATGCGGTTCCGAACTTTATCAGAGAGCTGATGACTCCCTCGAAACAGCCAAATCCCGTCTGGCAGTTTTTCACAAACAGACCCAGCCCCTGATGGACTACTACAATGCCAAGGGTCTTGTTTTTACTCTGCCCAATGCCGACCACGATACCATTATGGCCGCCATTGCCAAAGAATTGGAATAAGCAGGATTTTTTATCGTGGCTAAAGCCATTGTACATAGTGCAGAAGAGATCATCCGCATCCGCCGGGCCGCTCAGGTCACGGCGGAAGTGCGTGACCGGATCGCCGCTGCCATTGAGCCGGGAATGTCAACAGCCCAGCTCGATCAGATCGCCGGAGCTTTCATAGCTGAAACAGGCGGTACCAGTGCCTTTCTGGGATATTGCGGATTCCCCGGCAATATCTGTATCTCTCTCAATGAAGTTGTTGTCCACGGAATCGGCAGCGCAGATCAGATCATCCGCGAGGGAGATGTGGTCAGTATTGATGTTGGTGTCCGTATAGACGGTGCGGTGGGCGATACAGCCCGGACTGTCGCCGTCGGGGAAGTGACTTCTGATGTGAAGCGGCTTCTTGCAGGAACACTTGAAGCTCTTGATGCAGGTATTGCTGCCTGCCGGGTCGGTAATCGGGTGGGACATATCAGTTCTGCCGTAGAAAAGACCGCTCACCGTCACCGTTTGGGGGTGGTGCGGGATTATGTCGGCCACGGCTGCGGCATCAAACTGCACGAGCCCCCTGAAGTCCCCAACTTTTCCGGGTGGGGTTCCGGTGCAAAACTGGAACCCGGTATGGTGCTTGCTATTGAGCCTATGCTCAATCTGGGATCGTGGAAGGTCGTGACTGACCGGAGTGATCATTGGACTGTCCGTACAACAGACGGACTTTACAGTGCTCACTTTGAACATATGGTTCTTATAACTGAAAATCAACCGGAGATTCTGACGTGGCCAAAGATGATGTGATTCGTATCGAAGGTGTGGTCAAGGAACTTCTGCCCGGGACTATGTTCCGGGTCGAGATCCAGTCCGGACATTTGGTGACAGCGCATATTTCCGGCAAGATGCGGATGAATTTCATCCGCATTCTGCCCGGTGATGCTGTGACCCTTGAGATGTCCCCCTATGACCTCACTAAAGGACGGATTGTTTTCCGACGGAAATAACGGTTGACAGTCCATATATTGCAGGTATAACCTGTTCCGGAAAAAGTTTCCCGGGACAGGGAGTTTTCATTTTTATTAACAGGAGTCCAAATTGAAGATTTTAGTCATCAATGCCGGCAGCAGTTCCATGAAGTTCACCCTTTTTGAAATGGAAAAACAGGCCGTTCTGGCCAAGGGTGTTTTTGAACGCATTGGAGCTGACAATCCCAATCTGATCTACAAAAAAGCTGATGGTTTCAAATTTGAGCAGGTCATCAAGATCAACGATCACGTTGATGCTCTCAAAGAGATCTGCAAGAAACTGGTCGACCCCGAAATGGGCGTTATCGCTGACCTGAGCGAAATCGTCGCTATCGGTCACCGCGTGCTTCACGGCGGCGAAAAAATCACCGCTCCCGTGCTGGTCACCGAAGAAATCAAACAGGTCGTTCGTGAGTGCTTCCCCCTCGGCCCTCTGCACAACCCCGCCAACCTGGCCGGTATCGAGGCTTGTGAAGAACTTATGCCCGGAAAGCCCAACGTGGGCGTCTTTGATACCCAGTTCCATATGACAATGACTCCCGATGCTTATCTCTATGCTATTCCCTATGAATACTATGAAAAGCACGGCATCCGTAAATACGGTTTCCACGGCACCAGTCATCACTATGTGACCCTGGCCACTGCCAAGTATCTGAATCTGGCTCCCGAAGACACCAATCTTATCACCTGCCACCTGGGCAACGGCTGCAGTATGGCTGCTGTCAAAGGCGGAAAAGTCATCGATACCACTATGGGCCTGACTCCCCTGGAAGGTCTGATGATGGGCGGCCGTTCCGGTGATATGGACCCTGCCGCTGTGCTCCGTCTGGTGGATATGGGTATGACTACTAAAGAAGTGGACAATATGCTCAACAAGAAATCCGGTCTCTACGGCGTGGGCGGCATCAACTCAGGCGATATGCGTGATATGATGGCTGCTGCTGAAGCCGGAAACGAAAGAGCTCAGCTGGCCATTAAGATGTTTGTCCGCCGTATTGTGAAGTACATTGGTTCTTACTATGTGCTTGTGGGCAAACCCGCCGCATTGGTTTTTACCGGCGGTATCGGCGAATTTTCCTGCCCCATCCGCAAGATGATTGTCGATGGTATCGCTGCTCTTGATATCAAGGTTGACGCTGCTGCCAACGATGCCTGCTTCGGAAAGGCTGGAATCATTTCCACCGCCGACAGTGCCTGGAAGGCTGTGGTTATGCCCACCGACGAAGAGCTGATGATTGCTCAGCACACCCAGAAGATCGTCTGCTGCTGAATCAAAAAGGAGTGAATTCCCGACGGTAACGTCTGATGAGCTCCTTTAATTCGCAGCGTTCAAGCTGCGGATAGATTTCTCTGAATCCCGCCCCGTAAACCGGGTCGGGATTTTTTTGCATAGCTTCAAAAAATCCCTTATGCTTCTTAAGCAGAAGCCATTGTCCTGAAACGGCTTCGCAGATCCCTTCTGTGATCTTGGGATTTTTTCCAGAACCTGCGTGATGATAGAGGTAATCGTGAGTCAACTCGTGTGTCATAACCTTTGCGGCAGCTGTCCGGGGCAGATTATCAAGTATATAAAGTGTACACTGCCATTCTTTTGAGACCTTTTTTTTCAATCCTTTGCGTTCCTCTCTGGTGGTGACAAGAACTTTCATACACCCCAACGCTCTTGGATCACTGGTGATTTTTCGCAAAGCGTTTTTGCTGACAAGACGCAAAGTAATACGATGATGGGGATCAAAGTCGTGCATCTCTGCCAAATCCAGCCGGAGCTGCTGAAGCAGCTGCAAGGCTTGGGGATAAGCAAGAGCTGTGCGGCTGCAATCCAGGCATTGTGTCCGGCCGTCCTTCAGCATTTTCCACCGGGCGGCAGGGTAAAAGCAGGAAAAACATTTTGGATGCTGACTGCAGCTTGAACAGTAGCGTCTGCTTTCTCCTGTGATCCCCATAAAGATCATATACCGACCGGAAGGGATCCGGCGGCAGATGTAACAGCTGAATTTAGCTTGAGCACATCTTTTAGAGCAGAAATAACGGTTTTCCGCCGAATAACGCATATGTCGTGAACCTTTGCCGCAATGGGCACAAATCTTGACTTCTGCCTGAAGTGTGAAACTTGCAGCACAGAACAACAGAAACAAAAGGTTTTTCATAAAATTTTTTCTCCCCGGTAATTTGTATAAACAGCTCATCCTGTCATAATATAATCTTTTACTTTGAACATTACAAGTTGAAATGTTTTTTGGTGTCAGATGACTTGAAAAAAACAGGGATTTGCTGTATATTAAGTACATAGCTTTTTCTTTATCTTTTATTTAAGGAGAGACAAGATGTCTGCAATCGAAAAATTCGCCGAGCGCGCCCGTTCCGTGGCACGCACCATTGTTCTGCCCGAAGGTCAGGATCCCCGTGTCGTCGTTGCCGCCAATAAGGCAATGGCTGAAAAAGTGGCTGCCAAAGTTATCGTGCTGGGTACCGAAGCTGAAATCGCTGATGCCTGTGCCAAAGGCGGCGTCACTGAACGTCTGTTTGAATCCCTTGACTATATGGCTTCCCCCCTGCTTCAGGAATATGCCAATCAGCTTTATGAAAAGCGCAAAGCCAAAGGTCTGGAACTGGAAAAGGCTGTCAAGATGATGTCCAGCCGTATCTATTTCGGTGCTATGATGTGCAAAAACGGTGCTGCCGACGGTCTGGTCGCCGGAAGTATTGCTTCTACCGCTGATATGCTCCGCGCTGCTTTCCACTGCATCGGTACCGCCCCCGGCATCAAGAGTGCCAGCAGCACCTTTGTTATGGACCTTGCCGAACCCACCGAATCCGGTGACGATGTTCTGCTTTTCTCTGACTGCGGCGTGATCCCCAATCCTGATGCCAATCAGCTGGTTGACATTGCTATGGCTACTGCCAAGACCTACCGTTCACTTTTGGGCAAGACCCCCAAAGTGGCTTTCCTCTCCTTCTCCACCAAAGGCAGTGCCGAAGATGATCTGCTCATCAAGATCCGTGAAGCTGCTGCTGAATTTGCCCGCCGCGTTGAAGCTGATAAGCTGGATATCCTTTGTGACGGCGAACTGCAGGCTGATGCTGCTATCGTTCCCAGCGTGGGCAAATCCAAGGCTCCCGGCAGTGCTGTTGCCGGTCAGGCCAACGTGCTGATTTTCCCCGACCTGAACGCCGGAAACATCTGCTACAAGCTGGTGCAGCGTCTGGGCAAAGCTCAGGCTTACGGCCCTGTTCTTCAGGGACTTGCTATGCCTCTCAACGACCTGTCACGCGGCTGCTCTGCCGATGACATCTACGGTGAAATCGTTATCACCGTCTGCCAGTCTATGTAATTGACTGCCTTTTTTCAAAGGGGGCTGTTGCAAAACCTAATGTTTCGCAGCAGCCTCTTTTCTTTGCAGCTTTTTTATAATTTTCTCCATCTTGGGAGTTTGGGGGAGTTCTGCTTCAAGCCCGTCAGGAGCGATCCAATAGTCAATTTTTCCTTTACCGGCAATCAAGGTAAAAAGCTTGCGAATATTGTATCCCAAACAAAACAGCATACATTTGCAACTGACATTTTCCAAGCCTTTTCGCCGAACCCGCTCGTAGTCCATATCTTGTTTGATTACCCCGGAAGCTCCTTCCACTTGAGATTTCAATTCCTTATTTACAGGGGAAATAGCAGGGGCACCAGATCCGTTGCATAACCGCTGCGATTATTTGAATAAAAAATTTGAAAAGGAGCCTTGTTTGTGGTATTGTATAAGAAAGGAGGCAATTTTAATTGCCTCAAAGGAAAAAAAGTTATACCGGTAAAAAGTGTTTTTTATGGAAAAGTATGAAAAAGTTGATAAAAAAGTTTTTTGATGCCGCAAGTGCTCCTCAAACAGCATTTTTTACAGTTCTCCTTGCCACCTTGGGAATATGGAGCATTGCAGTATGGATGACCTTGGGCGGTTGGCTGATCAACTTCTCAAAAGCTTGGAAACTCTCTCCATATTTTCTTGTGATCTTTGCTGTGTTTGCTCTTGCGGCATCGTTCTGTAATCTTGCTTTTTTTTATACCCGGGTTCCGGAAAAATTCAAAAAATGGTTTATCCCCGCCTGTATCCTATTGTCTCTTGCAGTATGGGGAAGCGGATATTTTTTCGGAAGAGAGATAGGATATTACACTTTTATTGCAGCTTTTTTCTGGCTGCTCCCACTTGCGGTGTTTCATAAGGATTCCCATTGGGTCATCCCGGGAAGTGCTTGCTGGACATTTGTTTTTCTGGGTGGTCCGGCATTTTATGAAGTCATTGTCTGCTGTTACAGAGTGATAAACTTTATATATGCTGAAACTTTTTCAATTACGTTCAATATTGCCATTATTGGATTTTTTACGATTTGGGGAGCACTTTTCTGTCTTTTTAAGTTATATTCGGGAAATGAAAACTGGAAAAAAATGTTTTCCCGCCCCAATCTGACCGTGCTCGTTGCATTTATCATTTCCTGGAGCGTAATGATCGAAGCGGCTTTTAATGAAGAAAGGACCTATCAGAAAAATCTTTTGCAAGCCGGGAAATTTTTCGGTTTCCCATTAACTGCCGAAGGAGTACGGGATTTTTATTATAAAGAAGGGCGCGACAACATCGGCTTTTGGAAAAATCTCGAACAACACTTCAAGGCTTTTGAAGATTTGACTGCTGCCCGGAAACAAGATGACTTTATTGTCTTCCCTAAAGGAAAGCTTGATAAAAAAAACTTTGATACTTGGAAAAATACATTTGATGAATCTCCTCAATTAAAGAAAATTTCCGATCTTTTTTCGAGTATACTTCCTCCGAAAATGAGGGAATACAAGAAATATTATTTGGGAGGGATTATTTTAGATGAACTCCTGCTGCTGCGCAAGTTGGCCCGCGTTCAAGTGTGGCGTATAAGATTTGCTCTTCAAAACAATGATATGGCGACGGTTATTGATGCATTGGATTGTATCAACAAAAGCATTGACCGCTTGGACAAAGATCATATCACTATAAGCCATCTGTTCAGTTATGCTCTGTTGTTGGAAAAGAAGAGTGCTTTTGAATTACTTCTCGAAAACGGTAAACTTGAGCAGTATGAATTAAAAAAACAGCTGGATATTCTGACCGGAAAACGAAAACAGCTTGCCGCAATGGAACGTGCTGCACTTGGCGGTGAAATAACACTCTTGTTTGATTTTCAGGATCAGATCTGGGAAGGAAAATCCTGGCTGCCGGCAATTAAAAATTTCCGGTGGTTTGTTCCGCAGTATTGGTATGTCATCAGGCACAGCTGCAATCTTTTTATAAAATCCAAGCAAAAAAATTCTTATAAAGGAGATCCGCTTTTAACTCAACACATTTTATTTGACAGAACAATGGCTCGAAAGAATATTCCCAAAAGGTACACAGAATTGGATACTATGTACCTTCTTCTTGAAACACTTCTGAAGTTGGAACTGGAAAAGCGTAAACAAGGATTTTATCCTGCGACTGCTCCGGAATGGCTGCCAGTTGATCCTTTCAGCGGCAAAAAATTTCATTATATCAAAGGGAAAATTCCAGTTTTTGAACGGCTCTACAACCCTCAAACAAGATTCTTTGATCGTGTTCGTTGTGAAGCAGAGGCTGTTGCAGTATGGAGCGAAGGCTGCAACGGCAAAAATGACGATGGGATTGGCAAACACGAAAAATATGGTCACGATGACATCCGTGCCATAATCAGGCTTTGAAAAACTCCTTTGTTCCCTGCCAAAACAAAGGAGGCAAACCTTAACTGAAAACAAAAAATCACTTCAAAAAAATGTCAACAGCCCTTTCTTGTTGGGCCGCATAAGTACCGGTGCCCCAATTATTGGGAGGACTGATAGATTTTTGACTTTCTTTTTGCATTTCTTCGGCTATTGCGGTTAAACGTTCTGAATATGCTTCAGCTTTCTCGAACAAACGTTTAAGTAAAAGTCTAAACATCCTTCACTTTTTTCTACTGCAATTTCGGCCTGCTCCTGCTTCACTGCTTCTGCAAATGAAAAAATCAAAGCGTTATTTCCATACCGTCGTATGCCAGAGTGACGGGGTAGGGGAGGGCTTTGCATTTTTCTTTGATCCGTTCCTGTTCTTCAGGAACCTGGCTCCAGTTGCCCAGATGATTGAAAATAAGGGCTTGGGTTTGCAGTTTTTCCAGATAGGGCCAGATGTGTTCCAGACGGAAATGGGTCAACTCAGAGACCACCAGATCGGTGTTGTTGGCCGCTGCAAAGGGGAAGTCCTGACAATCGCCCCGCAAGTCTCCGGTGAAACAGAGGATCTTGTTTTCGGTTTCGATTCTGTAAGCATAGCTGGGTTTCCCCGTTGAGGCAAGGTGTTCTGTGGCCTGAGCGGTCAGTTTCAGATTGCCGTCGTCATAGCCTTCTTTGGAATCCCGGTAAATAAAGGGCTCCTTTTTCAGCTGCTCAGCAAACCCCTGCAGGGCGATCCACTGTTCCATACAGGGAATAAGTTCCATATCCGGCAGAACAATGGTCATACGGGCGGCTTCTTCCTTGACATTGCGTTTCATAATCACAGGAAGTCCCCCTGTGTGGTCAAGGTGCATATGGGTGATGAAAACGGCGGTCAAATCAGAAGGGTTGAGATGCTTCTGCATCATAACGGCATCTGTTCCGTCGGCACAATCAATAAGATAGGTTTTCCCGCCGCATTCCAGACAGGTGATGCTGGACATATGTGTGGCAGTTGCACTGCCGTGGCCGGTTCCGAGAGTGATGATTTTCATTTGCTGCTCCTGAATAATATTTGTTCCATAATATACTTCCGGATAGGGAAAAAAGCAAGAAAAAAACTTCCGCACTGAAAAATCAATACGGAAGTTTGAGCGTTAAAGAAATTTTATTTATTTTCTTCGGCGGGAGCGATGACTTTGTCCTTTACAAAGGCAAAGTACAAGGCCGGGATCATATACAATGTCAGCACTGCTGAGAATGCAAGACCGCCAACCACACCCATACCGCAGGAGGCACGGAGTTCTGAACCGAGACCTGTTCCCAGAGCCATAGGCAGCATACCGGCAACTGAAGCGATACTGGTCATCACAATGGGACGGAATTTGGCTTTGGTGGCTTCAAGCATAGCTGTATGGGTGGATTTGCCCTGAGCAGTCAGCACAGAACACTCATCCATAATCAGAATGGCGTTGTTCACCACGATACCGATCATCATAACGCCGCCCAAAAGTCCCATCATCGACATAGACATTCCCACTGAGAACAAGGTCAGATACATACCGAGGAAGCCCAGAGGAACGGTGAACATAATCAGGAAAGGCTTTGTCCAGGATTCCATAATCGCCACGATCAGCAGATAGGTGAGGAAGATGGCCAGAACGATCACCTCAATGAACTCAAGTGAGGTTTCGCCCATACGTTCCACCTGACCGATGAAGCGGACACTGTATCCGGGAGGAAGGATATCTTCAGAGGTTTTCCGGAGAGCCTTCACAGCGTGGCCCAGAGCCACACCGGGAGCCACGTTGGCGTAAAGCCAGATGGCACGTTCTTTGTCGTAACGGTTGATACAGACAGAACGGGTATTCTGTGTCAGATTGGCAAGAACATTGATGTTCATAGGATAACCTTCACGGGCACCGATCGCCAGATTGGAAAGCTGGTCGAGACCCATTTCTTCATCCTGCTTCAGGCGGATGTCAAAGGAACGGTTGCCCATACGGAACGTTCCCACTTCAATACCTTCATAGGTTCCGCGGATAGAACTGCTCAGGGTTTTGGCGGAAATGCCCAGATTCTGCAGCACCGGACGGCGGGGCGTGATGTCAATATTGGGTTTGCCCACGCGGATACTGGTGTCAAGGTCGGAAATAAGAGGCATATCTTTGGCCAGTTCCTGAGCCTTGCGGCCGATACGCTCCAGTTCTTCCAAACTGGAACCGCTTATACGCATAGGAATATCGGCAGATGAACCGCCGCCGGATTTCGGCACGTTGATGGTGACGATGCAGTTATCCATATAGGACAGGGTTTCGCGGGCAATGTCAATCAACTGGGGCAGAGTTTCTTTACGTTCATTTTTGCGGGTCATCTTGGCGTGGATCTGTCCCAGATACACAGCCGCAGAAACCTGACCGCCGGCACCGCTCACGTTACCCACATTGATACTGACATTTTTAACAAAGGGCAGAGCTTTGATCTTGTTGGCAGCTTCAATGGTACGCTGAGTGGTGGTCTCGAGGTTGTAGTAGGTGGGGAATTCCAGACGGATGGTCATTTCTCCCTGGTCCGCATTGGGCAGGAAGGAAAGTCCCACCTGGGGAACGATAACAAAGTAGATGAAAGCACAGCCGCCGACAATGATGGCGAGAACCAGCCAGGCAAATTTGCGGGTGAAGTCCATCGTCCGGTCAAAGCCGCGACAGAGGGCATCATAGCAAAAATTCCAGGGGGTAAAGAGTTTTTCCATAAAGGAATTTTTGTTGTCGCTCTGCTTTTTGAGCAGAATCATTGCCAGAATGGGAGTCAATGTGAAGCTGATGAAAAGTGAGATGATAGTGGCAACCACCATCACACCGGCAAAGGGGGCCATCATCAATCCCGTGCGGGTGGTCATCATAGCAACAGGGACGAACACCACCACGTTGGTGAGAGCACTGGCGGCCACAGCGTTGATAACTTCGTTGGTGCCTTTTTCGGCAGCTTCTTTGGGGGATTCGCCTTTGTCAAGGTGTTTGAAGATATTTTCGATGACCACAATGGAGTTTGTGACCAGCACACCCACTGAACACCCCAGAGAAAGCAGTGTCATAATGTTGAACGTGTAGTCCAGCATCTGCATTGCGGCAAAGGTGACGATCACTGAAATCGGCATTGAGATCAGCACGATAAAGGTGGAACGGACTTCGTGGAGGAAAAGGAAAAGCAGCACACCCGTAAGAATGATACCTGTGAGAATACTGCTCCAGGAGTCATCCACAGAGGACTGGATAAAGTCACCGGAGTCGCTGTACCAGACCATTTCCATACCGGAAGGCAATTCGCCTTTGCTGACGATCTGGTTAAAGGTTTTGCGGATACCTTTAATCACTTCCATTACGTTGGCGTCGCTTCGTTTGACGATGCTGAATCCGGCCGCAGGTTTGCCGTTGACAAAGGCACGGCCGCGGGCTTCACGGGAAATGAGCTGAGCCTTGGCGACGTCACGCAGATAGACACGCTTGCCCTGATGCTTACCGATTTCCAGAGATTCAATGTCATCAAAACTTTTGAATTCACCGTCAAAGGTAATGTTGGTTTCCTGTTTGTTGCCGCGGATACGGCCGGCAGGAATCTTGACATTGTTGTCCTGAAGTTTCTTGACGATGTCGTCAATGGTCAAATTGGTGGAGGCCAATTTCTGACGGTTGACAAGAATGTGGATCTGCATTTCGTTGGAACCGCGGACACGGACTTCACCCACACCGGGAATGGCTGAAAATTTATCGGCCAGCTTATCATCAGCATAGTCGTAGATTTCATCAATGGGACGGTCGCCGGTCAGGAAGATATATGCAACAGAACTTGCGTTATTGTCGATTTTCCGGATCGTCGGTTCATCAACGCCTTCAGGGAAGTCATCGCGGATACGGTTGAGCTGTTCGCGTACTTCGGTTGCCGCAATGTCGATGTTGGCTCCCATATTGAACTCAAGGTTGACGCGGCATTCGTTTTCCATACACATTGCGGAAATATGACGCAAACCTTCAAGAGAAGACACAGCATCTTCGATACGGCGGGCAACTTCAACTTCGATTTCTTCCGGACTGCCGCCCTGGTACTCTGCCCGGATCAACACGAAGGGGGAGTCGATACTGGGCATAAGGTCAATGCTCAACTTACGGTAGGAGTTGACTCCCAGCATCAGGAGCACGATAATGAATGCGGTCATTGCAATGGGTCGCCGCACCGACCAGTGGGTCAGAAACATAATTTACTTCTCCGTGCGGTTGGAAATAACCTTGTCGCCGTTGTTGACAAAGGTGTGTCCTGAAACGATAACGGAATTATTTTTCAGTTTGCTTCCGCCGATGATTTCTGCATAATAGGGTTCAACGATGCCCCGTTTAACTTCGACCATTCTGGCTTTGCCGTTATCCATAACGAAGATGACTTCACGTCCTGCGCCGCGGGTCATAATTGCGTCAGCAGGAACACCGTAACCCTGACGTGCCTGGAGCATCAGATCCACATCACAGAGGAGTCCGCTGACCAGAGGCGTATCTTTGGGCAGGCGAATCTTGATTTTGAAAGTTCTGCTCAGGGGATCGACACTGGGAGAACGGTAGGTCACAACTGCGGAACCGGCATTTTTGCCGTCCAGTTTGAAGTTGGCTTGAGTTTTGCCGGGAACGATCAGATTGTAGTAGACGGAACTGATGAAGCACTCCACCTGCAAAAGGCTCTGATCTTCGATCTTGAGAATGGCTGTTCCCTGACTGACGTATTCATTGGGTTCAAAGTCGCAAACGGTGATAATACCGCTGAAAGGGGCACGAACTTCAGAGTCAGAGAGATTTTTGCGGGCGATCTTAAGATTGTTTTCCTGTTGTTCCCGTTTGGCAATGGCGATTTGCAATTTAGCTTCGGAACTGGCAACTTCGGCGGCGGCACCTTTAAGGTCCACCTCGGCACTTTCGTAATTTTCCTGAGAGATCGCCTTGGTCTGGTGCAGGGTCACGGCACGTTTGAAGTCCAGCTGAGCTTTGCGCAGACGGATCTTGGCAAGATCAAGGGCGATTTTTGCTGTTTCCACTTCGGAACGGCAGACGTCGAACTGCCGCTGGGCCACAGTGACCTGATTTTCCAGATTGGATTTATCGACCTGGAAAAGCAGAGAATTTTTCTTCATCTGTTTTCCTTCGGCGGCCTCAAGGATATCGAGAGTTCCTGAAGTTTTGCTGGAAAGTGTTGCATAGCGTACAGGAGCCACTGTCCCCTGTACAGGAATACGCTGCTGGAAAAGTTTGTGAACGGGCTTCATAGTGCCGACACGGACAACTTTTTCTTTGTTTTCTTTGACCGCTTTTTTACGGCAGCCGGACGCGCAGACAGAAAACAGTGCCGCAAACAACAGAATCAATCCAATCTTTCTCATTTTCTCCTCGCCTTATTATCCTATTATTTTTGACGAAAAATTAAGCAACTTTTGTAATATAATGACCGAGCGGTCATTTTTCAAGGTTCAAAAATAAAAAAATAAGGATTTTTTTTAAAAAATGACTTGAAAAATCAATGAATACGGTATATCTTATACGTATGGACAAGCCGGAGTGGCGAAATGGCAGACGCGCTAGACTCAAAATCTGGTTTCAGTGATGAAGTGTGGGTTCAAGTCCCACCTCCGGTACCAAAGTTGAATTTTTTTCCCGGTCAGTTGGTGTACCGGGTTTTTTTATGTCTGCCGGAAAGAGAGGTGGCCTGTGAAAATCGGTGATCTGATCGAAAATTTGACTGCCCGTAATGCTTCAGATATATTGCTTGCAGTAAATGCTTTTCCCCGGGTCCGGATCAATGGGACTCTGGTCGAAGAAAAAGCCTGGGGTATGGTTGGCGCAGGTGATATCGACAGTTTCAGACTTCAGGTCCTGGGCAGCGAAGGCGAAAAGGAGTATCAGCTTAATGACGGGGCAGATGCTTCTGTGGCTCTGTCTGCTTCTCAGCGTTGCCGGATCAATTTTTTTACGACTGTCAACGGTCCGGGAATGGCTGCCAGACCTTTGAGGAACGGAGACTGCGTTACCTTTGAAAATTCCCTCTTACCTGAATGTTTACAGGAAATCTGTTCCGCTTCCCGGGGGCTGATTCTGGTGACCGGTGCCACCGGCAGCGGCAAGACCACGACCCTCAGTGCAATGGTCAACTATATCAATACGCATTTTTCCAAACATATATTGATGATAGAAGATCCCGCCGAATATCTCCACTCCAGTATGAATTCGATGATTACCCAGCGGGAGGTGAAAGATTCTGCAGGCGGGTTTTCGCAGGCATTGAAGTTTGCTCTGCGTGAAAATCCCGACGTGATCGTTATCGGAGAGATCCGATCCAGTGAGACGATGCAGACCGCTTTGCACGCTGCTTTGACAGGACATCTGGTCATTGCGACGCTTCATACGACCGATACGGTTCTGGCTGTGGAGCGTATTCTCGGGCTTTATCCGGAATCTCTGCGTCAGCAGGCGGCGCAGGATCTTTCTTTGTCGCTTAATGCCTTGCTTGCTCAAAGGCTGCTGCCTCGGAAGAATGGGGCAGGAGTTCTGCCTGTTATGGAAATTCTCCTCGGAACTCCAACTGTAAAAAAGCAGATCGCCGAAAGTGATCTTGAAGCTCTCGAGCTGACATTACGTTCCGGACGTTATCAGGGAATGGTGACTTTTAACCGGGCTTTGGCGGAGTGTTATCAAAGAGGGGAAATCTCATTTGAAACAGCAATAGCGGCTTCTAACAATCCGGATGAATTCAAATTGCTGATCCGGGGAATGGAAAACGGCAGTGCCAGTATGATTCCCAATTACGGCAGCGGTGATGAGAGCTCCGCTCCCCGGGAACAGGTGTGTATGCGGACTTTACTGCGTTCAGCGGTCAAAAACGGAGCAAGTGATTTGATTCTTTCTGTGGGATTGCCGCCTCTGGTCAAGATTTCAGGGGTTATCAGAAAACTTGAACTGCCCCCCCTTGAGCCGGAAGATATTGAAAGACTTGTTTACGGAGTCATTACCCGCCGTCAAAGAGTCATCCTTGAAGAAAAGAAAGAACTTGACTTTGCTCTTGCCGCCCGGCTGCTCAAAGTGGTCGCCGATGAAAATGAAACAGTTTGCCGGTTCCGTTTCAATGCCTTTTTCCAGCGGGGAACACTGGGAATGGTGGCCCGTGTCATCAACAGCACGATCCCTGCCCCGGCAGCTCTGGGATTGCCCCCTGTATTATTGGAACTGACCAAAAAGAAACAGGGGCTTGTTATTGTGACCGGCCCTACCGGCAGCGGAAAATCCACGACCCTTGCCAGTCTGATCGAAGAAATCAATCTTGCAAGATACTGTCATATCGTGACGATCGAAGATCCCATTGAATATGTTTATGCTAATAAAAAGGCTGTAATTGAGCAGAGGGAACTTCACGCAGACACTTTAAGTTTTTCCACTGCACTGCGTGCGGCTTTGCGTGAAGCTCCGGATGTGATCCTTGTGGGGGAAATGCGTGATGTGGAAACAATGGCAGCGGCCCTTACCGCAGCAGAGACGGGACATCTGGTTTTTGCCACATTGCATACCAACAGTGCACCGCAGACCGTCGACCGTATTGTGGATTCTTTTCCTGCCGGACAGCAGAATCAGATCCGGCAGCAGTTGGCAGCAACTTTGCTGGCGGTCGTTTCTCAACGTCTGCTGCCCCGGAAAGATCAGCCCGGTATGGCGGCGGCTTTTGAAATTATGGTGGGAACGCCCCCTGTGACCGCATTGATCCGGGAAAACAGAACCCATCTTTTGCAGTCAACTCTGGAAACCGGCTTCAAAGACGGTATGCAGACGATGGAAAGATCTCTGCAGGAACTTTATGCTGCCGGAAAGATATCTCTTGAAGATACAAGATTGTACAGCGTTGACTGTGTAAAAGTCAAAGATTTTTAAGTTCAAAGTTTTGCCAGCGTGTAAGCCGGAAGCAGTTTTGCGGCTTCTTCCGGCAGAAATTTCCCCGGGGTGGGATTCAGGCAGTTGGCACTTGCCGCCGCCAGAGCCTTTTGGAAGGCGGGAAAAAGAGCCATATTGCTGCACAATTCTGATAAAAGAACTGCACTTGCCGTATCTCCGCAGCCCAGAGGACTTGCAACATAGGGCAGGGGAGGGAGCGTATAGCTGGCAAGTTGAGTTCCGTCTGAGGCAAAAGCTGTCCCCGGACCATCGGTAATGGCCGCATATTTCAGAGAGGGGAACTCTTTGAAAAGTTTTTTCATTCCCGGTGCAACGCCCGGAATACCGGAAAGTTTTTCCAGTTCTTCTTTGTTGATCTTGAGGACAATGGCTGCTCCTGAGGCAAAAACTTCATCCAGATCCCGGCACGCATCTATGAGAAGCAAAGCTCCGTATTTTGCCGCAAGCAAAGCCGCTTTGACATAGAGTGCAGGATCTGTCCCGTCGGGGAGTGAACCGCAAAAGGCCGCTCCAGAGGCTTGTGAAAGCGTTTTTTCAAAAGCATCAAGCATCGCTTGAACTTCATCCGCTGAAGCAGGAAAAGAGGGCTCAATAAGTTCCGTCATAATCTGTGCATTTTCATCCAGACAGGTGGTGCAGCACCGGGTGGGACCGGAAACGGGAATAGAAATGAACTCCATATCTGTTTTTTTCAACGCAGCATCCAGCTTGGCACCGTTGTCACCGCCGCTGAACTGGATCAATGTAAAAGAACTTTGGCCGCTGCATCCGAGGGCACGGCAGAAGTTGATACCTTTGCCGGAGGCAAGTTCTTCCATCTTGCGGGCACGGTTGACTGCGCCCTTGGTGAAATCAGGGAAAAACAAAGTTTTCTGCCAGGCAGGATTTGGACCGAGGATCGCCAGTTTGCTCATATCAATTTTTCCAACAGTTGGCTCACATCTTCATCAGAAAGGGTGCGAGGATTGCTCTTCATACTTCCGGAGCGGCAATTTTTTACCACAAAAGGGAAATCTTCCCGGGCCAGCTGCCACTGTTTGAAATTCTCAGGCAAAGCACATTTGCGGCGCAATGCAATGAGTTCTTCAATAAACTTTTCCGCCGCTGCAAATCCCAGCCGCAAAGCCAGTTGATCCATTTTTTCTTTGGCAGCGGGCAAGTTCCACTTCAGAACTTCCGGCAAAAGAATGGCACAGCAAACGCCGTGGGGAACTCCTTTCAGGCCGCTTATGGGATGACCGACCCCGTGGGCTGCCCCCAAACCGGAACGGACAAAGGCTGCTCCGGAAAGCATACAGCCACGGGCCAGCATATCAAATATTTCAGGGGTATTTTCACCTGAGGCGTGACGCTGCAAGGCGTTCCAGGTAAGAAAAGTCCCTTCAACAGAAAGCATCATCGTCATTGCATCTGCTTTGGCTGAAATGGTACTTTCGATCCCCTGGGTGAGGGCATCGAATCCGGAACCGTAAAGCACTTCGAGGGGAGAACCTTCCAGCAGTTCCGGGTCAACGAGGGCGGCATCAGCAAACATCGCCGCTCCCCGCAGGGATTTTTTGATTCCTGTTTCACCGTCACAGAGCACGGCATTGGGTGTCATTTCAGCGGCGGTTCCCGCAGTGGTCGGGAGTGCCGCAAAAAAACAGGAGCGTTCATCAAGAGAAATGCTTTCGCGGAAGGCTGCCGCTGCTGTCAACTCTGTGTCAAGAAGTACTGCAACGGTTTTTGCTCCGTCGATACAACTGCCGCCGCCGTAACCGATAATGGAACGGGCATTGACAGACCGTGCGGCTTTCAGAGCTTCATCAGTTTTATCCAGGGGAGCTTCAGCGGGGAATCCGGAAAAAAGTTCCACTTTTCTGCCCGCAAGTTCCGGGAGCAGCTCTTTTTCCAAGCGGCCAAGAGCGTGTTTTCCGCAGATGATAAAGACGTTACCTTCCGGCAGCAGTCCGGGCAGTTGGAAACGCACTTTTCTGCCGAAAAGCACTTTGGCGGGACTTTGCATTTCAAAAATCATCTTTGATTACTCCCCTGTTGCGTAAGAATTGAAAAAGCTGTGAAGCCGCATTGAATTCCGCCTGCTTGCGGCTGCGACCGGAACCCATTGCTGTGTAGCACCGCAAGGTGACTTCCACTTCGTACAAAGGAAGATGCTGAGGGCCGCTGTGGCGGAAAACGGTATAGTGAGGGATCTCGTTCCAGTGCTGCTGTGAAAATTCCTGAAGTTTCCCTTTGGGATTCAGCTCTACGAGGAGTCTGCGGGGATCCGGAAAATTGCTGTTTACCTGATCGAGCAGGAATAAGCGTGCCGCTTCAAAGCCGGATTCCAGATAAAGGGCCCCGGTAAAGGCTTCAAAGAGGTCGGCAAGGGTGGAATCCCTGTCGATGCCGCCTGCTCCCTGTTCGCCCCGGCCGATCCTGAGGTAGGAGCCCAGATCCAGTTTTCTTGCCAGAACAGCGAGGGAACCTTCACAGGCAAGAGCTGAACGGGTTTTTGTCATATCTCCCTCGGTCATAGCAGGATAGAGTTTGAAAAGATGTTCTGTCAGGACGATTTCAAGGACAGAATCGCCCAGAAATTCCAAACGCTGATTATCGTAGGTCAAATTATGTTCAACAGCATAACTGCGGTGAGTAAAGGCTTCCAACAGCCATTTTGAGTCGGCAGAAATGTTGAACTTTGCTGCAAGGGGTTTGAGGTGATGCATCGGCAATACCTTTGAATTAAAGAGATTGATAAAAATTTTACGAAAATTCTCAACTCTTGTCTGCATCCGTGAGCTGATGGCCGGAAGAAAGTTCCGGTCACCGGGTCACGCACGCCGGCGGTTGCAGAGATATTCTGTCTGGGAGTCCAGTTGGGAACACGCAAGATCAATGCCGCACTGTTCTTTGTATTCAGACAGGAAAAGTTCTTTGAAACGTGAGAGGGAAATTTTTTCTGTGATCCTGGCTGCTGAACTGATGACTCTTGCCATTTCACGCACCCTTTTTCTGAAAGAAAGGGGAGTCGGGTAGAGCCGGCAGCCGTCAAGGTCTATGACTCCGGCAGTTCCGGCATCGGAAATATATAAGTTACGCAAACTTAAATCTCCGTGCTGAATTCCTGCCTGATGAAGTTTGACCACACATTCAGTGATCTTTTTGACCGCTTCTTCAGGAGAATCCTGTAAAAAAAACGGCATAAAAACAGTTTCTTTCCTCAGGCATTCTGTAAAAAGAAAGTCTCTGTGGGGCAGAAGGAGCCCGCCTTCACGCAGCCACCCCAGGACTTGAGGTGTCGGGACGCCGGTTTTTTGGATCGCCAACGCACAACCAACAGAACTTTTTGCCCGGGAAACACAGAAAAGATGACGAAAACGGGAGACGAAACCTTTATAAAAATAACATTTTACAAAGACGTCTCCCGCAATGGCGGCGATAATCTTTGAACCCACTTTCCGAACTTCGGCTTTGCCGGAGTCAAAGATATCGAGGGCTTCAAAGAGTGAAACGGGGGAAGCAGTAAGGCATTTTCCGGAAAGTGCTCCTTTCCGGCAGGGCTCAAACTTGATTCCTCCGTTTTTCATTCGCACGCTCAGAGGTTTTCAACGATCAGATCACCCACTTCAGAAGTGGAGTAACCCATCTTGCCGGCGGCCATAGATTTCAGTTTGTTTCCGGTGACAAAGGCGATCGCCTTTTCGATGGCGGCAGCGGCTTCTTTTTCACCGAGATATTCCAGCATCATAGCACCGGCACCCACAGCGGCCAGGGGGTTGATAACGCCCAAGCCGGTGTATTTGGGAGCGGAACCGCCGATAGGTTCAAACATACTGACGCCTTCGGGGTTGATGTTTCCGCCGGAAGAAATGCCCATACCGCCAGCGGTCATCGCAGCCAGGTCGGTGACGATGTCGCCCATAAGGTTTTCAGTAACGATGACGTCGAACCATTCCGGGTTTTTGACCATCCACATAGTGGTGGCATCCACGTGGCAGTAAGCGGTTTTGACGGTGGGATACTCTTTGGCCATTTCGTTGAAGGCCCGTTCCCAGAGTCCGCAGACGTAGGTCAGCACGTTGGTTTTGCCCACCAGGGTGAGCTGTGAGGTGTAACCGGCGGCCTTATCCTCGTCGGAAAGACCCTTCCAGGGATTTTCTTTGGTGTGGCGTTTTACTGCCAGTTCAAAGGCATATTTGAGGCAGCGGTCAACCTGTTTGCGGGTGTAGACCCAGTTCTGGCAGGCGACTTCATCAGGGGTGTTCTGCTGGACGCTGCCGCCCATACCGGTATAGACACCGCCGGAGTTTTCACGGACGACCACATAGTCGATATCTTCCGGGCCCTTGTTGGCAAGGGGAGTTTCCACGCCGGGGAAAAGTTTTACCGGACGGAGATTGATGTACTGGTCAAGTTCAAAACGCAGACGCAGCAGAATACCTTTTTCAAGGATACCGGGTTTGACTTTGTTGCTGCCGATAGCACCGAGGAGACAGGCATCAAACTTGCGGAGCTGATCTGAAGCATCATCAGGCAGGATTTCTCCGGTTGCCAGATAGTGATCGGCACCCCAGCAGAATTCTTTGCGGTCAAGGGTAAAACCGAACTTTTTTCCTGCGGCATCAAGGACTTTCAATGCTTCATTGACGACTTCGGGACCGGTTCCGTCGCCGGGAATAACAGCGATCTTGTAATTTTTCATTATTTCAAACGGCCTTTCTCAAATCAGTAGCGTTTCTGCTTGCTGCGGGCGAGAACCCGGAGACGCAGAGCGTTGAGTTTGATGAATCCGGCGGCATCTTTGTGATCGTAGGTGTTGCCGTCTTCTTCAAAGCTGGCGATGGCATCGTCGTAGAGACTGAATTCAGAACGGCGGCCGGTAACGTGGCAGGCACCTTTGTAAAGTTTGACACGGACGTCACCAGTGACATATTTCTGGCTTTCGGTGATCATAACCTGGAGCATTTCACGTTCGGGGGCGAACCAGAAACCGTTGTAGATCATATCGGCATAACGGGGGATCAGGCTGTCGCGCAAATGCATAACTTCGCGGTCGAGAGTGATTTCTTCCAGGCCGCGGTGAGCCTTGGAAAGAATGGTGCCGGCGGGAGTTTCATAGACACCGCGGGATTTCATACCCACGAAACGGTTTTCAACGATATCGACCCGGCCGACAGCGTGCTTTTTACCGAGGGCATTGAGAGTACGCATAATGTTGGCGGGGCTGTATTCGGTGCCGTTGACCTTGACGGGGATACCTTTTTCAAAGGTGATGACCACATCTTCGGGAGTGTCGGCGGCCTTGGAAAGGGGCTCAGTCATAACAGCGATATCTTCGGGGAGTTCTTCCCAGGGATCTTCGAGGATGCCGCCTTCAAAGCTGATGTGGAGCAGATTGCGGTCCATACTGTAAGGCTTTTTGGCGGAAACGTTGATGGGAATGTTCTGCTGTTTGGCATATTCGATCATATCCAGACGGCCGGTGAAGTGCCAGTTGGGATCGCGCCAGGCGGCGATGATCTTGATGGAAGGATCAATGGCATTGGCATTCAGTTCAAAACGCACCTGGTCATTACCTTTACCGGTGGCACCGTGGCAGATGGCATCGGCACCTTCAGCCTTGGCGACTTCGACGAGGCGTTTGGCAATGAGAGGACGGGCGATGGAAGTACCCAGCAGGTAGTTGTTTTCATAGATCGCTTCACCCTGAAGCATCGGGAAAATGTAGTCACGGGCGAACTCTTCGTTAAGGTCGTCAATGATGCACTTGCTGGCACCGGTGGCGATGGCCTTGGCTTCAAGACCGTCAAGTTCTTCCTGCTGGCCCACGTCGGCGCAATAGCAGATGACTTCCGCATTGTAGGTCTCTTTGACCCACTTCACGATCACCGAGGTGTCCAAACCGCCGGAATACGCAACGACAACTTTCATTTTCAACTCCTTGTAGTTTTTTGCAAGGCTGCCGGACGCTGTCTGACTTCCGGACTTTGTCCGCGCGGCCTTAATTAAATTATATGTCAATTGGATAATATAATATCTGAACGCTTTTTTTTCAAGGGCTGGACTTGCAAAATACTCATTCCGGTGGTAAATTATCCTTTGAAACGTGAATATGAATCCGGAGCTTGTTCGGTTCCGGATGTTTAAGGAATATGCAATGACTGAATTTTTTACCCAATTGATAGAAGCTTTGGAAAGTGAATCACTCAGACGTCCGGGGATGAAAATTGCTCCGGAAACTCTTGCTGAGCTTAATTCTTCCCCTGTAAAAGAAGAAGTCAAACAGCCTTTGCCTCAAGCTGAAAGAACAGAACGAGCTGCCCCCGCTCCCGCCCCTGTTGCCGCTCCTGTTTCCGCTGTCCCTGCTGTGCCGGCAGCTGCGGAAATCCCGCCCCGTGCTGCTGTTGTTCCGGAGCCGCAGGAATTGCCGCCGCAGAAAAATCTTGTCCCCGGAACGCTGGAACACCTTGCCGAAACAGTACGCCATTGCAGACGGTGTCCTTTGTGGGAAACCCGGCTCAATGCCGTCCCGGGTGAAGGAAATCCCCACGCCAGACTTATGTTTATCGGTGAAGGCCCCGGGGCTGATGAAGACCGCCAGGGACGTCCTTTTGTGGGAGCCGCAGGGCAGCTGCTGGATAAGATGATCCTTGCGATGCAGTTCCGCAGAGAAGATGTGTATATCGCCAATATCGTCAAATGCCGTCCCCCCCGCAACCGGACTCCTATGCCTGAAGAAGCCAATGCCTGTATCGGCTATCTGGAACATCAGATCCGTATGATCCGGCCTGAAGTTATTGTGCTTCTCGGAGCGACTGCGGCTCATTTTCTGCTTCAGCGAGAGGAAGGTATTATGCGTTTGCGGGGACGGTGGCTCGAATATGACGGAATCCCTGTTATGCCCACATTCCACCCCTCCTTTCTGCTGCGGCAGGAATCTGCCAAGCGTGAAGCCTGGGAGGATCTCAAGCAGGTTATGCGCCGTTTCGGCATAGAACCGCCTGCGCCGCGGAGAAGAGCACAATGAAAATCGCACTTGCCATATTCAAATATTTTCCCCACGGCGGCTTGCAGCGGGATTTTATGCGAATTGCTCTGGAACTGCTGAAAAGAGGTCACGATGTGACTGCTTTTACCCGCAGTTTCGACGGAGAAATCCCTGCCGGATTGAAAGTTGAGATCCTTAAACTCAGCTCCTTTACCAATCACGGAAAGGCGGCTGAGTTTGAAAAGATTTTCAAAGAACGTGCTCAGAATTTTGATGTAAAACTGGGCTTCAACCGGATCAGCGGCATCGACTTTTACTTTGCCGCTGACAACTGCATTATGAGTGAGGCTCTCAGTGTTTATCCTGAGTGGTTTCTTAAAATTTCTCCCCGGCACCGGGCTATTATCGGTCAGGAACGTGCCCTGATGCAGCCAGGGGGAAAAACGGGAATCCTTTATATCACCGGCAAGCAGAAAACAGATTATCAGAAGTTTTACAACACCGAAGAAGAACGCTTTTTTTACCTGCCTCCCGGTTTGAATGAAGCCTGTTTCAGAGGGGATGATGCTGAAGAACGGCGGCAGAAAAAAAGAGCTCAATACAATATTGCTGATGACGAAATACTGCTTTTGCTTGTAGGCTCTTTTTTTGAAGGAAAAGGAGCCGACCGCCTTTTGAAAGCCGTTGGAGCTTTAAGTGATCCTCTGCGGCAGAAATGCCGTGTTGCCATTGTGGGGAATATGCCCCGGAAACCCTGTTTGAAATTGTGCCGTCAGCTGGGGCTCTCTGAATCGGTGCTGATTATGCCCGGGCCTGCTTCAGATGTGCCCGACTGGCTGCTGGGAGCTGATTTGATGGTTCACCCCGCCCGCAAAGAAGCCACAGGGACGGTCATTGTTGAAGCTCTGGCGGCGGGGCTGCCTGTTATTGCTTCAAGTGAATGCGGCTTTGCCAACTTTGCCGCTGAATCTGGCGGCTGTGCTCTCAAACTGCCCTTTGAGCAGCAGGAGCTGGATTCCAAACTTGAGGAGTTCCTGCAGGCAGGGAATCTTGCACAGTTGAAACGTGATGCCATTGCCTATGGTGCTCAGGCGGATTTCCGCCGCCGGGCCTCTGCGGCTGTTGATCTGCTGGAGCAGTGGTACAATGGTTGAATTTATTTTACGCAGGATCGGATATTCTCTGCTGATCGTGGCGGGGGTGCTGGTGCTGACCTTTCTGCTTTTCAACGTGGGGGCAGGTGATCCGGCGGGGGCTGTGCTGGGGAAAAATGCCACGCCGTTTGAAATTGAATCCCTGCGCCGCCGTCTGGGAAGCGATCTGCCTTTGTTTTACGGTCATTACTGCTTGAGTGAAGCTTTCAGGGAAATACCTGCCGGGAGCGGGAATTATAAGCGGCAGTTCCCGGCTGAAGGGATCTATTTCAAAAGCTCTGACGGAATGGTCAAAGTGACAAAAGATTCTTTTCAAGCTCCGTCGGGGGGCGTTTTTTACCGTTATCAATCCAACGGATTCAATTCACAGCTTTTGCGGACATTGCAGGAATTGGTTTCCTTCCAAAAAGAAGCCCCCTTTGTGACTTTTTTCAACTTCGGTGAAAGTCTGGTCAGCAGGGAGCCTGTCAAAGAGATGCTCTGGCGGGGAATGAAAATATCTCTGCTTCTGATGCTGCCGGTCTTTTTCGGTGAAATGCTTTTCGGGATCGCCTTTGCCCTGATTGCAGCGGCTTTCCGCAACCGCTGGCCGGACAGAGTTCTTTTGGTGCTCTCTGTGGCTGGTATGAGTGTCAGTTATGTGGTCATCATTATTGGAGCCCAGTGGTTTCTCGGATACCGGCTGGGGCTTTTCCCTTTGTGGGGATTTGAAAGCCCTGCCAATCTGCTTTTGCCGGTAACAGTGGGGATCATCAGCGGGATCGGAGCCAATGTCCGCTTTTACAGGACTGTTTTTGTGGATGAATTGGGTAAAGAATATTTACGGACAGCTGTTGCCAAAGGTGTTTCCCCGATACGGGTCTACGGAGTGCATCTGCTGCGGAATGCGGCTTTGCAGATCATTACCCGCAGCGGTTCAACTTTGCCCTTTATTTTTACGGGCAGTCTGCTTCTGGAATCTTTTTTCGGTATCCCCGGACTGGGGTTTGCCGGAATTGAAGCACTTTACAATTCCGATATCGCTTTGCTCAAAGCTCTGGTGGTGCTGAGTGCATTGCTTTTTGTTTTTATCAATCTGCTGTGTGATCTGGTTTACGCCTGGGCCGACCCCAGAGTGCGGGTGACGGCTCAGTGAGAATGTCTGATTCACATTGTATAACAAGGACAAGATAATGAAAATAGAACTTCATATTCATACGGAAGGTTTTTCCTGTTGCGGGAAACTCTCTGTTGCGGAAGTTGTTGAACTTTACAGCAAGGCCGGTTACGATGCCATTGTGCTTACCAATCATTTCAATTCGATCTCCCTGCAGTGGTTTAAGGACAATGCAGGGGGGGATTACCTGAAATCTTATTTTGATACCGTTCGCCGGGGAATTGAGTTGGGAAAGAAACACAATTTGCTTGTTATGGGTGGTTTTGAGCTTCGGTTCGACGAAAATGCGAATGATTATCTCGTTTACGGAATGACAGAGGCGATGTGTCAGGATTATGAAAAGATTTTTACAATGACACCCCGGGAATTCAAGGCTTTTGCTGATGAAAACGGCATCTTGTTCTATCAGGCTCATCCTTTCCGCAACGGTATGACAGTCACGCCTCCGGAATGCCTTTTCGGAGTTGAGGTTTTGAATACCCATCCTCGCCACGACAGCCGCAACGACATTGCTCTTGCCTGGGCGGAAAAGTACAATTTGCATAAGATCGCTGGTTCAGATTGCCACCAGACGGTGGATGTGGGAAGCAGTGCCATTCTGACGGATTATCCCGTTAAGAATATGAACGATCTTGTTTATGTGTTGAAAAATGACCTTTATACTTTCGGTGTAAATCCCCAATAATTTCCGGAAAAGGATCGTATAAAACAAAAGGATTTGAAAAAATGAAGTATTGTCAATGTTTATTGTGTATCTTGCTGTTTTGCAGTTTGTCTTTGAGCGGCAGCGGACTTGTGAAGTTCGCTGAGGGAAAAGGCGGTGCACTGCTGCTGACGGGAGACTGTTTGTATGCTGTTCTTGACGGCACTCTCTGCACATACGACATATCAGTGCCTCAGAGTCCCCGTCTGGTACACAAAACACCAGCTGCCGGAAACCGGCAGATGGTATCGGGGGAAAAGTATCTTTATTTGAGCTGTCGTTCCCGGGGCGTGGAGATCTTTTCTCTCGAAAAACCTCAAGCCCCCCGGAAAGTCAGCCATTTTTACCCTTCCGAACTGGCAACCGGTTTGGCACTTTCAGGAAATATACTGGCTGTAACACTGCGTATCTACGGTGTTGAGTTTTTTGATGTCAGCGATCCGCTGAAAGTCCGTCCGTTGGGATTGCTCCGCACGGCTGAAGCTCAATCGGCAGCCTTCTTCGGCAACGGCAGGATTGCCGTCGGAGACTGGGGGGCACGGCGGGTATTTATCGGCGATGCAAGTGATCCTGCGGCACCTGTTCCTTTGGCTTTTGCTAAACTTGACGGCTTGGGAGACGGCGTCACCGTCAGGGGAAAATACCTTTATGCGGCAACGGGGATGCATTCAGCAGTCAGAGGCCCTGCGGGAGTGGGAAAAGGAAACGGTTTGGAAATATTTGATATTTCCGACCCCAAAAATCCCCGGCGTACCGGAGTTGTCAAATTCAAGATCAACCCTTTGGGAGTTCCTGATTGGTGGTCAGTGCGGGTCAGCGGCAATACCGCCTTTGCTGCCAACTCCGCCAATGGTGTTTATGTGGTGGATGTGACAGATAAAAGCCGTCCGGAAATTCTCCGGTCAGTCAAGCTGCCCGGAGACAGTGCTTCACAAATCGCCATTGGCAAGGGAACTGTTTATGTTTCAGGACATAGCAGCGGGCTCTATCTTTTCAGAGACCCGAGAGCGGGAGAAAATGAATTTGCTCCGTCAAAAATCACCGTTCCCCGTACAGCTCCCGTGCGGCCTGCTGTAAAAGGATTGCGTCATCTTGCTCTGCCCGGATTTGTCTGGAGTCTTGCCCGGTGGGGGAATCGCCTTTATGCCGCCTGCGGTCAGGAAGGATTGAAGGAATTTTCTATTGCTCCTGACGGCTCTCTGCGGCCTGAAAGAACTTTTGCAGGTATTGCAATGGATTGTGCCGTTTCTGAAAAATTGCTGGTCATTGCTGCGGATCAATACTTGAAAATCATAGAACAAGCCACTGGTAAGATATTGAGTATGACCAAAGCACCGGGAAAAGTTCCTTTTTTGCAGCTGCGGCTTTTCGGGGATCGCCTCTATACCGGGGGCCGGACGGGAAAACTTAACGCTTGGGATATCAGTGATCCTGCTGTTCCCAAACGGCAGGCCGAGTTTTCCGGCGGTGGTATCCTTTACGGAGATATGCTCCCGGAGCGGAGTGTTAAAGGCATTTTCCCTGTCAACTGGCACAGCCGCTTTGTCCGCTGGATCAATAAGGAGGGCAAAGAGTGCGGTTCCATACCGGCATTGCGCCGTCACAGCTATCAGCAAAATGGTATCACTGAAGTCAACGGTAAATTTCTGCTGATAGGAAAAAAAGAAGCCTATTTGCTCTCTCCGGAAGCCCCCGGCAAGTTCGTAAGAATTCCTATGAAACCCTGCCGCATCGGGATCCCCACATCAGACGGGGATCTGATTGCAGTCAGTGACCGCCGCAACGGCCGGATCAGCTTTTACCGTTTTGACGGGAAAGAGATGAAAGAGTGCCGGGAAAGGCGTATCCAGCTCCCCTTTACCCTGACTGGAAGAGTGATCTTTTACAAAGGAAAGGTGTATATCCCGGCCGGACTTTGCGGCATTTACTACGAATAAAACAAAACTCTGTTTCCAACAGGGGCTCTGCAGTCATCTTTTATCAAAGAGCGTAAAACAAAGAAAAAGCTCTGCCGCATTGAGAGGCAGAGCTTTTTTGCTGGATGTTTTCTTACACCAGACGGTTCAAATCGCCGCCTGAAACAAAGGAACGCAAATTTTCTCTTGCTGTGTTGAAAAGCCTCATTCTTGCTTCAACGGTCGCCCAGGCTGTATGGGGGGTGATCCGGCAGCGGGGATGACGGAGCAGAGGATGATCTGCCGGAGGCGGTTCGACACTTAAAACATCGAGACCCGCACCGCTGATTTTTCCCGAATCCAAGGCTTCCCGCAGGGCCTTTTCGTCGATCAGTCCGCCCCGGGAAGTGTTGATGACAATGGCTCCGTCTTTCATCAGAGAAATGGCTTCGGCATTGAGCATTTTTGCGTTTTCCGGGAAAAGGGGACAGTGGAATGACAGCACATCGCACAAGGGCAAAAGTTCTTCAAAACTTTTGCATACCTTGACTTGAGGCAGGTCAACTTTGGCCGGGGTTCTGGTAAAGACAGCAACATTCATTCCGAAAGCCAGCGCAATTTCCGCTGTTTTGCGGGCAATGGCTCCGAATCCCACCAGACCTATGGTCTTGCCGGTAAGTTCCAACTGCGGCGTGAGCACCTGACAGAAATCCTGTGAAGTGCTCCAGTCATAGCGGGCGTGAAGTTCAACTTCTCTTGCCAGATTGAGCAGCAAAGCAAATGTATGCTGCGCCACACTGTCGGTGCTGTATGCAGGAACATTGGTTACTGCAACCCCCGCCGCACGGCAACTGTCAAGATCGACCACATTGTAGCCCGTGGCAAGAATACCGATATACTTGAGCCGGGGAAGCTGTGCCAGAACTTCTTTGTTGATGATCGTTTTATTGATCAAAAGGGCATCAGCTTCTTTGGCTCGTCCAATCACTTCGGCAGGAGTTGTACGCAAATAGGCTTTGAAATCCCCTTCAGAACTCCAGAAAGAAGCATCTATCAGGTTGTCAAAGTTGGATGCGTAATCCTCAAGCTGAACGATTTTCAACATAGATCAGGCATCCACAATGGCGAACATAATGGCACTTTTGAAGACTTCAACGCCGTCGACGGTCATACGGCAGCTGCCCTTGCCGAAACGGGACTTTGAAGGAGGCAGATCACATTCCACCATCAGCTGATCGCCGGGAACGACAGGTGCCAGAGAGAAAGCGTTTTCAATGGACATAAAGAATCCCAGCTTGCCGGCATTTTCGGGCCGTGAAAGCACACAGGCACAACCGGCCTGAGCACCGATCTCACAGAGGAGGTTTTCGGGCATAACAGGATGTTCCATTCCGGCAAAAACAGGTTCATCGGCGGCGACATTTTTCACGGCAACAATGGTCGTTCCTTCCTCTTTGAGCACATAGTCAATGAGCAAAAAGGGATAACGGTGGGGCATCAGAGCTTTGGTTTGTTCTTCGTTGAGTTTGAGCTCTGCGTTTTTGTCGGCAGCGTTGAAAAGTTCAGGCATTGCCTTGGGACCGGGAATGTTCCGGACGGCCAGAGTGAACTGGCTGTCACAGGCGGCTCCGGCAGAGTTGGAAATATTGGCCTTAAAGGTCAGCTCCCGTTCTGCTTCTTCCACGAGCTCCACTTCGATCTTGATCCGGTCACCGGGAACATTGGGACGGCGGAAACGGGTTTTGCCCATAGTTTTGATGTAGATGTATTCTCCGGCAGCGGGAGCGAGTTTTTCTCTGCCCAGCAACTCAGCCAGCTGACGCATTGCTTCGACCTGAAGCACGCCGGGCATAATGGGATGATTGGGGAAATGACCGTTGAAAAACTCCTCGTTGTTGGTGAGATTTTTCACAGCAGCAGCGTGAGTGTCATCAATGATTTCAGCCCGGTCAAGCATCAGACGGTTCTTCCATTGGGGAAGTGCCTGCTTCAATTCGTAAACACCATAAAGTTTACCCATAATTTTTTTTCTCCTCTTTATTTTTAAGCCTGCTTTGCGGCAAGTTCAACAAGTTTTTTGGCCAATTCCACATTTTTGGGGTGGCCGGGACGGATGGCTATAATACGGCCCGTAAGACGCATTCCGGTAAGTTTCAGGTCACCGATCATATCAAGGATCTTGTGACGGACGATCTCATTGGGGAATCTGAGCTGATCTTTACAGATGATCGCTCCATCGTGGATGATCGCTGCGGCATCAAGACTGCCCCCTTTGACCAATCCCATTGCAAGAAGCTGTTTCAAATCGGCAAAGTTTACAAAGGTTCTGCCCGGAGCGATTTCAACAGGATAGGAGTCCTGATTGAGTTCATATTCATAAAACTGAGGGTCAATAGGACACCCCTTGAAAGAGGTCACACACGAAATGGTCAGTTTTTCCGGATCAGGGAACATTGCAATCCGGGTATGACCTTCCTCGATCCAGATGGGGTGAGGGGGGGTGAAAGTTTTGGCAGGGGTATCCTGTTCAACGGTCCCGCCGGCTTCTTTGACCATATTGTAATAGGGAATGGCACTGCCGTCGGCAATAGGGGGTTCCAGACCGTCCATTTCAACGATACAGTTGTCAACTTCCCAGGCGTGCAGTGCAGAAAGGATATGTTCAACGGTGTAAACTATGGCACTTTTGGAAACGGCAATGGTCGTTCCACGCTGCACATCCACCACGCACTGAGGGATCGCCGGGATAAAAGGTTTGTCCGGCAGATCGACTCTCTGGAAAAGGATTCCGGTGTTCTCTGGAGCCGGAGTGATCCGCAAGGTTGCCCGCACTCCGGTATGGAGTGCAACGCCGGAAAGTTGAGCGATTCCGGCCAAAGTTTTCTGTTTTTTCATACTTTTTTGTCTTTTTGATTTGACTTTGACACATTTATGCGTCATAATATAATACCTGACAGGGGGTAATTTCAAATAGAAAGTTGTTTTTTATGTCTGAAAAAGTGAAAATTGTTGCTGTAAGTGGTCCTACTGCCACGGGAAAAACAGCTTTAGCCGTTAAACTTGCCGCTCTTTTTGACGGAGAAATCGTCAGTGTCGATTCAAGACAGGTTTATCGTTATATGGATCTTGGAACTGGAAAAGACCTTGAGGAATACGGAGAGATTCCCTATCACCTGATTGATATCGCTGATCCTGCATCGGAAACCTATAATTTGAGTTGTTTCTGCCGTGATGCCTTTGCGGCAATTGATGATATCAGAAAAAGAAACAAGCTGCCTGTTCTCTGCGG
This sequence comes from Lentisphaerota bacterium, assembly GCA_015061745.1. Lineage (GTDB taxonomy): Bacteria > Verrucomicrobiota > Lentisphaeria > Victivallales > Victivallaceae > UBA1784. Next base: position 26,995 of record SUWB01000013.1, on the reverse strand, counting down.
CGGTACCGCCCTCTATCTGGACGCTTTGCTCAAGGGGTACAGGCTCCCCGGCGGACAGCTGCCGGAACGGGAAAAAGGGGTTGCCAGAAGCAAGGCTGATTATGAGGCTGAACCCTCTTTTACGCCTCCTTTTGAACTTGATCCCCTGGTCATCGGAGTCCTTTTTGACAGAAAAACTGTCCGGGAACGGATTGAAAAAAGATTGGATGCACGCTTTGAAGCCGGAATGGTGGAGGAAGTGAGAAAACTGCACGATATCCAAAAAGTTCCTTATGAAAAACTTGAGTTTTTCGGTCTGGAATACAGAGAGATTGCACAATATTTACAGGAAAAATGTTCCTTTGAGGAAATGCGGCAGAGTTTGCTTGACAAGATCCGGCAGTTTGCCAAAAGACAGGATATCTTTTTCCGCAAGATAGAACGTTCCGGACAGGATATTTACTGGTGCCGGGAGGGAAAAGAGCCTGATCCGGTTGCCCTTGTGAAACAATTTCTTGCCGGAGCCCAACTCCCTGAAATAACCTTCCGTCTGGCTGATGTGGATTACGGCAAAAAAAAGTAACTGCTGCTTATTCCGGCCAGTGCCAGGAGCCTTGAAAAAAGGTTTCTGTCTTACTGAAAGGGCAACTGCCGAAAAATCCCCGTGAAGCGGAAAGAGGGGAGGGGTGCACTGACGTGAGGATCAAATGTTTCGAGCTGTCTACAAGGGCAGCTTTTTTTATGGCAAATGCTCCCCAGAGAATGAAAACAGCCCCCGGGTTTTGTGTACTTACCGCTTTGATAATTGAGTCGGTGAAACGTTCCCAGCCCAATTTAGCGTGACTGCCGGGGTTATGGGCATCTACCGTCAATACGGCATTGAGAAGCAGAACACCGTGTTCGGCCCAGCTCCGCAAAGAACCCGGTTCCCGCTTGAGATCGTTGCGGAACTCCTTTTTGATGTTCCGCAATGAAGGGGGCTCCTTGATCCCTTGAGGCACGTCAAAAGCAAGGCCGTAAGCCTGACCGTCGTCGTGATAGGGGTCCTGCCCCAGAATGACCACCCGGACCGCTTCAGGAGGGGTCAGTTCCAATGCCGTATAGGTGGCTTCAGGAGCGGGAAAAACAGTTCCCTTTTCCCGCCTTGCCTCTACGGCTGCAACCGTTGCAGCAAGGGCGGGGAAATCGGTGAAACCTGTCAGGTAACGCTGCCAGTTGTCAGGGAGGTTCATTATTGATTCAGTGTTCCGCCTGCGAGAATGGTCAGTTTGTCGGCTTCTGAAAGAAGGGCGGTGAACTTGATCGTTTTGATACTTCCGTCAGCCTTGCGCAGTTCAGCAGTCAGGGAGTTTCCTGTCTTGATCTGTTCGCGGATGGCGGCAAAGAAGAGGGCATCGTTTTCTTCAATGGCATCATAATCTGCTGCGTCATCAAAGATCATAGGAATAATGCCGAAGTTCACCAGATTGGCACGGTGGATCCGTTCAATGGCAAGAGCCGCAACCGCCTTGACGCCCAGATACATAGGACAGATGGCTGCGTGTTCCCGGCTGGAACCCTGACCATAGCTGTCCCGGCCGATGATGATACCGGCTTTTCCGGCATCCCGGACAGCGGCGGCACGTTCAGCAAAAGAGGGTTTCCCGGGCTGGGTGAAACATTCAAAGACCACCTTTGAATAAGCAGGGATATTGCTCCGCAGTTTCAAATGGACTCCGGCAGGCATAATATGGTCAGTGGTGATCTTGTCGCCAACTTTGATGACCGCCACACCGTCCAGATTTTCGGGCAGAGCCGTATTTGAAGGGGGCTCGCCAATGGTGGGCTTGCGGATGATTTCAGTCCCGGCTTTGGGCTGCTTGAAATAGGCATCGTCAATAAAGTAACTTTCAGGCTCAGTGAAAACCGGTACTTCAAGTCCCGCTGCGGCAGGATCGGTGAAAACACCTGTCAAGGCGGTGGCTGCGGCGGTTTCGGGGCTCACAAGATAGGATTGATCCCCTTTGGTTCCGGAACGGCCCGCAAAGTTCCGGTTGAAAGTACGCAGAGTCACAGTTCCGTCGGCAGGGCTCTGTCCCTGTCCGATACAGGGGCCGCATCCCACTTCAAGGATACGGGCTCCGGCAGCGACCAGGTCGGCCAGCATACCGTTGCGGGCGAGCATTTCCAAAGTCTGGCGGCTGCCGGGAGCGATTCCGAGAGTTACGTTATCGCTGATGTGCTTGCCTTTGAGCATTGCGGCAACAGTGGCAAGGTCACGGTATCCGCCGTTGGTACAGCTGCCGATGAGCACCTGATCTACGGGGATCCCCGCCAGTTCGGCAACGGTTTTGATATTGTCCGGAGATGAAGGACAGGCCGCCATAGGAACAATCTGTGCAAGGTCGATTTCAATGACCCTGTCATATTCAGCATCGGGATCGGCGGCAAGAGGAACATAGGTGCTTTCACGCTTCTGGAGTTTCAGAAATTCTCTGGTTGCTTCATCAGAGGGGAATACACTGGTGGTGACACCCAGTTCAGCCCCCATATTGGTAATAGTGGCACGCTGGGGGACAGGCAGTGTGGCGACACCGTCACCGAAGTATTCAACGATCGTTCCCACATTGCCTTTGGTGCTCAGAATGGAAAGAAGTTTCAATATCACATCTTTGGCGGCACAAAAGGGGCGCAAACGGTTGGTCAATTTGACACCCACCACTTTGGGGTAGGGGATGCGGAAAGGTTTGCCCGCCATAGCCAGAGCCACGTCAAGGCCGCCCGCACCGATGGCCATCATACCGATACCGCCGCCTGTGGGGGTGTGGGAGTCGGAACCGATCAGCGTTTTTCCGGGAATACCGAAACGTTCCAGATGAAGCTGGTGGCAGATACCGTTGCCGGGAGGAGAAAAGATGACACCCTTGTTGGCTCCGACGCTTTGCAGATAGAGGTGATCGTTGCGGTTTTCGGGGCCGTTCTGCATCATATTGTGGTCAACGTATGAAACTGAAAGTTCTGTTTTGACTTGAGGAATCCCCATTGCTTCAAGTTCCAGATAAGCCATAGTGCCGGTGGCATCCTGGGTCAAAGTCTGGTCGATTTTGATCGCAACAGGTTCGCCGGGAACCCGGGAACCTGAAATATAATGGGCTTCAATGATCTTTTGTACCAACGTACCGCGTGCCATAATCAGACTTTCTCCTGTATTAAGATTTGATGATTTTACATAAAATAGCACAGCAGAACGGTTTTTTCCACATAATTTGTGAAAAAAATTTATAATTGTCGATCGGTGTGCTGTTGTTTTTTTGGTTGGGGAGCAAAAAATCATTAAAAATTAGTTAAAACTAACTTGAATATTGGCAGTTGTGTGATATATTATAAGAGATAAGCACAGGAACTGAAAAGATGTTTTCGGTTTCGTGCAGATTTTTTTGAATCTCTAATTAGGCTTTTCTAATTAATTGAAGCAATTTGATTATAAAAGGAGAAAAATTTATGAAAGATCAGTGCTGCAGCAGCGGACCGGCAGAAGCAAAAGTTTCTTTAGCAGAACTGCCTATCGGGACAAAAGCAACTATTGTCGGGATCTTGCCTGAATCCCGGGGACGGAAAAAATTGGCAGATGTGGGGATCGTTCCCGGAACGGAATTGCTTATCGAGGCGCACGCCCCTTTCGGCGGTTTGATCCGGGTCAGGGTGCTGGAAACAAGTATGGCGTTGCACAAAGACGATGCCGCCTGTATTGTGATTGAAAAAACGGAGGCGTCAGTCAATGAGTAAGAAATTCCGCATTGTCCTTGCCGGTAATCCAAATTGCGGCAAAACCTGTATTTTTAATGCTCTTACCGGTACAAGGCAGCACGTCGGCAATTATCCCGGAGTGACCGTGGAAAGTAAATCCGGTTCATTCACTTTGAATGATATGGAAATAGAGTTGATCGACCTGCCGGGAGTGTATTCTCTTTCCAGTTCTTCGCCGGAAGAAGCGGTCGTTTTTGAGGAACTGACGAAAAAAGGTATTGACTTGATCGTGAACGTGGTCGACTCCACCATCCTGCAGCGGAGTCTTTATCTGACCACACAGCTTGCCGAGCTTCATATCCCTATGCTTCTGTGTTTCAATATGAGCGATGATGCCCGGAAAAAAGGATTGAAATTTGATATTCCCAAGCTGGAAAAATATTTCGGAGCTCCGATTGCCCAAACTGTCGGCAACACCTCTCGCGGCGTGCAGTCACTTAAAGATAAAATGGTCGAAGCATTGGCAAAATTGGACGACCACGGGATGCCGATGCTCTCTTACGGTGCAGATTTTGACGATGCGATCAATGCCGTTGCCGAAAAAATCGACGCTCTGAATATTGAAAAATACAATCACATCCCCTCCCGCTTTTTTGCCATTAAATTACTGGAAAAAGATTCCAGCGCGATGAAAATTGAGGCGATGAAGTCCGTCTGGGAAGAGGTGGATGCTCAAATTCTGCATCTTAAAAACAAACACGCAATCGTTGCGGATACCTTTATGGCAGACCGCCGCTATGCGATGCTTTCCGGAGCGTGCCATAATGCAATATCTTTCAGTCAGGAAAAACGCCGGGAAATCTCCGATAAAATCGACAAGGTTATCACCAATAAGTTTTTGGGATTTCCGCTGTTTCTTGCAATTATGTACGCTACGTTCTGGTTTACTTTTATCTGCGCGGATCCGCTGATGGGGTATATTGAAGATTTCTTCGGCTGGTTCGGCGGAGTTGTCGGCGATGTTTGGAATCCGGAAAAACTGCCCTTTGTCCGCAGTATGGTTATTGACGGCATTATTGCCGGGGTGGGCGGAGTGATTGTGTTTCTGCCTAACATCCTCTTTCTTTTCTTTGCGATCGCTATTCTGGAGGAGTCCGGTTATATGTCCCGTGCCGCCTTTGTTATGGACGGCATTATGCGGAAATTCGGACTTCAGGGCAAATCTTTTGTTCCGCTGGTACTTGGCTTCGGCTGTGCCGTTCCTGCGATTATGGCAACAAGAACCATTGAGTCGGAACGTGACCGGAAAATCACCATTATGGTACTGCCATTTATGAGTTGCGGAGCAAGACTGCCGATTTATGCCCTCATCATTCCGGCTTTTTTTGCCAAACAGTATCAGGCATTTACTATGTGGATGATTTATATCATCGGCGTTTTGGTGGCATTGATTGCTGCCCGAATTATGAAGTCCACGCTTTTCAAAGGTGAGGGCGAAGTCTATTTGATGGAATTGCCGCCCTACCGTGTACCGAGTTTCAAAAGTTTGATGCTCCATATGTGGGATCGTGGACGGATGTATTTGCAGAAAGCAGGTACGATCATTTTGCTTACCAGTATCATACTTTACATCTGCAATACCTATCCGGAAAAGAAAGAATTTTCTGTTGATTACGATAAAAAAATCTCGGAAGTGCAGAAAGCAGGTTGCGACACATCTGCTCTTGAAAATGCTAAACTTTCTGAAAAACTGGAATACACCATTTCCGGCAGAGTGGGCAAGGCTCTTGAACCCTTCTTTGCCCCTATCGGCTTTGACTGGAAAATAACTACGGCATCTATCGGAGCGTTGGCGGCAAAAGAGGTTTTTGTGGCTCAAATGGGAATTCTGTATGCCGAGGGGGAAGCGGATGAAGAATCTGAAGGTTTGCGGCAGAAGCTGGTGAAACATTACACTCCGCTGCAGGCATTCTGTATAATGCTCTTTTGTTTGCTTTCCATTCCCTGTCTGGCAACTCTGGCAATCATCAAGCGGGAGTTGAATTCCTGGAAAACGGCGTTTGTTGAAGCAGGAGCATTGTTCGCATTGGCCTATGTTTCCACTCTGATTGTCTTTCAGCTCGGGACAATATTGCAAATCGGAACAAAAATGCTTTGAGCCATATGCTCTCCCTGAACGGGGAGGCTTATGAGTAAATGAACAGTTGCTTGTGAGCCCCCCCGGTTTTTAATCACAAAAAAGTTAGGTAAGACTAATTTGTATGTCAGCACATTTGCGCAGGAGGGAAAATGATAAAATTCTGATCAACTGGAAATTGAAGTAATCCAAATAATAAATACAGCAGCAATAAAAAATACCAACAGGAGAAAATGATGAATAGGAACATTCACAGATGCGTTGCCATACTGGCAGCTGCAGGTGCAATCAGCTTGCCTTTTGCAGGTAAGGCCGAAGAAAAAGTACAGAAAATCACTTTTATAGAAGATGATGCTCAAAAAAATATGGCATCAAAAATTTACACCTTAAAACATACCAGGGCGGCAGATATAGCCCCATTCATCCGCAGTGCGGTTGTACGTTATTGCGAAGAATCCAATGTTTCCACTGTTGAAGACACTGAACGCAATCGTCAGATGCTCATTGTTTCAACTGGTGCAGATATGATTGAACACGTTAATAAACTTATTGCCGCTCTTGACCGTCCGGCAAAGGTTGCCAAGGCTTCCAATATTACCGGTGACGGTATTGCTTACGGGGTCTACCAGCCCCGTTTCCGGGCTGTACAAAGAATGGTTGATATTATTGTTAAAGGTGAAGTTTCCAGCGGAGAAGCTGACAGCGATGTACGCTTTGACAGCAAACGTAATATGTTTTACTTCAAGGATACTCCTGCAACTGTAGATGATATTAAAGCAAAGCTTGCCTGGCTGGATAAACCAATTCCGCAAGTACGGCTTGAAATGAAAGTCTATCAGGTGCGTGACAGTGATCTTCAAGATATCGGTATTGATTATCTGGCGTGGAAAAACGGCCCCGGGCTCGATCTTTTTGGTGCCGGATACAATGCCCTTAATGTCCGGACAGCGGAAAAACTTGTTGGACTGCTGGGCTCCGGAGCTGAAATTCTCGGAAATACGACCTGGGGCTTTGGAGGATTTTACACGGCACCGGCATTTGATTTAAGTTTCCTCCGCCTTTTGCAGCAGAACGGGAAAGCCTCTGTCAGCAGTACCGCCAGTATGATTATCACGAACAACCGTAACCGTGAATTCAAAGTGAACTTTGCTCCGGAATACCAGAATATCACTAAAGATGAATACCACGCTTCCGCTGTTGCTGTGGGTGGGGATTCTGCTCTGACGGCTTCAGTTTTCAATCCGGTCATTACTGCAGGTGTGAATGGGTGTGTCAATTTTCAATGCGAGATCACCAACAGCAATGTGGTCGAACGAAACAATCTCGGTATCGAATTGACGGAAAAAGAAACAGTTACTGCACAAACAGTCATCGACTTCAACAAAGAATATCTCCTTGCCTCCTGGAACCGCACAAGCGATGTGGAACAGACCATCGGAGTTCCCTTTCTTTGCGAAATCCCGGTTCTTAAATATATTTTCGGCACAACGACCACCCATACCGAGGTCAACCGTTTCTTTGTTACCGTTCGTGCCGTCCCTGTGGTGTTCAACGAAAATATGACTCCCGGAACTGTCGCAGAATTTGATAAACTTGCAAGCAAATAATTGAAAGAAAGATTGGTGAAATTATGAAATACAATTCAAGATATTTTCTGGCGGCAACATTGTTGAGCAGTTTTGTCGCCTTTGCCGGAGAACCCGCTGCCCCCTATGCAAACAGCCGCATTGATGCCCGACTCAATGTTGCAGTCAAGGCCGATACTGACGTCGTCCATTTTGTACGAGACAATGCCGATCCCAATGTGATCACCAAAGCGTACGAAATCAAACATACTGATCCCTATGAACTGCGTTCCTATATCCGTTCTATCGTTCAAACCCGTAAGGTCAATGAAAATAACACCAATGTGGAAGCTGTGAAATACGCTGACGGCAGTGCATTGCTGCTGATCTCTGCGGAAGATTACCGCTTTGAAGATACGCCCGGAGCGCAGGGATTTAATTCCATTGTACGGGAATTGGATAAACCCAAACTGGTCTCAAGTTCCGGGCGGCAGACCTATGTTTATACACCAAGATACCGTTCTTCAGAAGATCTGATGGAAATGGTGAAAAATGTGGGAGCATACAGGTACAATGAAGCTATGAATAATGTTGGCGGTAATGATGTATTGATGGAAGATCCGGAACTTAATCTGATTTTCTTTAATACAGCCCCTTTCTCAAAACAGAATATTATGGATGTGCTTAAAAAATATGATCAGGCCGAACCGGCTGTTCGTGCCAGGATCACGGTTTATGAACTTTATGCTGAAAATGATACGAAACTGGGACTGGATTTTCAGGCGTGGAAAAATAATGAAGGTATCGACCTTTTCAGTGCCGGCGGCAGATTTTCCAAAAACTACAAGGGATTTGAACTTTTTAACGGAGCTGATTGGAACAAAACAACTTATTTTCAGTTCAACCCCAAATGGAACACAAAATATATCGACTTTCTGACCAGCAAAGGCAAAGCAAAAGTTCTGCATACTTCCGAAGTTACCATCGGTAATAATTCAGAAGGTAAAATCGAAAAATTCACTCAATGTTTTGCAGCCAAATCCACACCCGCTGCATCAAGAGCAGATATAAAGCGTGGAAATACGATCAACCTTGAGGCAACAGAAAAATTCGGCTTTTCACTCAAGATGACTCCGGTCATCAATACTCAAGCCACAAAACTCAAAGTAAAGATCAACAACTCCTCACTGATCGGCTATACCTCTGACGGCTCACCGAGAATACAGCAAGGTGCTGAAATTGACACCGAATTTATGATCGCCAATGCCGGAACAAAACTGGTTATAGGCGGCATTGAAAAACGAAGCGTTATGCAAGTTTCCGGAGGACTTCCCATTCTGAAAGACATTCCTGTGCTCGGCTGGATATTTTCGACAGAAACCGAAGCGACCAAGCGTTCTCAGCTGTTGGTCGTTGCAGAAGTCCTCCCTGCTGAAAAAGCCGATCACAAAGCAGAATTGATCAAAAGCATCGAAGATGATTTGGCAGGTGCCGGAAAAAGCAACTCTTACGGCTACCGTCAATATCTGATCGACAGCAAGCGCAAGTGAGGGGAAATCTGAAAATACCGGCACACTTTTTTCCGGAGACTCAAGCTGCAGAGCAGCAGTAATGTCCATAACTCTTTTCGGCTTCAATGACAAGTGTTCCTGTTACCGGAATATGGCATCAAAAAGAGTTGTTTTCCACAAAAAAATATCGTAAAATATTCTTTTTATCACAGCTGTACCGCCAGTATGGCTCCTTGAGCACTGACAGGAAAAATGTTTTTCCCTACTGCGGCTGCCCGTCCCTGGAACGAAAGTCCGGGATCGGTCACGAGTGTGAGCTTGTGAGCATCAGGGTCAAAAAGTTGTATTCCAGCCATATCTGTCGGGAGCAGGACCTTGCCGTTGATGAGTACGGGAACCGCCTGATTGGCGGCTCTGCGGAATTTGCCGGGACGCCCGGGAAAACAGGGGAGCGTGATGAATTTATTGACACGTTTTCCCGTTGCCGCATCAAAAGTTCCGATCCGGTTTCCGGCAGAAAGCAGGATAAGGTTGCCGGTTTTGACAATACCGCCCATTTCCTGTCGCCGTGCCCAGGTTTTTTGTGTCCAGAGGATTTTTCCGGATGCAAGATCCGCTTTGACGAGGACTCTCTGAAGAGCGAAATATACTGCGTTTTTATCAAAAACAGGCGGTGCTTGTGAACCGGCTCCCACGCTTACTGCAGCTTTCCAGAGGATCTTTTTTTGCTCTGCGTCAAAAAGAATGGCAGCCGGAGAGGTAAGGGCGATAAGGTTTCCGGAGACTGCTGCTGCGTGAAAGGCGTGAACTGCACGGAGTTGGGGAAGAAAGGTGAATTTGCCGGAAACGGTGTCGTAAAGGGCGGTTGCAATACCTGTTCCCTGAATAAAGACTTTGCCGCCTGCGGTGACGACCGGGGCAACAGTGCAGTGGATGAAAGAGTTGGCAGAAAGGTTTTCTGCAAGGTTTTTCTTTTTGAGAACTTGACCGTTTTCTGCATCAAGGATATAAAATACCCCTGAAGCAGAAAGTACAAAGAGCTGATTTTTCCAAATTGCAGCTCCGGCGTCGATATTACCCGGGAGTGCCGTGTGCCAGAGCTTTTTGCCGGTGGCGGCATCGAGAGCCGTGACTCCGCCTTTTCCGGGGAAATTGCCGGAAGTGATATTAAGATAGAGCCGTCCTTTATGACAGACAACTTCCGGACGATGAAGGTAAAGAGCGTCTGTCAGGTAACACCATTTTATTTTGGGATCTGGTGAAAGAGAGAGCTCTTTTTCAACCGTGCTGCCATCGTTAAATGTTGCTCCGATAAAGATTTTGCCCCCTTTCTTCAACATATGCTCCCGGAAAAATCCGTTTCTCCGGGGGAGAGGGATTGGGGCGTCTGAGTTTTTTATCCACGCTGATTTGACTTGAGAACCTGTGTCGCAGATTTGGAACACGGCCTTGCCGTTCCTGCACAAAAAGCCGCTGATGAAGCGGTCATATCCCAGAAAACAGCTCCGGGTCTCTTTGATCCCCGCTGCGGCTGAAAGGGTGACGATCCGGAGTTTCCGGGTCAGAGAACCTGCTTCAAGATTGCGCAGAGGGGTATTGTAAATATTGACACTGCCCTTGAGCGAGTAAAGAGCATCCAGATGGTGATGCGCTCCCAGAAAGGCGTGGACCTTGCGACCGGAGGATTTCAGGAGTTCTGTAAATTCTCCGGGCAGTCCCGCAGGCTGATGAGTGAGGACAATGACAGGAATCCCGGGAGCAAGACGTTTCAGGTCATTTTTCAACCATTCCAAATGTCTGGAACGTTCTTCAGAAGTCATAAAATTAACTTCAGTAATGGGGGCGATAAAGTGGATCTTGTTCCAGTTCCAGGATGAATAAGGGGCACCGAACACACGGGTGAAATGAGCGAAGGAGTGAGGACGGGAACGCAGAGCATCGTGACCGCCGAAAACTTCAAAATAGGTGATCTTCCGTTTGTCAAGGGCGTTTTTGAGAGCTTGCAGCTGAGGTATGTCGCCGTGGGTACTCAAATCTCCCGGAAAGGTGATAAAGCTGCAATTGTTTTTTTTCATAACTGATGCGATGGCATCGGCAAGATCTTCAAGTTCGCTTTTGCCTTTGAGGAAGTCAAACTGAACATCACTGCCGTGGATGAAGTTGAAATTTTTTTCTGTGACTTCCCGTGGAGCAATTTGAAAAGCAAGGTCATTTTTTCCGTATTTAAGAGGGAATTTCCACGGAGAAACTGCCTTGCAGGAGTCCGGGAGTGTGAGGTAAGCAAAAGGAGTGCCGCTCTTTTGAATGTAGGAAAATGAGAAGGTGCCATCCTTTTTTACCGGGAAAAAATCTTTTCCGTTGCAGACGGCAAGATCAGGATGCCATACACCGGAAACTTTTCCCGTGACGGTGATGCAAAAGGGCCCGGAAGAAGCTCCCGGAAGCTGCAGGGAGAGAAATGTCAGAAAAAGAATTGGCAATATTGCGGAAAAGGGAAAAAATTTTTTCATACTCTTTAACTTTATCTTAAAATTTCTTCAGGATGTGCGGTAATAAAAAAGTGATTGACCTTATGTTGGGGATCAAGACCTTTGAACGTAAAAGGGAACGTTCCTTTTTCAAGGAAAAAATACCAGCCGGTGTAACTGCCGGTGTAAAGCAATCCCAGACCGGGTCTGATGGTCGAAAAACGTGCACGGGAATCGTTGCAAATCTTGCCGAAAGAGGCGGTGACACGGGTGCTCTTTATGTGTTGCGGTGCAACATCGGCCCAAAGGAAATAACATCCCTTCGCAGGAACGGTAACAGAACCTTGATAAACGTTTCCGGAACGCCGGAGATTTTTGACCGGAATAAGATTTTTCCGGTTGGCTTTCCGCAGCGTTTTATCGTTTCTGAAGTCGGCGTAAACGCTCACAACTCTGGAAAAACCATCGGCAAAACGGATGACCGCCATACCATTGTGGAGTTTTGCCCCTTTGATCTTTTCGGCGTTCAATGTGACTGAAAAAGTGATTTTTTCACCGCTTTTGATTTTTCCCGCAGCAGGAGTGACGGTGAAAAAGGTGTCATTGCAGTGTACTTTGAAAGAAGATGAAAAATTTTCCTTGCCGGCAGTTACAGAAAAATGAAAAGTGGATTTTCTGTTTTCAGGCGTAAAATTGATTTCTTTTTTGTCTGTATTGACCGGAAAGGGCCGGAAAGGAATATCGGTACCGTCATCCTGAAAGGCCCCCAGATGCCTGACAGGAAGTCCCGGAATGGATACCGCCCGGTTGCGGGCGGGAGAATCTTTTTTCAAACGCAGATCTCCGTTGTCGGGATCAACATATCCCGGAGGCACAAGGAGAGCATTTTTTTCCTGTTTCAATCCCCTTGCAAGGGCCGCTTGCTGTTTCAGCACAACAGGATCTTCCGTATAAAAAAGGTCATTGTCAAAGTCGATGTTCCAGGAAAACCAGCCTTTGGCAATAAATGATGAAGAAAGCAGAATATTGTTCCGGGAAAAGGCTTTGAGGGGAGGATTGTAGGCAGGGGGCATCGCGTGAGGCGGAAAGTTGTGCGCCCCTTGAGCCCCTGGAGAATAAATACTGTTGTTGATGAAAAAAAGTGCACCGTCTCCCTGATTGCCGTGACCGTTTTTGAAGCAGCACCCTTTGTAATTATTTTCATCCCCCAGCTTGTAATAGAGATTTCTGAACTGGTATGAGGGTCCCAGACGGCAGCTGCCGGCAGAAACTCCCGAAAGTGACCCCTGGACCCGGTTCCCGTAGAAACGGATGTTCATTTCGCCCCCTTCGATCTCGATGCTGTCATCGTTGGAAAAGGCAAACACATTTCCGTAAATATCACTGTCCCGGAAAAATCCCCCCGTAAGATAACCATTGCCGCTGCATTCAATAGCATCGTTCCAGCGTTTGGCATCACTGCCCACGAAATCATTGTAACGGATGACTGTTCCGCCCTGGGCGTAAGGAATACACACTGCGGAAGGACCCGCCGGATGAGAATAGATCCAGGCATTGGCAGTCGAATTGGGGGAGTGGATGAAACATCTTTCAACAAGGGTGTTTTTGCTGCCTTCGATCCTGATACCTCCGTCGTAGTTCATAACCTTGCCCTTGTATGTCCATCTCCCCTGCTGCTTCATATCCCGGACATTCTCAAAAAGTCCGAAGTTGCTGATATTGCAGTTCCGGACAACAATGTCCTGACAATTTTTCAGGAGCAGGGCGTGACGGCTGCCGTTGGCATCGATGGTGAGACCTTCAAAGATCACATACCGGGAAGAGGTACACTCAATAACTCCCCCCGGCAGATCTTTTTTTCCTTTGAGGACGAATCCGGGAGCTGCTTTGTAAAGAGTATAGCCGTCAGGAGTTCCGGAAAGGATATTGTTGAGATGCCCGTTGAAATTTCTGTCGTTGAGAATAATGGTCCTTGCCACCTTGAAATTGGAGTTCCGGGTGCGGAAAGTACTGCGGAGCTCTGAAACTTTTTCTCCGGAAATCACCGCTTTGAAATCATAGGAACTGTCTTCCTGCAAAAGCATAATGGAACCGCGCCATGCCTTTTCTTTTTCCATATTGACCGGATCAAGAACCTGGATCCACTCTTTGCTGCCTTTTTTCCGGTACCAGACCTTTACAGTGCATTTTTTGCCCCATTCAGATCTTGTACGGTTGATATAATAGGAACAGTTTTCAAAGGAGGGGATCAGTGTCAATCTGCCGGAACTGATGTGGACACTGCTGCCGTCACAATCAGTATAGATATTGGTCATTCCATCTTTTCCCCGGGTGTCTGCAAGGGGGGATTCCTGACGGACATAGAATGTTACGGTCACTTTCTCATTTTTTCTGACGGTAAATTCCTGTGAAATCGGTCCCGGATAGTTGACTCTTGCGTATGTTTTCCCCTCAAGGGCATTATTCTTCCCGGAGGCATTTTGGGGGCCCCGCCAGAAAAGTGGAACATTTTTTTTATCAAGAAATTCAAACCCCGGATTTTTCAGTGCCGCCCCCTGAAGTTCCACTTTGTCAATGTGAAGAAAGGGATGAACTCTGTTTTTGCCGTTAAAAGCCGCTTTGAGGATAAGCGTACACCGACCGTCTGTTTCCGGAATGAAAGAAAGGGATCTTTTTTGCCATTTTCCGCTCAAATCATCGGGAAATGTGCAGGAAAGTAGAAACTTCTGATCTTTTCTGAACCGGCGTTTTTCCGGAATGGCAGCGGAAATCACTGTTGCCCCTTCTGCTCTCGAAGATCCTTTGAGGACTGTGGAACTTTGGATTTCTACGTTCAATATTCCTCTGGGGGCAGAAGAATAAGCGGACACACCCGATAACAACAACAGAAGAAACAGTGTATATTTCATTTTTTTCTGCAGTCTTTTTTTAATCAGTGGTATGAGGCATTATGATTCGTGTTTGGGACAGCCGTTGGGGTTGGAGGCACTGGATTTTCCGTTTTTGCACTTCTGGGAATAGCAGAAGGACTCCGCACCTTCCGGTGATACAAAACGGTTGCCGGAGTCCAGACCTTGGGTTCCCATCAGTATTCCCCACCGGATCCCCGCTGCGTGGCCATCGTAATGGAGCACATTGTGGGATCCGTTGTGGAAAGGAGCGATAGCGGTTCCGCTTGTGGCGTGATCGACAAAATAAATGTTGCTTCTGAAACGGGTCGAAACAGGCCCCCAGGCAGCCTCCATAATATAGATCAATTTGGAAGGTGCAACTACCTGGGAATCCTTGACCACATCGATAAAGGCCTTTTTGTCAGGTGTTTTCGTTCCTGCAAAGTGACCGGTCCCCCAGTAGCAGTAGCCGTATCGGCCGGGCTCTCTTGAACCTTTTGAGGCCGCCTGTTTTTCGGTCGGTATCGACTGACATTGCACGGATTTAGCGGGCAGGGCTTTAATGATTTCAGGTCTCCAGAAATCGCCGTTGGAACTCATATTCCAGTTATTGTTGCTGTCTCTGTAATTGATAAGAGCCAGACTGATCTGTTTCAGATTGGAAATACAATTGGCTCCGCGTCCCCGTTCCCGGGCCTGCTGCAAGGCGGGCAGAAGCATTGCGGCAAGAATGGCAATGATTGCTATTACAACCAAGAGTTCGATCAGGGTGAAGTGCATTTTTTCTTTCATTTTCAAGCTCCTTTTTTTTGGAATCATTTTTTATTGAAAAAGTAAATTTCAAGATACGTTCTGTAGGCTGCTGCAAATTCCCGGGCTGCATCCGGTATTTTTTCTTCAGGAAAAGAAAGCAGACGAAGCATCCCCTGTCTTAAAAATTGAGTAGGTTCCACGCCGTAAAAATAATAGTCACTGCGCATAATGGGCAGCGCATCAAGGTATATACGGTCCAGATCATTGTCAAGACACTCCTGGGCTGCTTTTTTCAAAAGGGGGATACCGCCATAGGTTTTTCCGAAAAGCATTTGAAGTTTCGGTGAAAGCATAAATTTGATCACCCGTTTCATAAGAAGTGTATCTGTACACTCTTTCCGGAACACCAGCAGATCACCGCCCATAATATTGGTGCGTTTTCCGTCCATAACAGGAAGATTGACCAGGTGAGTGGGGAATTCTTTGAAATGCACGACACTTTGGCGGAATCCCATAAACATAGCAAGTTTTTTTGCTGAAAAACATTGTTTGTCGGTAAGGAATTTTCCTTCATCAGAGATCAATGCTTCTTTCAATTTACGCAATGCACACAATCCCCGTATGGCGGCCGGGGAATCAAAGGCTACTGAATCTTGAGCCGAATGGTCCAGAATTTCACCTCCTGCAGCGGTGATACAGTAGAACCACCAATTGTGGATAGCTTTCAAATTGATAATGCCGCACTCTGCCGGGAGTGCTTTACGCAGACGGCAGACAGTGTCATAAAAACGGTCAAAATCCCAATCCGGTTCGGGAAGATCAACGCCTGCGTTTTCAAAAATTTCTTTGTTGCAGCAGATGACTGCCGGAGAAAAGACAACCGGGATGCCGATCAATTTGCCATTGTGGTAAAAATTCTTCAGCTGTTCCTGATAGAAAATGCTTTTGTCGGGAAAGCACTGGTCGAAGACTCCGGAAAGGTCCGCGTAATCATCCCGGCTTGCCAAAACGCTGTGAGTGACTTTCAGTTCGATATTACCGTTTTTGAAATGTTCCGAACAGTAAAACTCCGGAAACTCTTTTTCAAAAAGAGATTTCAGTGCAGGGAAATGGGGCTGCCCCTCAAAGTAGATAACCAGATTATTCATCAGAATACGCTGTTCCCATCCCTCTCTGATGTATGTACCGGAACGGGGAAGGGACTCCAGAACACCGCATTGAGTCAATGTTCTCAAAACGCCCTGAACGTAAAGCAGACTGCACTTCAGTGTGTCGGCGATCTGTCTGGCTCCGGGCAATTTGACCCCGGGCGTTTTCAGCTCCTCGACCAGCGAAAGGATATAGCGTTGGATATCGTTTGAATTGACCATATTTACTTTATCTTCTTTAAGGTGAGGTGCTGATCACTCTTTGTCAAACCAGAATTCTTTTCCCGGTGCAACATAAGGGATCTTTTGGCCGTTGAATTTGAGCGTGAATTTCGATGTGCCGAAAAATCCTCGCAATTCCCATATCCCGGGCGTGACTTTGAAAGAGGCTTTTTTTCTGACAGGATCACCCGGACGGTGGCGCAAGGGGAGGGGAAATCTGAAAATACCGGCACACTTTTTTTCCGGAGACTCAAGCTGCAGATCAGCAGAAATATTCATAACTCTTTCGGCTTCAATGACAAGCGTACCGGCAGCCGGAATTCTGAAAGCCCAGGTGGAACAGCCGTAATTTTGATTGTAATGGACCTCCGGAGAGGCGACCCGGGGCAGACGGCACTCCATTGCAACGGCACGGATGGCTGGACCGATTTTGAGCGTCAGGACACCCGCGGGGATTTTGGAAAACTTTTGTGAAAAATCGACCGTTTTCTTTTTGTCGGGTTTCAACTCTTTTTTCCACAGGATCTTTCCGTCAGGTCCCAGAAGTTCGGCTGTTCCCTTGCCGGGTTTGCCGATGGTCAGACCGCATTTCAATTCAAAAGGTTTGCCATCGCTTTTCAGGAAGATGGTATAATTGCCTTCCTTGGGGTAAGTGCCGCCTGCCATTGCATAGGGGAACTGGCTGCAGCTGTTCCCCGGGGCAAGGGGCGTGATCTCTTTTTTGCATCTGTTTTTCATCCACATCCAGAAGGGCAGACGTTCAAGGAAAAAGTGGTGGAAAGAGTTGAGCAAATGCTGACCGGTGGGAGATGCATAGGTCAATGCCATTCCTGATTCTTTGAACCATTGTGCATAACGCAGATAGTCACTCTCTTTTGTCAGAAGCCAACCGTAAATGGGAAGATCGACCATCATAGCGTCACTGCGGAACGTTCTCCCCCCGACAACATTCTTTGCCCATTTTTTGAGGATGGCAGCAGCAACGGGGGAACCGGTCGCTTCATAATATTTCTGGATCCCCGGCTGATAGTTGGGCCAGCCGAGAAATCCGCCTTCGTGGACTTTAGCAGAAAGAGGCTGATTTTTTTTGACCTGAACTTTTGCCATATTGGCAAGTTGTGTTTCGATCAGCTTTTGATAACGTTTGTCGCCGGTGGCGAGCCACAGATCTGTCAGGGCAGAAATGGTCCCTGTGGCACGACGGCCGTAAAGGCCCCAGGTGGTGCGCTGCAGAGCGGTTTCTCCCCACATTTTTGCCACATCAAGGCCCCGGGGATCCCCCGTGATATAGGTGTAGAGAATGGCAAATTCAGTCTGACTGTTGTAGTCGGGATTTCTGGAACCTGCGTGCCAGTGGGAAAGACCTTTGTAATCATTGAGTGCTCCCTTGACTTTGGTCCGCCAGAGCAATTTGGGGTCCTTGGAAACCGGGGCCCCGTCTGACCAGTTGCAAATGTCGATATCCATAAGATGCAGAGAGACATCTATGGCCCAGCGGGCAAGGTTGAAATCCCCTTTCCGCAGAGCAAGAAGCCAGGGGAATGAGCCGGAGGAGTGGTGATATCCTTTCCAGGTACGGTAGAAATCATCCCAGCGTTTCAGTTCCGGATTCCACCAGGTGTGGGAGTCGCCATAGTTCCATTTACCGAAATCTCCCCCCGTCGTTGTCCGGGAAAGGTGCCGTTCCAGTGCATAATAGGAGTAGATAAATTTTTCTTCTTCGGGGAATTGTTCCGGGTCGTAATGATGGATCTTTCGCAACACACCGGAAGCACAGAGCCAGACAGGATCGACCAGAGCCAGAAAATCGGCTTCAACGGTCCGGGCACCCCCTTGGGGATCGACTCGTAATATGGCGGTTTTGGCAACCCCCATAGGGGACTCGATACGTCCTTCTTTGAAATAACGGTGGATGTATTGATTTCCCACATCCCAGTATTCTCTGGGGGGAGCAAAGTTCAAAATTTTGCCCTCGTGGCAGTAACGCAGATATTGCCGGTTGGCATCTGTGACTTTGAAATCCGGATTTTTAATGCCGTGAGCCGGCCAGAAGTGATAGACGATCGCATCGGGACGGATCTCAAGTTCATTGGGGAAGGTTTCAGCAAAGTCTTCAACGGAAATACGGAAATCATCTGCTGCCGCCCAGCCGGGAGCGTGTTTGCCGTCTCCGGATTTCTGCCATTTTTTCGGGGCGAACCGGGAGCTGACAAGATATTTGTCATATTCATACTGAAGCAGATATTTGTTCATCGCGTTCCCTTTATAGCCGCCAAAGGTGCCTTTTTTGAATTTCCCGGGAAATTCGATGCCGATATCCTGGAAACGGGATTGTTTTTCATCGCCGGTAATGACAAAGGTGAAATAGAGTTTGCTTTCACTTTCACCGGCTTTGAACTCCTGCCGTATGATCCAGCGGCAGAAGGGTTCATTTTTACTGTTGCGGAAAAAACCTTCCGTTTTGATCATTTGCCGCAGTGCGTTGGACTCCACAATGGTTGTTTTTTCCGGCTTGCCCGCTTCATAGCGGACGCCTGAAGCAGTAATAAAATAGGGCTTGTACAGGAAGTTTTTGTAAAAAGTGCTCTGCCGGGGACGCAAGGGGCGGACACCGGTTTTGAAAAGGAATTTCTGCTGCGGGGCACCGGAAAGTTCAGCTTCAAACGTTGCTGAGATCCAGCGGAGCGACTGATCCATTGGCCACCGGTTGAGAACAGTGACTTCTGCAGGGAACTGTTTTTTGCCGCTGAATATTCCGAAATCATCCACCCGGGAGAATTTGCCTTTCGGAAAGGGGACCGCAACGCGTATAATACGTTTACCACTGATTTTTCCGGGGTTGTCCACTGTGAATGAGATCTCGGCAGCTGCAAGAAGCAATGGAAAAACGGACAACAGAAGAAGTGCACTTTTAATCATAAAGAACTCCGTCTTGTTTATTTTTTTATATTCTATTAATATTTGCAACTAATATTTGCAACCTTCTTTCGATAATATATATCCGCAAACTGACATTGTCAATAAACGATTGTAATTTTTTTAGGAATTTTCTGTTGTAAGTGAAGTCGGACAAAACAAGAAATGTTGAAAATAACGCAACCTGCCGGGAAGAATTTTGCAATATCAATTTTTGCTGCCGGAACCGGATTCAAGACGGATCCGGGGGTCTGCCGCTGTGTAAAGCAGGTCTGACAGCAATATTCCTCCCAGAGTTAATGCTCCGCCTATGGCAAAAAGTGCCATCTGCAAGGGATAATCCCGGCTGGAAAGGGAATTCAAAGAAAGTGTCCCCATACCGGGAATGGAAAATATGTATTCAACAATGACACTGCCGGAGATCAGTGCCGGAAGAAGTCCGCCGAAAAGAGTTATCAATGTGATAAGAGCATTGCGGAATGCGTGATGCCAGAGCAGGGTGCTTTCACTGACTCCTTTTGCCCTTGCTGTACGGACGAAATCTCCGCGCAGAGCTTCGATCATACCGCTTCTTGCATAGCGGGAAAGGGCCGCAAGCCCTCCGTAGGAAAGACAAAGCACCGGGAGGGCATAACATTTGACAAGTTCCCAGTGGAGCTGCCAGATGGAAAGACGTTCCGCATTGGCAGGCGTCAGCCCTTTCAGAGGGAAAATTTCCCACACTCCCCCTGCACAAAAGAAGCTCTGCAGCAGCAGTCCCACCCACATAGCAGGCAGAGAATAGAGAACAAAAAGAAAGAATCCCGTCAGCTGATCCCCTTTGGAATTTGCATACCTTGCCGAATAGACGCCAATGGGAATGGCACACAGATAGGTGAGGATAATGGCAAAAATATTGAGTTTCAGCGTAACAGGCAGGGCTTCGGCAATCAAATCAAGAACAGGCCGCCCCGGATCGACAGAAACCGATTCCCCGAAATCACCTTTGCATACGTTGCGCATCCAATACCAGAATCCCACGGCAATGGGACGGTCAAGGTGGAGTTTTTGCCGCATAGAGTGATTGCTCCGCAAGCCACCCTTTTCAGCGGAAACGGCGTTGCCCGCTTCTCCGGCATTTAGCATATTGCTTTTTGTCGGATCTCCGGGAGCAAGACGCAGCAGGGCATAGCTGGCAAAGAGAATGACAAGCAAAGTCACTCCTGCCAAAAGAAGACGTTTGATGATATATTCAAAGACCATAATTTCAATTGACCGGTGTGAAGTCCACTTTTGTCAGCAATATTGCTCCCGCCAGAAAAGGCAAAGCAAGAAAAGCGATCCCCAGTTCAGGCTTGCCCCACAACGCAGTTGCGATCCCGATGAGCACAGGGCCCACGATGGTGGTGAATTTGCCGAAAAGATTGTAAAATCCGAAAAACTCCGCCGCTTTCCGCGAGGGGACGATCCGGCTGAAAAGGGAACGGCTCAAAGATTGGATACCGCCCTGGGATGTTCCGATGAGGACCGCAAGCAGAATGAATATGTGCAAACGCCAATCTTTGAAAAACGGTATGGCAAGAAGCAGTGCCAGAAGTGAAATAAGTATATAGATGCCGATAGCAAAGAAAATCAGATTCCGGGGATGATAATTTTTTGAAAGTCTGCCATACAAAAGCGTGCAGGGAAATGCAAGAAACTGCAGCCCCAGTATCACCCCCATAAGTTGAGGCGTGGTGATCCCGATATCTGTGGCAATGGGGGCAGCCATTGTGTAAATGGTTCCCACTCCGTCAATGTAGAGAAAATAAGCAGCAAGGAAAAGAAGAACATTTTTATTTTTCAGTAATTCCTTGAAATTGGCAATAAAATCAACCGACGGATCGTGTTCATCCTTATGCTGTCTTTCACGGACGATTTTAAGCACAGGCAGTGTCAGCACCAGCCACCAGAGGGCTGCAATGACAAAGGATATACGCATAGCTCCGATCTTATCGCTCATAACTGCCGTGAGGATCAGACAGGGGATAAAGGGAATGACTCCCCCCACATAGCCGAAAGCGTAAGCCACAGAAGACAGGCGGTCACGCAGGGACTTGGGAGCCACTGACAGAAGCAGTGAGTCATAAAAACTGTTGGCACTCATATAGCAGCCCAAACTGATAAAACTCAAAAGCAGCACGCTCCAGGCCATTCCCTTTTGCACAAAGGCAAAAGCCGCAGTTGAAGCAATGCCGAGAAAAACAAAAAAGGCCAGCAGTTTTTTCTTCCAGTGGAATTTATCTGCATAATATCCCATTGTAATGGAAACGGCTCCTGCCGTAATGCCGGAAAGACTGCAGATATAACCCCAGTAAGCGGTGGTATTGTCTTTGCCCCATACATCATCGGCACAGTATTTGAACAAAATCGCAGCAAAGGCTGTCCGCACGATGAGAGCATAAGCGGCATTGCCCATATCATAAGCCACCCAGGATTTCTGAGCGATATTGAGTTTCATAAAAAATTATCCTTCAGATTTGGTTCATCGGCTATCTGCTGAATAATATACAACTGCGGCCATTTTAATTCAAGGGAAAAAGATTACGGAATCCGTACTTTCAAAAGGTTTTCCTGTAAAAATCCTGTCAGGATCAGCAGCAGAGCCAGAACTCCCAGAAGGGGAGCATATTCTTTGTATTCCACATATTTGGGCTGTTCGATGTTGGTCTTTTCAAGAGCGTTGATTTCAGCCATTACCTTTTGCATTCCCGCCTTATCAGCTGCCCGGAAGTAGGTTCCGCCTGTAACTGAAGCAATGGAAGAAAGGAGCTTTTCATCAAAACTGCCCTGAACCTTTTGGAATCCGTACCCCTGTACAAGAACATAGGCGTTGTCGCTGCCGATACCAACTGTGTGGATAATACAATTGAATTCTTTGGCAAGATTGGCACTTTGTTCCGGAGTAAGACGGTTTTCTGCGGTGTTGGCTCCGTCGGTAAAGAGAACCAGCACCCTGCGGGGAGCGTTGGAGTTTTTCAGCCGTCTGACACCGGAACTGACTGCTGAAGCAATACCCGTCGCATCTCCCAGCTGACCGGGTTCAAGGGTGCGGAGCCGCTCCAGGAGCCAGGCGTGATCCAGTGTCGGCGGCGAAAAACTGTAAGCAAGATCCGCAAAACCGATGAGTCCGATCCGGTCATTGGGCCGGGAAAGGATAAATTTGCGTATTTCTTCTTTGGCTGTTTCCAGACGGTTGCGGACTTCCCCTGAATTCATCGCTTTGGCAAGAGCATCGGCAGAAGTGATGTTCCGGGGGACATCCATAGCCTGCATACTGCCGGACATATCAAGTGCCAGCACAATGTCGATACCCTTTGAACGGATGATGACCTTTTCATCTCCTGAACGGGGGCGGGCCAGTGCGGCAATAAGGAACACGCAGGCAAGGAGGTAACACCAGTTGGCAAAAGTCGTCCGCTTTCTGGCTGCGGCTTTTCTGAAAACCGCTGTGCTGGGAATGACGACTGAGGGAGCTTTTTTGATATGCTTCAGGTAATACCAGAGCAAAGGAACTCCCAAAAGGGCGAAAAGAAAATAGATGTTGGCAAATTCAAACATTTTTTTCCTCCTCCGGCAATGCTGTGCTGCGGACCAGTTTTTCGGCACTGTCAATAGCTGCATTGACAGCAGGGGCATCACAGGGGGCTTTGGCAAATTTGATCATATCGGCTGAGTTGAGAAAGTTTTGCAGAAAAGGTCTGTCTTTTTCCGGCAGCGGGGAGTGATTTTCCATTTCTTCCAGAAATTCCGGCGTCGTTTTGCTTGAAACAGGCAATGTATAACGCTGTTCCAGATAGGTGCGGATCACATCTGACAGCCGGGCGATTCCCTGTTCGGCACTGAGTGCACGGGTCACGACCTCTGAACGCAAATTTTCAAGAGCGTCCAAAGTCCGGGCTTGCAGGGAAATCTTTTCTTCTTTGACCTTCCTTTTTTTGAACACAAAGTACAGTAACGGTATCAGGAGCAGCAAAAGCAGCCAGAGATAATGCCATTTGGAAGGCGTTTTTTTCACAAGTTCCAATGGACGCTCCAGTTCTGCATCGGGAGTCGTTACGGCGGGAAGTCCGGAAATTTTCAAGGCGGGGATCGCAACAGCAAAGGCTGTTTGCTCAGGAGTGTCCCCCGGGGAGGAAATTTCAAGAGCCAGAACCCCCGGCTGTGATTCTCCGGGACGGAGAGGACAGATTTTTCCTTCCGCTTTCCAAACCGAGGATCGCCAGGAAGTACGCACCTTTACAGCTTTTCCCGGCGTTGCCGTTACAGTACCGTTTCCGGGAGTCAGAAGGACATTGTGCACCTTGCGGTAACGGGGCAGAGAAAATTCCACTGAAGCGGTAATCACTTCACCGACCCGGAAATCTTTATCCGGCGTCAGAGTGACTGTGTCAGGGAGCGCAACAGGGCTTTTGTCCTGCCGGGAGACAAGATAACCGCTTAAACTCCAGATCCCCGCAGCCAATCCGGACAGCAGAATGAGCCAAAGGAAAATGAGAAAAAATTTTTTCATAGACTTGACCTTTCAAACCTTTTCAATGCCGTCCCCGTTTGTGCCGGGAGGCAAAGAATTTGATAAGGGGTTTCAGAACTTCAGAACCGCTTTCGATTTCAAGGCGGTCAACACCGGTACTGCGGCATAAGGCGGCGATAGCTTCATTCCGGTCATCGAGGGCCTGCTGAAGCTGAGAACGGCTGCCGGAATGCAGGGTGATGAGTTCTCCTGTTTCAGCATCTTCAAGGACAACCGGAGCATCAATGGGCCATTGTTTTTCTGTGGGATCACAGATTTGAACGGCGATCAGGTCGTGCCGGTTCCGGAGCTGCCGCAAGGCGGAAGAAAAATCCTGATCGTCGATGAAGTCGCTGATGAGAAAGATCACACTGCGTTTTTTCAGGATCCTTGCACTTTCTTTCAGGGCAAGGGCGATGTCCGTACCGGGATTTTCAGGAGTAAAGGCGAGCATTTCACGGATCAGACGCAATGTATGCCTTCTTCCTGAACGGGGAGGGACGTAAAGTTCGATCTTGTCGCTGAACATCATCAGGGAAACTTTGTCATTGTTCCTTGCGGCACTGAATGCGATCAATGCGGCAAGTTCGGCGGCACTGCGGCGTTTTGTCACAGCAGCAGAACCAAACGCTCCTGAGGCGGAAACATCAACAAGAAGCATTACATTGAGTTCACGTTCTTCCACAAACTTTTTGACATAAGGCGTTCCCATACGGGCGGAAACGTTCCAGTCAATGGTGCGGACGTCATCTTCGACGGTGTATTCTCTGACCTCCTCAAATTCAATGCCGGCACCTTTGAAAACACTGCGGTAGGCACCGCCTGAGATCTCCTCCACCATACGGTCGGTGCGTATTTCCAGCAGTTTGATCTGTTTTGCAAGTTCTTCAGGGATCATAATATAGTGTTTTCTGTCTTTCTGAAACTCTTTTTCAGGGGGTGCGCAGTTCAGCAAGGAGCCGTGCGATGACGGCATCGGCATCAATGTCTTCGGCTTCTGCCTCATAGGAAAGGATCAGCCTGTGGCGGAGCACATCGGGGGCAAGTTCTTTCACATCCTGGGGCAGGACGTAGGCTCTGCCGTTCAGGAGTGCAAGGCCGCGGGCGGCCAGAGAAAGGGCCACACCGGCACGGGGGCTTGCTCCGAAAGTGAGCCAGCTGTTGATGAAATCCAATTTGGCACTGCTCTGCCGTGACGAGAGCTGATCCCGGCATCCGGGGCGGGTGGCAATGACGATGTCAAGGATATATTCAATGATCTTTTCGTCGATATAGACCCGGTCGAGCAGATTGCGGGCGGTCATAATATCCTTGAGAGAAGCCACTGCCACGGCGGGGGCCGGAGTCCCGGGGTGTGCCATACGTTCAAGAATGGTGTGTTCTTCGGAGCGTTCCGGGTAGTCCACTTTGAGTTTGAACATAAAACGGTCGAGCTGGGCTTCGGGCAGGGGGTAGGTGCCCTCCTGTTCAATGGGGTTCTGGGTGGCCATAACCAGAAAGGGCTGGGGCAGGGGGAATCGTTCACCGCCGATAGTGATCTGTTTTTCCTGCATTGATTCCAAAAGGGCACTCTGGACTTTTGCCGGGGCCCGGTTGATTTCATCTGCCAGAACGACGTTAGCGGAAACGGGACCGATTTTTACTGAAAATTCCCGGGTATCGGCGTTGTAGATCCTTGTCCCCATAACATCGGCGGGGAGCAGATCAGGAGTGAACTGCAAGCGTGAAAAGGAACAGTCTAATGTCTGGGCGAGGGTTTTGACGGCCAGGGTTTTAGCCAGACCGGGGACACCTTCCAAAAGGACGTGTCCGTCAGCGATCATAGCAAGAAGCATACGGTCGATGAGTTTTTCCTGTCCGGCGATGATGCGGCCCACTTCGGAACGGATCAGCTGCAAAGGGGCACAGCTGTTGCGTACTTCATCCTGAAGCTGCTGTATATCTTTCTGTTCCATAACTGCAATTCTCCTCTTTGTTACGGATAAAAATAATGTTTTTTACAAATTATGCGGGAAGAGAAAATTTCTTTTCAGTTCCCGCATTTCAACATAAATCAATGCTGTTGGAAAATCAAATTTTATTTGGGAAATCCTACGCTGTGAGTCAGGAAAACTTTTTCAGACTGGGTCAGTTTCAGTTCTTTTTCCAGTACGGCGGGTTTGGGAACGGAGCCGATAGCACAGGTGCCAAGTTTCATAGAAGCTGCGGCAAGATAGATATTCTGACTCACATATCCGGCATCCATAGCAGCAAAGTGGAGTGACCTGGGGGTGTCGCCTGAAAGTTTACGGTTGGAAACGATGACCACATAAAGGGGAGCGTTGAAAATGCCTGCCATTTTACGCAGATCTTTGGTGCTGACCTGGATCATCTTGTTTTCTTTGGCGGCATAGGCCCAGGCACCTTTGGCAGTGAGCATATACAAAGTGATTTCCTGCCGGTTTCTGGCGGTGGGGGCGGTACGTTTGCCGTCGGGCCGGTTGACGCCGAAAGCACTCCAGAAAAGCTGGGAAATCTGCTGCAGACTCAGCATATCGGGCTTATACTCGCGGCAGGTCTGACGCAAATTGAGAGCTTCAGAGAGGGCCATACCGCCCTTTTTGACGGGAGCGGGCAGCACAGTATCAGCGGCAAAAGCGGCAGTTGAAAGCATTGCGGCGGTAAAAAGAGCAAGCATCTTTTTCATAATGGACATTTCCTTTTTGTTTTTCTCTTCTTCTTTTCCGGTCAGCAGGAACTATCTTAAAAATTCCGGCCCGAACCGGGACTCCGGGATTAATTTAACACCTTTTTTTGAAAAAATCAACCGATTTTACCAAAAATTTTTAATAAAGCCCCTTGCAATGCAGAAAACAACGCATTATATTATAGAAGTGTATCATTCAATGATGCCAGCTTAGCTCAGTTGGCCAGAGCAGTTGACTTGTAATCAGCAGGTCGTGGGTTCGACTCCCACAGCTGGCTCCATTTTTTATTGCAGTATCCACCTCAAATTGAGTTCAATATGAGGTGGATTTTTTGTTCATTGCTTCAGCGCAAAAAAACTACCGGCAGAGCCGGTATGTTGCCGGACAGCTTCAGCTTTAAGTCTTTAAAAAAGTAAACTCCATGCTATGTTATGCAAGGTTCGCCAACCGCATATACACAA
>SUWB01000001.1 GCA_015061745.1 Lentisphaerota bacterium | reverse complement strand
GTAAAATTACCATAAACCTTAAAAATTATCGTTTTCCGGCAATATCCCCCCGCAAACCTTTTGTTTCCAGTGATATCCTCCCGCAAAGATTTGTCCCCGGAGATATCTCTCTGCCGCCCTTTCAGGGCTTGTGCCTCAATGGGGGAGAGAAATAGCTCGGGGCAAAAAAAATAGTTTTGCAACAGCCCCCTGTTGCTGTTGAAAATTTGCAGAAAAGTTATTCCCAGGAGGTATTTCCCAACAGGCCTTCCTGAAAGAAAACGGGGGTACAGCCGGCTTCTTCCACCATTAACCGGATAGCTTCTTCCAGCTTTGCAAAGTGATCCAACTGGTAGTTGAAATATCGCGGGAAAGCATATTGTTCGTGGCTGGAGGCGGAAAAAATGTCGCAGCCGTATTTATCTGCTTTTGCAAGAGTCTGTTTGAAAAGCCGGGGAATCTGTTCCGCTGTAAGAAGGTTTGTGATGATCCAGTCGTGGTAAAAGAAAATACCCAAGCCCGGATCATAGACGGCACTGTGTTTGTCCAAATAGTCGATTTCTTCTGTGAAACCGTAGTGGCGTGCCAAGGGAGCAGAGGGGGAAACATAAACTTCAGAACGGAACTCCTCCTGCCGTTCTTTTTCGGTCAATTCTTCTTCCGGAGGAGTACTCATAACCCGGGTACGCATTGATTCGGCATAACAACGGCTGCCTAATTTTATCAATTCATCGGCTACGCCGGGACTGATATTGGCCCAGTGGAGCACATTGGGGACAATGAAAGCGGAATTTCCGGCAAAACGTTCGATTTCACTTTTGAGCAGTTCGTAATCCTGTAAGAACTGTTTTCGTGAAGCATCGGCATAGGGACGATCCGGGAATTCACTGTATGAATGTAAAGAAAATTTCAACCAATGGGCATTGTCTTCAAATTCTGATTTCCAGATGTCCGGCATATCTTTAAGCAGGAACTCCTCGTGATCGTTCCGGTAAAAACTGTTGAGAACAACTTTCAGACCATATTTTTCGTGAAGTTTTTTCAACTGTTTCAAGTAAAAGTGCTCAAAGGCCCGTGAGGGTTTTTCTTTGGCCAGGTCGGCAAAAAGAAAACTGTGGTCATCAATATAGAATCGGCAGCGGCGGAAGGATCTTTTGTCCCAAACCAGCGTCAGTTTTTGGGAAAATTCCCCATAGGGCGTAACGGTTACGGCTTCAACTTTGTTGATTTTTGAAGTTAATTCTATTTCTGCTTTGAAAGAAAGACCGTTCTGTTCGGCCGGTATACCGTTGACTTTGACGGGAGTGCCAAAGCTGTTCAAGCCCTCGATCGTGACAGTCAGTGATCTGTCGCTTTCAACGCCGTGATGACGGTTTAATACGGCTCCTTCCCGAAAATTTGTAATGGAAAGCATAGTGTTTGACCTCAAATGTTACAGTAAGTTTTTGCCTTCCCAATCAGGATCCGGTTCAACTCCCAGTAAAGAGGCGATAGTGGGGGCAATATCCACGATATTGATATTTTCAGCAAGTTTCCCCGCTTCAATTGTGTTGTGCCGCAGGAATACGGGAATGGTCATATCTTCTTTTTCTTCAGAACCGTGGCTGCGGTTGTGACCGCCGTGGTCAGCAGTGACGATGAGCCTGTATTCGGGGTGGAGCTGTCTGGCAAGACGTTGGATATTGTCAAGGGATCTTTGGATGGCCTGGATATATTCGTCAGACATCCAGGCGTATTTGTGACCCATTTCGTCAGCCTGACACTGGTAGAAAAAGATGAAATCAGGAGCATCGCCTGACTGAAGCATTCTTTCGGCATCGTCAGTGACCATCTTGTCTGCCGCTTCGTAGGTATATTGTCTGCCGCCCACATAGCTGGCCCGGGCGACGGAAATGGGGCGGGCCAAATCCCGCAAGGGTTCCCAGGTATAGAAAAAGGCACAGTTTTTTCCTGCTGCGCTGAGGAGTTCGCAAAGTCCTTTTACCGGACGGACCTGGGGAACGTAGGTGTTGGAGAGGATCCCGTGCCGTTCAGGAGTGACGCTGTGAAAAAGAGACATATGACAGGGGAGTGTTACAGAGGGCATCACCGTCTGCATATTCAGAGAATAACGGCTTGTTGCACACAGTTCCTGAAAAAATGGATGGTTGCAAGCGGTCAACCCATCGGGGCGCATACCGTCAATAAGGGCCAGAAAAACTTTTGCCATAAGAAAAACCTTTCAATTTAAATTGTGAAAACAGGTCTAATATACCATAGGAACAGAGTTTTTTCAAGCACAGCTTTCTTGAATTTAACTGTGGAATCCCGGAGCAGAAAGGGGACGCAAATGAAAGCAGGCGATAAAAAAATGCCGTATCTTCTTTCGGAGGAAAGGAACGGCACTCTTTTTTTGATAATGTACGTTTTTTCAGCCTTTGCAGTTGACCACTCCCGCTGCAATGGCGGCACACCAGCAGACGGAAAGAATGATCCACAGGATCACTCCGTGGAGAACGGGTTTCAGACCCAGTTCTTTCAGCTTTTCACGACTTAAATTGGAGCCGATGAGAAACAAAGTGGTGATCATAAGAAATTTTGAAATGTCTTTGATGAATTGTCCTGTTTTGCAAATATATTTGGACATCGGCTGTTCTGAGCCAAAGAGCCCCGGCAGCCAGGTGACAATGGCGGCGGCAATAAGGAATCCGGGGATAAACCACGGGACTTTGAATTTTACAGCTCTTTTTTCACCTTCAGCCACAGGAGCCACAAAGCAGGAAATAAAGAGGGTTACAGGGACGATCCACAAGGCTCTGGCAAGTTTGACAGTCGTTCCGACTTCAAGGGCTTGAGGACCGTACTGAAAACCTGCTCCTACTACGGAACTTGTGTCGTGGATAGCAAGAGCTGCCCAGTATCCGAACTGTGTTTCAGTGAAGTTGAGAGCGTGACCCACTGCGGGGAAAATCAGCAATGCAACGGCGTTGAGCGTAAAGACTGTTGCAGATGCAATGGCGATATCGTGGGATTTTGCTTTAAGGACGGGAGCGGCCGCGGCAATGGCACTGCCGCCGCAAATGGAAGTCCCCACGCTGATGAGGTACATCGTGTCCCGGTTGAGTTTGAGACGCTTGCCCACCAGAACTCCCAGTCCCAGACCGGCAGAAATACCGATCAGGGTGTAAACAATACCGTTGGCTCCTGCCTGAAGCACCTTGATAAGATTCATTCCGCAGCCCATACCTACAATGGTGGCTCCAAGCAGGTTTGAGGTGTACTTTGAAGTATATTCTTTGAAAGGATTGCCGAAAGCAACGGCAAAAATAATACCGGTGATGACCGCCAGACCCGGAGCATAATCTCTGGCCGGAGCCCAAAAGCAGGGCACTGCGAAAAATCCGGAAGCAAGGAGCAGATAGAATATTTTTTGAATAGATTGTTTCATTTTTTTTACGGAGTCCTTTTAGAATCTTAATTTACATCGGTTGCGGGATTGGCACACCTGGCAATGGCAACACGTCCGCTGCGGGCCATATCAATAATATCAAAATCCCGGATCAGTTCCATAAAGTCATCAATACGGTCGCTGCGGCCGGAAAGTTCCACGGCAATGGCATCCCGGCTGACGGAAACGACGCTGCCGTTGAAAATTTCCACCAGCTGTAATACCTGAGAACGGGATTCTGCGGTGGGAGTGCTCAGTTTGACCAGTGATATTTCCCGTTCCACAAAGCCGCCGCCGGTCAGGTCGGAAACATCGACCACTTCCACAAGTTTGTTCAATTGCTTATGGATCTGTTCAATGACTGAAGCATCTCCTGTGGTGACGATGGTCATTTTTGAAAATGCCGGATCGTTGGTTTCGTGGACCGTCAGAGATGAAATGTTATATCCCCGTCCGGAAAAGAGTCCGGAAACTCGTGACAACACTCCGAAGCGGTTTTCCACGAGAACAGAGATCGTATGGGTTTCTTTGATATTTTCCATAAAAGTTCTCTCCTGTCAAAAAAATTAAGCTTGCATAAAATTTATGGGGCTGATGATAAAACCTGGCTTAATATACACTTGTTTTAATGATTTTTCAAGCAGAATACCTGAGAAAACAGGGCGTTGGCAAAGCTGGAAAATTATCTTGTTTTTTTGAAAAATTAAGTAAAAGGTTAAAATAAAAAATTAATTTTATTTAATTTGTCCTTGAAAAATAATTAATTGCACGCTATATTAATGGAGTTCCAACAAGTATAAGGAGAATGTTTATGAGCGTTAACGGTTGGCCGGTCATAGAAAGAATGTTGTACCGGCGTAAAAAGAATCAAAGTGATCTGGCAAGATTACTGGGGATGAGTCCTGCGGCGATTACTCAGATCAAGCGAGGGGATTTTTTACTCAATACAGAATCTCTGGAAAAGATCTTGCTTTATCTTGGAGCCGGTACGGAGGAGGAAAATGAGCTTTTTACTCAGATCATTCAAAGTCGTTTCTTCAAGTGGACGGATAATCGTTTTACTTGCAGGATCATCATTATCAGGCGGCGATGAGTGTGTGCAAACAAAAAAAACTCCGGAACATCCTTTTTGTGGTATGCTCCGGAGTTTTTTTATTTCTGTTCCTGAGAGTCGAAATTGATCCGTTCTTCTTCAATGACCAGGGGGCGGTTCTTGACCTGAGTCCAGATGGCTCCGATGTATTCACCTAAAACTCCTATAAAAAGCAGTTGGATCGCCGCAAGGAAAAATATTCCAATGACCAAAGGGGCGATACCAAGGGAAAAGGTATCCCACCACAACAGTTTGGCAATGAGATACCCCGCGGCAATGAGCAGACAGATAAGAGCAAGTGTTGTACCGCAGAATACGGCCAATCGTAAAGGCAATTTTGAGTAGTTGACGAATCCCGTCATTGCATAGTCGTAATATTTGAAAATATTGTAAGAACTTTTACCGAATTTTCGTAACGGTTGTTCAAAGCTGATCTCTGCTCTGGGGAAACCAATCTCTGCGACGATGCCGCGGAAATAAGAAAAGTCATTGAAACTTTTGACTGCTTCAACTGCCCGTTTGGAATAAAGACCGTATCCGGTAAAATTTTCCAGAAGCGGGGCCGCAGCTATACGGGCGAGTATTTTATAGTAAAGTTTCCGCAAGAAAAAAACAATGCAGTTTTCTTTTGATGCGGCTTTTATACCGCAGACAATATCATAGCCTTCCTCATACTTTGCTATGAATTGAGAAATAAGCTCAGGCGGATCCTGCAAATCAGTTGCGATCGGAATGACCGCATCGCCTGTTGCTGCACAAAAGGAATTCATACCGGAATTAATCGGGCCAAAGTTATTGGCGTTAAAGATTACTTTGAAATTTTTATCTTCTGCAGCCAGCTGACGCAATTTTTCTCTTGTGTCGTCAGTGGAACAGTTGTCGGCCATAACGAACTCATAGTCGTAAGCAGGAAACTTTTTCAGTTCTGCCATACAACGGTCATAAACTTCCCGGATGTTTCCGGATTCGTTGTAACAGGAGCCGGTGATCGAAATTTTTTTACGCTTTTCCATAATGTTTCAATATAATCTCTGTTTCAGAAATAAGTGTTTCAATGGAGGTGTATCTTGCTTGCCAATTCAGGCTTTTTTCAGCCATTGTTCCGGTCGGCAGATAGATGTTTACATTTCCATTGGGCGAGTGTGTTGCCTGAAGGGACGAGAACTGATAATGCAGTCCGAAATGTTCTGTATATAATTTAAGAATCTCCTGTTTGGAAACAGGAGATTTGCTGGCCACATCTATTGCAGTATTGATTTGGGGAACAGCAGCACAATTGAGGATCAATTCTGCAAGATCTTCCGGATGGGGAAAGTCTCTGAACATATCTCCAGGGGCGGTTTCAAAGACTCTTTTTTGAACCAGGGACCTCACTAAATCTGTCATAAAATAACCTGAATCAAGATCGATATACCTGCTGAAAAATGAAAAGATCCTCAGATCTGCAATCCGTAATTGAGGCAGTGAACGGTGTTTGGCTTCACTGTAAATCTTGGAGATTGCATAATAGTCAGGGACTGAGAGCCGGTTGGGAAAAAAGTTCCAGGAACTGTCTTCTGTTGCAGGTTTCCCACTTTGCCGTCCGTAAACAGCCCCGCTTGAAAACATAACATATAATGCTTGAGGATTGATGTTTTTCAGATAATCCAACGCCAGATTGTCAAATTTTTCCAATACTGAAAACCAGCGGTTGTAATCATCTTTCAGTTCTTTGGGAGTTCCGGCACCGATACAATTGATAACGAGATCAAATTCACCGCTGGGGAAACTTTCAAAACCTTTGATGATCCGGCAGGGAAGCGAAGGCAGTTTTTCCGGACTTCTTGCAAAAAGTGTCAGCTCTGTCTCCTTTTGCAGAAAACAGTGCGTGAGTGCCCGGGCAATGTGTGATGTTCCGCCGAGAATGGCGATCCTGAGACTCACGGCAGATCCTCCAGCATAAATTTATTGCGCCACTCTTGCCAGAAAGTGAATCGTTCCAGCATCGCATAATAGTTTGTTTTGTGATATTGGTATTTTTCTTCAAGTCCCAGAGCTTTGCTGCAAAGAGCCGCGTAATACATTGCAAAGGCGTGAGTTCCGATAACCGTATTGAGGATTCGTTCAAAAAGTTTAAGAGCAGCGGCATAATTGCCAGTCCGCATATCATAATTGTTGACAAAGTTCAGATAGAGGTTCATCTCATAGACTTTATGCTCAATATATTCCGAATCAAACTCCGGTGTCCTGATTACGCATTTTTTGAAGTCCATCATATAGGGATCCGCTTCAGAAAAATACCCGTTTTTCTCGCAGATATCCCACATACGGCTGCCAGGAAGGGGGGCTGTGACAAAACACTGAAACCAGTTGACATCAGTAGTTGCAAGGTAATTGATTCCTTTGTCTATGGATTCTTTTGTTTCTCCGGGCAGACCGATGAGAATGTTGCTGATGGCGGTGATTCCGGCTTTATGCAAAGCATCGACTGCACGTTTTGCGTGATTCAGGTTGCCGGGTTTACCGATAATGTTTTTAAGCGTATCTGCATTGCCGCTTTCAATAGTGATATTGACTTCTTTGATGCCTGCTTTTTTCATTGCACAGGCTACTTCATCATCAATTACAAAAAATGCCGGCGTGGGGATTTCTGCCCGCAAACCGCAGGATGCGACAAATTCAAGTATCTCGATAGCCCGCTTTTTGTTGCTCAAAAAATGATCGTCGTAAAAAATGAAACGTTTTATACCGAAACGTGAACTGTAATACAGAATATCTGATTTGATCCGGTCTGTACTGTAATATCGCACCTTGTGTCCGTGAACGTTTTGCGAAGCACAAAAAACACAGTGATAGGGACAGCCTCTTGTGGAAAAAATCAACATTTCCGGGAGATTTGTACTGCTTTCGATCACAAAAAAGTAACGGCTGGAAACGCGATAGGCTTCCGGAGCGTGGAGCAGATCAAAATCAAAGGGGGGAATTTCATCCAGATCGTTGATCAGTTTGGATTCTGGAACGAAAGAGGGATCGTGAGCAAGTTTTTCAGCGGTTATCCACGCCGTGTTTTCTGAAAAGAAGCGGTTTCTTTCTCCCCTTTGCAGTGCTTGGCAAAGCTCAAGTAAGGGAATTTCTCCCTCGCCGAAACAAATAGCATCCAAAGATGATTTTTCTCTGAAAATGCGCCTGTAGATTGCAGAAGGCAGATGACCGCCTGCGGTGATGCAGCTTTCAGGCCAGCGTTTTTTCAGTGCCGCGGCAAAGTGTTCAAGATCCTGAAAATTGCTGCAGAAAAGCAATGACAAACCGATCAGATCCGGATTGGGACATTTTTTTGCTGCGACATTGACACAATGTTCAATATATTCTGCTTTTGTAAAACCGCTGCATCCGTAAGTTTCTGCCATAGGCGTAATCTCGACATTGCAATCGACAATGCCGATGTTGGCATCAGGAAGATGTTTTTTAAGATAAGAGGCTATTGACAATAGCCCTGTCGGATATACGCAGTCAATCTTTTTTATTCCGGTCTTTGAGTTTAATTTGCTGCGTTCCGGAGTTTTTCCTGCATTTATAACAACATCAAACGGCTCATTCAAAGGCATCAAAAGCAGAATATTCATAGAGGAGGCCTCAATACTTATTTTTTGATCATATCATCCGGGCCGTAGATTTCGTCCCATTTGACGGGAAGTTTTTTACCGTAGGTAGGTACGAGGTATTTGTCAATAAAAGGACGGCTTTCTGCAACGAGACAAGTGCTGACGTGTTTGCCGAACCATTTGATATTCATACCGCGTTCAATAATATCTTTGAGCGGCTCTTCAAAGATATTGCCGATGCTGGTCTGCATATAGGGGCAGGGCATCACATCGCCGTACTGGGTAATGGAAATCATACGCTTGACGGCAATACAGCCAAGATCAAGACCGTAGGAAGGGGTCAGATGAGTGAAAACATTATATTTATCAGCCAGAGCGGCAACATATTTCATATCATCTCTGGTGACCAGGGCATCGAAATTGCCTTCCCAGGCACCCACGGGTTTTGCGTATGTGACAAAAGTTCCGACTCCTTTGCTTTTTGCAAATTCGAGATATTCGATAAACTCATCACTGCGTACCCGCTGATGGGTGACAACGGTGGAAAGGATAATATTCAATCCGGCATCAAGAGCGGCATCAATGGCCCGCAGGGCCCGGGCGTGAGAACCGGGGGCATTGCGGAATTCGTCGTGTTCTGCCGCATTGAGGCTGTCAAGACTCAGCTGGATCTTGTCTACACCGATAGCTTTGAGGTGTTTTGCCCGTTCAGCATCAAGGAACCAGCCGTTTGTGTCACTTGTAATATAGAATTTCTGCGGGTCGATCGCTTCGACAAGCTGGTCGAAATCTTTGAAAACCAGAGGTTCGCCGCCGGTGATAACGATATTGGCAAGTCCCAGCTCATCAGCCTGACGGGAAAGTTCTCTGACATCGGCAAGGGTAAACGAACGCCCCTCTTTTTTCCCCTGAAAATGTTTCACCGAGCAGTGCTGGCAACGGAAGTTGCAAACATAGTTGTATTGAAACTGGATAATGGCGATGCTTTCGTTGTTTGCTATTTTTTCAGAAAATTTCATCACCTTTTCATAAACGTGAGGTTTTTCTTCCTTCAGATAATTCCTGCGTGATTGTTCGACGCTGCTGAGTTCCTGTGCCATAATAGTTTCCTTATAAATATTCAAGTTTATTTTCTCTTAATATTGCCAATTTTATGCGGCTTTGAAAATTTTTCCGGATAATTCCTGCCACTTCATCTGAATAACCGCCGCAGGCGATGATCACCCCTTTGAGTTCCGGGTCAGTCAATGCTTCCGGAGAAACAATGGGAATGTGGGTGGCAAAGGTGAAGCGATGTTGCTTTTCGGGAGAAGAATCTACCACAAAACAAATCTTTTCTTTGTTTATTCCGCATAACGCCAAGGTGGTCAATGCCTGATGACCGGCTCCCCAGAAGGCTGTTTTTCCGCATCTTGAGATAAAATGGGTGATTTCCTCTTGCAGATGTTCCGCAACCGCAGCGCAGCCGTTCAAATTCACCGGTTTTCGTTTGATGACTTCAGCAGAAATAATGTAATCGTGCCAGACCGGATGACAATTGAGGACTTCAAAACCGTGACTTTGAAGCGTTGTGCACAAAGTTTCCCTGGTAAAATAGCAGAGATGTTCGGTGCTGAATTCTGTCAGCTGGGAGTTGGCAAGGATCATATCAAGATTCGGAACTTCCACAATTCCGGGGGCTCCTGCAGAAAGGTTGTTGCGTATGGCCTTGAGAAAAAGCGGAATATCCGGGATATGTTCCAGGAAATTCAGTACAAAAAAACCGTCAAAGCTGGCAGAAGGGAGTTTTTCATTTCCTGTTTCAAAAAAGGCTTTTGAAACATTCAATCCTTTGGCCCGGCAGTGAGAGAGGGCGGCATCTCCGAATTCTATTCCGTAAGCATCGGCTCCTGATTCTTTCATCAGTTCCAGGTATTCGCCCCGACCGCAGCCGGCTTCAAAAACTTTCTTGCCGGCCAAATCGTAACGCTCTATCCAGGAGCGGAACTGGGCACGCCGGAATTGACGCATCGCTTCAGACACGCCGCTTGCCCGGATCACTTCCCGGAAATAGGGTACCGGCAAAACTGTGTGCTGCAAAACTCCGCAGTTCAAACATTGACAAATCGGCAGATCAATGCCTTTGTCTGCTGACACTTCTTTCGGAGTAGACGGCATTTTTTGAGCCGCCGCCGGGACATTTTTCAGAGTCAGCAACGGTTGGGTCAACATTCCTTTGCAGATACGGCACAACGGCATTGATATTAACCTTTCATATTTTCCCGGAACTCGTCTTCCGGAAGGAAGGGAGCCAGATTTTCCATAGGCAGTGACACCATACCGCCGTCAGGCAGAGCTTTTGAACTTAAATGGGGAGCTGTCCCGATGCTCTGATCAAGGATAACTTCACAGATGACAGTTCCGGGCATATCAAAAACAGCTTTGATCTGAGAGTCCAGAGCCTTGGGGGAACTTATCTGGGTGTATTGCAATTCAAATCCGGCACAAAGTTTTTTGAAACCGGGAAGCGTGAGACCGCTTGAGGGATCGCAGGCGACAAAATGGCCTTCAAAACGGCCTTTTTGCATATTGCGGATAGATCCGTAGCCATTATTGTTCAAAACAAAGAGTTTAATGGGCAAATTCAGGCGGCGGAGAGTTTCAAATTCCTGAATGTTGTGCATAATGCCGCCATCTCCGATCAGACCGATGGTACGTTTTTTTCCGGAAGCAATACAGCCGCCGATCAGAGCAGGCAAACCAAAACCCATAGAACCTAATCCGGGCGTGTTATGGATCCTGACACCCTCTTTGACAGGGACTGCCTGCATAGTGACTTCTGCACAGGCTCCGGAACTGCCGGGAATCAGCAAATCGCCGGGCTGCATAACTTTACCGATAGTATCCACCAGATGATAGAGATTGACCAGCTCCCGTTCTTCAGAGCACAATTCTGCAGGAACAGGCGGATAACGTTTCAGCCAGTCTTTGCAGCGGGCCAGGAATGCATCACAGGGCAGAGCACTTGGTGTCAGTGAAAGCATTTCTTTTATGAAAAGACCGGCATCCATAGGCAATGCCGTCAAATCAGGCGTATCCAGTTTATTGATCTCGCAGGGGTCTATGTCAACCATAAACTTACGGGCCGCAGGGGCGAAATGAGGAGCATTGAAGCCGGTTTGGCACAAATCAAGACGGGTCCCGATAATGAGAAGCACATCACAGGTCTGCTGGGCAAAGTTTGCGCCCCGCTGACCGACAATGCCGGGACGGCCGATATAGCACGGATGATCGTCAGGAAGAAAATCAGCGGCTTTCCAGCTCAAAGCTGTGGGTATGTTCAGCTTTTCTACGAGTGTCCTGAAGTTTGTGACTGCATTGGCGGCACGAATTCCGTTGCCGGCATAAATCAGAGGACGTTTTGCTTTTTTTAATGCTTCCATCACCTGTTGCGCCGCTGTTTTGTAATCGGTGACAGGTTCTTGCGGAGGTGTAAATGACTCCAGTTCTTCCGGAACGATGCAGGCTCCCTGAACATCCAGAGGCAGGTCAAGCCAAACGGGGCCTCTTCTGCCATTCATAGCCAAATAAAGTGCTTTTTCAAGCTCATAACGGATCATTGACGGGTCTGTTACGCAGACCGCATATTTTGTTACCGGAGCAGCGATAGCGGCTGTGTTCACCTCTTGAATACCCATTTGCCGAACCTTGTATGAATGCATCAGTTCGGTCGTTTTTGCCTGCCCTGAAAGAATCAGCAGGGGCGTCGAATCGATCCACGCTCCGGCGACTCCCGTCAGTGCATTCGTGGAACCGGGGCCGGCCGTGACCAATGTGACACCGAGAGAATTCCGGTTTTGAGCATAGGCTTCAGCAGCGATCGCTGCCGCTTGTTCGTGAAGGCAGCAGACATAGTCCAATCCCGGAGTTTTTCCCAAAGAATCAACCAGGTGCATACATCCGCCGCCCGGGAGCATAAAAACAGTGTCAACGGTCGTTTTTTCTGCGATCGTTTTGAAAATGTAGTCCGATACTTTTATTTTTTCCATTTGGAAAGCTCCAATTCTTTGATCAAATTTGAAAAAAAGTCATTTATACTTATGTTGCGATTTTCGTTCCAGGGAGCTGGAAAGCAGAAAGCCTTGCCGCCCGCTTCTCTGACCTTTTCCACATTGACAGGCATATCATCAATCAATATGCCGTCTAAAGCGAGTACCGCATCTGCTTTTGAAGCGAAACAGCAGGAACGAACCGTTACTGTTTTCCGGGGAGAAGGCACAAAAAGCGTGCTTTGTATCCAGGCACCGAAATGGCGTAAGACCCATTCCGCTGACCGGGGGGCTGTTGTCATAGGAGCAGAACTCAAGGTGACAGAACGGAAACAGTTGCCCCACTCCTGAAAAAAGGCCATTACTTCCCGGCGGGGAGGCTGTGAATAGAGATACTGGGCCCGGCAGTTATCAAGGAGCTGCAAGTATTCTTCCCGGCTGCATCCGTATTCTCTCAAAGGCGGATTGCTTTTGATATCTTCAGGTTTGATGCCGGGGCACAGCTTTTGTGCTGTTGTCACAGTGCACAGGCCTATAAGATCATTGAGAACATCATCAATATCCCACATCAGCAGAGGAGGATTCATCGAATCGTTTTGCCTCCGTCTTTAAGCCAATCAGCGTAAAAAGTCATATACGTTTTGCGTTGTTCGGCACTTTGGATTGCAGGGTCGTCGTAAAAAGAATCATTGGGAAAGTGTGTGGTGGAAATTTCTTCCATTACAGCACCGGTATCACTTCCGAAAGAGTGTGCCACTCCCCGTTCAACAACGATCAAATCTCCGGGGTGGAATGTTTTTTTGACTCCGTTAAGTTCCAGAGTCATATCTCCGTAAAGAACGTGGAATGTTTCTTCTTTCTGCTTGTGAGTATGGGTGGGATTGTTCTGCCCCGGCAGCAATGCGATGATTTTTTTGCAGTATTCCCGATTGATACAGGTGATGATAGCACAGCCGGAATGTTTGAATTTATCAATACCGTAATGGTGTGAGAGTTCAAGATTCATCCGGTTCATCAGGGGAACACCAGAGGAGGCAAGCAAGGCTCCTAATTCCCTGATGATGCTCAAAACAGCACTGCGGCGGTTGATGATCTGCGTATTGTCAAACATTACCGGAGCATTTGCGGGCAAATCCTCCTGAGCTGTCAGTTCAAGATACTTGGACAAATCGTTGGCACGCATTTGTCCCGGCAGACAGGGAATCGCGTAAAAAAGGTTTTCACTCTTTATCCGTTCGCCCTTTTTGACGGGAGCTTTGACAAAAACGCCCCGTTGAAGTCCCTGCAGATCCGAGGCTTCTTTTTCTGAAATAGAACGCCGTTCCTCTTTGACGCCGCACATAGCGTAAGCTTTTTGAGCTGCAGCCAGCCATTTTTCCGTCTGTTCCGGTGTCGATGAGTAGGCGTTAAGAGAATATTTTTCTGTGGGCAGCCCCACGTGCCGTTCAAGAATAAGTGCTCCTTTGGCGACAGCCAGCATTACAGCAGTATAATTTTCCGGATCTTCGTGAGTGGAAAAGCCTACCGGAAGTCCGGGGAAAAGATGCTGATAGTAATCCAGTTGATTCAGTTCAAGTTCTGTATCAGGAGTCGGATAAGAACCGACACAGTGCATAAGGGCAAAGTCGATTTGACGGTGTTCAAAGAATGAGACTACGTTATTGATATCTTCCTGTCTGGCTCCGGCTGTGGAAATAATGACCGGTTTGCCGGCAGAAGCCGCTTTTTCAAGAAGGGGCCAGTCTGTGAAAGAGCAGCTGGCGATCTTGAGAAAATCGAATCCGTGTTTGATGACCCTGTCAACTGAAACTTCATCAAAAGGCGTGCACGCGGTCAGGATTCCGCATTCATCAGCACATTTTTTCATCTCAATGAATGCTTCTTCCGGCAATGCAGTTTCAGAAAAACGCTTGACATACTTGAAGTCAAAACGTTCCTTGAAATCCGGGTGGATAAAAGTCGGGATGTCCCGGTACTGAAATTTGATGACACAACGGAATTCCGGGAATTTTTTTGCGACTTCAGCGTATTTCCTGATCAGAGCTTTCCCGTGCTCCACATCTCCGGAATGATTGTTTGCCATTTCAAAAATGACGAGACGGTCAAAAATACTTTTATTTCCTATAGCCATAAAGAA
The DNA here is from genome assembly GCA_015061745.1 of Lentisphaerota bacterium. Taxonomy (GTDB): domain Bacteria; phylum Verrucomicrobiota; class Lentisphaeria; order Victivallales; family Victivallaceae; genus UBA1784. The sequence goes on along the minus strand of SUWB01000001.1, from coordinate 182,052 downwards.
TTTTTCCTGTGCCTGTTGTTAGAGTTTCAACGTTAATATAGCACGGTAGAAGTACCATTGCAAGTACCATATTGTTTTTTTTTGTCAGGCAGAATTGCATTTTTTTGATCTTGGCATTTGCAAATATTGCTGAACCGGGCTATATTTTAGATATGTATGGTTGCTTGAACTATTTTTAGAAAGGGGCGGAAAGCTGAAATTATGGATTGGACGCAGCTTTACGACAGACTTTATGCGGTTTACGGCGATTGCTGTTGTCCGTTGATTCACGAATCGCCTTTTCAGCTTTTGGCTGCTGTGATGCTTTCTGCTCAATGCAGGGATGATCGGGTGAATATCGTTACAAAAGAACTTTTTGCTCTTGCTCCTGATGCCCCGGCAATGGCAGACCTTGAGGTGGAAAAAATTGCAGAGATCATCAAGCCCTGCGGTCTGCACGGAACAAAATCAAAGAATCTGAAAGCTGCCGCAGCGATGATCGTGGAACGCTTTGCCAATCAGGTTCCGCAGACAATGGACGAATTGACTCAACTGCCGGGAATCGGCAGAAAAAGTGCCAATGTTCTGCTCGGAAACGCTTTTGATATTCCGGGGTTCCCTGTGGATACTCACGTTAAACGTCTGCTCAACCGGCTGGGAGCTGTCAAATCTGACGATCCGGAAAAAATCGAAGCTGTGGTCAATAAAGCCGTGCCGGATGAAAAATGGACGAATTTTTCACATTTGCTGATCTTCCACGGCCGTGCCGTCTGCCACGCCGGAAAACCTGAATGCAGCAAATGTCCTCTTGCTGATATGTGTGCTTTTAATAAAAGGAAAAAATAAAATATGGGTTGGTTTAAAAATAAATTCCGTCAGATCAAAAAATTCCCCCGCTGGGTCTATTGGCTTCCGGCAAGGCTTCTGCAGCTGATGTGTCATACGCTGTACCGGATCAGGATCGAGGATCCGGACAATTTGCGTTTTTCAACAGGAGGTTTTATCGGACTTGCCTGGCACAACCGTCTGCTTTTTTTTCCTGCTCTGCTGCCCGCCGCCACCAGAAAAAGAACTGCCGCTGTGGTCAGTGCTTCAAGGGACGGTCAATATATTGCCGACTTGATCTCTATGTTCGGGATCCGCAGTGTCCGGGGATCTTCTTCCCGGGGGGGGGCCAATGCTCTGCTGGATTCTGTCAAAGTTTTACGCAATGAACATCTGCACGTTGTTTTTACTCCCGACGGCCCCAGAGGGCCCAAATATGTGATGAAACCCGGACCTGTGATGCTGGCTTCTCTGACTGGGGCGGAAGTGTGTCCTTTGAGTATCAATGCCTCCAAATGCTGGAGCGTCAAAAGCTGGGACGGCTTTCAGATCCCCAAGCCCGGAGCCACTTTGACTCTGGTCATCGGCAAGCCCATTGCCGTTCCTCAGGGCATTGAAGGCGAAGAAATCGAAAAATGGCGGCTCAAGATCGAAGCTGCCCTTAACGACATTACTGTGGACCCTGAAAAATAAACAGCACGATCAATAAAAATTCAGATAAACAAGGAGAATATTATGCAACAGCTTTTCGGAGACAAAGTTCAGGATTTTTACGTCCGTAAACTCCGGGCCAACGCCGCAGAACGCAAGGCCCGCCTTGAAAAAATCACTACCGTTGAAGAATTCAAGGCTTATCAGCAGGAACTGAAAGAAAAAATCCGTCTTTCTTTCCAGCTGCCCACTGAAAAAACACCTCTGGCCCCCAGAGTTACCAATACTCTGAAACGTGAGGGCTTCCGGGTGGAAAATGTGCTTTATCACAGCCGTCCCCGTTTTCCTGTAACTGCCAATTTGTATATTCCTGACGGTGCTGAAAATGCTCCGGCTGTTCTTTTTCTTGCCGGACACTCCGGCAACGGCAAGGCTTGCGATACTTATCAGAGAGCGATTTTCAATCTGGTTTCCAACGGCTTTGTGGTCCTTGCTCCCGATCCTTCCGGCCAGGGAGAACGGAAACAGCTGGTGGATGTGCCCAATTCAGAGGAGTTCGCCGGCAAGCCCACTTCTGAACACAATATGATCAACAAGCAGATGCTTCTCGTAGGTGAGTTTTACACCTCCTGGTGCATCTGGGATGTGATCCGCAGTTTCGACTATCTGGAATCCCGGAGTGAAGTCGATCCCAAACGCATCTGTATTACCGGAAACTCCGGCGGCGGCAATATGAGTGCCTTTATGTCTGCTGTTGATGACCGTGCCTTTGCTATCGCTCCCAGCTGCTACATTACATCGTGGCTTCACAATGTTGAAAATGAAGAACCCGCCTGTGCCGAACAGGAACCTCAGTTCTTTATCGGACACGGATGTGAAATGGGGGATCTGCTCCTTGCCAATGCCCCCCGTCCCCTGTTGATCCTTGGGCAGAAAAATGATTTCTTTGATGCCCGGGGCACTGCTGAAACTTACGAAGAAGTCAAGCGTTTTTATGAAATGCTGGGAGCCGGGGATAAAATTCAGCTTTTCATCGGTCCCACCAATCACGGATATCACCGGGAAAACCGGGATGCTATGTATGAATTTTTTACCGGCCAGCTGAATATGGGAACTCCGAAAGTCGAACAGGAAGATATTAAGCTTTTTACCGATCAGGAGCTTCAAGTCACTCCCACGGGGCAGGTCGCTCATCTGGACGGTACTTTGCTGACTATCGACTATGCACGGCTTATGGCTGATGACTTCAAAGCGACCCGGCCCAAACTTTCCAAAACTGAATTGCAGGCCAAAGTCCGGGAAATGCTCCGGCTTGATGAAAAAGAGATCCCTGTGCCCTATCACCGCAATCTCAAGTTCCGGCTCCAGGGAATGAGAATGTTTGCCCGTTACGGTCTGGAAACTGAGGAAAATATGCTGGTCATCCTCAAGCTGATGTCTGAAATGGGACGGTGGCCAAATTATGTGCATTTCCCCCGGGACGTGGAACACGCCACACTCTATATCCCCCACGTCGATGCTCAGGATGAAATGCTCGAACTGGAATTTGAAAATGCCGGAGCTGTGTTCGGACTTGATGTCCGCGGTATCGGTGAAACGATGCCCTTGAGCTGCAATTACCAGTCCGGGCACGCTCAACCCTATGCGTTGACTCCTTTCCATAAAGATGAGCTTTACAGCTGTTTTGATAATATCAACCGGCAATTTTTCAGCTCCTACTGCTGCGATTATGATTATTCAGCTATCGGCTTGATGCTGGGAGAACCCTATCTGGCAGGCCGCGTGCGTGATATCATCAGTGCTGTGAAGCTGATGAAACAACACAACTACGGCAAGATCGATCTGGTGGCCAAAGGACAGGGCACGATCCCTGCTGTGTTTGCCGCACTGCTGTGTGATGATATTGAAAATGTGACCTTCCATCAGGCTCCTGAGTCCTTTGATTCTCTGCTCCGGACCAGGATCACCTATGTTCCCCAGTCTGTTATGCCCTGGGGAATCCTGAAATTTACAGATATGCCTGAGCTGGTGGAAGCTGTCGGTGCGAAGATCGTTAAATAACCATTCTGGGAGGGAGACTTATGCTTGATAAAAATTATTTGAGGGAACGTATCGGTTCTATGCGTCAGGTGGCGGGGATCCGCCGGGCAGAACTTGAAGACGGTAAAGGCCGGGGAATGAGGATTCTTGATGTCAATAACGGCAGCGGTCTTACTTTTACCGTTTATCCTGACCGGGGAATGGATATCGGAGAAGCTTCTTTCAAAGGTATACCTCTTGCCTGGATCACTCCCAACGGGCCTGTGGCTCCACAGTTTTACGATGCGGGCGGTCTGAATTGGCTCCGCTCCTGGGGCGGCGGTCTGCTGACCGGTTGCGGGCTGATGAATGTGGGCGGTCCCAACGCTTCCGGCGGGGAAGAACACGGACTTCACGGCAGACTTTCCCATACTCCTGCCGGTCAGGTCAATGCCAAAGCCGCCTGGGATGAAAACAATGTCTACCGGATCGAACTTGATGGTGAGATCCGGGTGAGCCGGGTGTTCGGAAAAAATATTTTTATGACCCGCAAGATTTCCACCGCTCTGGGCGAAAATGCCATTACTATTGAGGATACAGTGGAAAATCAGGGATTCCGTCCCACGCCTTTTATGCTGCTGTATCATATGAATTTCGGCTGGCCCCTTGTGGATGAATGTACCACCATTTCTATGGCCGAACATAAAGTTCTGCCCCAGAATGATATTGCCATTGCCGGACTTGGAGAATGGAACCGGATGGGTAATCCTGATCCCAACTGGATCGAACAGGTCTTTTATCACCAGCTGCCTGCTGATGAAAACGGTCTTGCCCGGGCAGTTATGTCCAATCCCAAACTGAAGCTGCAGGTGACTGTTGAGTACCGGGTGGCGGAACTTCCTTATCTTGTTCAGTGGAAACAGCTTGGACAGGGGGAATATGTCTGCGGACTTGAACCTGCCAACTGTTTCCCCGAAGGACAGGCCGCTATGATGAAACGGGGTATCCTGAAGAAACTTCAGCCCGGAGAAACTTCCAGTTCCTACGTTAAGGTGTCCTTTCAGGAGTTATGAGTACTTGTATCAACTGTCCCCGGAAGTGTGCCGTTTCCCGCCCCGGCGGTTTCTGCGGAGCGGGAGACGATATCATCATTTCCCGGGCCGGACTCCACTTTTGGGAAGAACCCTGTATCAGCGGTACAAGGGGGGCGGGAACTGTCTTTTTTTCCGGGTGCAATCTGCGTTGTGTCTATTGCCAGAATTACGAGATCAGCAGCAAATTTCAAGGAAAGCCCGTCTCAGAAAAAAGACTGCGTGAGATCTATCTTGAACTGATCGCTCAGGGGGCTCACAATATCGACCTTGTGACCCCTATGCATTACAGTGAACAGATATTGCGTACATTGGCAGAGCCTCTGCCGGTTCCTGTTGTGTGCAATACCAACGGATATGAATCACTGGAAAATCTGCAACGCTGGGAAGGAAAAGCTCAAATTTATCTGCCGGATTTCAAATATTCAGACAATGCTGTCGCAGCCAAATACAGCAGTGCCCCTGATTATTTTGCCGCAGCTTCGGCTGCTGTTTTGGAAATGTTCCGGCAGACGGGGCCTGTTGAGTATGATTCTGACGGATTGATGACAAAAGGAGTGATGATCCGTCATTTGATGCTGCCCGGAATGTGGCGCAATACTCAAGGGGTGATAGATTTTGTTGCTTCAAATTTCAATCCCGGCGAGATCGTTTTCTGTCTTATGCGTCAATATATCCCCCACGGCAGGGCAGGGGAGTTCCCGGAGCTTGACCGCCGGATCAGTGATGCTGAGTATGAAAGAGCTGTCAACTATATGACAGATTCCGGTATTGAAGACGGATTTATTCAGGAAAAAGAGTCTGCGGACAGTGTGTATATCCCTGAATTTGACGGTTCAGGGGTGTGAAATAAAAATAATTAAGGAAAAATGAAAAATGAGAACTTTTATTGCCATTCTTGCTGTTGTGAGCCTGTGCGGAGCACTCCGGAGTGCTGAGACAAGTCTTGTGGTCAAAGGAAAAGAGGATTTTTCCGGATCAATTGCCAAAGTCAAGAATATTCCCGGAGGAGTCGGATTTTCCAATGGAACGGGATATATTCATCTGATCACCAAAAAAAAGTTGGCGATCGATCCGAAGAAAAAATATCTGCTCTCTTTTGAACACCGTCTTGTTTCCGGTGCTGAAAACAGTTGCAGATTTTATGTTGCTCCTGTTTGCTATGACAGCAAGGGCAGGATTATTTCCTGTGAAAGTCAGAATGTTGTACTTGGAACAGATTCAGTATTGGCTGCTCCTGTCAAAAAGGGAGATAAGGTCGTTAAGGTCAAAGATTGTTCAAAATGGAGCCTGAAATATGGTGCGATCGCTTTTGGGACAAAGAAAGATCTTTCTGATTTGCCCAATATGGCGTGTTTCCGCCTGACCGGTCTCAAAAAGAGTGAAAATTGCTGGGAAGTAACTCTCAGGGTACCTGTTACCAGGGATTATCCCGCGGGGACTGCCGTGCGTAATCATCGCGACGGAGCGGCTTACCGTTATGTTGCGGGGCTGATCAGACCCGGAAAAGAATGGAAAAAAATTTCCTGTACGATCCAGGGCATTCTGCGTGAAGGTTTGCCCGGATTCACTTCTTCCTGGCGGGTGGGGACTGCTCAGGCCGGGGTCATCATTTTCCCCGGAACGGGTAAAGCTGATGTCGAGGTCCGCAATCTTTCTGTCTCTGAGGTGAAATGAGACTTTTTGAGTCAGAACGTTCCGGCAAACTCTATCAGAAAGTATTGGAACTTGCCGGACTTTTTAATGCCGCCGGCGGACGGGCTTTGCTGGTGGGCGGTGCTGTCCGTGATGCCCTTTTGAACAGACCGGTCAAAGACCTTGATCTTGAAGTACACAATTTAAGTACTCAAAAGGTGTTGGATTTATTGCAGAGTGTCTGCGAAGTGGACGCCGTCGGAATGAGTTTCGGCGTCATCAAAGTCAAGCACCTTGAACTTGATATTTCTCTGCCCCGCCGGGAAAATAAAACAGGAGCCGGACACCGGGGATTTCTGGTGGAAGTCGATCCCGGTTTGAGTTTTGCCGATGCGGCTGCCAGAAGGGATTTTACTGTCAATGCCATTATGTATGATCCCTTGAAGTGTGAACTGATCGACCCTCACTGCGGTGTCAGGGATCTGGAACTGAAAATACTGCGCCACGTCAGTTCCCATTTTTCAGAAGACCCTCTGCGGGTTCTCCGTGGAATGCAGTTTGCCTCCCGGATGAATTTTTCCTTTGCTCCGGAAACCGTTGCATTATGTTCAACGCTCGATCAGAATGAGCTTGCCGTGGAACGTATCGGAACAGAATGGGAAAAACTGCTGCTGCAAGGCGAATCCCCTTCGGCAGGGATCAGATTTTTGCAGCAGTGCAAGTGGATACGCTTTTATCCCGAATTGGAATCTCTTTCGCAGGAGTCTTTGCAGCAGACTCTTGGGCTGCTTGATGAATGTGCCAAACTCAGAACCGGCGACCGGCAGAAAGATCTTGTTCTGATGGGAAGTGCTTTGGCTGCTTGTATGGCAGACAGGGAAAATTTCTTTCGCCGTCTGTGGAACAGAACTGAAATGATTGGAAAAGTTCTTGCTCACGCAGAGGAGTTTGAGCCTCTTTTGAATGAAAAAACGCTGTGGGATTTTTCCAGGGTGAGCCGTCTTTCTCTGAAATTAAAAGGGGTTGAACTTTTTTGTCTCCTGCTCCGGGGGGCGGAAAAAGGGGAAGATGCACAAAAAATTGCCGAAATTGCCAAAGAAAAACAGCTCTTTTCCGCTCCGCCTGAACCCCTTTTGACCGGGAGACACGGCATCGAACTTGGAATAGCTCCGGGACCTGAGCTGGGAATCTTGATGAAAAAATGTTTTGAAGCCCAGCTGGACGGGGTGTTTGCAACTCTTGAAGAAGGCAAGGTTTATTTGAAAAATTTGCTTGCTGAAAAATAATATACAGGACGAAAGATGACAATTGATACGGGATACAGCGGTAATGATTCCGCAGAAAAATATTGGAACTTTGAAACGTTGAAAAATCCTCCCCGGTACAGGGAGGATGAAGTTTCGGAAAGTCACTATCCCGGGCTGCGGGCCGTTATTCTGGACGGCGTTGCCGAAAAAGGCAAGCCGACACAGATGTTTGCTTATATCGGCATCCCCTCCGGGCCTGTTCCTGCCGGAGGATTTCCCGGAATTGTCCTTGTCCACGGCGGCGGCGGAACAGCTCTTGCCTGGGTGGCTGAACTCTGGATGTCATACGGATATGCCGTTATCGTGCCTGACTGGTATGGCAACCGTCCGTTGGAACAAAGTTACGGAAAACCCACCGACCTCTGGAAAAGAGAACCCGTAAAGGACGAAAGAACTCACTCAAAAGAAGATGTTGAAGCTCATATTGCCAATGTCAGCAATCTGATCCTTGCTCACTCCCTTTTGCTGTCTCTGCCTGAAGTCGCCCCTGATAGGACCGCTTATGCCGGTGTTTCCTGGGGCAGTTGGTACGGTGCGATGATCGCAGCTGTTGATCCCCGGTTCAAAGGGTTTATTCAAATCTATCTCGGCGACCGCAAAGAAGATGATTCTTTTATCAACGGCAGATTTCTTCACGCAGCAAAAGCTCCTTTGTATTATGTGACAGGTACAAATGATGTGGCGGGGACTCCTCTGGAACTTCAAGCCGGCTTCACAGCCTGCGGTGCGATGCTGGGCAACCGGAGTATGATCAACGACCTTTGTCACGGACATTGCGGGTTTTCTTTTGAAATCTGCCGGAGATACGCAGATTTTATCCTTAAAGACGGAGTGAATCTGCCCGTAATCAGTGATTGCATCTGCCGGGACGGAAAAATTGAGGCACGGGTGACTGAGTGCGGCAAAGGAATAAAAAAATGCTTTTTCAACTACACTTGCGACCGGGATGTTTCTGACTGGCGGGAACGCAAATGGGAAGCACAAGAAGTCGATTTCAATAACGGAATACTTCAGGCTCAGCTGCCGGAAAAGATTTTTCAGTGTTATTTTTCTGCTTATGATGAAGAAGATATCGCAACACATTGCTGCGGTTCAAGCGATGTGATCACTTTTTGAATCGCTGTTTTCTGAAGCGAAAATCGAAAAAATCAGCAAGGTGGATAAAAAAATATCTGAAAGAGCTTGACTTTTTTCAGAAAAGGCTGTATATTATACAAAGGTTTAAGAGGTGGAATTGATTTCCGCCGAAAAAAATAAAAACAAAAAATCAAGAAGGTGCAACAATGATCAAAGTTGGTATCAACGGATTCGGTCGTATCGGCCGCATGGTTTTCCGTGCTGCTGTCGAAAATTTCGCCAATGACATTGAGGTCGTCGGAATCAATGACCTCCTGGAACCTGATTATCTCGCTTATATGCTGAAGTATGACTCCGTTCACGGCATCTTCAAGCACGACATCCAGGTCAAAGACGGCAACCTCGTCGTCGATGGCAAAGTCATCCGTCTGACCGCCGAAATGGATCCCGCCAATCTGAAGTGGAACGAAGTTGCCGCTGACGTTGTCGTCGAATCCACCGGTCTCTTCCTCGAAGATGCCAAGGCCCGCAAGCACATCGAAGCCGGTGCCAAGAAAGTTATTATGTCCGCTCCCTCCAAAGACGCTACTCCTATGTTTGTCTTCGGTGTGAACGACAAGACCTATGCCGGTCAGGACATCATCTCCAACGCCAGCTGCACCACCAACTGCCTGGCTCCCATCAGCAAAGTTCTGAACGACAAGTTCGGTATCAAACGCGGTCTGATGACCACCATCCACGCTGCTACCGCTACCCAGAAGACTGTTGACGGTCCCTCCAAGAAGGACTGGCGCGGCGGTCGCGGTATCCTCGAAAATATGATCCCCTCCAGCACCGGTGCTGCCAAGGCTGTGGGCAAAGTTCTTCCTGAACTGAACGGCAAACTGACTGGTATGTCCGTCCGCGTTCCCACCAGCGACGTTTCCTTCGTTGACCTCACCGTCGAACTCAACACCGAATGCACCTACGACCAGATCTGCGCTGCTATGAAAGAAGCTGCTGACGGCGAACTCAAGGGCATCCTCGGTTACACCGATGAAGCTGTTGTTTCCACCGACTTTGTCGATGATCCCCGTACCTCCATTTTCGATGCCAAAGCCGGTATCCAGCTTGACGGAACCTTCGTCAAAGTCTGCTCCTGGTATGACAACGAATGGGGCTACTCCAACAAGGTCCTCGAAATGGCCCGTGTCATCTGCAAGTAATGACTTCAAGGGTTATCCCTCAAAAAAGGCGGGCAGAAATGTTCCGCCTTTTTTGTTAGTTTGCAATTAACTTCCAATACAAATGAGGTAAAGAATTATGAACAAACTGACTCTCCGTGACGTCGATCTCAAGGGTAAGAAAGTTGTTATGCGCGTTGACTTCAACGTGCCCATCAAAGAAGGCGTCATCAAAGATGATACCCGTGTGCAGGGTGCTCTGCCCTCCATCAAATATGTTCTCGAACAGGGCGGAAGCCTCGTGCTGATGAGCCACCTCGGCCGTCCCGATGAAAAAGGCATCACCGCCGATACCACTCTGAAACCCGTTGCCGCTTATCTTGAAAAGCTCCTTGCCAGACCTGTGATCTTTGTTGATGATTGTGCCGCTGCCGATGCTGCTGTTGCCGCAATGAAGGCCGGTGACATCGTTATGCTCGAAAATACCCGTTACTACAAAGAAGAACAGGCAAAAGCCAAGCAGAAAGAAGGCGAAGACGATGCCGCTTTCAAGGCCCGCAAAGCTGAACTGAAAGAAAAACAGCAGATTCTCGCCAAGAAACTTGCTTCCTATGGTGATATTTTCTGTAATGACGCTTTCGGAACTGCCCACCGTGCTCACGCTTCCACCGCTGTCATTGCCAAATATATGCCCATCTCTGTTGCCGGATTCCTTATGGAAAAGGAAATCGCTTTCCTCGGCAATGCTGTGAACAATCCTGTCCGTCCCTTTGTTGCCATCCTCGGCGGTGCCAAAGTTTCTGATAAGCTGGCTGTTGTCCGCAATCTGCTGACCAAAGTTGATACTCTGATTATCGGCGGCGGTATGGCTTATACCTTCCTCAAGGCCAAAGGTATGGAAATCGGTAAGTCTCTCTGCGAAGAAGACCAGATCGACTATGCCAAAGAAATGATCGCTGATGCCGAAAAACGCGGCGTCAAACTGCTGCTCCCTGTGGATAATATCGCTGCTGACAAGTTTGATCCCGAAGCCAATACCCAGACCGTCGCCGCAGTTCCTGCCGACTGGATGGGCCTTGATATCGGTCCCGAAACTGTCAAGCTCTATGCTGATGCCATCAAGGGTGCCAAGACTGTTGTCTGGAACGGTCCTATGGGCTGCTTTGAAATGGAAAAATTTGCCAACGGTACTATGGGCGTCTGCGCTGCTGTCGCTGAAGTCAAAGCCAACGGCGGTGTTTCCATTATCGGCGGCGGTGACAGTGTCGCTGCTGTCAATAAGAGCGGTATGGCCGCTCAGATGAGCCACATTTCAACCGGCGGCGGTGCCTCTCTGGAATTCCTGGAAGGCAAAGAGCTCCCCGGCGTGGCTGCTCTCACCGACAAGTAATTCCCTCGCAAAGAGGAATATTGAAAATGCGGAAAGGGCTATCCTTTCCGCATTTTTATCTTTTCAGGAGTTTTTTATGAGACGTGAAGTTTTATTGCTGACTGGTCCCGGAGGTGATGCCCAGGGCTGGGGAAATATGGCTGTAACAGAGGTGCTCAACGATACGATCAATGCTTTGGGTGTCAAGTGTTCCATTGCTTATGTCAACAACCGTAAAGAATTTGACGATGTTATGGACAAAGCAAGCTGCGATCTGGTTTGGAGTTCGCTTTATTACCTCTCTGAACGGGAGGATATTGTGGGGATTCCTGATGATGCCGAGTGGATCTCTGATTTGCTGGATGTCCGTAATATGCCCTACATCGGTTCCAGTGCTCAGACAATGAAGGATCTGATCCTGAAATTTGTTACTCACGAAATTATGGCAAAAGCCGGTGTTGCAGTTCCATTTCACGCTTTGGTCAATCCCGGGGAGAGTATCCCGGAAAATATCCCTTTCCCCGCCTTTGTAAAACCCAATGGAGAATCCCGTTCTGTGGGAATCTCTGACCGCAGTGTGGTTAAAGACCGGACCGAACTTGAAGCACAGGTGGCTTGGGTCCATTCTGAATTGGGGCAGGGGGCTTTGATCGAAGAGTATCTGCCCGGTGATGAATACACGGTTTTGATGCTGGGGAACGGTGCTCATCAGGAAATATTGCCCGGAAAAGTTACTGTGGATGAAACACATTACGGAAAGTTCCGTATATTGCGCAGTGATTTGCGGGGTGTCGGTTTGACCAAGGTCTCGATCCCTGATGAACACTTTGACGAAGCTGTTGAGTTGTGCCGCAAGGCCACTGAGGCTTTGAAGTGTATGGACCACGTCCGTGCTGATATGCGTGTGGGCAGTGACGGTCGTCTGCGTATTATTGAAGTCAACGGGATTCCCGGGCTGAAGCCGGTAAAAAGCTGGAGCCCCCAGATTTTCTCCCTTTATCATCCTCAGGAAAATCCGGAAGCTGATTATAAAGAAATGATCCGTACTATTCTTGTTTCTGCCTTTGCACGCATTGGTAAGCCGTTGTAAATATTGTTTCTAATGAATATTGCAGCAGAAATAAAAATTTTGCTGTTGAATCTTGAAAGGAAAATAACGATGAAAGACAGACCCGTTCTTTGCAAACCGGTTCCGGGAGGAATGACTGAGCAGGAAAAAGCAGAAGCAGGACTGCTTTACAATCCTAATACAACCACAGAAATGGCTGATTACCGCTTCAAGATCCAGGATGCTATTTATGAATACAATCAGTTCCGCCCCTCTCAGGTGCAGGAACGGCGGGACTTCCTTGCAAAGATTTTTGGCAAGATCGGAAAAAATTGCAATATTCTGCCGCCATTCAAATGCGATTACGGATTCCGTATTGAAGTCGGCGAAAACTTCTTTGCCAATTACAACTTTATCGTTCTGGACGGCAATTACTGCCGTTTCGGAGATAATGTCTGGATCGCTACCAATGTGTCGATTCTGGCGGCAGGACACCCCTTGGATGTGCAAGACCGCATCGACGGCTGGGAATATGCTTTCCCTGTGACAGTGGGCAACAATGTTTGGATCGGCGGCTCAGTCACTATTATCGGCGGTGTGACGATCGGCGATAACGCCGTTGTCGCGGCGGGATCTGTTGTTATCCGTGATGTGCCCCCTGATACGCTGGTTGCCGGAAATCCGGCACGGGTGATCCGTAAAATCACCCCGGAGGACCGTAAAAAGTATCAGTGGGCAGAACAGGACAAAAAAGAGTAAGGACAAGAGGGCAAATGCTTGACATCATCAAACATCAAGTCCAGTTCTGTGTTGTCGGCGGAGGTCTTGCCGGAATGTGCGCCGCCATTGCCGCCGCACGGCACGGTATCAAAACACTGCTGATGCACGAGAGACCGGTTTTAGGCGGCAATGCCTCAAGCGAAGTGAGAATGTGGGTCTGCGGAACTCCCGGAGTGATCGAAACAGGACTTATTGAGGAATTACGGCTTGAAAATCTCTACCGCAATACAACGCCCTGCTATTCTGTCTGGGACAGTATTCTTTATGAAAAGGTCCGTTTTCAGGAAAATCTTACTTTGCTTTTGAACTGTTCCTGTCAGGAAGCTGTTTGCGAAAACAACCGCATAAAATCTGTTAAAGGCTATCAGCAGACCACCCAAACCTTTCACGAAGTGACAGCAGAGTTTTTTGCTGATTGCTCCGGAGACAGTATTCTTGCTCCGCTTACCGGTGCCCGGGTCCGCTGGGGACGGGAAGACAAGTCCGAATTTAATGAATCTCTGGCTCAGGATACCCCTGACGGAAAAACAATGGGGCTGAGCTGCATTCTGCAGGCAAGGGAAACTGATTCCCCCAAGAAATTCATCCCTCCTGCCTGGGCAAAGGTTTATCCTGATGATAACTCCCTGCCTCCCCGGGGGTATAAAATGTGCAAATCTCAGAACTTCTGGTATCTTGAACTGGGGGGCAACCGGGACACGATCCGGGATACAGAGGAAATTCGGGACGAACTTTTGAAAATCGCTTTCGGCCTCTGGGATCATCTGAAAAATCACGGAGATCACGGTCTTGACAACTGGATTCTTGACTGGGTGGGATTTCTTCCCGGCAAGAGAGAGAGCCGCCGTTATGCAGGGGATTACATCCTGAGTGAAAAGGATATTCTCGACGGAACCATTTTTGACGATGCTGTCGCCTACGGCGGGTGGCCCGTCGATGACCACCACCCGGACGGCTTTGAATACACAGGTCCTCCAAATCTCTGTATCAAACTCAAACAGCCCTATACCATACCCTTGCGTTCTCTGTATTCAGCAGATATCAGTAATCTTTTCTGTGCCGGGCGCAATATCAGCACCACTCACGTGGCCTTGAGTTCCTCCCGTGTTATGGCTACCTGTGCTCTTTTGGGACAGGCGGTGGGGACAACGGTATTCCACGCGATTGCCAATAAATGTGCTTCCAACCGGGAAGCGGCGGAAAAATATACAAAAGCCATTCAGCAGACTCTTTTGGATGATGACTGCTATCTTCCCGGGTTCAAACGGAACATTTCAGAAATTTGCAAAAATGCTTCTTTGCAGAGTTCGGAAGGAGAGGCCGAAAAGTTGCGGAACGGCCTCGACCGCCAGCTTGGTACAGAAACAAACGCCTGGGAATGCCGGAAAGGAAGTTTTGCAAACTACACCCTTTCTTCCAGACAGTTTGTCAAAGAGATCAGAATTGTTTTTGACTCAGACTTGAGCAGGGATCACTTGAATATGGTTTCAAACTATACTCTTATTCCCGCAGTTTACGCACCACCTGCTGCTCTGGTCAAAGGATTTCATCTGGAAATTGACGGAGAAGTGATCTTTGAAAATCAAAACAATTATCAGCGTTTTGCAGTGATCCCGGTGGAGAAAGAGTGTTCAGAAATAAAACTTGTCATCGATGCTCTTGACAATACCCGGGAAACAGCAAAAGTGTTCCGTTTCGACTTTTGTTGAACGCTCACTCCCGTCCGTCCGTTTTGTACTTTGAAATGGGACTCAGGCGGAAAAAAACTCTTTTTACATTTGAATAAAAGTACAAATACTGATATATTAAATAAAGGATTCATCCGTTAAAATAATTTTTAAGGAATAATCGTTATGGCAAAAGTACCTGAATTGATCGTGATCGGCTGCGGTTCCCGCGGAACCGGATATGCCGGCTTTGTAAAAAATTACCCCGAAAAGGCCAAGATCGTCGCCTGCGCCGAACCCCGGGATTTTTACCGCAACCGGGTGGGGGACGATCACAATATTCCTGAGGAACTCCGTTTCCGTGACTGGCGTGAAGTTCTGGCCCGTCCCAAATTTGCAGATGCCGTTCTGATCTGTACTCAAGATGCAATGCACGAAGAACCCGCTATCGCCGCAGCAAAACTGGGCTACAATATCCTCCTTGAAAAGCCGATGGCTCCCACCGCTGACGCCTGCCGCAGGATCGTTGCCGCCGTCAAGGAAGCCGATGTTACTTTTGCTGTGTGCCACGTGCTGCGTTATACAGCTTTCACCCGCAAACTGAAAGAGGTTCTCAATACCGGTGTTATCGGAGATATCGTTTCCATTCAGCATCTTGAAGGACTCCAGCATTGGCATCAGGCCCACTCCTTTGTCCGGGGCAACTGGCGGAATGAGGAAGAATCAAGTTTTATGCTCCTTGCCAAGTGCTGTCACGATTTGGACTGGCTCCGTTATGTAATGGGGTTCAAATGTTTGAACGCTCACTCTTTCGGTTCTCTTTTCCACTTCAACAAAGCCAATCAGCCCGAAGGAGCTGCTGACCGCTGCACAGATTGTCCGGCCGGAGTTGAAGCCTTCTGTCCCTATTCAGCTATGAAGATCTATCTGCGTGACCGGATTTTCAAAGGGAATACCTGTTGGCCCACCGCAGTGCTCACCACCGACCTGACCCCTGAAGGCGTCCTCAAGGCCCTGAAAGAAGGTCCCTACGGCCGCTGTGTTTACGCTTGTGACAACGATGTTGTCGACCACCAGACTGTCAATTTGGAATTTGAAAACCACCGTACTGCTGAAATGACGATGACCGCCTTTAATGACGAAGGCCGTATCACCCGGATTTTCGGAACAAGAGGCTACATCAAAACTGACAGCCGTATGATCTGGGTCAAAAACTTCCTGACCGATCAGGTGACGGAATATGACTCCAACGTTGCCAACGACGGCAATATCACCAGCGGCCACGGCGGCGGTGACTACGGCCTTATGGAAGCCTTTGTCAGTGCTCTTGCCACAGGAGACCGTTCAAAAGTCCTCAGCGGTGTGGATGAAACCCTCGAAAGTCATCTTATGGTGTTCGCTGCTGAAGAATCCAGAAAAACCGGCAAAACTGTCGCCCTCTGACGTCATAAAACAACGAAGCTGCTGCAAGAGATCAACTTTTGCAGCAGCTTTTTCTGTTTTAAAAAGAAATTTTAACGTTTGCACCAGATATTTTCAGCAGCAGTTACGGGAAGTTCCAGCAAATTGCCCCGGCAGGAAACTCTGAAAACGCTTTTGTCAAGAGAAACGCCGTTCAGAGTCACAACATCTCCCGGCTGAAGACCATATTGGCCGGGATCGGCAAGATTGCGGCTGAAACGGTCGATAACAGCGGTTTCATCTGCAGTAAGCTCTTTGAGGGTGCAATACTTTTCTGAATCCTCTTTTTCAAGATTGCTCATAGCTTCCGTTAAATGGATTTGCAAAGCTCTGGCATCAGAACGTGCTGAAATAGCATCTGAAAAAATAACAAAACGTGAAATAGTGTCCACATCCACAACGTGTTCAAGATGACAAGCTGTATCAGCTGCTTTGGCCGGAGTCAGTCCGAGAATTTCCGTAAAAAATCTTTTGAGCACCTGATGACGCAAGACGATTTCATTGGCAACAGCTCTGCCGGTATCGGTCAACTGTACCGGCTGGTGAGCCTGATAAATAACACACCCCGTCTCAGTCAGCTGTCTCAGAGCTTCAGTTACAGAGGGCATTTTTACTCCGAGTTTATCGGCAATTTCCTTGGTATGTGCGTGGCCTTCGGTCGCACTTAATTCTGCGATCGCTTCAAGGTAGTCTTCTAAACTTGCCGAAAGTTTTTTTGCCATAACACATCCTCTATACTGTGACAGAAACTATCTGAAAAAGATAACATTCTGTCAATATAACACCTTATCGGCAAATGTCAAATGCTTTTTCTGAAATTTTACGCAAAAATCATACACTGGAAAAAATCATCTGCGGTTTCCGGTGCTCAGGAGCAGCTTCAGCAAGAGTAAGTGTCGTTATGCCGCTCAATACCAGACAGGAACACAACCCGTTAGCATTGGCTCCCTGAATATCAGAAGCAAGAGAATCCCCCACCATCGCAATTCTTTCAGGAGCGATCCTGCGGTCGAGCAGCTCAGAAAGCTCTGCCATAATCCCCTGATAAACAGGCGGATATGGTTTCCCTATATAAAAAGGTTCAACCGTGATCCCCGCATCTTGCAGTACCGTACAGATGAATCTTGCCTGAGCACCGCTGCCGATCCCCATACCGCTGTGTCTGCTTGAGGGCCAGTAGCTGTCAGGATTGACCACAATAAGGGGAGCCTGCGGATTGGCAAGGTAGAAGTTGAAAACTCCTTCCATTGCCGTTTTCCAATCATAAGAGCCTTCCCCCCAGATGACACCGGCACATTGCGGGAGCTGTTCCGGATCATTCGTGGTATTTATTCCGGCAAGTTCGGCATAGTCCGGATTTCCCAATTTCCCGCAGCGGAAAAGGAGTTGTCCCTGGTAATTAGAATTTTTCTTCCAGAGTTTGAGCACATCTCCGCAGGAATAGATCCTATCTTCCGGAACAGGAATATTTCCCTTATGCAATATGGCAGCTTTTTCTTTGTGGGAATTGCAGCTGTCATTGGTCAGCAGTATGTAAGGAAACTTCTGTTCTTCAAGCAGCAAAAGAAGCTCCCGGGCACCGGGCAGAGCTTTCCCCCCGGCTGAAAGGGTCCCGTCAATATCAAAAAGGATTGCTTCAAATCTCTCTCTGCCGCAACGGAGGAAATATTCAGTAAAAGTTTCAAACACAGTAAACACTCCTTGGCTGTTTCAATGCTTCTGCAGCGTGATGAAAGAAGCTTCGTTTTGCCGGGCGGGCTGCAGTTTGCGGCAGAAATACCAAAGAAAAAGACCGTTTACAACAAACGTGATCGTCCACGACAGAGGATAGGCCAAAGCTAATACTTCAATACTCCTGTGGGCTTCAAAAACAGTGTTGATCCAGATGATCCGGAATCCGCAGGCAAAAAGCAGTGCCGATACTGTCGGGATAATAGAGTGTCCCAACCCCCTCAAGGCACCTGCGGCAACATCCATAAGTCCGCAGATAAAGTAGGTCGTGAAAACGATTTTGATACGGAGCAACCCCCATTTGATCACTTCAGGATCAGAGTTGAAAAGGCTCAATAAAAAACTTCCGCTGCAGGTCATAATGGTTCCCAGTACAGCACCGATCAAAGCGGCTCCGGCAAAGCCCAGATACAAACTGCGGATGATCCGCTGAGGATGCTTTGCCCCATAATTCTGTCCCACAAAAACAATGGTCGTCTGCTGAGCTGAATGGACGGCAGAATATAAAAGCCATTCCATACAAACGGTGGCAGTCATACCTGCCATAGCCCGGGAGCCGAAAGTATTGATCGCACCCTGAATGATGATATTGGAAAGAGAAAAGAAGATTCCCTGTATCCCGGCAGGAACGCCATAAGCCAGAAGGCGGCGCAAAGTGGGATAATCAATGTGCAGATTCCGCAAGATCAAACGGCTGGAGCCCCGTCCCGACATCATAGCCTTTAATACAAGAAAAGCGGAAAGCCCCTGGGAAAAAATGGTTGCAATAGCAACACCCGCGACATCCCATTTGAAAACGGCCACAAAAAGCAGATTCAATGCCACATTTAATATTCCGGCCGCAATAAGAAAATACAAAGGACGTTGAGTGTCTCCGCCTGCTCTTAAAATGGAACAGCCGAAATTGTAGATCATCGAAAAGGGCAATCCGAGAAAAATGATTCTCATATAGAGAGCTGACTGAGGCAGGAGTTCAGAGGGCACATTGATCATCCGCAAAGCCGGGATACAGGTGACTATTCCAAGCAAAGCCATTACCACACCGCCCAGAACTGAAAAAAGCATTGCGGTGTGTATTGTCCTGCTGGTGTTTTTTCTGTCTTTAGCCCCATAATACTGAGCTGCCAGAACATTGGCTCCGACTGAAATCCCCACCAGCATATTGACTATCAGGTTGACCAAATCGGCGGTTGTGCCAATGGCGGCCATCGACTCGTAGGAACCGAAATTGCCGATAATGATCAAGTCGGCAGCGTGAAATGTCAATTGCAGAATATAAGTGAGGGCAAGAGGGATCGCATAACGGATCATTTTCCCAAGGAGGGGACCGTTGCACATATCCATATTGTAGCGGTTGAGTGCCATAATAAAAAAACTCCATAAAACAGTTTTTTGATTTACATAATATACCACTTCCGGACGTTTTTTTCAACAGGATTTGACGGAAGAAAAAATTTTTGATTTGACATATCGGATTCTTTGAGGTATATTAAAAAAAATTGTTGATTTGTACATTTCAAGGAGTTGTCTGAACGATGAAACATATCGAAAAAAATTTCAAACTTGCTTGTGAACAATATGCCCAATGGGGCATTGATGTTGAAAAAGCTCTTGCCGCATTGGCAACGATCCCCATTTCTCTGCACTGCTGGCAGGGAGATGATGTCAACGGTTTTGAGAAGCACGCAGGCGGTACTTCCGGGGGGATCCTGTCAACAGGGAACTATCCCGGCAGAGCCAGGAATCCGGAAGAACTCCGCAATGATCTCGATCAGGCTTTCCGTCTTATTCCCGGTGCAAAACGGTTGAATCTGCACGCCATTTACCTTGATGCAGACAAAGCTGTTGAACGCAATAAAATCGAAGTCTGCCACTTTCAAAGCTGGATCGACTGGGCAAAACAGCAGCAATGCGGCCTTGATTTCAATCCCACTTTTTTCGGACATCCCAAAGCTGCCGACAATCTGACGCTGGCACATCCTGACAAAAAGATCCGCCAGTATTGGATCGAACACGGCATTGCCTGCCGCAAGATTTCCGCCGCCATCGGCAAAGAATTGGGCAAATGCTGCATTATGAACACCTGGATCCCGGACGGTTTCAAAGACGTAACAGTTGACCGCGCCGGAGCCAGAATGAGACTTATGGAATCTCTGGATGCTCTTTTTGCTGAAAAACTGCCCGCAAAGTATATGCGTGATGCAGTGGAATCCAAACTTTTCGGCATCGGAGTCGAAAGCTGCACAGTGGGGTCCAGCGAATTTTATCTTGCTTATGCCGTGAAAAACAATCTTCTGCTCTGTCTTGACTCCGGACATTTTCATCCCACTGAAGTTATCAGCGACAAGATCAGTTCAGTGCTCTGTTTCCTTGATGAGATATTGCTTCACGTCAGCCGTCCTGTCCGCTGGGATTCTGACCACGTCGTGCTTTTTGACGATGAACTTCAGGCTATTGCCGCTGAAATCGTCCGTAATGGGGCCCGAAAAGTTCATATCGGACTTGATTATTTTGACGCAACCATCAACCGGCTTGCGGCTTGGACGATCGGTACAAGAAATATGCAAAAAGCCCTTCTTTCCGCTTTGCTCCAGCCCGGTAAGGAATTGGCTGCACTGGAAAAGAAATTCGGCAACACCCGGAAACTGGCTCTCCTTGAGGAGTTCAAACAGCTGCCGCTGGGGGCGGTCTATGATTATTTTTGTGCTCAATATAACGTCCCGGCAGGAATTTCTTTTATGGATGAAATCGAATGCTACGAAAAGGAAGTTCAGTTCAAACGCCGCTGAGTTTCTGCAAACTTTCCCGTACAGGGAATGTGGCAAAAAATCCCCCTGACACTCTCTATGGTATCAGGGAATTTTTATTGATTTGATTTACCGGGAGAGGAGTTTTTTCCGAATCGACCTGATTCTGTGAGCATCCGGTCTTTTCATAATTCCGGATGTTCATATCCCGACCGATTTGTCTGACGTGGTGAGCCAGAGCCATAGCTCTCTTTCCTGCGTTATTGAGCCACGGAAAAAACTGTATAGTGGATTCCTGCTGTTTGAAAAAACGGGAAGTCAGCCTCTTTGTTTCATTCTTTTTCGCATCTTTTTTGTACTCACACTGCCAAATCTGTGTTCACAATGTTTCGGAGCGGTTCACTTCTGAGGCTCTGGCAGAACTCCTTCAAGAAATTTACAATTGTCCTCAAAAGCCTCGATCTGCATCTGCCGTCTGAGTTCAAAGAAAAAGCCGTGTTCCATTTGGGGATAGATCTTGAGCCGGGAGGGGATATTCATTTCTTTGTGTTTTTGAACGATCTTCATATTCAGATCAATCGGAAAGAGATGCTCAAATTCCCCTTCCATAAAAAAGAGCGGCGGATTGTCCTCTCTGATATAATTTTTCAAGGAGAGTTTTTCGTAGATTTCAGGAGCTTGTTCATAGGGAACACCGGCAATGTTCTGCATTACATTCCAGAAGTCAGGGATCCGCCAGTCATAAGGCAGAAAGTCATAAGGTGTCGATTGAAGCACTGCTGATACAGGACGGATCTCAGGATGTTTCAGACGGGAAATATCCTCGCCGCATTCCCCCGGAAGGGCACAACACAAGAGCGACGCAAGATGTGCCCCCGCTGATGAAGCGTGAACAGAAATATTGCAAGGTCTGCCCCGGTCAATAAGGTATTGAACAAAACAATCAAAACTTTCCCGGATATCTGACAACTGTTCAAAGGCATTTTTTGCCTTGAGCCGGTAATCGGTTGTCGCTGTAATATATCCCCGTTCCGAAAAGGCATCCATCAAGGTGTGGTAATTCAATCGGGAACCGCCCCGCCAGCCGCCCCCGTGAATAAAAAAGATGGCCGTATCTTTGGCTTCGACACCGGGAGACACGTCAAAAATATCAAATACCCGCCCTGTCACCAGAGGGGAGTCGAGATAATAACTGTAATAACTGTTTTTCATTATCCGTTCCTGTTATATTTGGGGGCTGCAAGTATTCTTTCTACCTAATATACTCCTTGCAGAAATTTTTTCAAGCAAGGTGTACAAAAATTGCAAACAACAGTTTGCCGGCAGGAACGGACCGGGAGAAATATTGAACAGTTTCAAGTTCTGAATATATTTGAGCTTATGGCTTTGATTTTCGTTTTTGGAGGGAAAAACGGTTGAATCGGTGCCCTTTGAAGTGTATATTATAACCTTGACATAAAACAGGGATCTGAAATGGAAAAAACGGTTGAATTTGATGCAAAAGGATGTTATTCCTATAAAAAAATAAGTGCAGTTACGCTTCCCATATTGGTAAGTATGCTTATGGAGCACGTTATCGGTATGACCGATACGGCTTTTCTGGGGCGTGTCAGTGAAGTTGCTCTGGGGGCTTCGGCCTTGGGAATGGTCTATTTTCTGGCTTTTTTTGTTCTGGGAACCGGGTTCAGTTTCGGAGCTCAAATCCTGATCGCCCGCAGGAATGGCGAAAAGGAATTTGCTGAAATCGGAAAGATCTGTTATGCCGGAGGATTCTTTCTTCTTGTTCTCTCTCTTATATTGATATTGGGCATAAAATTTCTTTCACCTGTGTTTTTGCCCCATCTGATCCAGTCGCCGGCAATTTGCAAGGCGACGATAGAATATCTTGACTGGCGGGTCTGGGGATTGCTGTTTGTTTTCGGTTCGGCCATATTCCGGGCCTTTTATGTGGGAATCGCCCAAACCCGCATATTGACATACAGTTCCATTGTAATGGTGCTTTCCAATATCGTGCTGAATTACGGACTGATTTTCGGTAAGTATGGAATGCCTGAAATGGGGATCGGCGGGGCTGCTCTTGCCTCAACGATCTCTGAAGTCATTGCTTTAGGATTCTATGTATTCTACACTTTGAAATTCGTGGATTTGAAAAAATACGGGTTTGAGCATATTGCTGCTCTGGTCAATCCGGGAATATTGAAAAAGGTATTTTCTGTTTCCTGCTGGATGATGCTTCAGCCTTTTCTTGCGGTGGGGGTATGGTTCTTCTTCTTTGTTGCCGTGGAATATCTGGGTGAGAGGCCGCTGGCTGTAATCAACCTGGCACGGACGTTGTCGGCGTTGCCTTTTATTATTATCCACGCATTTGCAACAGCGGCAAATTCTCTGGTCAGCAACTTGATAGGAGAAGGGAAAATTTCTCAAGTCTGGCGGCTTGTCAACAAGATTATGGTGTCCGCAGTGCTGTTGGTTACGCCGCTTTTGTTGTTTTATGTTATCTTTCCGGAGCTTTCTTTGCGGATCTATACGGACAATCCCGAATTGATTTCTGCATCAATTGATGTGACCTATGTTATGAGTTGTGCCAGTTTTATTCAGATTTTTGCCTTCATTCTTTTTAATACTGTTTCGGGTACGGGGGCGGTCAAAACGACAGTGGCAATAGAGTTTATAAACCTTATTTTCTATGCTGTGTTTGTCTGGTTTGTCATCGTAAAATGCCGTCCGACTCCTGCAGTTGCCTGGTCGACGGAGATAATGTATCAGGGGATCACGGCATTGTTAAGTCTGCTCTTTTTGCTTTACGGAAAATGGCAGAATAAAAAACTTTAATTTTTCTGTTTCAATATTCTTTTTTGAAATTTTTTTCCTGACAAAAACTTTGTATTGTGGAAGGAGGGATCGTGTTCCTCCTGAAACAACAGTGAAAGGAAAAAAAGATGAATATTGATCTGATCACAGGCAGGATCGCTGAAACAACAGCAACAGCGTATTGGCGTTTTATTTCAGAAAAAAGCAGTTCGACCTGCGAGCGGTGCAGCAGTTTTGACGGCAAAGTTTTCAGTGATGATGACCCGGCAAAACCTGTTTTGCCGCTGCATCCGAATTGCCGCTGCCGCTGGCGGGCAGCAACGGCTGATGAAGCCCAAACTGCGATGATCCCCATTGAGTTTGCAGAGACCAAACGCACTCCGGCATTTGCAGGCGGAAATTACGACACGATTATCCAGAAAATCATCAATGTCTACCGTTACAAGATTCCGAAGCCGCCCCGGAATACGGACAATAAAGCCAATTGGCTCAAGATGACGTGGATGTGGTTCTTTGAAAAGGGACTTAATCCCATACATTTTCCTGTTGATTCACCGGAATCCAAAGATATCGCAGAATCTTTCAGTATGAAAGAGGTGAAAGCTGCCTATTTCAAAACTGGTCAGATTCCCAGCGGCTGGTCTTTCACCGGAAGCAAAACCGCAACCGGAGAACTGGGGGAAGTAGAATGGTTCATCGGCTCTTATGCCATACGGAATTTCAAACTCAACAACGGGATTGCCACATTTACCGTTTATAACAAATCAGGCTGGCATTCAGGGACCCGGCTGCCAAAAAGCTGGAGTGATACCATAAAAGAAGCAACTTCTTATGATATCGTTGATCTGGTTACAGATGCGCCCCGGGGAGAAGTTGTCAAAACGAAAATCAAAAAATATTTTCCGGAAGCCGCAAAAATTCCCGGTTCCGGATATATTCTTGAGCTGCTGCCCAGCTATGGCGGTGACTGGGAACAATATTACAATATCCGTATGGAATGGAAAGAATAAAAAAGAGCATTACTGCCGGAAGGGGGGGGACGTCTTTCTTCTGAACTTGAAGCACAAAAAAAGATTGCAGGTACGGGAACACTTTGAACCGGGAAGAATATCCTGCTGCTTTTCACTGTTTTTGAATTGCAATGCGGTGTGCCTTGATGTATATTATACGCACGTAATTTTAAAATAACAGAAAGAAGTGGGAAAATGAAACTCTTTGGTCGTAAAATTCCTTTGATCTACTTGAACCTTGCAGGATTTATCTTGGGATGTCTTGCCGGACTTGCCCTGTATCAATTCGGATTGAGTCACAGTGCAATGCTTGATAAGATCATTGCTGTCATATCTCCTTTCGGCAATGTTCTGGTCAATATGCTTAAAATGATCGTCATTCCCATAATCTTTTTTTCCTTGGTGTGCGGTGCTGCGACGATGCCGGCAAAGTCTTTCGGAAAAATGGGGCTTGGGGTTTGCGGCTGGTATTTTTTCACATCTCTTTATGCGGCAATTTTTGGAACTGTCGTTGCAATCATCTTAAATCCGACACTCCAGTCTGCTGAAAAAATGGCTTCCGGTATGATGAAGCAGGTTGAATCAATGAAAGTGGCTTCTGCGGACGGGGGCAATGCGTTGGTTAATTTGCTGTACAGTTTATTCAGCAATCCTTTCAAGGCTCTTGCTGAGGGCAACTTTCTTGCGGTGATCGTTTTTGCCATTCTTTTCGGGTTGGCGGCGAGGATCGTGCTTGATACCACCAAAGATGAAAAAGTGAAAAAGGCTTTGGAAACGATGCTTGAAGTGTGTCAAGGATGCCAATATGCCATTTTTAAGATGATCGAATGGATAATGGCTTATTTCCCGGTGGGTATTTTTGCGTTGACTGCCTGCAGTTTTGCTGCATACGGAATCACGCTTTTTCAATCTTATCTGCAGGTTGCCGGATGCGTGATCCTGGGAGTCCTCCTGATGATCGGAGTTTGCTATCCGCTGATGATTTGGGCTCTTTGCCGGGTAAATCCTTATCCTGTTGTCTGGGCTTTGAGAGAGCCGATCCTGACAGCGTTTGTGACCCGTTCCAGTGCTGCGACCTTGCCGGTTTCGTTGCGGACTGTGGAAGAAAAATTCCGTGTCCGCAAAGAGTTGTCAAGTTTTACATTATCTCTCGGAGCGACCGTTAATATGGACGGAGTGTGTATTCATCTGCCGGTTTTTGCGGTACTTGCAGCCAATATGTTCGGTTTTGATCTGACAGTGACTCAAATCTTTCTGCTGGTGTTAAGTGTGGTATTTGCTTCTGTGGGGGCCGGCGGCGTTCCCGGAGGGAGTATTTTCCTTTTGTTTCTGGTGCTTGACGCTATTAATCTTACAGCTCCCCAAACGGCCACCATCGTGGCTCTGGCATTGGGGATCAATCCATTGCTGGATATGGTTGAAACAGCCTGCAATGTGGCGGGAGATAATATCGGAACATTTGTAGTCGGCAAAAAAATGAATATGCTTGACGGCAAATAAAAATTGACCCTATCGGAAAATTCCGGAACAGCAAGAGCATTTCAGAAAGATATTGCTTAAAAAATGTACAGAGAAAGATATGTGACAAATGCTTACTTCTCTTATACTCAAACTCTCTCTGGGGAAATTTGACGGGAATCTGGATGCCCGGACCCGTGTACGTTGCGGCATCGTCAGCGGTATGACCGGGATCGTATGTAATGTGCTGCTGATCGTGGTCAAGATCGTTCTTGCTGTAACATCGGGCAGTATTGCTGTTGCGGCAGAGGCTTTGAACAATCTTTCAGATGCGGGTTCCGGCATTATTACCATTGCCGGATTTCATCTTGCTGCTCAGCCTCCTGATGCAGAGCACCCTTTCGGACACGGCAGAACTGAATATGTGGCGGGAGTCATTGTTGCTTTGCTGGTTATGGTGTTGGGGTTGAGTTTTCTCAAAGATTCACTTGTTTCGCTTTTTCAGCCTTCTTCATTCCGGGCAGATATAGTGACGATCATCATTCTGAGTGCGACCATAGGAGTCAAGTGTTGGATGTTTTTCTTTTACAGCCGGGTAAGTACTCTTATCAATTCAGGTGTTGTGAAAGCTGCCGCCTATGACAGTTTGAGTGATTGTCTGGGGACATTGATCGTTGTCGGTTCTCTTATTGCGTCCCGTTACACAACATTTCCAGTGGACGGCTGTGCCGGGATCGTTGTTGCATTGATGATTCTGTGGGCAGGAGGGAATGTCCTCAAGGATACTGTCAGCAAACTTCTGGGGGAATCTCCGGACAGGGATTTGGTGGAAAAGATCAAGCAAACCATATTGCTGTGTCCCGGGATCGATGGTGTGCACGATATTATCGTACACAATTATGGTGAGAATTCCTATTTTGTCACTGCTCACGCGGAAATTTCCTGTGAAGGAGACAGGGCCTCCGGCCACGATATACTTGAGCAGGCCGAAATCCGTGTTGCCCGGGAGCACTCGGTACATTTGCTTTTGCACGGAGATCCTCACGACAAGAACAATCCGGAGATCATTT
The DNA here is from genome assembly GCA_015061745.1 of Lentisphaerota bacterium. Lineage (GTDB taxonomy): Bacteria > Verrucomicrobiota > Lentisphaeria > Victivallales > Victivallaceae > UBA1784. Next base: position 155,153 of record SUWB01000001.1, on the reverse strand, counting down.
ACTGGCGGAGCCGTTTGGAAAATACGGTGGCCGGATTTGATTCTGAAATGAAAGTATATGATTTCAGGCTGGACAAAGATGACGATGGAACAGTCCGAAAACTTGATTTCCATTTGCTTATTCCCCACAGGTACAAGGTTTCAGAAGAAGCAACAAAGGCAAAACTTCTGGAAAAAATGCAGGTTTTCAAAGAGGATATTGAACTTGAAATCCGCTTTGTCAAAAGTTTTGTCTGACAATTTTTCCCTGATGATATTTTGTGAAAACTTTTGAAAAAAACCTTGAAAAGATAGGTTGCCAATGATATATTACCGGAAAAAGCATCTCAATATAAGGGGCGGTTATGGAACAGAATGAATTTTACTCCATTGCAGAAGTGGCTGAACAGCTTGATTTGAGTCAAAAAGCTGTGCGCCGATTTGTCGCCAGTGGCGTGCTTGCTGCAGTGAAAAATGGTTCCAGTTATTCTATTTCCCGAAAGGCATTGGAAAATTTTTCTTTGGATGTTGAACTTGAAGATATTGAATATGATCTTTTCGGAGAGCCGATACTGCCCTCAAAAAGTAAACGCTCTCAGGTACGAAAAGTTGATGATGTCAATTGGGTGGATATCAGTAAATATTGGGAAAATCCCGGAAAATCCTCGTTGACCTATGTGGATTTGTTTTGTGGAGCCGGAGGGTTGAGCAAAGGATTGGAAATGGCCGGTTTATCCGGTATCTGCGGATTGGATTGGTTTGATGAAGCCGGAATGACATATGAAAGAAATTTTGAGCATCCGTTTATTAACGGAGACATAAAACTTGCAGAAAATAAGCAAAAGTTTTATGATACAGTTCAAGCTCAATTGAACGGCAGAAATTTGAATGTCGTTGCAGGAGGATTTCCCTGTCAGGGATTCAGTATGGCAGGGAACCGCATTGTTGATGATCCCCGTAACTCATTGTATCTGGAATTGATTGAGATAGTACAAAATCTGCAGCCGGACTTTGTTTTATGTGAAAATGTCAAAGGTCTTCGCAGTATGCTCAATGGAGCTGTTGAGCAAAAGATTATAGCGGATTTCAAAAAAATCGGTTATTCCATCAACGTTACAACTCTTTGTGCGGCAGATTACTATACCCCGCAGACCCGGGAAAGGGTCATATTTATCGGTAACCGCATCGGAAAAAAGAATTATCATCCTCAGCCGATCCTTTTGCCTGAAGCGTATATTACAACCGGGGAGGCAATTGCTGATCTTATGACACATCCTGAGGATGAAGGATTCAATCACCAGCCCACCAAACATCGTCCGGATATGGTCGAACGGATGCAGCAATTGAAAGAGGGGGAAAGTTTGTATAAGGGGTATTCAGACGCATGGAAAAAGTGCCCATGGAATGCACCGTCTTGTACGATAAAAGAAAATCATGGGGGAGTGAATATCCATCCCCGTTTGCCGCGTGTACTCACTGCACGGGAGATGGCAAGATTACAGTCCTTCCCTGATGATTTTATTTTTATGGGTAAGAAAAATAAGCAGTTGGTGCAAATCGGTAATGCTGTTCCGCCATACTTGGGAAAAGCGATCGGTTTGGCGATTCGTTGTTCTGCAGAAGAATTGGAGAAATAATTATGTCAAAGAAAGAACTTTTTATTGAACTTGCAAAGCCTGACAGCCAAGGAATCAGCCGTTGGGTCGATGTTTCAGAGTTTAGCGGAGAATATGCGGCGTTGAAGCTCGGAAACGGTTTCAGTTGGGGGCGTAAGGGCAGTGCATTGGAAAAACAATATGTAATTGAGGTTCAACGACAACGAAAGGGGCAAGGAATTATAGCAATCCGCTTGAATGGATTTAATGAGCAAAATGGATTTTCTCAGACAATCAGGCCGGATATCGCTAGGGATATAAGAGAACGCAACTGCGTTATGCTTGGCGTGCAGGGATCCAGTGTCAATACTCAAATCGAAGTCGATCACAAAGACGGCAGGAAAAATGATCCGCGGGTTTCAAATCCTGCCGAGCAGCGTTCGGCGGATTTTCAGCCGCTGTGCAAGGCTGCCAACGATGCAAAGCGGCAAATTTGCAAGAGATGCAAGGAAACAAACTTGCGTTGGAATGCTAAGAATATTGCCGGAAATCCCTATGCATTTTACGAGGGAGATGAGCATTATGATGAAAAAATCGGGTGTGTTGGCTGTTATCAGTATGATCCTGTCGAATATCGAAAGCGTACAATAAAAAAACTGTGTATTGAAGCTTCAACTCGCACAGCAGAGGATATTCTTTCCGAACTGTACGGTGAGGAAAATAAATCTTAATTTGCGTTACTCCTCTTTATGTAAAAGAAAAAGTTGATTATTCTTGCAGCAGAGAGAGTGCCGGAAAGAATAAAAAACGCACTGTCCGTTTTTTGCCGGACAGTGCATTTTTGCTTAAAAGCACGATTACTTCTGATAAAAAAGTTCGCTCATTTTTACAAGTTTTTCCACCGGGACCTTGTCGGGGCGTTCCGTGGCGGGGATATCCATTGCGGCAAGGACACTTTGTACCTTTTCTTTGGGGTAGCCGTTGCAGAGAACTTTCCCCATTTGCTTGCGCCGCTGATTGAAAAGAAGCCGCACCATTGTGGAAAGATGTTTTTTAGCTTCACTGTCAAGAGCATATTTATCGTGCCGGGCAAAGGAAACAAGCGCAGAATCCACTTCCGGCGGCGGATAAAAAACTTCCGGCGGAACGATTTTTTCGAGAACCACATCATAGATGCTTTGGGTCGTGACCGTCAATGCTCCGTAGGATTTACAGTTGCACGGTGAGGCCAAGCGTTCACCCATTTCCTTTTGAAGCATAAAAAGCATCGACGACGGACCATTGTCAAGCTGGCAGAGCTTGGCAATGAAAACCGTGCTGATGGCATAAGGCAGATTGGCAACACAGCGGAAAGGGGTGTTGTCCGGGAAAAGTTCACTGTAATCCACTTTGCAGGCATCAGCTTCGACCAGACGCAAATTATCCGCCCCCGCAAAACGGCTGCGCAGGTGTTCTGCGATCCGGTGGTCATATTCTACTGCAGTGACCTTTGCTCCTGTTGCAATGAGAAGTTCAGTCAAAGCTCCGAAACCGGGGCCCACTTCAAGGATATGTTCATCCTTTTGGGGTGCGGCCTTCCGGACGATCCATTCAAGAAGATTTTTGTCAAGCAGAAAGTTCTGCCCCAATCCTCTGCCGGGACGCATTCCGCAGCGTTCCAGCTGTTTCATAAGTTCCTGTTTATTCATATTTTTTTCAGTGCTTGTGTCCGCAGCATCCTCCTGCACAGCCGCAGCCGCCGGCTGAAGCACCGGGGCACATTGCCTGAGCAGGGCAGGTGTTGGAAGTTGAGTGGCCCACGCTGATCCGGTTGGGAGCAGGGGTAAGTTCGGTACTGCCGCATTCCGGACATTCTGCCTGGGCGGAACGGCTCTTAAGCAAAGTCTCAAAAACTTTGCCGCATTTGTTGCATTTGTAGTTAAAAATAGGCATAATTTTTTTCCCTGTCGTTTGCAAACGATCTTTTTTGAGTATGATCAATTGCGGAATCCGGCCTGATCCGCAACGTAAACAGAATATTTTTTCCAACGTCCCATCTTGCTGTAATCCAGCAGAAAAACATTGCCCCGGTTGTCGATCTGGACCATATTGTTTTTAAGTGCCGGAACCGACAATAAAGCAAAGCTGTGATTGCGATTGGCGGGTTTCAGACGGTTGGGGGCGGCGGGTTTTGCATTTTCTCTTGCTTCCGGCATCTGAAAGATTGCAACTTTGGCATTGGCCGCAAGTTCAATAAAAAGCAGCTTGTTGAGGCTGTCCCAGCTCTGTACTCCGGAAACACGGGACTTCAGTTTTTTGCAGGTATTGCCTATGAAGTACCAGCAATCCTCCTCAAAATTACCTGAGAAAATTACTGCCGGCAACCGGGGATCGACAACTGTGGCTTTGAGGCAGCTGAAGCGTTCCGGTGCTTTGAAAAAATTTGCTGTTTCTTTTTTATTTTCCTGACCGTTACGGAGTATTTCTATGCCTTCTGTTCCGTAGGCGATCATATCTTTTCCTGCAGCACATACTTTAGGTGAGCTTAAATGACTTTTTATTCTTTTGGGAGTGCCGCTCAGGTTGTCGGGATCGTATGCCAGAATTTCTCCGGAATCAGTTGTTGTACAGAAAATTTTTCCGTTTGCCCCCCAGGCGTATGAAGTGAATTCCCGGGCGGGAGATTCAACATAGTCCATAATCTCTCTGTGACTGAGATTGAGTCTGACTAATGCCCCTTTGGTGCCGAAATGAGTTGAACTGCGACGGATACCTATGAGCTCCGTTTTACTTCCGGGCACAAAGGAAATCGTATCAATAAGGGCTTCTTTGATGACAAAGCCCCCTGCGATAGTCCGGTTGGGAACATTGAAAAGAATGAAGCGGGTGGAGTTGGGTTTTTCTTCTCCGCCGATCCTTTCTGAAATCACAACAAGGGTCCCGTCAGCAGAGAGGACAGCTCCTGTCAGGTCTGCATTTCTGATGGTACTGGATAAGCGGGGCGAAGGCTTCCAACTGAACTGCTTGCCTTTTTCAGTGAGCAATGCAGCTGCACTTGAAGCAGACAATTTAACCTTAGACTGTTGAGAAAGGGCAATGGGCAGTGAGGAGAATTCACCCGTTTCAGCCACCTGCGGACGCTCTTGAGAAACATTCATAACGATAGGCGGCGGAGCGAATTTGGGGGAGGAATTCCCCTTGGGTGCTGCTGCAATCGGCAGTGTCAGCAGCACAAATAAGAGCAGTAGACTTCTTTTTAACATACTTACTCCTCAACGAGAGCTTTCCCTGTGGAAAAGCCATTCATTTGTCCTGAGGCGACGAGTTTTCCCCGGTCATTGCGGATCTCCACGGCGTAAAGTCCGGTGGTCCGTCCCCGGTGGATGACCCGGGCCGTTGCAAAGAGTTTTGTGCCGTCGCCGGGACGGAGAAATGTCAGATTTGCACTTTGAGTCACCATTCCTGCATTTTCAGAATTGGCTGCTCCGGCAAAGGCGATATCCGCCAGAGTAAAAATCGCTCCGCCCTGGACTACATTGTTGCCGTTGAGCATTGCTTCAGTGATAACAAGCTCAGCCTCAGCGTAGCCCGGCTCGACTTTAGTCAGTTGAATATTATTTGCCGCTGCAAAGCGGTCCATACGGTTGATGTAATCAATAACTCTCGGATCAAGCATAACAGAAAACTCCTTTTTTATAATTTACAGCATTGTCAGCTCTTTTTCAAGAAAAAAGAGCTTCTTTATGCAAAATAATAGAAAAACCCTCAGCAAAGTTCTTGCATTGACAGGAAAAGGAGGGTATTTTATGTAACAGTGACAGCAGCCAAACGAAAAGGATTCAAATTATCATTATGGATTGGAGTGATTCCATTTTTACACCTCCTGCTCCCGAAGATGAGTACGGTTTCGCCGGTTGGAGTGATGACCTTGATACCGTTATGCTTGAAGATGCTTATAATCACGGTGTTTTCCCGTGGCCCGAGGATGAAAAAGCAATATTATGGTTTTCTCCCCCTGTCAGAGGTGTGGTCAGGATCTCAGATTACCACGTCCCCCACGGTACCCGGAAAGAGCTGAAAAAGAAAAACTGGCTTCTGAAAACCGACACCGCTTTTGATCGGGTCATTGACGAATGTGCCGCAGCTTTCCGCCCGGGGCAGGGGGGGACTTGGATCACTCCCAATATGCGCCGTGCATATAAAGCGTTTCACCGTCAGGGAAAAGCACACAGTTTTGAGACTTACAACGAAAAAGATGAACTTATCGGCGGTTTGTACGGTGTGCACGTGGGAGGCGTGTTTTGCGGCGAAAGTATGTTTTTCAAAGAGAGCTGTGCTTCAAAGTTCGCTTTGGCAGGAATGTTTGAGTTTCTCAGGCAGAGAGGCGTGGAATTGGTGGATATACAGATGGTGACGCCGACACTTGCCCAGTTCGGAGCCATTGAGATAACACGGTATGAATACTGGCAATTGCTTGAACTTTTAAGAGTGAAAAATATCCAATGGAGTTGACAGGATTTTTTTAGAGTGCTATATTATCTTAAGTTCCGGTAAAATGATCAAACATTGACAAATTGTGATTCAATTTTATTAAAGAAGGAAAGTTTGAAAGTATGAAAATTTTTATGACAGCGGCATTGCTCTTTCTGACAATGACTGTATTTTCTCTTGATCCCGGCGGCGTGTCGGTGGATCTGAATCTGCTCAAAGGAGCAAGTGCCGCAGGAAAAGAGGTGAAAAATCTTTTGCGTTCCGGGGATTTTGAGGGAAAAGATATCTTTCATAAAAAAGGTTCCCCCTGGTACGGCGGCTCTTATGTCTGGAGCAAATCCCTTAAAGGTCCTGAACATAAGAAAAAAATTTTTGCCGGACAACGCCGTTATATTGATCCCAAAGGCGGCGTCAATGGCTCTGCGTGTGCAGTGATCTATTCTCCGGATACCCTTGCTGCACTGCAGGATTCCGACGGCAATCCCTGGATGAGTAATTCTTTCAATCAAATCGTCGGAATTGAGGATTCTGCTGAACCTGTCAAGTATACCCTGATATTCAAGGTCAAAGGAAAGACCGGGAAATCTGCCGGAATCAACAGTTTTAGAACCTTTATCCACTTTTACAATAAGAAGCCCGGTATCTGGAAAGGTCTTAAAAAGAACCGTGCTTCCATCAATCACGCAGTTTCTGTTTCACGGGATTATGAGGTGCGTTCTCTTTCCTTTGTGGCTCCTGCTCATACGCCCCGATTGGATATCAACTTAACGCTTTATGGACAGGGGCAGATTTTTATTGACGATGTGCAGCTGATCAAAAATGAGATAAAAGCCGGTGCTGTTGCTTATGTTACGCCCTGGACTTTTTTGGATAATACCTGGTGCATCGGTGAAAAACAGCCGGGAACCATTGTTTTTGAGATGCAGAATGAAAAGCGGGTCAAATACAAAAAACTGCTGATGACAGTGAAAATTCCTGCCGGGTTCAAACTTCATTCAGGGAATGAAAAAAATACTTTGGTTTCTTTGAAGAAAAATCCCGATAACTCCAGTACGGCGGTTTTCAATATCCAGTCTTTTGTTGCCGGTATGCCCAAAGACGGCTACGGTATGTGGTCCTGTCCCTCTGTAACGCTGATTCCTGAAATCAGCAAGTCTGAGACACTTTATCCCCTTGAATATCAGCTCTCTGAAGGCAATTGGAAAAGTGATGTAAAAACACTCAATCTCAAGGTCATTGCGCCTTTGCAGGGCAAACGTCCCAAGAATTATGTTTCCGGTGTACAGGTCGTTCACGAATTCAATCTGCCTTCAGATAAACTGCCAGTCATCAGAGATTTTCTCAACCGGACGGGCCTTAATGCTCTTCACGGGGGCAACAACAATTTGAAAAAAAGTGTAAAAACTGTGGGAATGGCCCGCTATGTCCAGCCCCATTTGCTTTGCAACGGTTACCGTTTGGGCGGAGCACGCAACCGGACTCCTGAATCTTATTTCCGCCAGATCGACGGCACGCCTTTCAAACGCGGCAATTTCAAGACCTGTCCTGTCGAAGTCTACAAAAGAGGGACGTTTTACAGGAATGAAGTGCTGGGGATGCTGGAAGATATGTTGGTCAAAAATGATCTTGCCGATCAGATTATGCCCAACTGGGAGCCTTATTATCTCGACTTCAAAGGCTGTTTCTGCGATCGTTGCCGTGAAGAATTTGTGATTTATATGAAGGGCAAGGCAAAACCTGAAGATATCCGTGCCAAATGGCCCCGGATGATTATTGACACTTACCGGGAAAGCTGGATCAAATTCCGTTCCTGGCAGCACGGCAGACTTATTGTCACCCTTGAAAAAGATATCAATGCTCTGGGTAAAAAGGCGGGTAAAGACTCCCATTTTATGCCTGAGATCGCCTGGAGTCAGCTTGTTGAATCTGACAAAAAAGGTTACGGTCAGTATTCACCTTTGGATTATATGGCAGAACTGCCCTGGCTTGAGCCTTGGGGACCTTACATTTTCAGCAGTTTTACTGAAAAATATACTTACTATCCCGGAATCCATTTGATCACTTTTACCGCAGCTGACGACAATAAAAAGTTTCTTAAACGCTATATCAAAAATCCTGCCAAACGGCCCAAACTGATTGCTCTGCCTCACGGATTCCAGTGCGGCACCTGGGTGACGGAACCTGAAGCTTTTGCCTTTGAAACTCTGTGCTTCTTTCTGCAGGGGTGGGAAGGCTCTTTTGGTTACTATTTCCCCCGGGGCTACGACCACCGCTATTGGAATGCTCTGGCACGAGCCAATACGATTATTGCTGAGCACGAAAATATCGTTATGAAAGGTCAACTGAGCAAGGCTGCTTCTGTGACGGTTCTGACGCCTGTACCCAAGCCTTTCTTCCCCGCTTTCTGGAGCGAAGGCGGCAACTTCAAGAAACGTCTGCCCGGACTTGCTTCTGCGAAAATCGTACAGCTTAAAGCCTACCGCAACGGCAAAAATACGGTGGCCGCTCTGGGGAATTTCTGGCAGAAGGGAGAAGTTTTTGCAAAACTTTCTGTGAAGGATCTTGATAAAAAAGGTACTTACACCGTCAACTCTTCTGACAACTATTCTCTCGGAACCTTTACCGGAGCACAACTTGCCAAAGGGATTACCGTTCACGCAGGCGCGTTGCGCTGGAATCTTTTGACCATTCTGCCCGGTAAGCAGATAAAAGGTGAAGTGATCCCCCAGAGTGCTTTGAACGGAATGATGAAAAAACGTATTCCCGCAATCTTAAAGGCTATGGAATGGGAAAAAAGATACGCTAAAAAGATGCTGGATGAGGAATCTGCCGATAATCCTGTCAATGATTTCAAGGCTGTGTATGAACTGAATAATGCCAAGGTGAATCTGAAAGCCGTCAATGTTAAAGGAAAAGATTATCTGCAGATCACCGCTCCTGACTATGTCGCTCTGCTTGATCCCGGTGCCGGAGCACGGATCGCCTCGCTCAAGGTCAAGGGTAAGGAACTGGTACATTCTCTCGGGTTCGGGGCTGACGGCTTCTGGGCTCCTTTGAAAGTTTCTTTTAATGTGGTCAAAGGTTATAAGATCACCGGTATGGAAAAAAGCACGCGCGGCATCAAAGTCGAACTGACCCGGACTTTGGGACCCCGTGAAAAATCCACTCTTGCCGGATTGCGTATCATCAAAACTTTCTTTTTCAATCCCGGCAATATCAGTGTGAAAAGTTCTTTGACCAATAACAATGTTGCGAATATTGAGTTCGCTTTCCGGTTTCACAATATTCCGCGTCACCTTGCCGATATCCAAGGTAAGGCCTATTTCGGCAACGTTTCCTTTGAGAGAGAACAGGCTCTCAAGATCGTCCGTTTTGGCAAAGCTGACGAACAGATCGACAAAGCCTACAAAGTCAAACGGTTTTTGAATGCTTCTGTTAAAACCTTTACTCTCAAAAACAGCGGCCTGCCCGATCTGTATATATCTATGGGGGGATCTGTTCCCTACGGTGTGATTTTCTGGGATGCCGGCACCTTTTCCACGGTGGAACCGGTCTTTAACAGAATTGATCTTGCTCCGGGAAAAACAGCCGGATTTGAATTGGATTTCAAATGGTAAGATCGCAAATCATCAATAAAAAACTCTCCCGTCGGGGAGAGTTTTTTATTTGGGTAAAAACAAAGCTGAAAATTCAACAGCCTGAAATCTGAAAGATTATTTTTTCAAAACCTCATCCCAGGGCTTTTTCAAGCTCTTCTGCAAAGAGGTGAAACAGTTGAAACGCATAATGTGCCACAAAGCGGCGAAACCGTCACGCCAACCGATTTTTTTGCCTTCGTTATAGGAACGGGGAGCGTAAGAAATCGGAACTTCCCAAATACAGAGACATTTGGCTTTTGCAAGTTTGGCAGTCATTTCAACTTCAATACCAAAACGGTTTGATGTGAGGATCAAATTCTGAATGACCTCTTTTTTGAAGGCTTTGTAACAGGTTTCCATATCAGACAAGTGGATGTCTGAAAAAAGATTGGAAAGAAAAGTCAGAAATTTATTCCCCATTTCGTGACGGAAGAATCTCACTTGACCGGGAGTTCCCATAAAACGGGAGCCGTAAACCACATCAGCTTTACCAGCCAAAAGCGGGGCAAGAACAACCGGATAGTCATCCGGAGTGTATTCAAAATCTGCATCCTGAACCATAACAAAAGGCATCGTGGCCTCCCCGAAGCCCCGGATCAAAGCAGCTCCCTTGCCCTGATTGACCTCCTGATTGAGCAGTTTTACTTTGGGATTGTCTGCAAAAAGCTGCAGTTTTTCCCAGGAGTTATCTTTTGAAGCATCGTTTACAATAATCAATTCCCCCACTTCCGGGCGGGCAAGAACAGTTTTTACGATGGATTCAATTGTTTTTTCTTCATTATAGACCGGCATTACAACGGTCAGAATATTGTTGGAGTCCATAATTATTTTTTTCCCAATTCTGCTGATCTTGAACTTGCGGCACGGACTGCCTGCAGGACAGTTCCTGAGAATCCTTTTTCTGCCAACTTTTCCAAGCCTCTTGAAGTTGTGCCTCCGGGGCTGGTTACCTGATCTTTAAGCACTGCAGGGTGTGTACCTGTTTCAAGAACCATTGCTGCAGCACCAAGAACTGTCTGAGCTGCAAGCTGCAAGGCGATATCCCGGGGGAGACCTTCGGCAACGCCGCCGTCTGCCAACGCCTGGATAAACTCAAAAACGTAAGCAGGACCGCTTCCGGAAAGGCCCGTGACTGCATCAAGCAGCTTTTCCGGAACCTGCAGACCGATCCCTGCTGCATTAAAGATGTCGGACGCAAATTTCAAATCATCTTCCGACGCGCCGGTTCCTCCGGCAAAGGCGGCAGCTCCTTTGCCCACCAGGGCAGGGGTATTGGGCATTACGCGAATCAGCTTTTTACTGCCGGTAAGATGTGCCAGGGTCTCAAGGGTAACGCCTGCAACAATGGAAATAATAAGCTTATCTCCGAATGCCCCTTGGAGAGATGCCAGGGCTGATTCCAGATATTGAGGCTTGACTGCAATCAAAACCTTTTCAGCTTCCGCAAGAGCTGTTTCTATGGCAGCGGAACAGGGCACACCTGTGGCAGCGGTAAAGGCTGCCGCCGCTGCGGGATTGATATCAAAAGCGGTCATTTCTCCGGCTGAAAATACGCCGGACTGGACAATCCCGCCGGCAATGGCTGAAGCCATCTTGCCAGCCCCGATAAATAAAAGTTTGCTCATAAGGAATGATCTTTCTTACAACAATGTTATTTCTTGAACATACCGGCCACAGAGAGCAGCAGTACTGCTGCACCGAGAATATTGAGATACCAGGCAAACCAGACAAGTTTGCCTTTTTTAACAAAGTTTATCAGCAACGCAAGAGCTGCAAAGCTGACTGCTGCAGAGAGGCAGACTCCCCAGATCAGCAGCGGAATCGAGAAGAGTTCTGAGGTCGGGTTGTTGCCTTTGAGCATAGAATAAAGCTCAAGTATGGCCGCTCCGCCTATGGCGGGCAGGGCCAGTAAAAATGAAAAGGCCGCCGCAGATTCCCGTTCAATACCGGTAATGATCCCGCAGGAAATCGTCGAGCCTGAACGGGATATTCCGGGAATAATGGCTATGGCTTGAACAACTCCGACAGTCAAAGCCTGACGGCAGGTTATTTCAGAGAGTTTTTTGGGAGCTTCGCCGGGAGCCAGCTGGATAAGCTTTTCTTTAGTGGAAAGTCTCAGCAAGGCCGCTGTGATGAGAAATCCGAATCCGACGACAGGCAGCGAGGAGGAAATCATTTCGTGATATCCGGTCAGTTTGAGCGTTACTCCGAAAATTCCGGCAGGAATTGAACCAAGTATAATCAATCCGATAATGTGGAAATTTTCTTTTTTAAGTAAGCCCCAGAGGGTTTTGAAGTAAAAAATCACAATCGCAGCAAGGGAACCTGCGTGGAGTAATATTGAAAGAGTCAGACTGTCGCTGTTTTTGAATTTAAATAATGCGCTCAGCAATTCCAGATGACCGCTTGAGCTGACGGGTAAAAACTCAGTGAGACCTTGAAGAAATGCTAAAAGTGTTACTTTGACAAATTGTTCCATAATCAAAAATTTCTGCTTTGAGTTGTTGATAGATAAAAAATCCGGCTTACCAACTGATTTTTATTTCTTTTGGTTTGGGGATTCCAGGGGAGGGGGGAACCGGCACAGACGCCGCCCGGGAAGGCGTTGCCTGACGAATGACAGATGAAGTGTCCGGCGAGCTGCGGGGCGCAGAGAGGGAAGGTTCAGCAACCGGAGCTTTCTTGACGGCATCTATTGAACCGTCAACACCGGATTTTATACTTCCCCAATATTGTTCCACCTGGGTGACAACCCGGTTTTTTATGTCCGGATTGAAATAAAAAACGCACGCAACAGCAAGCACTGCTGCTGCGATAAAGCCGAAAAAGGCTCCTACAATAAAACATCCCGTACTTGTAAATCCCAACATAATATCAACGGTTCTTTCCGGAATTTGTGTTAAAAGGTGCAGAGGTGAATTTCAGTTCCAGTACAGGAACACTCCAGGTATTGGCCAAGCGGGGTTCCGGATGTTCTGCGCCGAAGTAGTGCCATACACGTTTTCTTTTTTGCCACAAAGCAAAGCCGCCTCTTGCTCCTTTGCCAATATGAAGATGGTCGGAGTACAAAGGATCTGCATCTGCAAGAAGCAGCTGCACTGTCCCCGGAAATCCATAATGGATATCTTCTGCCCGGCAGGACAAAACCGCTTTTGCCCTTTTCTGATGTTCCGGAGCAATTTCAAAAAGAGCATTGTTAAAGGGCAGATCGCCTAAAAAATTCTCAAGAGTTCCAGCTCTTGAGGCGCGGGAAAACACTTCAAGAGAAAGTACCGGAAGTGACACTTTGCCGGAAATGATTTCACCGGCAATTTCTTCTGCAACTCCTGATTTGGAAGAAAATTCATCATCCAAATCATCAAGTGCATCGCTATCAGTTCCGTAAAGTCCTTTCAGTAAAGCCGTTTCACCGGGCGTCGGGATCGCGCCGGGTTTGTTTTCAAGGAAACGCAAACGTTCAATGTCAATTCCTGTATCGGCGGATACGTCAGCGAGGGATTTCCCCCGGGAACAGCGGATCGCAAAAAGATTGATATTTTCTGAATTTCTGTTGGCCGGCTGAGTCAGAAACCAAAGTTTCTGCAGCTCCTTGATTTCTGAAGCATCTGCCCTGAGGAATTCCATTATACGATCAAAGTGTTCAGGGGTGGTACGCAGCTCGTTCCGCAAAAGATAGGTGACAGCCGGCGGAGATATCCCCAAGGCTTCAGCCAACTCCTTTTGGGTCAGATTGCGTGCACTCAGCAATCTTTTGATTTTCAAACCAAACTGTTCTTTTTCTATGTCCATAAAAAACAATGCGCTCCCGAATAACATAACTCTTTCAAGCTGTTTAACAATATAGCATAAATTCAGCTTAATTCAAATTAAAATTCATAGTCAATGGCAGAAAAAGCTAAAACTTTACGGAAATCTTCAGGTATTTCAGCCTTAAAAGTGCACATTTTCCGGCTTTCAGGGTGTGGAAGTTCTATTTTCCAGGCGTGAAGAAGCTGCCGCTCTACACCTTCAATATTGCTTCTGCTGCCGCCGTAAACCTGATCCCCGAGAACGGGAAAACCCAAATGGTTCATATGAACTCTGATTTGATGTGTCCGTCCGGTGGCGATTTTGACTGCCAGGAGAGACAGGGGAATATTGTTGACTGCACCGGTTCCAAGAATGCGGTAGCTGGTGACAGCTGTTTTTCCGTTGCGCTCCACAACTGCCATTTTCTGACGGTTCACCGGATGACGACCGATCAGGGTAACTATCTCGCCTGTGGGACGGGAAGGCACTCCGCGAACGATGGTCAGATAGGTTTTTGATACCTCTCTGTTGGCAAAGGAATTGCCCAGATGAAATTGGGCTTCAGGGGTTTTGGCTATGACCAGACAACCGGAAGTATCTTTGTCAAGGCGGTGGACGATTCCGGGACGGCTGTTGATTGCAGCTTCTGAGGCCAAAGCCGGATAACGCCCCAAAAGAGCGTTGACAACGGTCCCCTCCTGATTCCCCGCTGCGGGGTGGACAACGACTCCCCAGGGTTTGTCTATGACCAGCATAGAGTCATCTTCATAAAGAATGGGAAAGTCAAACTCCTCTGCCTGAGGAGGTGCCGGGGCTGCAAATTCAGGCAGAGCAACTGTGACTTTCATTCCCTTCTGCACCGGAGTACGCGGGACGAGTACAACTTGCCCGTTGCACTGTACAGCTCCTTCTTTAATGATTTTTTGCAAAAAAGTCCTTGAAGAATCAGGGAGCATACGGGAAAGTGCACGGTCAAGACGAACTCCGGCTTCCTCAGGAGTAACTGTAAATTCAAGAATCTGCACTTTTCTGCTCCTTGCGACGCAGGAATACGAACAGCATAGTCCCACCCCCTGCGATCAGGAATACTCCGATCAACTGGGCCGGGGTAAAAAGGTTCATAATCAGCTTATGATCTCCTCTGGCAAACTCGTTGATAAAACGCAGTATGCCGTAGGAAAGCAGATAGGTCGCAACGGCTACTCCGCGGGGAGCTTTGCGAACAAGATAGAAATAGAGAACTGCAAAAAGCAGATTTTCTCCGGCTTCATAAAGCTGCACCGGATGCAGGGGAACTTCTCCGTAACGCAGTGAGGCTTCACTTCCCGCAGGATAGGTGACACCGATAAAAAGTTCAGTCGGCTTGCCGTAGCAGCAGCAGTTGAGAAAACAGCCGATTCTGCCGAAAGCGTGGGCAACGGCCATTGCCGGAGCAAAGCCGTCAAACATTCTGACCAGATCGATTTTGGCTATACGGCTGTAAACGATCAATGAAACAAAGGCCAGTATGAAGCCGCCGTAAAAAACCAGTCCTCCCTGATCTATGCGGATAATACCAAGCAGATTGTCCCGGTAGTGGTCAAAAAATTGAACCACATAAAAAATCCGTGCACCGAGGATACCGGCAATCAACGCCACCATAAGTGCATTGGAACATTGATCTTTGGTCATACCGGTATATTTACGGTTGGAGTTGAGGAGCAGTGAGGCTGCCACAAGTCCTATGGCTGCCATAACTCCGTACCAGCGAATGGTAAGAGGTCCAAGTTGAAAGGCAATAGGGTCCATATCAGTTTATTTCTTTCTTTTGCTGAGCAAGGTGCTTTGCCGCATACTCAATGGCCAGAACAAGAAAAAATCCCGCAATGGCAAGAATCACTGCCGTAAAAAAGTTTGCGTTGATGTCAGGCATAATATTGGCATTTTCAATTTTTTCTGCAACCTTCCACGGCCATACTTTGCGCAGAGAGCCCAACATAAAGCCAATCAATACGGCAACTGTAATATCATTGTATTTTTTGAGCAGCCAGGAAAGAAAGCGGACAAATACAGAAATTCCGCATACAATTCCCAGGCAGAACAGCAGCAGCGTACAAAGATTTTCTGTGATATTTGAAAACTTTTTCAGCTGATTGACGGCGTCAAGAACGTACTGATATTTTCCCATAAGCAGCAGAATGAAACTGCCGGAAATTCCGGGCAGGATCATTGCACAGACAGCAACTGCTCCGCAAAGCACCAGATACCATTTCCCATCAGGCGGGGAGGCAAGAACCGGCAGCCCGACGATAATAAATCCTCCGGCAGCCCCCAAAAGCAATGCAGCATAGCGGTCAAAACTCCAGCGTTCCACTTTGTTCCATACTGTAACGACCGAGCCCAGAACAAGGCCGAAAAAGAATGCAAGGATCAGGGCCAGACGGTGCTTGAGCATCCAGGAAATGGGGGCCGAAAAAAGAAGAATTGCCGCACCAATACCCAGACCGAGGGAAAGCAAAAAAGGCCAGGGCAGACGGGAATACATCTTTTTGAGTTGAAACGAACATCCCATCTTGAGGGTTTCCAGATTCAAGATCTGTTTAATAGAGGCAAGCAGCTCATCGTAGATTCCAAGAATAAAGGCCATTGTTCCGCCGGAAACTCCGGGAACAACGTCCGCAGCTCCCATAATCGTTCCGCAAAAAAAGACCTTCAGACATTCTTTCAGTGAACGTTTCTTCTCTGTGCCGGTTTTTTGCATATTTAAGTTTTATACCTTCAAGTTAAAAAAAGTCTCGTGTTACGGCATCTTTGTAAAAAAAAGAATGGACTGCAACAGGATATTTTCGGGTCAGCGTTGGGTTTGAATAAAAGCCCGGGCTCGAGAAACAAGCTGCAGAAGCTCTTTTTCACGTTCTTCAGGAGGCATCGCAAGAAATGCTCCCATAAGTTTGTTTTCATCATCTGTCAAACTGGTATAGGCAGAGGGCGTACTTTCGACCTTTGAACACCATTGGGAGACAATATTTGCTTGTGCCGCAGCAGGCAGAACATTAAATACATCCAACAGAACTTTCTGATCGCTGACCATTTCCACAAGTTCCGTGTGACGGCGGTAGGCAGGACCGATCCGGCGGGGCTTTGCAACGTCGCTTTCGCTCAGAAGTTCCTTGAGAGAGGGGTAAAGTTTGCCCCAGGTCTCATTTCTCATCTGACGGGTTTGTCTGTTGATGAAACGGCGCAGCAGTTCGATTCTTATACCGGTTTCACGGGAAAATTCACTGAAGGCAGATTCAGTATTTTTTTTGGGTGATTCCTGAGAAAAATTTTCTTGTTTTTCATTGTTCATTATTAATCAAAGCTCCAATATCTTGTCAAATTCTCCGGCAAGCTGCATCAGACGCATAAACTCTTCTTCTTCATAAGAATGGAGTGTGTGCAGATAACTGACAGCACGGCGTGCATTACGTTGACCGGATAGGTGTATCTTTTCAGCTTTGCCGTCAGCATAAAAAACGGCAACATATTCTCTGTGCAAAAACGGCAGTTCTATAAGGATCGGGGTCTTGGGAGAGTTGTTTCCCGGTTTGCCAAAGTAAAGGTAGTGACAATTGGCATAACTTAAGAGCTGTTCTGCACTTCCTTGTGGTTTTACCAGAGGGCAACAGAGCAAACGGCGGTCAAGCTGCCGGGAAGTTACCAGTTGTCTGAGTCCGGCGATACCGTAAACCGGCCATTGCTTGTTTTTATTGGCTGCCGCAACAAGAGCCTTGCCTGCTTTTGAAATGCCTTCCAGACAGGGGGGCTGACGGTGTTTTGAGGACGCAGTCTGAACTTTTACAGATCGTTTTTGAGGTGCCTGCACTCCGGAATTCTGTTTGCGGAGAGGCTGTTGCGGAGCCAAAAAGATATCAAAGAAAAATTGCAGCGGCAAGATCACCGCTGTACGGGTAATGTGTTCATTCAGACTGCAGAAAGTGAGGTCGGTACTTAAAAAGCCGTCATTCAGCCTTTTGAGCACCTGCCAGGAAGGACGTTCTGTTGCGGTATCAAGATTTTTTGATGCAACATCAGTCACCGCGTTACGTATATAAAAAGCTGCAACGCCCACAGGAACGAGACGCTTCTGCCACGCAGACAGAAACGCACTGCGCTGAGGAAAACTGCTCAAAGGGGCTGTCCGTAAGGCAGCTCCGGGAGAGGTGAAAATGGTGATGTTCTCATTGCCTCCCCGGATGACAGGGGCAAAAGCATATCCCTGAACGGCAGGGAATTTTATAAGTTTTTTCTGCTGATCGATTTGAAAAGCAGACATAAATTTCAATTTTGAAACAAGGGCGGCAAAGAGTTTGCCCTGCTTGTCCGGGATTGTCAGAGCTCCGTGGATCCCGTGAAAGTTGTCCAAATTGTTTGCTTCATCACAAACGATCACGGCGCGCCATACGCCTGAGATATTTTTCAACACAGCCTGCGGCGAAAGCTGAAAAAAGAGTTGGCAGAGCTGTTTTGTGTTTTCTGCGAGCAGCTTATCGGTGTTGATGAATTGTTCCAGACATTCCGGAGTTACATTCACCGCAGCTGCGGCATAGGTGTCATCAGGCAGATTGTTGAAATATTCTGTCAGATCAATATTGGTATGTGAAACAAGATTCCACAAAACGCCTTTGGGAGAATCCGGGAGCAGCAATCTTCCTTTGTTTCTGAAAATGCGTTCTTCACCGGATAAGTGTTTTGAACTGACTCCCCACCCTTTGATCTCGTGGAATCCCAAAACTCTTGCCATCAGTTCAAATCGGGAAACAATACGTTGGGCATTTCTTTTCTGCTGATCGGGGATAGGGGAATCCCATATATATCGTTCTGTTTCTTTGATGATCTGTT
Organism: Lentisphaerota bacterium; assembly: GCA_015061745.1. GTDB lineage: Bacteria > Verrucomicrobiota > Lentisphaeria > Victivallales > Victivallaceae > UBA1784. The sequence goes on along the minus strand of SUWB01000001.1, from coordinate 136,823 downwards.
TCCAGGTATCGCTGTCTTGGGAATTGGAACTTACGACATAAGAATTACCGCCGGATTCCAGACTTTGCGCGATCCGTTCAAAACGCACCTTGTCGGAGTCGGGGGCTGAGGAACAGCATCCGCATAAGCCGACAAGGAGCGCAGTTATGGATGAGCAAAAAAACAGTTTCATATAAGAAAACTTCCGCTCAAATCAGAGCAGTTCTGCAATCTGAACCGCATTCAAAGCGGCACCCTTGAGAACCTGGTCGCCGGAAACAAAGATGTCAAGACCTTTTTTGTCATTGCGGGAAATATCCTGACGGATACGTCCAACCTGAATGTCGTACTGCTCTGCCGCTTCAACAGGCATAGGATAAAGCTTTGCCGCCGGATCATCAACGATTTGAATTCCGGGAGCTGCGCTGAGAATAGCACGGGCTTCATCAGGAGTGATGTCGTTTTCAAATTCCAGATTCAAGGCTTCTGAGTGAGCCCGGAGCACGGGGACACGCACGCAGGTGCAGGAGACCTGAATGGAGTCATCGTGGAGCATCTTGCGGGTCTCATTGAGCATCTTGAGTTCTTCTTTGGTGTAACCGTTGTCATTGAAGCTGTCAATGTGGGGAATCAGATTGAAACCGATCCGGTGAGCAAAGGCTTTGGGGCAAATCGGTTCGTTGTTGAGAAGCTGACGGGTCTGCTCAATAAGTTCAGCCATACCTTTGGCTCCGGCACCGCTGGTTGCCTGATAGGTGGCAGCCACCAGCCGGCGGAGTTTTTTTGCCTTGTGCAGGGGGGCTACTGCGACCAGCATAATGATGGTGGAGCAGTTGGGGTTGGCAATGACTCCGTTGTGCCATTTGACATCTTCGGGATTGACTTCGGGAACCACCAGCGGCACATCGGATTCCATACGGAATGCGCTGGAGTTGTCGATCATAATGGCACCGGATTTCACCACGCTGCTGCGGAATTCTCTGGAAATATCACCGCCGGCACTGAAAAGGGCAATATCCACCCCTTTGAAAGAGTCGTGGGTCAGTTCTTCAATCGTGACATCGCATCCTTTGAACTGGGCTTTTTTACCAGCTGAACGGGCAGAGGCCAGAAGTTTAAGATTGGCCACAGGAAAATTACGATTTTCCAGGGTTTTGATCATTTCAACACCGACGGCACCGGTGGCGCCGACGACTGCAACATTGTAGTTACGGCTCATTTTTATATTTATCCTTTCTTGAAAAAGATGTGAAACTTAAAAAATTCCAGTCTATAATATAGCTTCTTTTGGTGAAAATTACAAAGAGAAAAAGGTGGTGAAAGGAGATTTTTTTTTGAAATTCTCCTTTCACCCCTTCTGAAAAGAGGACAAAGACCTCTTTTACTTGACTTCAAAGTTCTGTTTACCAGTGATTCCTGTTGCAATATGGACGACTTTTACAGCGTACTGACCTTTGGGGAAATTGTGAGGAATAAAGATTTCAACTGCCGGCCGGCCGCTCTTGCGCAGGTTCTGTGAATATTGCTTCAGTTCTTTGCCGTCAGCACTGTGCAACGTTATGCGGAAAACCTGTTTATCTTTGGAAGGCATAAGAACAAAACGAACCTTGAAAGTTTCTCCGCGGGACACCTTGACGGGGGCACTTACTTCGAGCGATTCCGGCTTGAAAGGCAGAACTGCATAGATCATACTCCAACCGGGAACCAGTCTCATAGCAAAACTTCTGGTCAAGCCAAGATAACGTTTGCTGCGGACGTCGTAAACGTGTCCTTTCCGGGGCAGTTTGACTCTGACTTTAGTCTGCGGTGAAGTTTTGAACAGAGCCGGTTTGAGCTCTGCCGGTTCCATATGAAAACCGTAAACACGGGTGCTTCCGTCAATGCGGAACTTTGCAGTACAGCCGAATTCATTGCCTTTTGCGTCTGTGAGCACTACAAAAGGAGTGATTTTTTTCTGCGCCAGCAATGTTCCGACTTTTGTACGGCACTGCTTGATGAACTCAGCATCCCCTGAGCCGGAGGCGGAAAGTTCTCCGCCCGTGCCGCCCAGCTGAACAAAGTTGTATCTGGCAAGTGAGAAATTCAAAGAGGTGATGAATTTCAGTTTTTCGAGCTCTTGAGCAGAGCGTTTTCTGCCGTGGGCATCAAAGATTCCTGCATTACGGTCAGCAATAACTGTACCGCCTTTGGCAGCAAATTTTGCGAGATTGGCGATTTCCTGATCTGAAAGAGCAATGGAAAAAGGCAGCACAACAGCTCTGATTCCGGAGGGAACTCCCTTTTGAGCCAATTCTTCATAGTTGATGAAACGGGCACTGACTCTCAGGTCATCCAGCAGTTTGGCCCAGGAGGTCTGGCTGTTCTGCCACTCATCCTGACCGCAGCTTCCCATTGCAGCAAACAGTGAGGGCTGGGAATAGAGGATCGCAACTTCGTGCCGGGGCTGAGCGGAAAGATAAAGTTTTCCGATACCGCTTTTCAGTTCTCTGAGAGAATTGGTGTAAAAAATCATATTGCGGGTGGGAGCTCCGTCTCCTCTGTAAGCACAGCCTGCATAGTGGTAAGCCAGGTTTCCGCCGTTGAGAAGTGTTGTCCACATCGTATTGTAGTTGTAAACCTCATAATCGGGATGTCCGTGGGTGTAACCGCCACCGCACTGACCTGCCATAAGCGTGGCATCTGAAAGGTCGTGGATCACTTTTGTCTGAACTCCTGAATAATAACCTGCGATGCGGCAATATTTCATCAGTTCGTGCCAATTGTAACCGAAGCCCGGTTTTTGAGTCCCGGTGGGGCCGATCTTGACATTGGGAACATATTTACCAAGTTCTTCTCTGGCCTTGCCGAAGAAGTTTTCTGCAAAGACTTTGGTCATATACATCTTGTGATCCAGCCAGGGACCCAGACGGTTTTTGTTTTTGAGTTCTTCCAGCTGAGAGGGAACGACATCGGCAAAACTTTTGAAAGAACTGCCCCAGTTTTTATTCAACGCTTCAATAGTGCCGAAACTCTTTTTCAGTTCGTTCCGGAATCCTGCAAGACAGCTGGGAGAAGTGCAGACGGAACGGCCAAGGAACATTTCATCGCCAGCCCAGAGCAGATTCACATCGTTGTAAAGGAAATTGCAGTTTTCGGCCATAAACTTTGTGTCTTTTTTAAGCTGAGCGTGAAATTCCGGAGAGGAGAAACAGGGGGTACGGACGGGGGCACTCTTGACATCATCCCGGTAGGGGCGGAACACCTTTTCATCGCCGCGGCGGGGAATAGGAATAAGCCCCATTGTACGGATGCGCCGGACACTGCCGGGAGTATGAGTCCAGCGGGGGTCGCCGGTAATGGAAAAATCGAATTCCAAATTCTTGATAGGAGCACCGCCGGATTGTCCCGGATTGGTGAATCCGTAAAATTCGTTCATCTCTTTGGGAATGCCGGGAACAGAAAATTCTGTGGTCGTCAAGGCAAGAAGTTTGCCGTCTTTGATAACGGCTGCGCGGATATAGTTGAAAAAGGTGCGCAAATGGGGCAGGGAAACGGAAAAGGAAATCTGCTTCTTTGCGACTTTTTCAGGTTTGAAAAGGATTTCAGCGCGCTGATTGAAAAGTTCTACTGCAATCTTGGCTCCCTGGGGCATTCCGGGGGCGTCAACAGTGAATTCCACTTTGCCGGGATGGGGGAAAATACGGTCTTTGTTTTTCAGAGTGATAGTCAAAGGTGTAATTTCTTTGCGGAAAAGTTTGATGGCTCCGGCATCGACGACCTTGCCTTTAGAATCCAAAAGACGCAAATCTGCCACAAAAGTTCCGCCGGGAAGTTCAAAATTATCAGGGAAAATTACCTGTTTTCCAGCGGTCAGGTTGACAGGGAATTTTTTGTGGACGAGATGTTGGCGGAGCATCGTGTAAACATTCACTTCGACACTGCCGGAAAAATCTCTTGCTGCCTTGACCGCAAATCCGCCGGGGGCTGCTGTCAGACCAGCCGGACTCTGAATGCCTGAGAGGCGGCGCAGAAGTTGAAGTTCAAGAAGATAGTCATACTCCCACCAGGGGTATTCAAAACCATAGGGCAAAGTATAGCCGTATTTGGCAAAAAATCTGAGATTGTCAGGAACAAGGGAACTTTTGGTCTGAGCCCGGCTGCAAACAATCGTAAGCGAATTGCCGTTTTTGTGAAATCTGTACGATCCGGCTTTTAATCCGGGGCCGGTGGACATAATAGGCAGCAAGGGGGAAATGTCCGGCTTGATCTCTTTACCCAACAGGGCTTTGGGAGGATGGGAACAGAGGTAAAAATAGAAATTAACTCCCTTTTTCTGCCACTTTGCCATAAAATCGATGAAGTTTTTATCTTGAAGTCTGTTGAAATAGACTCCTGTAAAACAGACCACTTTGGGGAGTTTTTTGATCTCTTTCAAACACTCCATCGTATATTCTGAAACTTGCGGATAAAAATGTGTCGGATAAACGGAATAGGCTTTGACCACATTTTTGATTTTGGGAATAAGGGGAATGTGGGTGTAGGAAAGGTCAATACGTTGAGCCAATTCCACGATCACGCGCCGGTTGCCTTCAGTGATCCGATTGCCGACTCCGGAAATGAACAGAACATCTTTCACCGGGTGGGCAGCCGGTTTGAACCATTTTTTGTGGGGGGTGACAAGATCGTGTGAAATAGTCTCAAGGAGATCAAGGGGAATGGTCCAGAGTTTTGTCATTTCATCTCTGAGAACAGTTTTCCGGGAACGGCTCTTCCGGGTTTCAACGGGCAGTGTCAGCTGCAGATCATCAATGTCAAGATACTGCCCTTTGGCCTGACCATTGAGGAAAAGTATACGCATAAAAGCAACGTTATCAGGCACATAGAAACGCCTTTCAAGTGTTTTCCAGTCAAAAGCATTTTTTGTGCCCAGAACAAGTAAACGCCGGCGTTGGAGATATTGACCGTTTTTATCATAGAATTGGACGAAAATACGACTCAATCCGCCACCGCCTATGGAACGGACTTTGAGAGAAAGTGTGTACTCTTTACGGTATTCCGGCAAGAAATTAAAAAAGCCGTTTTTGCCGATACGCAAAAAGGTGTTGCCTGAACTTTCTTTTTGAAGTTCCGCCTGATACCAGGGATTGGCCGCAAAAGGCATATACCGGGGACGTTTTGCGTTGCGGGAATCTGCCTGTTCCATATTGCCGTTGCGGATCAAGGCCCCGGCAAGGGGAATGTCTGCCGCTGCAGCCTCTTTGCCGCCCTGTGCGTCAAAGTAGATACGGCATTTCATCGTGACAGGACCGTACCAGGTTTTGCCGGAAATATTGTGGATGAATTCCCCTTCTTTCTTACAACGGTCAACGTGAACGACATTTTTGTCGACAATTCCGGGAACTTTTATGATCAGATGGCGGCCCCGGCGGGTGAATTCCAGAGGCGTGACCTTATTGGGGACTCCGTTTTCCAGTGAATAGATGGCAAGAGGAGATTTTTCTTTATCCGCAGGGAGTTCGACTGCACGCCAGCTGTCCTGGAACTGACGGACAAAAGAAAGGTCGATGAAACTGCCTTGGGGAGCCGGTATGCTGCGGAAAAATAAAAGCCCGGCTTTGCGTTTGATCCCCGTCATACGATCGACTTGAACCGGAAGTGTCCCGGCAAGTTTTTTTGCCGTGAGAGCGGGCGAATTCATCGCAGAAGCGATGTTTTCAGAATAGATACACTCTATATCGATCATACGGGATTTTCCCGGGGCAATGGGCTGCTGGGAACTGAGGTATTCCTGAGTGTATCCGCCGGGGATAAGCCAGTTGAGAAGACCGGCCGTGTCGTCGGCAGGCAGCTTCAGCAGAAATCCCCGGTTTGAACCATCGGTCACTGCAAGAAACGTTTTGCCCGGTAATTTGATCGGCAGAGAGGTCTCACCGGGCATAATTTTTTTGATGTCCTTTGCTCCCGGCTGGAAATATTGATATTTATCAGTGCCGGTACGGAAAAAAAGTCTGGTGTAGAGCCCCAGAGGCACAGGCGCGTTACCGGTATTGGTGAAACGGTATGTGATCCTGATTGCAGGTTTTGTGTTGGGAAAAAAGTATTCCTTTTCCATAACAACTCCGGGGAGCACGCCGATACAACCTGAAAAAGTTACTGTCGTTCCTGCTTTGGAAACGGTATATTTTTTGATATTGAAACTCAGCTCTGCTGTATCTGCAAGTCCCTGAGTCTTTTCGCTGATATTTTGAGTGATACGGTCAGTAAAAGATCCCCATTTCTGAAGTGTGACATTCCAGGCAGTTCCCTTGACGGTCAATGCTGTCAGCATAGCCCCTTTGGGAGAGAGTTTGGCTGTCATAAAAGGAGTTTTGATATCCACTGCAGACAACATTGCAGAAAAAGAAAAGCTTACCAGCAGAGAACACAGAATATAAATTTTTTTCATAACAGTTCTTCCTTGAGATAAATTGGTACGTTTGTATACTCTAGCGTTCTTTTATACAAAATGCAAGTAAAAACTGCAGGAATTTGCCAAAAAAAGCAAAAGAGTGAAATGTTTGAAACAGGACAATGTTTATTTGCGTTTGCGGAATGCTGTGGGAGAAAGACCGTTATTCATACGGGAAAAGAAACGGGAAAAACTGTAAATGTCCGGGAATCCCAACTGGGCGGCAACTTCTGAAATATTGTGTTCAGAATAATCAAGATAACGCCGGGCTCTTTCAGCAAGTTCGTTGTCAATATAGGCTTTGAGATGTATGCCGAACTTTGCACGGATCACCCGGTTGAGATAATCCCGGGAATAACCGCTTTTTTCGGCCAGATCGTGGATTCTGATGCGGCCGCCGCTGCGGCTGATGAGAGAGTTGATAATGGAAATGATCCGGGGCGTTCCGGAATCCCGGCGGGAGGCATAATGGAGCTGAAAAAGATTGCCCAGCAGAAAACTTATGATCTTTTCATAGTCAGGCGGCAATTCCCGCAGCAGCCGGACAATCTCTGTGAGAAAATAACTTTCTGCCGCACCGGGCGAAACAATGCCGACCGGAAGCTCTGTAAAAGAACTTGTTATCTTGAATTTTGCTGTGGCAAAGGAGACTCCGGCAGAAGAATAATCAAAGCTGTGACGGACACAGGGAGGCACAAAGACAGCACTGCCCGCCGGGATTTCATATTCCCGGTCATCAAGATGAAGAACGAATTGCCCGGAAATGGCAATTTCGATTTGCCAGTAGTCAGCGTGGCTGTGGGCAGAAAGCTGTTCAATGGCAGCATTTCTGCCCACAAAGGAGCCGTACAGATACTTCACCTGTGGTGAGGAGGGTGTGCTCTCCATTGTTATCTCAATGTGACGGGCATTCCGGTACGGCTGGATTCGTAGACTGCCTGGATGAATTCAACAGCCAGTCTTCCGTCTTTGCCGCTGAGGATCAGAGGTTCACCGTTGCGGATGGCACGGGCCAGATTGTCTACGTGATACATATGACCGTGATAGTCAAAATCCATTGCAGAACTGGCTCCGCCTGAAGTTTTTGAACCGTCGGCGAGGTTTTTGCGGATTTCTTCATCTTCGGGACGTTCATCCACGAACTGCCACCGGGCAATAGTATCGGATTTAATGAGGGCACTGCCTTTGGTTCCGGTGATCTCAATGGTCACAGGATAACCCGGCTGACAGGCGGTTGAAACTTCAATGGTGCCGCAGGCTCCGTTGACAAATTCCATAGAAGCCGCTGCTGTGTCTTCCACTTCAATATCGTGGAGGATATTTGCTGTATGGGCAGAGAGTTTTTTGACTTCGCCGCCCAGATAGAGCAGCTGGTCGACGGTATGACTGCCCTGATTCATCAGGGCTCCGCCGCCGTCGATGGCCCAGGTGCCCCGCCAGGAAGCACTTTTGTAATAAGCTTCATCCCGATACCAGAGCTGTTTGGCTGAAATGGAAACCAGTTTGCCGAAACGTCCTTCATCAATGGCTTTGCGGATGGCAATGACGGCTTTTTTGAAGCGGGACTGGAAAATCGCCGCCAGAAGAACGTTGTTTTCTTCACAAACCCGGATCATATCATCGATCTTGTCAAGGGTGATGTCAAGAGGTTTTTCGCAAAGAATGTGGATCCCCGCTTTGGCGGCGGCACAAACCGGGTCGTGATGAAATCCGCTGGGAGTTGCCACGGTGACAGCTTCAAGACCGGGGGTTTTGAGGAATTCGTCAAAATTTTCCACTGCCTGAGTATTGTATTTGGCAGCAAATTCCTTTGCCCGTTCAGGGACAACGTCATAAACAGCGACCAGATCGGCAAATTCACTGTGAGTGATAGCCATAGCGTGGGCGGCAGCAACAGCTCCAGTGCCGATAATGCCGAAACCGACTTTATTAAAACTCATATTGTTCCTTCCTCTGCTGCGATGGCAGGCAGTTCAATGTTGATGATTCCTTCTCTGATGCCCAAGCCGGGTTCATCAAGGAAATCAAGTTTGACGATCCCGTTGCGCCGTTCAAAAAGTCCCGGATAAAATTTTTCATCGGGCAGGGACGCTTCCGGATAAAACTGGGGAGCGTTACACTCCACACCCTTGATGGTGCCCGCATAAGCTGCCAGTTGGGTATGGGCGAACATAGACATTCTGGGGTTGGTGAGATCCTGGACCATAAGGTGCATACCGTGAGCTTTGGCCCAGCAGAGAGAAAGAATGGCACCGGCAAGGGTTTTGCAGCTCTTGAGAGCCACTGAGTCCCACCCCAGCTCCCGGCCCATACGGATGAAACGCCAATCGTGGGCACTTTCGTCCATAAAAAGCATTTTTCTTTCAGACACGGAATGAACGTCGATCCGGTTGGCTTCAAGATCATAGGGGAAGGGCTGTTCCACATAGAGCAGAATGCTGTACACTTCAGGCTCTTTGACCTTCAGTTCGTCGAGGATCGCAGTTACATATCCGGGATCTGTCACCATACAGTTGAAATCGACGGACAAATCAGTTACCCCCATTTCAAGGGCGATTTTTCCGACGGCCGCAATGCGGTTGTAATCCCACTCGGCATCATTGCCGCGCAGTTTGATTTTGAGACATTTCAGGCCGTCCCGTTTGATCCAATCTCTCAGGAGTACGGGGAATCCGTCGTCAGGTTCGTCACCTGTGAGCTCGCTTTCGCACAGAGGATCTTTACCGCCGACCAGATGCCATACGGGCAGCTCTCTGGCAGGAGTAACGAAGAAATCTTCAGGATATTTTCCTTTGAAAGTTTCAACAGGTTCCAGAAATTCCGAAAGGTCGCAGTTCATATATTCTGCGTTGCAAGTCCGGAAGAAGGGCTTGTTGACAGAACGTCCGTAGGCATCAGCCAGAGCCGCATCAAAAGCTGCGGCACAGTTAAGGGCCGCCAGATGAGGCAATTCGATTTCGTACCCCTGATTGGCTTCTGCGCGCAGAGCCTCAAGGCGTTTAGCTGTAAAAGCTGCACTGATTTCAATGGGGTGGCCGAATTCAGCAAAACCGGCGTAGGCTTTGGCAAGTCTGACGCAGAAATCTTCCATCCGCTTTCCCCGGTCGGGATCGGTTCCCGGCCAGGACCAGCCGGGGCTCAGGACGCTTTCGCTCCAGCCGCTGCATTTGCGGCCGTCCCGGGATTCCGTAAAGATTTGGACCCGGGCACAGGTGATGTCTGCCATCACCTGATTGCCGAATTTGATAGGGACCCGCATAGGGATACGGGGCAGAAACAATCTGACCCCGATTATCTTGATGTCACTGTTTTTCATATTGACAAATTATTTTTTCATCTGCAGAATGACACCAACTGCCTTGTCAGGATGATTCAGCAGCAGCTCTGCGGCATCAGCCACATCGTCGATGTAGACGCGATGTGTGGTCATAGGATCGACTTTGACCTTCTTTTCCACCAGCAGATTGATAAATTCACGCAGATTGCGCTGGGTGGTGAACTGGACGAAAGCGTCAGGATAGTCTTTGCCGTATTCCCAGGCAGAGTCGTGATATCCGGCACCGGTACGGCTGGAAGCACGGAAATCAAGGTTGCCGGACCAGGCACCGCCGCCAACTTCAACTTTGCATCCGCCGATGAGAACGATATTTCCCATAGCGTGTCCGTCGGCAGAAACTTTCATACAACTCATTGCGGACTGCAGAGGAGCGGTGGCGTTGCCGCCGAAAGCCAGCATCGCAAAGTCAGCTCCGTAGGGAGCGCAGAAAGCTTTGGTCGCTTCAACAGCATCGGCTCTTTTGAAGTTCACAGTGTTGGCAATACCGCATTTTTTGGCGATTTTGATACGCTGTGAAAGTCCTTCCCAACCGATGACACGGGCACCGGCTGCCTGAAAAAGCTGGCAGGCAAGGTTGCCGACCAGACCAAGACCCAGAACCATTCCGTAGGAACCGAGACTCACATCAGCACGGCGGACACCCTGCATTGCAGTCACACCAAGACAGGCATAGGCAGCCTGTTCAAAGGTGACGGAATCCGGAATAGGCATAACGAGATTCACAGGAACGCAGGCCACTGAACCGTGGACGGCAAAGCCGCCGCCCATAGCGGCAACACGCATACCCTTTTTAAGGTTTTTGACATCACCTTTGGTGGCGATGATGGTACCGGCATTGGCATAACCGAAGACCACATCTTTCCCACCGGGGGTTTCCCGGCGCATACGGGGCAGATTCATTTCAGTTCCGGGACTGATCAGGGAGCACTCAACATCAATGAGCACTTCATTATCTTTAAGTTCTCTCACATCTTCACGACGGGCAATGACTTCACCTTTGGTGGTGACGACGGCAACAGTACGTTTCATAGTATTTTTCTCCATATAAAATTTGAAGTTTACTTACTATACCACAATAATGTAATTTTTCAAATTGCAAAAACAGTTGTTTTTTTATCAATATGCGACTTTTTGCAAAAAAATCTCTCTGTTTTTTTGTCAAAAGGAAAAACAGGTAGGCAAATAATACCTTTTCCTCCCGGTTGTATTGCAGCGGTAAAAAAAATCCGGCAGAAACTCTTATTGAGGATTTCTGCCGGAGGATCGGAGCTGAAAGTGTTATTTGAGGATCAATGTACCGTAACGTTCCATATTGTGGAATCCTCCGAAGGTGGGCAGCCACATAGACTGTTCCCACCGTCTTGCGTTTTTCTGATCGGTATAGCGGTGATTTCTGGCAAAATTGGAACGGAATTTATTTTTACCAACAGGATTGGCAAGTTTCAAATCGGCAATGGGGATGGCGATCTCACCGCACCAGCGGGTTTTTGTGAAAGTTGTGGCAAATTTAATATTGGCACTGTTCCACTTCATAGCAGTGTTCAAGTTCCGGTTGCCGCCCCAGGCAGCATCAAAGAGAGCGTTATCGGGGGCAAGGATGAACTGATAGCTCTGATTGTCTTTGCCGCCGAAGAAAAATTCAACACTTTCAAAGTCCCAGAGGAAGGCATCTCTTTTGCCGGTAGAGCTGGGCTTTTTAGTGATGTTTTCGTTGCTCTTGGGAATGTCGGCAATGACTGCTGCATAAAGGAATTTGCCGTCGTGGCGGAATTTCATCGTGGTTTTGGATTTGACCTGATAAACGTTGAAACTGTCGCAGAAATTGCTGATGACAGCGGCGTCTTTCCACTCGGAATCTTTGACGATACCATCAATTTGAGGAGCCGCACCTTTGGGAACTTCAATATCTTTTGCCCGTTTTGTCTGCACGCCGCGGAACATCTTGCTGTTGCGTTCAAAATACTGATAGCAGTCGAGTGTCTTTTTGGCTCTGGAATAATAGGGCTCTTTGCCTGCGGTATCTTTGACGGCTTTACGCAGCAGGGCCATCATACGGTCAACGAACTTTGGGGGATAGACTTTAGTCCAGCAAACTTCCCAGTCCCAGGCATTTTTACCTTTGACAAGGTGCTGTCCGTTATACCAGGCGATTTCCAGAGAGTTGTTGAATTCTTCCATTGCAGCGGCGGCAGGACCATAGAAATCTTTATGGAACTTTTTGAGTTCATTTTCCACATCGTAATCTCTGTCCCACATAAGTTTCATTGCGGTGTAAAGGTTGACACTGTCATACATCCAGTCTGCCCAGCTCTGGACGCCGATACCGTCGGCATTGACGTCGGAAAGTTCAATGACACGTCCGGAAACGTGATTGCTGTCAATGAGATAGATCTCTTTCTGCTGGCGGGGCCAGAGGGCAGGGGCTCCGTAAGTGCCCCGTCCGTAACGGGAGCTGTTCCAGTATTCCCAGACATAAAGTTTTGCACCGGTGACACGCCATTCATTGATCAGATCGCGCCAGGCTTTTTTGTATACGCCGTTGGCACGGGGGACAGGACCGAAACAGAGTGTCACTGCCACATTGGGGAGCAAGGCAAAATCAGGACGGCGCAGATAGTCGGCATAGGCACAGCATTTGACGAATTTGCCGGGACATTTTTCAGCGACGACAGCTGCCACCTGGTTGACAAATTTCCAGACGGCATTTGAGTGGATCCCGGAACGTCCTTTTTCTTCTGATAACATCTTGGTGCACTCAGGGCAGCGGCAGTATTTCAGATCGTTGCAGTCGCCGGGCATAATGCTGATGAATTTGGCGTTGGGGCGTTTTTTGAAATAATCAACGGCCCATTTTCCTGCTTCCCGGATCACATCGGGATTGGTCATACAAAGGTGGACGCCGGATTCTTTGTTGGTCTTGCGTTTCCCGTCGGGCTGCAGGGCGAAATATTCAGGATGGGTTTTTGCAAATTTGTCAGGCCAGTCGATAAAGGTGTGCATTGCAATGGGGTCAGGGGCAGAACCGCCCAGACGGTTGCGCCGCTGCCAGATGACAACTTCTCTTGGGGGGATGTCGGGATCTTTGCTGATGTCGTAAAAAAGAGCACGGCAGTCGAACTGGGGGGCTCCTGTTTTGTAGAGATTGTCAATGGAAATATTTTTTTCTGTGGAAAACACAGTTCCCAGTTTTCCGGGCCAGTACCAGCGGCATCCGAAGACCCGTTCCAGAAATTCATAGGCGGCACTGAGAGTTCCGAGAGGAATGGTGGAACGGGAAATGATATTGCTTTCTGTGACGCCGGGCTTGTCTCCGCCTGAAATAATGACCGCATTACCGGCCCGGGCGACCACCCAGTTTTCAGCGGGGATCATTTCGGGGGTGACACCATACTTTTCTGCCATAGCGGTATTGCCGATCCAGAGTGCGGTGCCGGAATAATTGTTATCTTTGATGACGGGGACTGTCTTGCCGGTCATCATCTTGACGTGAGCTTGGATCTCCCGGGCTGCGTAGCGGGCGATACCGTCGGCTTTGGGAGAAATAACGATCTTGAATTGGGGAACACCGTTTTTGATCAGATCAAGTTTTCCTTTGTTCAAAGTCAAAGCTGCCATACCGAGACCGGCACCGGGGACATTTTCCAGACCGGAATTTTCGGCGAAGCAGATTTTTATTTCATCAATAATGATCCGGTTGTTTTCGGGAGTTTCCTGCCGGAGGGTGAAACCCACATTCACATTTTCGATACCTGAAAGAGGGGGAACCTGAAAACTCATTTCAAGATCTTCCCATTTGCCGGTTTTATCGGCTTTGACAGAGATGCTGCGTCCGCTCATATATTTGTTGCCGTTGCCGAAAACGCGGTAGCCCATACTCAAGGGTGCGATTCCGCTGATGCGTTTGATCTTGGCCCGCAGAACCAGATTCTTGCCTGTGAGAGCTCTGGCATTATTACCGAAAATGTAAAAATGCTGTCCTGCAACGGTATGTTTTTTACCTTTGGTTTCACGGCCGTCAACAGCCAGTGCCGGAGCTTTGGTCACAAAGATGTCATCTGATCTTTGAACTCCTTTGAGATACTTCATATTGGATTTGAAATCTACGGCGACTTTTTCTGCTGCAAAAACTGAAATCACAGCTGTCAGCAGAAAAAATGACAAATACTTTTTCATTTTTTTCTCCTTGAAATTTATGTGAAAATTTTAATCAGAAATCTTCATTTTTGAACCCGACTCCCATCCAGAAGGAGCAATAGTTCGCTCCCCACCAGCCGGAAGGTGTCCTGTCAGCAGCAGGAACCCGGTTGCGCTGCAGCATATCTACGTGTCCGTCAAAGAAAAGGAACGAGGATTTTCCGGCTCCTGTGGTGATCTTTGTGGTGTAGATCCGGGTTTCATTTTCAGCCGGATTGGGGTTGTCGTGAGGAAATACGGGGAAATCGGCTGTATTGGCACCGACTTGATGAGTTTTTTCGTCAAAAGCTGATTCGCCGGCATTGACGGTGCGTGAAGGACGCTTGTATCTGGAAATGCTGCCTGAATTATTGCTCCGGCTGTATCCGCCGTAAACATAGCCCAGTGCAGGATTTCTGGCGATGATTTCCTGCATAACGCCCTGGCGGGTGGGGCACATAAAAGGATTGACATAAACCTTTCCTTCTGATCTGTGGAATCCGCCGATGCTGTATCCCAGCTTGTATTGGTCGACTTCTGAGATTCCCATATAAGGTGTCAGCATTCCGCTTTTAGCAGTGCGAGAAGGTGCCGGAACGTTGTTGGGGAAATACCAGACACGGCTGCAAGTTTCCCAACCGGTGGTATTGTAAAGGGTCGGAACTATGCCTTTATTGTCATCAAAGTAAAAGGCCAGTGCTTTCCCGAGTGTGTTCATCGTGTTCATACAAGTTGATTGTCTGGCCCGTTCCCGTGCTTTTTGCAGTGCGGGAAGCAGCATCGCTGCCAGAATAGCGATAATGGCAATGACAACAAGAAGTTCTATCAAGGTGAAAGGAGCCGGGGAAGGAAGGGAACCCTTTTTGAAAAAAGGTTCTCCCTTCCTTCCCCGGGCCCCATCCATCCTTGCCAAAAACTTTTGGTGGATTGCCGTTTTTGCATTTGCAAAACCGACAATCCCGTATTTTGCAGGATTGCAATGGCAAATATTAAGGCAAGAGGCAATTTTTCGCAAAGTATAAACACATATTTGACAAGTTTTGCTTACGAGCAATTCAATAAGGGTGAAGCGGTACAGTTTTGTCCGTCTGCAAACTGCTGAGTCACGTTTTTCAAAAGCTGCACATCCATACAAAGACAATGTTTTCATAATCAGGCTTACTTTCTTTGTTCTGTTGTGAAAAATGGAACAACCTTTGATAATATACCCTGCGATAAAACAAAATGCAAATAAAAAGGGACTTCCTTGTTTAAGAAAGTCCCTGTAAAAGCAGATATTGATTACTGCATCGTCTGTTGTCAGATCATTTCCTGAACCTTGACGACACTTCCGCCTTTTTTGATGCTTTCGACCAGACCGGCACCCATCAGCACTGCCTGGATACCATCTTCCAGAGTGGGGATGTTGGGATCCGGGGGAGTGGCAAAGATCTTGCCGAAAATACCCAGGTCGGCACCGCCGTGACCGCCTTCGCCTTTGGGGATCTCGATATCTTCAGGTTCGCCTTTGCCGAAACGGCACAGGGTCAGGGTCTGTTTGGTGATGATGTTGGTGTCGTGGGTGTTGCTCTGATCGTTGATATCGCGGAAATAGATATTCTTGGCTTCGATACGACCGGTTTCACCTTCGATGATGACGATTTCACCTTCGTACTGGGAGTGAGCACAAATGGAGTAGGTGCAAAGGACACCGGATTCAAATCTGATAACTGCAGCATAGTTATCTTCGATGTCGATGTCTGAAGCCCAGATACAAAGATCGGGGGTGTAGATCGCATCGGATTTGAAAAGTTCCTTGTCATATTCAAAGAAGTCGGGGCAGACATCTTTGTGTTCGCACTCGTGGCAGCGGGTTCCCTCATACTTGTGGGGAGCTTTGCTGCCGTGATAGGTCAGATCGCCCATACCGGTGATCTCAAGAGCCTTGGAGTCAAGAAGGAAGTTCATCTTGTCAAAGTGGTGGCAGCTCTTGTGCAGTTCCAGACCGTTGGAATTGGCACGGCGGCCGTTCCAGCGGCGGAAATAGCTGGTGCCGTGTTTGCGGTCGAGCATTTCAGTGTATTCCATACGGAGCACTTTGCCGATAACGCCATTGTCGATCATCTCTTTGACCTTGAGGGTCAGGGGGCTGTAACGGGCATTGTGGCTGGTGACAGCAAAAACTTCAGGATTCCGTGCTTTTGCATCGCGGATCTGCTTGCACTGTTCGGCGTTGATGCAGAGGGGTTTTTCTGAAACCACTGCGATCTTGCGGTCCATTGCAGCAATAACATACTGGGCGTGGGTGGCATCAACGGTAGTGACGATGACCATATCGGGTTTGACGGTGTTGCACATTTCATCAAAGTCGGTAAAACAGGGAACATCCAGTTTGTACTTTTCTTTGAAACCTTCCATCTTGCCGGGATCAATATCAAACATTGCCACGATTTCGTGGATACCTTTGTACTCCTCACGTTTGAGGACGCTCACAAAGGCAGTGACCCGGCTGCTGGCACCGACCAGTGCTATTCTTGCCATAATAACTTTCCTTCAATTTTCCGGAGTATCTGAAAACTGTTCCGGACAGCTTCAAATGCTCTCGCTTTAATTTCTTTGTTAAGTAGCCTTACAAAAAATAATATAACTCTCCGCAATGAATAATTCAAGGGCAGAAATCGCAATATCTTCAGGAAAATCCGATAATTTTCAAGAGAGGTGTAAAAACGCCTTATTTGCCGTAAATTCCGTACCGGACCGAAGAATAAAATAAAAACAGAAATGGGCTTTTTTATTCATATTGCGACATTTTTTTTGCAAAAAACAACTTTTTTATAAAGAAAGACTTTTAATTTGGCTCCTCTGGCGGTATATTATCAGGCAAATGCGGAAAGTCAACAGTTTATAGAATCAAGGAGTTTCAAACTATGCGTAACGGGAAACTTGTGGTAGCACAGATCGGATGCGGAAAATTTGCCGAACACGAAGATCTGCCCAATATTTCTTCTCTCGATAATGTGATCCTCAAGTGGGTGTGTGATCTCGATCTCAACCGGGCAACGGAGATCAAAGAAAATTTCAAAGCGGAAAAAGTGACCGCTGATTTCAAAGAGATCTGTGCTGATCCTGAAGTGGATCTTATCAAGATTGCGACTTCTCACGAAATACATCTGCCCATTGTGGAGTGTGCCGCTGCCGCCGGGAAACATATTTTTTGCGAAAAGCCTATGGCGATGCGTGATGAAGAAGCCTGGCGTATTATGAAAGCTGTCCGCAGACACGGAGTTAAACTTTGTGTGGACTTGAACCGCCGTATGTCTCCTGCGCTTCAGGCTTTGAAAAAGAGTGTCAATGAACACCTTGCCAATCCTGTTCATTCCCCCTGGCGTTATATTGAAACAGTCCGTCAGCCTCTGCCTGAGGAAGAACAGAAACATATGCTTATCCGGATCCAGGATGAAAGCAGTTCTTACGGCTTGCAGCATCTTGATCCTCTGATTGGCGGCGGAGAGATCATCGGTGAATCTGTGCACTGGCTGGATGTGGCCTGCTGGTTCTTTGCTCCGGCGATCCCGGTCGAGATCACAGCCTGGGGATCGAGCAGACTTTCACACGGTATCAATCTGAAGTTCAGCAACGGAGACGATATGACCTTGACTTTCAGCTGTTCCGGAACTTTTGACTATCCCAAAGAGCTCTTTGAAGTGACTGCCGGAAATGCTTTTTTCCGCAGCGAGTTTTTTGTTGAAAACAACACTTACGGCGTGCCCGGAGCTCAAAAAGAATGTTTCCCGATGAAGCACTATTCAGGCAATATCAAAGAGGAGGGGTTAGCCGCTTATATGGCCAAATACCGGGAACGGTACGAGAACTTCAGCGGCAATGCCAAGAGCATTGAAGTCAATAAGCCCTTTGAAGTTGATAAAGGGCACTTGAATATGTGGAAAGCCTTTGTGGATGCCATTCTCAACGATAAACCCTCGCCCTGTGATGAGCTTGCGGGATTCCAGTCCACATATCTTGCTCAGCTGGCGATCCGTTCCATAGAGAGCCGTCAAACTCTGCCGGTGCCGGTCGAGCGGTATATCCCTGCCATTTTTATCCGTTGAAACAGAGATAAAACTCTTAAAAAAGACAAAAATATCCGCAAATATTCTGTAAAGAAAACGCACACTGTTCAGGAAAAACGGTGTGCGTTTTTTTGGGTGATCGTTATTTGATGAAATGGGGGGAGGTATTCAGAGCTGTTCAAATTGGCGTTATTTCTGTGTATCTTTTTTGACAGATATGGATTTTGTATGTAAATTATTCTCTTTGTGTTTCCGGGGAGGATTTTTTTTGAAGGGTGCTGAAATAAACTTCATTTTTTCTTGTAATTTATGCTTTTGTGTGATATATTTTATACTATTATAAGTTGTTGTCTTTTTTTGAATTGTACTTGTATCACCAATAAGTCAAGGTGCTGAACAGTGAAAAAATATCCCGCGGAGGAGAATGATGGGGCAGGAATATCAGAGTAAAGCAGTCGCTCAGATCGCAAAAAAAATAGAAAGCAGAAGGTTTGAAAAACAATCAGATGGTTCATCATCTACACCTTTTTCTTTCGTTTTTATGATGTTTGTAATACTTTTTATAATTTATTCGGCATTCAAAAAAGTAATGAGTATGAAATAATACTGATCTTACATCATAGCTGCATAAGCAATAATAACTTGTACAGAAACTCCGGTAAGGATATATAAAACATCTGCTTACCGGAGTTTTTTTTGCAGTGTCCGGTATCTTGCGCACATTCCTTTTTTGAACGATTGCAAAAATTGTGCCGCTTTTTAATAATGCATCAGTGTCGTCGTGTAGGTGTACTTCTTTTTTTATAACTTGTTTATCTTGATATCTTGCAGCATAAAATAACTTGCATCAGTCCTTGTGGGCATAGAAAACTGGAGGGAGAGAGGCGGGCTGCTTGACATATTGAACTTCTGGTGATATATTATCCGTTCCAATATTTGAAATGATACCAGTTTCTTAAGTAAGGAAAAGAAGGAAAAACGTGATGAAAATATTGTTTGTACGTTTAATAGCAGCGGCCTTGTGCTGTATGGCATTCTGTGCCTGTACTGCGACCGGCAGCGGAAAGTGTGGGCAGGCCCCTCAAAAAAAGAAGGTGCGTGTAGGGTTGTATGTTGACTACGGTGCCAGCGGCAGCGGCGTTTTTCATCTGGCAAGTCTCATTGAACACTCTCCCCAGACGGAACTTGTGACACTGCTTGCAAGTGATATCCGTGCCGGAAAACTCAAAGAGATCGACATACTTGTTATGCCCGGCGGCGGTTCCACCAAACAGTGTGTGACTATCGGCTTGGAGCATCACGACAAGATTCGTGACTTTTTGAGGAACGGGGGCGGTTATGTGGGGACCTGTGCCGGTATGTTTAACGTGCTTCAGATTCACAAACGTTTGCAGCTGCTTCCCTTCAGCCGTTATGGCGGTGCAGGCGGTTCCACTTCTTATGCCACCATTGATATCACACCGGAAGGAGCAAAGATCCTGGGGATCAAACCCGGACGCCGCGTTGCCCGTTATTCCGGCGGTCCTGTGGCTTATGCTGTCAAAGATGCCAAATGCGAAGGCAAAGGCATTGTTCTTGCCACATACCAAAGTGCTGTCTGCAAGAACCCGAAGCATCTGGGCAAATTCATCGGCAGTGTGGCGTGGGTCTACGGCACTTTCGGCAAAGGCAAAGTTGTTGCCACAAGTTTCCACCCCGAATATTCTGTCGAATGCCACGATATGATGCTGGGATGTTTCTACGCTGTGAAGGGCGTCAAGATGACTCCTGTGTTCCCCAAAAAGAACAAACGCCCCTGGCGTGTGGGCGTGTTGAGTACGGGCATTACGGGACACGGACCTGTCAGAACGATGCTTGAGCTGGAAAAACATCCTGATATCGACGTGGATTACGTTATGATGGCTGAACTCAATCAGGGTATTATGAGACACCTTGATTACCTGGTGATGCCTCACGGAAACAAAAAGGTTATTCACCAATATATGGGACAACCCTTTGTTCAGGAGCAGTTCAAGATGTTTATGGACCGGGGCGGCGTGATCCTTGCTTCCGGCAATGCCGCAGGGATCGTTCCCAGCCACAAAAACGTCAAAAAACTTCCTGAAAAGGTGGATTTCAAAAAATACATCCTCAAGTAACGAACTGCAAACTGCTCATTTCTGTTTGGAAAAGAGAGTTTTATTATTCTTAAGGAAATATTATGAAAAAATTATTGCTTCTTATCATTTCTGCCTTATTTGTCTGCACTCTTGCTGCCGGAAAAGCTCCGGAAAAATTGAAGGTCGGTCTTTATGTTGATTTCGGATCCAAAGGCAACGGCGTTTTGCATCTGGCAAGTCTGATCGCCCATTCCCCCCAGACGGAACTTGTGACCGTGATGGCAGAAGATATCCGGGCCGGAAAACTCAAAGAGATAGATGTTCTTGTGATGCCGGGGGGGAATTCGTGGCGTCAGGTGAAAACGATCGGAATTGAACACGAGGAAAAAGTCCACACCTTCCTGAAAAATGGAGGTGCCTATGTGGGGACCTGTGCCGGAATGTACAATGTCGTCCAGGGCAAGCCGGGGATCCGCCTGAATTTGCTTCCTTATGACCGTTATCAGAACGCCGGCGGCCCCACCTCTTTTGTCAATGTGGAAATTTCAAAAGAGGGGGCTCGGATTATGGGTGTCAAACCCGGGATCCACGTGGTGCGTTACTCCGGCGGCCCTCTGGTTTTTCCTCTTAAGTCAGCGGCAAAGGGCGGCAAAGGGAAAACGCTGGGAGTCTTCAAAACAGCTGTTGCTAAAAAAGCAAAGTTTGAGAAGGTGTTTTTTGATTCTCCTGCTGTGATCTACGGGACCTATGGAAAAGGAAAAATCATTGCCACAAGTTTTCATCCGGAATATTGGGACAGTAATCATCCGTTGATGCTTGGATGTTTTTATGCCGTGACCGGTGTCCGTATGACCCCTGTGTTCCCCAGGAAAAATCCCCGTCCCTGGCGGGTCGGTTTTGTCAGTTCCGGTCTGCAGGGGCACGAACCTGTCAGAGCGATGCTTGATTTGGAACGGCATCCTGATATCGATCTTGATTATGTGATGCTGAGAGAGATCTATGACGGGATGCTCCGTCATCTTGATTATCTGGTACTCCCCCACGGTTGTGCTCTTTTTTATAAGCAAACCTTTAAATATCCATTTGTCCAGCAGGAGCTTCTCAGGTTTATGGAAAAGGGCGGTGTCGTTTTGGCTGCGGGGAACGCCGCAGAGGTCGTCCCCGCACACAAGAACCTTAAAAAACTTCCTGAAAAGGTGGATTTCAAAAAGTATATCCTGCAGTAATGCTTCACTGTTATCTGATGCCGTTGTGCCGTTTTGAGGGGCAGACGGCATCAGAAAACAGTGCTTGACTTTTCAAAAAAGTGGTGATACATTATGATCAGTCTTTCTGAGTGTGAGCGGAACCTCACGATTGAGGGTGCCTGCAGAAAGACTTTTTTATTTCAGACTCCATATCATCGTTGCCGTAATCATCACCGGCACAGGTAAAAAGGGGATCATTCTTTGTACATATAAAATTATAATTGTACTTCCGGGACGCCTTTTTGATATTGAAAAAATCAGGAATGTGTGCTATATTATCAGAAAGTATATGAAACAGCAGGAGTGTTCGTTATGGAAAAAAACAGTGCCGCCCGGTTTGATAAGCTGACTTTGCTTTCAGCCTCGGAACGCCGCTACCCCAAGACGCCCGATGAGGCACGACTTGAGGTCTTTGATAATGTTTATGCCGACAGGGATTATGAAATAGAATTCGACTGTCCGGAATTCACCTCTCTTTGTCCTGTGACCAATCAGCCTGATTTCGGACATATCGTGCTGCGGTATATCCCGGATAAATTGTGCATCGAAAGCAAGTCTTTGAAACTCTTTCTCTTTTCTTTCCGCAACGACAATACTTTTCACGAAGAAGCTGTCAACCGGATTCTCGATGCTGTTGTTGAGGCGTGTGCCCCCCGTCACGCAGTGGTTGAGGGGCATTTCCGTCCCCGGGGCGGTATTGCTATAAACGTCAAGGCTTCTTACGATAAGGAAGGATGACTCCGTATTATGGAAAAAATCAAATTTATTGAAAATGGTTCCGTAACTTCCGTGCCCGGCTTCAAGGCCGCCGGAGTGACTGCGGGATTCAAAAGATCCGGAGCTCCCGATTTTGCTCTGGTCTTTTCTGAAGATCCTGCCAATTTTTCAGGCGTTTTTACCAGTTGTACTTTTGCCGCCGCCCCTGTGCTGCTCGGCAGAGAAAAAGTCTTGAAGGGCGGCGTTTTGCGTGCCTTTGCCATTAACAGCGGCAATGCCAACGCCTGTACCGGTGCTCAGGGACTTGCCAATTCCAGAAAAAGCTGCGAGATCGCCGGAGCCGCATTGGGGATTCCTGCGGATCAGGTGGTGGTCGCTTCCACCGGGCGTATCGGCGTTCAAATGGATATGAGCTTGATCGAAAAAGGAATCGAGCTGGCTGTGCCCGCTCTTTCTGCTGACGGCGGAAATGATGCGGCACGTGCCATTATGACCACCGATACGGTTCCGAAGGCTGTTGCTGTCAAAGTCAATATCAATGGTGTTGATGTGACAGTGGGAGCTATGACCAAGGGGGCCGGAATGATTGACCCCAAACTGATCGCTCCTCACGCAACGATGCTTTGCTGTATCGCAACTGATGCTGCGGCAGATAATGAAACTCTGAGCAAGCTTCTGCTGCCCTGTGCGGAAGATTCCTTTAACCGCATAACCGTTGACGGGGATATGAGTACCAATGATACGGTCATCCTTATGGCAAACGGCCGTTCCGGAGTCCGGATCACTGCCGGAACTCCCGAGGCTGAACTTTTCCGTTCTGCACTGTTGACTGTAATGCAGAAACTGGCCCGCGAAATGGTTATGGACGGCGAAGGTGCCACCAAGTTTGTGACCGTTAAAGTGGTCAACGCCCGCACAACTTGCGATGCCAAACTTGCCGCTGAAGCTGTTGCCAATTCCCTTTTGTGCAAAACTGCCTGGTTCGGCAATGATCCCAACTGGGGCCGTGTGGTGGCTGCACTGGGTTACTCCGGAGCGGAATTCGATCCGGCAAACTGCAATATTTACTATGATGAAACTCCTGTTGTCCGGAACGGCGGCGATGCCGGGACTCCGGAAGAAGATTTGCTGGACGTGGTGAAAAAACGTGAATTTACCATTACCTGCGACTTCGGTGAAGGGCAGGAGGAATACTGGGTCTGGTCAAGTGACCTCTCTCACGAATATGTTACTATCAACGCAGATTATCATACCTGAGGATCAATTATGGAAAAAAATCAAATCAAGGCTCTGGTCATTACCGGATTCGGACTCAACTGTGAAACTGAAACTGCCGCCGCCTGCAAACTGGTGGGGATGACTCCCGAAAAGGTGCATCTCAATGACCTGATTGCCGGAAAAAGAACTCTCGATGAGTTTCATTTCCTCTGCTTTATCGGCGGATTTTCTTTCGGTGACCACTTGGGCTCCGGTACTGTGTTTGCCAACCGTGTGAAATTTCAGCTGCAGGATCAGCTCCAGAAGTTCGTTGATGACGGCAAACTGGTCATCGGTATCTGCAACGGATTTCAGACTTTGACCCGTCTGGGTATGGTGCCCGCTCTCCACGGCGATTATTTTACTCAGGAAGTTGCTCTGGCTCACAATGACTGCGGCGTGTTCCGGGATGACTGGTGCTGCCTCAAAGCTGAAAAGGCCAGTCCTTGCGTCTTTACCCGCAATATGGATCAGTTCAGACTGCCTCTGCGTCACGGAGAAGGCAAGTTTGTTGCCGCTCCTGAAGTGATCGCTGAGATCGAAGCCAATAATCAGGTGGCGTTGCGTTACTGCAATGCTGATGGCTCCATTGCTGCGGAATTTCCTGCCAATCCCAATGGTTCTACTAATTCCATTGCCGGTATCTGTGACAAAACAGGACGCATTTTCGGTTTGATGCCTCATCCCGAAGCCTTCCTTTCACCTTTCAACAGTCCCGACTGGACCCGTGACCGGGCCAACGGAAAAATTGCTGAAGAAGGGGATGGCGTGATGATTTTCCGCAATGCTGCGGATTATATCGCCGAAAATTTCTGAGATGGAATCAAGTTTTTCCATTGAAAACAGTTGCCTCTGCCGGAGAACATCCGGCAGAGTTCCGCAAAAAGAGAACTTTCCGGAATCAGGATCGAAACGGGAAGCAGATTGAAAACATCTGATTTCCCGGGGATCGTATTCCCGGGAAGTTTTCTTTTTTTGTTAAAATGTGCGGTAAAGGCAGAGCTGTTTGGAGAAAAATAAAATTCAGCTCAAGTCCGATCAAGATGAGAGAAAGGAGAGCGTTGTGGCAGATAATTTCGATTTGAGCAGCAAACAAAAGCTGCTTTTGCACCAATTGCAAGTCGCTGATTATTGGAGCAGCCGGCGACGCGGGGAAATAAACACCGTATCTGAAGATGCTCCCTTTGCCGGATTGCCGGAAAAATGGGTGATGACCAGAGGAGTCAAGCTTTATTCCTGGCAGACCGAATGTCTGGAAAAATATAACGGTTCCGGTATTGCCGAAGTCGTGACTGGTGCCGGAAAAACGATGTTTGCTTTGGCTCTGGCTGAAAAACTCCAACGCCGTCAGAGGGATTTGAAGGTTTTGATCGTTGTTCCTACGATCGTTTTACTTGAACAGTGGGTGGATGTGATCGCCCGGCACAGCAATCTGCCGCCTTCAGCAATTGGACGCCTCGGGGGCGGTTACAGCGACCTTCTTGATAATCACCCCATTGTTGTGGGCGTCTGCAACAGCGTTGCAAATTATGTTGACCGCTTTGGAGATCGTTACAAAGATAATCTTTTCTTTATCGCCGACGAATGTCACCGTTATCGCGGCGAAGTTATGCGTAAAATCTTTGAGATCAAACGGAAATATTCCCTGGGACTTTCTGCGACGCCAGATGTCGATACAGGAGAAAATCCGGAAAAAACTGAAGCAAACGAATATGACCGGATCCTCAGTTCTGAATTGGGAAAAATCTTTTTTTCATTGAATTACGATGACGCCGTCAGGGCCGGATTCCTGCCGGAATTTGAAATCTGCCACGTGGGACTGCCTCTTGCCGGAAATGAGGAAATTCTGTACCGGCGGATTTCTGATGAGATCACCCGGCTGCGGGACAGGATTTTTATGATCTTTCCGGATGCCCCCAAAGGCGGCGAACTGAGCGGCTGGGTCACGATGAAGCTCAATAAAGGAAAACTGGATGAGGACAGTGCAGCAGTTTGTAAACACTATGTCAGTAAAGTCGCTGAAAGAAAAACTTTGCTCTACCGTGCCGCCAACCGTGAAAAGGCCGTGGTGAGATTTTTGCAGGAACGTTTGAAGAAAAACCGGAAAAGTCAGGCGATATTGTTCCACGAGCGAATCGAAGAAGTTATGCACATTTATTCTCTGCTCTGCGATGCCGGAATTGCGGCGGTTCCGGAACACTCGGAACTGAAAGAGAGTTTGAGAGAAAACAGTATTGCTCTTTTCCGTCAGGGGATCGCTAAAGTCATCGTTTCCGGAAAAGCTCTGATCGAAGGATTTGATGCCCCCGCAGCGGACTGCGGGATCAATGTCGCATCTTCCGGGTCAAAGATCCAGGCGATCCAGTCTATCGGCCGTATTCTGCGTAAAAACGGAAGTGATGATACAGGCTTGATCGTAAGGTTTTACATCAAAAATACCACCGATGAAAATATTTACCGCAATGTGGATTTTGCTTCCCTTACAGGAGCCAGAAGAAACAGGTACTTTTTCTGGGATCCCGCAGATGAAAATCAGAACATTTTTGATGCAGAACAACCAGCTCCCCCTGTTGTTCCGCTGCCTTCTGAACACACAATTGATTGGAGTAATGTCAAGCCGGGAAGTTTGTTGAAAATAGATGTTGACGGTAAGGATTTTCAAATAGATCAGCACAATAATCTTTTTTGTAAAAAAGGTTCTGCAAAAGAGTTTATTGCCAATCCTCAGAATATTCTTGAACTGCTTGCTCCTTTTAAGATGCTGATGCAGAACAATTATGTGCGGCAAAGTTCAAGCGGCAGGATCTTTTTGCGTCAGAACAATGATGATGAATGGAGTTGGCTCTTTTGCGGTCAAACGGAAGAAATCTTCCAAACCGTTCCGTCATCTGAGCAGGAGCTTGTTGATGAATTCAAAATAAAATCTTTCCGGGGGAAAAGAATTATTCAGCAGGCCCGGGCAAAGCAGGGGATCGCCCGCAATTTTCCTGAAGAACTTGCCGGAGAAGTTTTTGACAGTTTGGAAAAAAACAAACTTCAATGCAGTCAAATATTTGTGAGAAATAGGAAATATGTTGAAGTCAGGCAGGAGGGCAATGTAATCGCTCTTTGTGCCTTGAGCCGGGAATTGGAATTTTAAGTTTCTGTAAACGAACTGGAGGTGGAGTGTGGGATACAAGGGGTTGCCGCAGAGTATCGAATGGTGGGGACACTACGAACGTCCTTACGGGAAGACTTCTGTTTTTCACGTTGATTCACAGGAACAGATCAATGTCGTTCAGCAGGATGAGTATTCCAGGATCCTCTGCCGGGCCGAGATGAGTTCTGAAATGCAGGATCTTGCCTGGGCTGTCAATGGGTGCAAACTGAAGTTTGCCGGACGGGCAGGCGGGAGTTTTGTTATCAATGAATTCGGTTGGGTCATAGTTCCTCTTGTCGGACACTTTCCACGGGTGATCGGCCGCTGGACAGGAGATATGGTTTTTCGGGATTTGGACAATAATCTCTTTTCTATGGCTTCCCCGGTTACCGGGATCTGGCCTTATCCTTATCTGGGAATAAAATTCCATTTGTCCGGAAACGACAGAATCTATTTGAAGTACAACAATCAGGCCGGTGAAGAAATCTTAATATATTCCCCTTATCAGGATACCGACCTGATAGAAAGACTCCGCAGAATAAGGCCGGGGCACAGCGGTATATCATTTTTGGTCAACTGCCACGGCGTCGTACTGGTCAAAAGCAATAATGGATATGGGCCTGTTTACAGTGTCGGAAAAATTGATTTCTATTCCTGGTTTCCTGATGCAATGGACTTTGAAGACGGTTCAGATGAGGCGGTCGATATGTTGGAAGATCTTGAGGCAAAAAGGAATTTCCTGGATAGAGAAAGCCGTGATAGATTCCATTATTTTGAATATTATTACATTTACCAGGGCGAATCCCTTGACAGATGGCAGACCTGGCAGCTGTCAATATTGTACAACAGCGTTGATTAAGGAGTTGAGAGAATGATAATCTATACCGGTAATTGTCCCCAGGCTGTCCGCCGGGATGCCCGTTACAGTGTTAAATTTGAAAAAGGCTCCTGGGTTGTCGGAATCGTCTATAACAGCAGTAACGGCGAATATTGGACTCCGACGACAAAAGAACATCCTGAATTGGTCCGTATGGTCAATGAGGTCAAAGAAGCTTGCAGCGGAGTTCCGGGAGGTTCCTTTTATATCAACGAATTCCGCCAGGTGATCGTACCGGCAGGCGGTGAAGGAAAATATTATCTTGCAGGAAAATACCGGGCCGAACTGATATTTCAGATCGAAGATGAACCGGGGAAAACGGTGTATATTTCAGGACGGGCTGAGGATATGGAAGGTAATCCCCTCAAAGCGGGAGATGAATGGACAAATTGTATGATGGGAATCCCTTATGTATTGGCGGCCGGAGGTAAGGATATACGGTTTGAAATTCAAGTCAGAGAAAATTGTTTCCGGCGGATCCCGCTTTCCAGAGTGACGGACCGGATTGCTGCGGCCCGGCTGGCCGGACGGCTGTGTGAGGTCATTGGAGATAGTTCCGGCGGAAGATTTTACATCAATGATATGCGTGAAATGTTCAAGCCGGTAACAGGTGCAGACGGTAATGTCGCTTATATTTATCTGGGACATTTGAGACAGAGTGATCCCTGGTTTCCGGAAAGGCTGTTCCTGGAAGAATGAGTCCGGAATCAAGGTGCCGGGGGAAACAAAGAACTTAAATAGTGTTTTGAGGCCTTTTTAACGGGAATGACTGGAAAAAATTAATGTTGTGTGCTATATTATATGGCGTACAGTATATGACTTTTAACAAATGGTTTAGGGGAGTGCGATGAACAGTAGATTTGAGATTATGCCGGGGTTGGATTCTTACGATACACCTGCGGATTTGCCCCAGTCCAAACTTTTTAAACTGATGTTCAACAGCCGTTGGTATTTCTATGCGGTCAACTTTGGCGTTTTCTGCCGTTGCGGCAGATTGGGGCAGCGTGGAGAACTCGGAGGACCGGAGCAGATTTGGATGTCCAGTATCAATTTACGTCTGACTGAACGGTGCGGCAGCTGTGTCCACGTCAGAGGACGCGAACATTTGAGAGCTCTTAACGGCAGACCGGTTGTGCTTATGGGCAATCATATGAGTTTGCTTGAGACCGGTGTGTTCCACGCTGTTGCCAGAGAGTATGTTGACTTTGCTTTTGTTGTCAAGTCTTCCCTTATGAAGGTTCCCTATTTCAGGGATATCCTCAAGGCGATCGGCAATATTCCTGTTGAACGCAAGAATCCCCGTGAGGACTTAAAAGTGGTTCTTTCTGAAGGAAAAAGACTTTTGAGTGAAGGAAAGTCGATCATTGTTTTTCCCCAGTCCACCCGTACAGCGGTGCTGGACCCTGAAAAGTTCAATTCTCTCGGTGTCAAGATTGCAAAATCCGCCGGAGTTCCCATCGTTCCTTTTGCTTTGAAAACCGACTTCCTGACCCAGGGAAAAGGAATATTCCGCGACTTGGGGCCTGTTCATCCCGGACGTCATACCTGGTTTGAATTCGGACCGGCAATGGAAGTTACCGGCAACGGACAGGAGCAGCTGCAGAAAACTATTGAATTTATCCAGTCCCGGCTTGAGGTGTGGTTCAAGACGGAAGGCAGGGGGCTGAATTAAATGAAACGGTCTTTATGGATATCGCTGCTGGTATTAAGCGCAGCATTTACGCTTTGCAGTGCAGAGTTTTCCAGTCTTGCTGCCCTCAGGCATATCAAGGCAGACAAGTGGAGTGTTGTCGGCGGCAACTATGTGCTGAGCGGCAAGGTGTCTGTGAAATATAAAGACTTTGTTCTGAGTTGTGACCGGGCTGTGATCAACCCTGCATTGGGGGATTTGGAAGCACGGGGCAACTGCCGCTTGCTTCGCTGGAAAGTGACCTCTATGACCATTCCGGTGAAGAAGCTTGCTGAGTTGGAAAAGAGAAATGATATCATTGTGACGGTCGAGGGCGTTACCGGAGATATATTCGGTGAACGCCGGCTTGCTGTCAGGGCTGAGTATATTTATGAGTCTGTCAGTGCTCAGACGATTGTCGGTAATACAAAAAGCGGATATTTCCGTTTTGAGCAGCCGCGGGTGAAAACAAGTTCCATTGTCTGCCGTGCAGATTCAGGAGAACGGCTCCCGGATGGTGTGCTTGAATTGACCAATGGCGAAGTCAGCAGTTGTTCTTATTTGACCTCTGATAATGCTCATTACTCTTTCGGAGCTCACAAGATTCGGCTGACTCCCCACAAAACCGGGTTGTATGGTTCAAAAAATATGGACCGTGACTTTGACGATCACACAATTACTATGCTGCACGGAATCGTTAAAGTGTACGGATTACCCGTGTTTTATCTGCCCGTAGTGTGGAAACCCAGGGATGAAGATCCGGGAATCTTTGGGTTGAAAATTGGAAAAAACGGGGATTTCGGATACTTTTTCTCTGCCTACAAGCGGTTCGTTTTTTCTGAATACCCTTTGTCCAAAGTAAAAGTCGTTCTTGACGGATATTCCGAGCGCGGCATCGGAGGGGGCGCAAGCGGTACTTTTGCCACAGAAAACAGTACGACAGAATTTTTTGTCTATACAATTTACGATACGGATCCTTACGGTTCTGAAAATTATGATGATTACCGGATTGATGTTCCCCACGAACGGTTCAATTTCAGGCTCACTAATTTGAGTCATATTACGCCCCGGCTTGATTTTCGCGGTGTTGTTGATTACTCAAGTGACCCTTATTTTCTCAGAGATTTTTATTATGGGAAATTTACCAGTGATCCTGAGCCGGCGACCTACTTTTCACTTGAACATCAGTTCGATCACCTTTCGGCCGCATTCTATTTCCGTCCGCAGCTGATGAGAACATATACAACTGTCGAAAAAATGCCTGAGTTTACTTTGCTCGGACAAAGACAGCAGATCTTGAACACTCCGCTTTATTATCAGGGAGACCTGAAAGCCGGTTATTATGAAATGAAGTGGATCGAGTTTGACAAGAAAATCAAAGGGGATCCCGGCAGCAAGCTCCACGACTATGAAGCATTCAGACTTGATACGACTCATTTTCTGTATCTGCCTTTGAGAACCCCTTATTTTACTCTGACTCCCCGTGCCGGATTCAAGCTGACGGCTTATTCCCGAACTTCTGATACGGATGTTACAGAAGATGATCTTGTTAATATGTTTAACGCCGCTGCTACAACAAACTTGAAGAAACGCAAATTCCAGAATTATGATGATGATGGCGGTTCCAAAGTCCGTCTTGCAGGCGAACTGGGATTTGAACTTTCCACCAAAGTCCATAATACCTGGGCAAATGTCAGAAGTTCTCTGCTGCGCCTCGATGGATTGCGGCACGTTATGAGACCCTATGTGAATTATACCTTTGTGAGTAAACCGACGCTCGCTAAGGAAAAGATTTATTATTTTGACGAAGTCGACCGCATTGAAAAACAGAGTTTTTTCCGTTTGGGAGTGGAGAATCGGCTGCAGACCCGTGCCGGCAATTCTTTGCGGGATTGGTTCAGAATGGAAAATTTTATTGATCTTTACACATCTTCAGATGAAGACGTAAGTCAATTGGGGGACTTCTGTACGATCCTCGCCTGGACACCGATCAAAGGGTTGTCTCTTTCGACCCGGCTGTTGATCGATACAGGAGGTAATAATGAAGAATTGCCCGCACGGTATCGTGACGCTGATGGCTATTCCGGTATTGATTTGAAGTGGATCAACAGCTGGGATGTGAGTTTGAAGTATTCGCCTGTTCAAAATGTAGTGTTTTCTTTCAGCTACAGTTATGACCGCCCCTATAAGGGACGCAACCCCTATTCTATGGGGTCCACTCTGACTGCGCTGGACAGTACCCGCTGGTTCAAACGGGATTGGAACAGCTATGAAGAAAGTTGTACTTTGGGAGTTCAGGTGCCCCTGACATTTGATGACAGAACTTTTGCCGGATTTTTTATGGCCTATGATTTCAGAGATGGCAATGTGGATTACTATCGTCTGGTGTTGAGACGGATTTTCCATTGTTTTGAATTGACGCTGACTGCAGGGCTGGAGTATAACGATGATGGAAATTCGGATAAGGAATGGGAAACGGAATTTTCCGTTGCCTTCCGTTTTACCGGACTTGATACCCCCATTATGCAGCATTCCAATGGGGTGCTTGCTTCTGCATTCACTTTTGGCAATGGCGGCGGATTGTAAAAAGGAGTTTTTGCTATGTACATTGTAACCGGTGGTGCCGGCCTTATCGGCAGTGCAGTTGTTGCGGCTCTCAACTTGAGAGGGATCAGCGAAATATTGGTGGTGGATCACCTCGGATGTTCTGACAAATGGAAAAATCTTGCCCCTCTTGCGTACGATGATTATTTGGAAAAAGAGGTTTTCAGAGAGAAACTCCGCAGCGGAGCTTTCGGCGGAAATATTGAAGGCGTTTTTCATTTGGGTGCCTGTTCTTCCACCACAGAAAGAGATGCCAGTTACCTGATCGACAACAATTTCCGTTATACGGCCGAATTGGCTGAATACTGCATCTCCAAAGGTATCCGTATGGTCTATGCCTCAAGCTGTGCCACCTATGGCGACGGCAGCAAAGGATATGTGGATGATGATGACCGGATCGAAGAACTCCGGCCTATGAATATGTATGGTTACTCCAAGCAGATGTTCGACCTTTATGCCAGACGGCGCAACTGGCTCAAACAGCTTGTCGGATGTAAGTTTTCCAATGTTTACGGACCTAATGAAAGACATAAAGCTGAGATGCGCAGTGTGGTGCTGAGAGCATTTGAGCAGATTACCGAATGCGGAAAACTTAAACTTTTCAAGTCCTACAACAAGGAGTACGCCGACGGTGAATTTATGCGGGATTTCCTGTATGTCAAAGATGCCGTTGAAATGGTGCTTCACCTTTTCGGTACTTCCAAAGCCTGCGGGCTTTACAATATCGGCAGCGGCAAGGCAGAGACTTGGAACTCTCTCGGCAAAGCTGTTTTTGATGCTCTTGGCAAAGAGGTCAACATTGAGTATATTGATATGCCCGACCATTTGAGAGACCGTTATCAATATTATACCAAAGCGGAAATGGGGAAATTTTACAGCACCGGCTTTGATAAAGAAATTATGTCTCTGCAAGAGGCAATCAGAGATTACGTTGTCAATTACCTTATTCCCGGTAAATATCTCGGTGACTGATGCACGACTCAGGAAGAATATTGCGCGGGGCGGCTGCCCTGATTGAAGCTGTGACTTCAAACAAAGCTGTCCTGGATGAGGAAATGGAAAAGATCGACCCGGCTTACCGCAGGTCGATTGGGCATTTGGTACTGACTTTTTTTCGCAGACGTAAGGCTGTTGATGCTCTTTTGCAGCAGCGTATTCAGCGTCCCCCGCTGCCTGCTGTTCAGGCATTGCTTCAAAGCGTGGTGACACAGGTTTTCTTTCAGCGTGCCATTGCGGCTCAATCTGCCGTAAATATTGCCGTAACTGAAGCTAAAAGATACAAAGCCGACAAATTTGTCAATGCTGTTTTGCGCCGCATTATTGCCGCAGGAGCGGAATTTGGAAATACTCCTCAAGAGGTTTTTCCTGAGCAGATATTGAAAAAATGGAAACACCGGCCGGAACTTTCCCGATTGGCTGATGCCTTTTTGAAAGGGGCTGATTTTACTTTCAGGCTTGAGAAGGAATGGGAGCTTGAGGGAGTACAGGCAGAAGCCGTTTCCAGTCCGGCGTTCCGGTTTTTCAAAGGTAATGCCGCTGAGGTGCTGAACAGCGTTCCTTTCAAAGAAAATCATATTTATATACAGGATCCCGCTACTTCTCTGATCTTTCAGGATCTTGACCTGTCGGGAGTCCACAAGGCTCTTGATGTGTGTGCTGCTCCGGGCGGAAAGACTTTGATGTTGGCTGAATTACTCCCTGTAACGGCCCGGATCGTGGCTGCTGACCGTTCCCGCAACCGGCAGAAACTGACCCGGCAGAATCTTGAAAGCCGCGGTATTAAAGCCGATGTTATTGTGGCATTGCCGGAGGAGCTTGCGGGAAGTTATGACTTGGTTTTAGCTGATGTTCCCTGTTCCAATACCGGCGTGTTCCGCCGCCGTCCCGATGCCTTGTGGAACTTTTCCGCAGCTAAGATGGAGGAGCTGGTCAAGATTCAGAGGGAGATTATGGAATCGGTTTGCGCACGGGTCGCTCCCGGTGGTTTGCTGATTTACAGTACTTGTTCGATTGAACCCGAAGAAAATGTACTTCAGGTAAGTGATTTTCTTGAAAAACATCCCGAGCTTTCCCTTGTTTCACAGCGGCAGCTTATCCCGGATCTGGAAACAGACGGAGCTTTTGCTGCTGTTATGCGGAAGAAAAAATAATTACCCCTGTTGTTGAAAGTTGAGGAAAAAATGAATCCCCTGTTTGATGGAAAAGTCAATCTGCATACTCACACCTACCGCTGCCGTCACGGTGCCGGAAATATTGCGGATTATATGGTGTGGGCGGAAAAGGAAAAGTTTGCTGTACTGGGATTCAGTGAGCACGTTCCTTTGCCCAACGGACTTTTGTGCAAAAGCCGTATGCGGGGAGAACTGCTGGGGGAATTGTGGGCCGAATTGGATGAGGCACAGCAGAAATTTCCTGAAATAAGTGTTCTCAGGGCTCTTGAAGGGGAATATATCCCTGAATTGATGAACTACCAGAAGGAATTGAAGGAAATCCATAAATTGGATTATATGATCGCTTCAAATCACTATATGTGGCTTGATGGAAAGAATGTGCAATTCCCGTCTGTTTCCGATCCTGCTGCACTCAAGATCATTGCAGAACAAAGTATAAAACTTATGGAAAGCAGACTTGGGATATTTTTTGCTCATCCCGATCTGTTTTTTGCCTACGGCTGTCCGTGGACTCCTGAAAGTAAGGCTGCTTCAAAAGATATTATTGAAGCGGCCAAGGCCCTGAAAGTGCCCTTGGAGATCAATGCTTACGGCATCAGAAAACAGCCTGTTACAGCTTCAGACGGCCTGATCCGTCAGCGTTATCCCATCAGACAATTCTGGGAACTTGTTGCTGAAACAGGAGGCATAGAGGTCGTTTGCAGTTCCGATGCCCATACGCCCAGTGCATTATGGCGGGCTGTGCCTGAAATCGAAGGGTGGGCCCGTGAATTGGGACTCCCCGTGATCAATGAACGATTGGCAGCGGAGATTCTGGGGAAGTAACTGATTGAGCTTCCGGATGCTGATGCCGGAACCAGGTGCGCTGCCGTCTGGCATATTGCCGGGTGGCGATAATCAGTTTTTCTTTCAAAACTGCAAGAGAAAATTCACCGTTGAGGTAACTTGCGATAAGCTTATATCCGAGAGCCTGATGTGCTGTCGGAGTTTCAAGCAATCCGGCTTTTATGGCAGCTTCAGCTTCTTCTATCCAGCCTTCGTTGAGCATTACTTCTGTCCGGGCGGCAATTTTTTGGTTCAGAACTTCCGGTTCAAGATCCAGTTTGAAGGCCTGAATATCGTACCGGAGTTTGCGGTCAAGGTTTTGCTGAAGTTCAAGAATGGACTTTCCTGAGACTAATTTTACTTCCAAAGCCCGTATCAGACGTCTGCGGCAATCCCGCCATTTTTCCAGCACAGCAGGGTCAAGTTCTGCCATCCGGGCGTGCAATGCAGGTTCTTTTTCAGGCGCATCATAGAGCTCATCCAGTTCTGCCCGGATTTTTCTGTCTCCGGGCATATCGTCCATACCGTAGAGGAAGGAACGCAGATACATTCCTGTACCCCCGGCAAGAATGGGCACCTTTCCCCTTTGAAGAATATCCTGAACAGCTTTTTCTGCAAGTTCAGTAAAGGTGTACACATCCAAACGCTGATGAATATCATAAATCCCCACCAGATGATGAGGGATCATCTGCCGTTCAGCCGCCGTCGGCTGGGCGGTACCGATTTCAAGGCCCCGGTAGACCTGCATTGAGTCAAAAGAAACGATTTCACCGTTGATTTTTTGAGCAGTTTCCAAGGCAAGACGGCTTTTCCCGGAAGCTGTTGGACCCATAATGACGATAATCATAATGAATAACTCCAAACCTGATGATTGACATTGCTGAAAAGTTTTTTCCATTTACCGGGAAAACGCTTTGCAAGGGCGGTTTGCGATTCGTCAGCTTTAAGGATCACTGTACAAGCTGAGGGCAGTTCGTTGACCATTCCCCGGGGACCGTCAAAAAGAAACAGTTTATCTCCGGAACCGTTGAGACGCAAATAGAACATTAACGGCCAGGGATCGGCATTGAATGTGAAATAAAAGCCCTCAGAGTTCCGAACAGTGTCATTGGCAAGTGCCATTCTGGCAGTGGCATCGGGCAGATGAGAGGGCCTGAGATAGTAGGGCGAATAGAAATCATCTCTGCCTGCTCCGCCGCAACGGCCGGAAAAAGCGGATATGATATGCTGATGCTGCTGGATACAGCACCAACTGAGAGACAGGATCACTAAACCAATTATCCAGGATTTACGGTTGAAACGGCGGCGTAATCTGCAAAAAACAGCTGTAAAATCACGAACTCCTGCCGCTGTAAGCAGGGCGAAAAAGGGAAACAACGGGAAAAATACCCGGGGAAAAGGGGGAGCCGGAAAGAGTAATATGGGAATCAGAGGCAGCAGCCAGATACCGGCTCTGCTTGTTCGCCGCATATTGAATCCGGCACGGCGGAAAAAGAGTAATGCCGCTGAAGCGGGCAGCAGAAGCATTGCAAAAGTAAAAAGCTGAGGCAGATAAACCGCCTGAAGAACGCCGGGAAGATCTTTCCAGCTCTCATTGCTTCCCACTTTGGCAACTGTGAGCAATTGATTGAAAATGGGCAGATAAAAAAGAGCAAAAGCCATAAAAGGTGTCAGGCAGAGAAGATAAAAACGTTTGTTTTTCCAGAAGTTTTTGCCGCATCCCGGGAAGGCATAGAGAATGACCGCTCCCAGTGCCAGCATATCAGAAGGCAGCACTGCCACTGCACAAAGAGAGAAAAAAAAGTAGCGTATCCACGCCCGTTTTTGACCCAGAGCAACGTAATCAAGGGCAGCCCCCAATGTCAGGACAGAAAAACAAGCACCTGCCATATATCCACGCAAAGCCGTTGCGTGAAGCAGAAAGGGGGGGGCACAGCAAAAAGAGATAAGAACAACTGCCAAAACTCCGGAACCGTATGTCACCCGGAAACGGCGGAACGTATAGAGCAAAGTAACTCCCGCCAGCAGCAGCGAAAGGAGGCGCATCCAGTCATCAATGGCACAAACTCCTGAATAGAGTTTCAGCCAGAAGTGGAGCATTATGGTATAAAGCAGCTGATTGTTGGGGATCGTATAATTAAAGTAAATGCTTTTGACTGAAGGCAGCAAAGCAAAATTCTGGATCGTCAGGGCTTCATCAAACCACAATGGACGAACCAGATAGGTGCCGGAGACAAAAAAGACCAGCGTAACCAAAAGTGCTCCGGAAATGAGGATTTTTTTGTTGCGGAACATTATTCTTTCTGTAAAATCTGTAAAAAAGCCGGGTTTTGCAGAACGAAAACCCGGCGTATATGAATCAGTGCGAAGTAGTTATTACATACCAGGCATCATCATCTGGGGGGCGGCAGGACGGGCAACAAGGATCTTGACCTTGGCCTGTTTTTCCAGTCCGGCAATGTAATTTTTGAGCAGTTCCTGTTCCTTCTGAGCCTTGAGGTACTGGATCAGCTGATCTTTGACAGTGGCAAAGGGACGGACTTCGCTCTTACGCAGAGCTTCACGCTTGATGATGTGCCAGCCGAACTGAGTCTTGACGGGCTTGGAGATCTGATTGGGTTTCAGAGCAAGAGTGGCCTTTTCAAATTCGGGAACCATCTGGCCTTTCTGGAAAGCACCGAGAGAACCCTGAGCCTGTTTTCCGGAAGGACAAGCACTGTTTTCGGCAGCAAGGGCACCGAAAGAAGCGGGATTTTTGACAGCCTTGGCGTAGAGTTCATTGGCTTTTTTGAGTTCAGCCTTGCCGTCGGAACCTTTGGCGACAGCGATCAGAATGTGAGAAGCACGGAGGGTGTCGGGGGCATCGGCGGGAACGGTGAACTGAGATTTGTTGCTGTTGTAGAATTTCAAAGCATCAGCTTCGGAAATGTTCAGCTTTTTGAAAACATATTTCTTGATAAAAGCATCAAGAATGATCTGCTCACGCATAGCCGGATTGGCAGCCATCTTTTTGATGTGCTGATCCATAGTTGTTTTCTGCTGGTTGAGCTGGGTGATCATCATATTGTAAAGTTCTTTGGGCATATTTTTGAACTGGTCAGCGATGACCTTTTCAATTTCTTTTGCACTCATTGTGAACTTTGCCTTGGCCATTGCCTGATCGAGAAGAGTTTTGGCGATGTAGGCATTGACCAGATCATAAGCGGCACTCTTGACGATTTCAGGAGTGAGCTGGGCGGGGATCTGACCGTCGGGAGAAAGTTTCTTGAAGAAATTGACAATATCCTGACGGGTGACTTTTTTGCCGTTCATTTCAGCAACGACTGCGGGCAGTGCACTGAAAGGATCGACCTTGGCGGCGGGCTTGGCCGCTGCTTTGGCTGCAGGTTTTGCAGCAGGTTTCACCGCTGCTTTGGCAGCAGTTTTTGCAGCGGGCTTGGCTTTTGCATCAGCAGCGAATCCGGAAACTGTCAGCAGCGCAGCGGCAGCACCGGTCATCAGCATCTTGGCATAACTCATTAGAATTTCTCCTTTGTATTTGGGTGTGAGACATTTTCTCTCATCTAAAATAATAAGATATATCGTTATTGACTGAATTGCAAGCAAAAAATACTTTTTTTCGGGAAAAAAGTCATTTGCCGATACAAAAATTACGGAAAATCTCATCCAGCACATCAGGATCAGAACTTTTTCCGGTAATTTTTCCAATTGCGTGCAAAGCGTTACGCAAGTCGCTGGCAGCCAGTTCAAAGTCGCCGTCTGCGAATTGGCTCAATGCTTGCTGCAAGGCAGATTCAGCTTCTTCCAAAAGTGCCTTGGCACGGGCATTGACAGCGACTTCAGGGATACGGGCATTTTCTTTTTCCCCATAGACTATCTTGGTGAATTCTGCCAGAAGATCATCAATGTTTGTGTTTTCTGTGGCAGAAATCCTGACAGCAGGGCAGGGGAGCTGAGGCAAAACCGTATCTGGAGCAACTAAATCGCATTTGTTCCAAACTGCGATCGTTCCGGGAATAAACTCTATCTCGGTTGCTTCACTTTGCAAATCGGAAACCGATGCATCAAGCACCCAGAAAACTACTTTTGCGGCAGCAATGGCTCTGCGGCTCCGGGCAACACCGAGCTGTTCGACCGGGTCGGGCGTTTCACGCAAACCGGCCGTATCCGTCAGTTTTACCGGCAGGTCACACAGGACGATCTGGCTTTCAACCGTATCCCGGGTCGTGCCGGGAATGGGAGTGACGATGGCACGTTCACTGCCTGCAAGCAAATTGAACAGACTTGATTTTCCGGCATTGGGTTTTCCGGCGAGGACGACATCAATACCGTCTCTGATAAGAGCTCCGGCTCTGCCTGAGTCCAAAAGATTTTTGATATGTTTCCGGATATCTTCGATCTTGCCGGCATCCTGAGGGTCAAAGTCCAACTCCTCGTCGGGAAAGTCCAAACGGGCTTCACATTCTGAAATAAGAGCGGAAATTTTTTCGTAGATCCCGTTGAGCTTTTCACTGAGTGACCCTGCCAGCTGCCGTTCTGCCAATTTTAATGCCGCATTGCTGCCGGCACAGATAAGGTCTGAAACGGCTTCCGCCTGCGTCAGATCAAGTTTTCCGTTGACAAAGGCCCGGAAGGTGAACTCGCCGGGTTCTGCACTGCGGGCTCCGGCTGAAAGGATCGCTTCCACAGCGTTGGCTGCTGCGGCAGCTCCGCCGTGACAGTGGATCTCTGCCACATCATCTCCGGTATAACTGCGGGGGCCGGGCATAAAAACAGCCAATGCCGGATCGCCTTTGACATTGCCCAGAAGCATTTTTCTGAAATTACTTTCTTTTCCGGGATCATTTTTTCCCTGCCAAACTTTTTTCAAAACAGTCAGTGCTTCCGGACCGGAGATCCTGATGACAGTAACGGCACCGCCCACAGCACTGGCGGGGGCGGCAATGGTGTCGGTTGTGTTCATACCATTCTCCTGTAACGCTGTTCGGGAGTCAGTTCGATCAGCATTTTAAGTTCAAATTTCATAAGGGCAGTGAGTAACTCGCCTGTTTCCGCATTCAATGCGGTCTGGAGTTCGTCAAAGCCGTATTCGCCCTGGCCGAGAAGTTCCCACAGACGTTTGGAAAAATCATCCAGATCTTCCGGAGGTGAATCAGATGACTCCGGCACTGCGGCAGGCCGGGTAAAACCTCTGTCAAGGACAACAGCGGCATCTTCAAACCGTTCAATAAGGGTTGCTCCCTCCTTGATCAGGGCATTGCAGCCCCGGGCAACAGGATTGTCCACATTGCCGGGAACGGCGAAAAGTTCTCTGTTGTTTTCCACGGCAAGTCTGGCGGTAATCATTGCTCCTGATTCCAGACCGGCTTCTGTAACGATGGTTCCTTCACACAATCCGGCAACGATCCTGTTGCGTCTGGGGAAATTCTGGCGGGCAGGAGTCAGCTGGATCGGAAATTCGCTGATGACCGCACCACCGTTTTCAACAATAGTGCGTGCAAGGGGAATATTCTCTTTGGGGTGGAC
Organism: Lentisphaerota bacterium; assembly: GCA_015061745.1. Lineage (GTDB taxonomy): Bacteria > Verrucomicrobiota > Lentisphaeria > Victivallales > Victivallaceae > UBA1784. Next base: position 96,727 of record SUWB01000001.1, on the reverse strand, counting down.
GTGAGCCAGACCGGCGGCGATGACGGCAATGGTGATTCCTTTGGCCTTGAGAGCGGCCTGATGGGCGATGGTATCAACTCCCATTGCAAGTCCTGAAACGACAGTATATCCCATTGCGGCGGCATCAGAAGCAATGCGTTCACTCATTCTTGCTCCGTAGGCACTCATACGTCTTGTACCTACGACCGCAACGCTTTTTTTGGGGAATTCCGGCAATGTGCCTCTGACATAGAGACACAAAGGAGGTGTGGGAAGTTCCCGCAGAACGACCGGATAATTACTGTCAAAGAGCGTGATGATATCCACGCCGCCGCGTTCTGCAAGTTCCAGTTCAGCGGCGAGGGCGGTTTCTGCATCGAAATCAGCCAGCCTTTGGCTCAATTGAGCACCGAAACTTTGTAATTTTGCGTATTCTGCTGCGGCGTGATTGAAAACCTGTCCGGGAGCTCCGAAATATTCTGAAAGCAGCTGAAAACGGTTGTAACCGATCCCCTGTACCAGATTGAGTGCAATACAGCCGTCACGGTCATTCATAAGAAAGCTCCAGAATTTCTTTTATCAGTGCTTCTGGAATACCGGAAAATGTTTGAGCCGAACCGATTTTTTCCGGAAGGACCAGGCGGATCCCTGAAGAATCGTTCTTTTTGTCGGAACGCATAACTTCAAGAAGGGCATCTGAGGAAAAGTTCCGGGGAATGGAAACAGGCATTTGCAGACTTTTCAGCAGATGTCTCTGTCTTGCGTTTTCTTCCGGGGACCACAGATTTATTTTTTCCGCCAGAAGTCCGGCTGTGTTCATTCCGATGGCAACTCCCAAGCCGTGAGGAATGGAAAATTGACTCAACTGTTCCACTGCGTGACCGAAAGTGTGTCCGTAATTGAGAATAGCCCGGAGGCCCTGTTCTTTTTCATCTGAACTGACCACTTGAGATTTGAGTTGACAGCACCGGCCGATCAGTTCGGGGTAAAGAGTGTCAAAGTCAGGTGAATTGACGCATCCGGAACTTTCTCTTTCCAAAAGGGCAAAAAGGTCACGATCCAGTATAACGGCTGTTTTGACCACTTCAGCAAGTCCGCAAATAAGATTTTCGAGCGAGAGCGTTTTCAGAAAACCAGGATCGATCAGAACGGCATCCGGCTGATGGAACGCCCCGATAAGATTTTTTCCTTCCGGCAGATCTGCGGCTGTTTTTCCGCCGACACTGGCATCTACCATAGCAAGCAACGTGGTGGGGATTTGAATGAAATGGACTCCACGCATATAGATTGCACTTGCAAATCCGGTCAGGTCGCCTGTTACACCGCCGCCCAAAGCGATAAAACGATCCTGGCGGGTCAGGTGAAGCCGGGCTGCTGCCCGGCAGATGGATTCTACGGCGGAAAAAGTTTTGTACTGTTCCCCGGGAGTCAGGACGATTTCTCCGTCTGCTGCAATGCCGGGATTAGGGACGTTGGCGTCCCGGACAAGAAGTTTTCTGCCCGGAAAATCAGCGGCCTTTTGCCACGCTCCGGGGGCGATCGTAATGTCGTATGAAGCACTTGCTGTATGACAATGAACTGTATTTATCATTTTCTTTCCGCTCCTTTATATTCAAATTTTACAATATCAGCAGTTGAGTCAGAAACGGCTGCCAATGCGGAATTCCGGACATTAACTGCCCAGAAAACTTCGCCGCTGCAGCTTCTGAGGACAGGCATTTTTTCTTCTGCTCCGATGTGCCTGTCGGTACGGAGTTTTTTGATTTTCTTCGGGGAGCTGCTCCCGAAGGGAATCATCTGTTCTCCCGGATGTACAGGAGAAATTTCAAGCACATCAGGCAACTGGTTCCCATCAAAATATGCTGTATCCGGAGCGCAACACTCCGCTGCCGCAGCACGGGAAACGGTGAATATGCCGCTGTTCCATTTTTTTTCCGGTTCTTCACGCCACTTCCAGAAAACGGCAGCAGGTTCTTCCCGGAAGGCGGAATGTGAGGAAATAGTATCATTTTTCAAGCGGATGACTTGAGCTTGATTGACCGGGATCTGCCGGAGCTCCGGAGTAGTCGTTTGCAATTCTTTGTTGATCCGGGTCAGCAAATCGTATGTGGGGATCGAACCTGTCAGTTCCCTGAGAAGGCGGATCTTGACTGCGTTGTGCTGAGTTTGCCAGAATGCGATACTGTTTTTCTTTTCCTGCGGAATGGCATCGACGATACTGTTGATGAAATCCGCATCACATTCCAGTGCTTCAAGGGAACGGTCCATACCTTTGAGTACTCCCGGGAAGTGAGCTGAGAGTCCGGGAAAAAGAATGTTCCGCAGATAGTTCCGCAGAAAATGCGTTGATTTGTTGGAAGAATCTTGGGCCCATTGGGTAATTCCCTGACTGAGCAGGAATGTTTCAATCTCTTTTCTCGTCATTTGCAGCAGCGGACGCAGGAAGGTCACGCCTTCAATTTCAGAAACGGCACGCATAGAGCTCAATCCGCCGGAATTTGACCCCCGACAAAGTCTGATGATGAGGTTTTCCCGCCGGTCATCGGCGTGGTGACCGAGAAGTACGGCTCCTTTTTCACGGGGAAGAATTTGTTTCCACGCTTCCAGGCGGGCCGCTCTTGCGGCACTTTCCAGATTGCTGTTTGACGGAATGCGCAGATCAATGCACTGAAATGGAATATTGTACTTTTGTGCAAATGCGGCTGCCTCTTTTGCTTCAGCATCGGATTCACTGCCCCGCAGATGATGATTGAAGTGAACTGCCTGCAAATAGAATCCTGCTGAAGATTGATATTTCCGGGCAAGCAAAAGTGCGGCGGTACTGTCGGCACCGCCGGAAAAACCGCAAAAAATGCGGTATCCGGAAAATTTTGCAAAAAGTTGCTCTGAAAAATCCATTTTCATTTGAAAAATTTGTGTTTATGGTATAATATATGCCTGATACAGCAAAATTTCAAAACGGAAGGAAAAAAAATGTCATATATTGTGATTGCTTCGGCAAATTCCCATAAAGTAGAAGAATACCGTGCCCTGCTGCAAGGCGAGGAAGTGGAACTGCAGTCACTGGCTGATTATCCCGGATTTCCGGGCGTTGAAGAAAACGGCAAAACTTTTACCGAGAATGCCTCTATCAAGGCAATTGCAGTCAGTTCATATTGTGAGGCTCCTGCTTTTGCAGATGATTCCGGTCTTGAAGTGGAAGCTCTTGACGGCCGTCCGGGGATCTATTCAGCCCGTTATGCCGAAAATGATCCCGCCCGCCGGGCGAAACTCCTGGCCGAATTGGAAGGCAAAGAAAACCGCAGAGCCCGTTTTGTTTGTGTTATAGCGATCGCTTTCAACGGTGAAGTGATTGAAACCTTTGAGGGAGAAGTCAAAGGAACGATCATTACAGAGGAACGGGGCGAGGGCGGATTCGGCTATGATCCCCTTTTCATCCCCGACGGTTACGATCAGACCTTTGCCGAAATGCCTCAGGAACTCAAAAACAAGATCAGTCACCGTGCCAGAGCATTTCAAAAGGCTGTGGAATTTGTGGAAGAACAATTGTCCGTCTGGGGCAATGGTTTTTAAGGCAAAGGGGTAAATATTATGCCTTCTGATTTTGTTCATTTGCATTTGCATACCCATTACAGTATGCTTGACGGAGCGTGTACTCCTGCCGGTCTTGTGAAATTGGCGACCCAGTATGAAATGCCGGCTATCGCTATTACCGACCACGGTTATATGGGGGGCGTAGAGGAGTTTCACCGTGTGGTCGGCAAGGCGGGGATCAATCCCGTTATCGGCTGTGAAGCTTATGTCGCTCCCGGTTCCCGTTTTGATCACAATCCGGCGGTGCCTTTTATCAAAGGATTCCATTTGGTGCTGCTTTGTGAAAATGAAACCGGTTATCATAACTTGTGCAAACTGATTTCTGAAGCGTACAGAACGGGAATTTATTATAGACCCCGTATGGACAAAGAACTTCTTGCCAAATACAGCGAGGGGCTGATTGCCCTTTCAGCCTGTATTGCAGGCGAGATCCCCCGTTTACTGCTGGGGGAATCTAATGATGACGAGGCTGATTTTCACGATGTTGAGGGGCAAAAACAGGATGATATGCTGATTTCCTTTGAAGCCGCTTCTCAAATCGCCCGCCCCCAATCTGCTTTTATGGGGAACTTTGAACGGGCGGAAAAGGCTTTGAAAGAGTATCTGGACATCTTTGGCAGAGAAAACTTTTTCATTGAAATTATGGATCACGGTATGGAGCAGGAACGGCAGGCTAACCGGATGCTTGTTGAACTTGCCAAAAAACACGATTTGAAACTGGTGGCTACCAACGACGTGCATTATATGGCCAAAGAGGATGCCGCCGCTCACGATGTGATGCTGTGTATCCAGACCGGTTCAAAATTGGATGATCCCAAACGTTTCCGTTTCCCGTCACCTGAGTTTTACTTCAAGAGTGAAGCTGAAATGCGGGAACTTTTTAAAGAGATCCCCGAAGCCATTACAAATACCAGACTGGTGGCGGAACGGTGCTCAATGAAATTCCATTATGTGCCTGAAGTCAACCATTATCCTGTTTATAAACTTCCTGACGGAACTGTTCCCGGCAGGGAGTATCTGCGTAAGATCTGTCTTGATAATATGGAAATGCGTTACGGCTTCAACGGTCACGCCGAAACCTATACGCCTGAACAGCAAAAAATCATTGAACGTATGGACTATGAGCTGGGGATCATCGAAGGCTCAGGGTTCTGCAGTTACTTCCTTGTGGTGTCTGACTTTATCGCTCACGCCAAACGGCAGGGGGTCCCTGTCGGTCCCGGACGCGGTTCAGGTGCCGGAAGTCTTGTGGCCTATCTGACGCTTATTACTGATATTGATCCCCTTGAGTATGACTTGCTTTTTGAACGCTTCCTCAACCCTGAGCGTGTGAGTCCCCCTGACTTTGATATCGACTTCTGTGAAAAAAGACGCGGCGAGGTGATTGAATACGTCCGGCAGAAGTATGGTTATGAAAGTGTGGCTCAGATCTCCACCTACGGACAGTTGAAAGCCAAGGCTGTGGTCAAGGATGTGGCCCGGGTGCTGGGAAAAGATTTTGAATTCGGCAACAAACTGACCAAGATGATCCCCGATGATGCCAAGATGACCCTTTCCAAAGCTGTTGAAGAAAACAAGGAATTGGCTGAACTTCTGGAAAAAGATCCGGAAGTCAAAAAAGTATGGGATTATGCTAAAGTTCTTGAAGGATTGAACCGTCAGCCGGGGATCCACGCCGCCGGTGTGATCATCGGAGACCAGGAACTGGACAATCTGGTTCCCCTTGCCCGGAGTGCTCAAGGCGGTATGGTGGTGGAATTTACCGCTGTTCCCTGTGAACAGCAGGGGCTGCTTAAAATGGACTTCCTGGGGCTGCGTACTTTGACTATCATCCGCAACGCCCTTGACCTTATCAAAGAAAATCAGGGGATCGACATCGATATGTCAAAGGTCCCTCTTGATGATGAACCCACCTTTGAAATGCTCCGCAGAGGAGACACTATTGCTGTATTCCAGCTTGAATCCGGCGGTATGCGCAATTTGTGCCGTACTTTCGGTGTGGAAACGGTGAAGCACCTGATCGCTCTTGTGGCAATCTACCGTCCCGGACCTATGCAGTTTATTCCCACCTTTATCGCCCGTAAAAAGGGCGAAGAACAAATCATCTATGACCACCCCAAGATGGAGCAGTACCTCAAGGAAACTTATGGTATTATGCTTTATCAGGAGCAGATTATGCAGGTGGTGCAGGTGTTGGCCGGATTTTCTCTGGGCGGTGCTGACATTCTGCGTCGTGCCATCGGTAAGAAAAAGGTGGATGTCCTTATGGACCAGAAGGCAAAGTTTATTGCCGGATGTGCCAGCCACAGCGGCATTTCTGAAGAAGTTGCCGAAGAAATCTGGAAGAAAATCGAATTGTTTGCCGGGTACGGATTCAATAAATCCCACTCTGCCGCCTACGGTGTCGTTTCTTACCATACCGCTTATTTGAAGGCCAATTATCCTGTGGAATTTATGGCTGCCGTGCTGACCAGTGAATTGGAAAATGCTGAAAAGATCGCATTCCTTATTTCCGCCTGCCGTGAAATGGGAATTTCCATTCTGCCGCCTGATGTAAATTCCAGCGGTATCAGTTTTTCAGTTGACGGTTCCAATATCCGTTTCGGTCTGGGGGCTATCAAGGGTATGGGGGAAGGTGCTGCCGGAAAAATCATTGAAAGCCGCAAAAAAGAGGGTAAATTCAAAAACTTCCTCGATTTTTGTGAACGCTGCGGTTCTGAAATCAACTCCCGTATGATCGAACATCTGACCCGGGCAGGAGCTCTTGACTCTCTGGGGCTGAAACGTTCCCAGATCCTTGCTGTTGCAGACAAGATGATCGCTTACGCTGCCGAAAGAGCCCGGGATAAGGCGGTGGGGCAGGGCTCGCTCTTTGATGCACTGGAGGACGATGGCACTGAAGATGCCGGATTTTCCATTCCCATTCCTGAATTGCCGGAATTTGCCTGGGAAGATATCCTCAAGAGTGAAAAAGAACTCCTTGGATTCTATGTGTCAGGTCATCCTCTTGATGCCTGGAGTGCTTTGCTGAAAAGCTGTGCCACTGTTCCCATTCGTGAAATCGAAGAGATCGGTGACGGGGAAGTGATCCGCCTGACCGGTATGATCAACGCTTGTGAGTTCAAATTTTCCAAAAATTCAGGAAAACAATTCTGCGTTCTTCACCTTGAGGACCTTGATGCACGCTGTGAATGTATGATTTATGAACGTACCCTCGGCAAGATTTCAGAAGCCGGAATCACTCTTGAAGCCGGTCTGCCTGTGGCTGTGGAAGTGACTGTTTCCAAGCGCGATGAATCTGAAAGCCCCCGGCTTTCTGTTGAAAAACTTATGCTGCTTGCAGAAGCTCCGCAAACACTGACCGAGGAGATTTATATTCACCTGCCGCCTGCTTGTCCCACTCCTACGCTTAAAGCTCTGTCTGAGCTTCTTAAAGCCCATAAAGGGGATATGCATACCATTATCGCAGTAATGCGTGAAGATGACTCTGTGGTTTATATTGAAAGCCGCGAGGATACAACTGTAACGTGGGAAATGCTGCAGGAAATCGACAAGATTCTGGGGCGGGGACATTATAAACTCAAAATCAAACCCTGTGCTCCTCCGCCACGCCGTTGGGTGAAACCACCTCAGGAAACTCAAGTCATTACTGACTGATATTTTTGAGTTCTCTGAAAAGCCCTTTGGGGCAGATCGCTTGAGAGGTTTGAAAAGAGGATAAAAAAGAGCCGGGTAATTGAGAAGTAAGTTCAAATATCAAAGGATGAAATTATGGAAAAAGATTGCTATATCGACCTTTTGTGTGAAATGATCCGTATGAGACCCGAAAGCCAGGATATTACGGCCGTCAACCGGGTACAGCGGCGCGTTCAGGAATTTCTGACTGAAAAAGGGCTTTACTGCACTATGGAAAAAGACGGCGAAAGGGAAGTCCTTTTTGCGGCAACTGCTCCCGGCAAAGTGCAGGATATTCTTTTGTGTGCCCATTTGGATGTGGTTCCTGCTGATAACGAAAGTCAGTATGAGCCTTATATCGAAGGCGATTTTCTCTATGGACGCGGTTCAAGTGACTGTATGGGGGACGCCATTGCCATTATGAAGGCGATGTGCAACGCCCCTGAAGGAGCTTCTTTGGGATGTATTTTTACCGCAGATGAGGAGATCGGCGGCAAGACAACGGACTTTATGGTGAAAAATGGCTACGGAGCCCGTAAAATGGGGTTGGTTATGGATTCCGGCGGCAGCGTTTATTACGCTCAAAAGGGTATCCTTAATCTGACTCTGACTGCTTATGGAACAGGCGGTCATTCTGCCCGTCCCTGGGCTTTTGACAATCCTGTTGTAAAGCTGGTCAACGGTTTGCAGAAACTCTTTGCCGAATGGGAAAATCCTGCGGAGGCCGCCGATTGGCGTATGTCTATGGCTCCCACCATATTGCGTGCCGGAAGTGTTGTCAACCGTATTCCCGACGTGGCTGAGGCTGAGTTGAATTTGCGTCTGGTGAAACTTGAAGAAAAAGACGCTGTCGTCGAGCGTATCCGTCAGGTGACCGGACTTGAAGTCAAAGTTACTGAAAGCTGTGATCCCTTCAATTCCCCTGTTGACAGTGAAGAAATGAGAACTCTTGCGGCGGCTTATTCAAAAGCCTTTGGCAAAGAGATCACCCCCGGGCGTATCTGCGGTGCTACGGATGCCCGCCACCTTTATAAAATCGGACGGCCTGTGTATGTGTCCGGTATCGACGGTTCAGGAGCTCACTCTGCGGAAGAAAAACTTTGTCTCAGTTCCATTGACAAAGGCGTGGCTATGATCCTGGAACTTGTGAAACAGTAAATTTTTGACAATAAAAATCCCGGGACAAAGCACTTTGTTCCGGGATTTTTTATACTTCAGCACACTGCAAGAGCATAAATGAGGGGGTAGCAGGCTCCTGATTTGGAAATCCTTACTGTGATCTTTTCGTCTTTGTTTTCAAGAACTACCTTGCAGATACCGTCATTGTCAAGAGAAAGTTTCCGGGAAACTCCGTTGACAGTGAGGGTGAAATGTTTTGTTTCAGAGGCGTCTCCGCAAATCAAAAGTTCTTTTCCGCCTTGGAGTGTCACTTCAAAAAAGCCGTTGGGGAATACCCGGTTTCCCGCCCAGCGGCCGGGAAAGCCGTTCTGGATCACTGAGTGGGAACCGTGCATATAACGGTAGATCCGGTGATCGTCATAAAGTCCGCCGGGAATGACTCCGTCTGCGGCATATTTCAGAAATTGTTTCCGTGCCGCCATTTCTGCGGCATATTCCCGGGGCAATGTCTGGCAGATAGCGGCCAGAGGTTCAATACATATTTCTTCAATGGGGCGGCGGTACTCCTGAAGACGGTGCTCAAGGCCGTTGATGAATTCCCGTTCAAGGATTTCTACTTTATGGCCCGCCAGACGGTCATATTCAGCAAGACTTGCAGCAACCTGCTTCTTCAGGAGTGTACACTCGCTGCTGCCGGATTCCATATCTTCAAAGTAGGCTGCCATACATCTGACCAGTTCCCGGACACATCTTGTGATGACCACTGCATTGTTCCACAACCGCAGACGGTAATCATCTGAGGGCAGGTGCAGGGAGCTGCACAAGGCCGCTCCCCGGTCAGCACAGGCGACAGCTTCATCTTTTTCCTGAAGGGCAAACTTTCTTCCCGGAGCGGGGCGATCGGTCAGGATAGACCAGATATCTTTGCCGTTTTCAAGTGAAACACCTTCACGAAAGAGTGAAAAAACAAAAGCGGATTTCAGATATTTTATGGAGTAATTGCCGTGGAACAAAACCTGTTTGTCAATGAAGTAGGTTTTAGTCACCATTTCCCAGCCCAGACGGTCAAGTTCGATGAGGGATTCCCGGATAGAAGTCGGATAGTGTTTTTCATACCACTCCTGCCGGATCTCGTCGGCTGTAACGGCGGGATCTTCAATGGCACGGGCATAGGCGTAATAGTTCAATTCATAAAGATCGAAAATACAATTGCCCCTGCGGTCGATGCGGATCACAAAACGGTCAACACCTGCTTCCTGTGCTTCACGGACGTAGCGGACAATATTGTGGACGTGCTCAAAAGGCATATTGCCCTGGCCCATAAATTCGCCAACGCTTTCACATTCTGCTGAGAGAGTGAAGCCGGGATTGGGCCGCAAAAAGGGATTTTTATCCAGAAAAGGATCAAAATCATAGGGGGTGATCTTGGTTTCTATTTCAAACTTGAACTTCCCGGCGAGTTTTACGGCACCGGCAAGGATATCTTCATAATCTTTGGCAATCGAACCAAAAGAACGCATAATAAAACGTTTATTGCGTTTTTCAAGTTCTTCGGCAAAAAGGGAGATGATGAAACTGACCACCTCGACGGGAGGGTATTTTTCTGCATTGGAATTGTGAATGGCTGAAAAGTCCGCTTCAGTCAGAGTCAGTACAATACCGTCCAGTTTCGGAAGTTTGGTCATAACCTTGTCGATCTTGTAACGGATCAGCTGGGCAAAACGTTCTCCCAAAAGATCAAATTCCCTGTTTTCATCAAGGAGGTCAGGAATGTCCTCAAGAAGTCCCGGCGGGATCATTACTTCCCGGTGGAAATAAAAGACTTTTTTTCCGGCCGCGTGAGCGAGATCAAGAATTTCCGCCATCTCTGCCTGAGTTTCGGCAACCTTTTTCTGATCCCAGTTGGCATAAGCGTGGGGAAATTCCCGGTAATCAATGAGGCCGTCCAAACCGCCGTAGGGGGTATGACACTGGCCGCAGATTTCAAAACTGTCAACGTGATATTCGTTTGATTTTTCAATAAGCTGACGGATATAATCAGCATTGAGAGGCGTAGGGTGCATTACGCTCCAGGAAATTTCACTTGTTTTCATTTTTTACCCTGTCAAGAATGTGTTGATATTCGGGCGTCCCGGGGTGAAGATGTTTCATCCAGCCGGCGGGGAAGGCTTTGTTTTCAAGAAAGATCAGCTTTGAAAAATCCGGTTCGCACAAACTGAGCATATTTCCGGAAAAACTGCGTTCTGCGTAGGCTTTGATAATGGTACCGAAATGGGGATTGGTCCTTGAAGCCACTTTTATACCGTCCACAACTCCGGTGTAGAGGTCGATTTCTTCAGGGCGTATCCAGGTGGAATCAGCAAGAATAAACTCCTGATTGGCTTTTTTGCTGTAACGTTCCCAGCAGATGCCCTGAAAGTTCCAGCAGCTTTTATCGTGGTCGATTTCACTTTCGTGGGCCACCAGATTGTCGTGAAATGTATGGGCAGGACAATTGCTCAGACAGCCGCTGTTGGCCAGCAGGTAGAGCTTTTTGCCGGGGATACGCAAAGAAGCGACCGCCTCAGGATCACGGTTGAGAGAACGACCGGCATAAAAACCGTCAAAAAAATCTGCGACGTACTCCATTGCCTGTTTAGAAGTGATGTTCATATTTACAGAAGCACGCACTTCAAGAGCAGGAAAATTCTTTTTGCAGAATCTTGCAACAAAAAGCGATGTGGTCGTAATGCCGGTCAGATGAAATTTCTCAGTGAGAAATCCCAGCATAGACTCCAGGGTTTCTGCAAATTTCTGAGAAAGGGCATCTTTGCCATAACAGTTGGCATTGAGCAGCAAGTGAAGTTTTATCCCCATATTGCGGAGTTGAAGCAGCTCTTTTTCCATAAGGTATTGGTCTGCCTCATAACGGATCGAAACGCCCCGCCCGTCCGGAATACCGAACCAGGGAAAATAAACTTCATCGACAGCATCTCGGTAGGTTTCTATAACTTCCACGATGCTGTAACGCTCAGGCAGCTGATAGCCGACAGAAAGTTTCAAAGCGTCTGCCATTTGTCAGTCGATGAGAGGATTGTAAGTTTTGGAGTCTTTTGAACTCTGCTGCTGTTTTTCAATATCCTCTTTTTTAGCTGTACCGAAGTTGTCGGTCACACGATAGTTTGAATAAACGTCGTGAGGTTCTGTTTGTCCCCTGTCAGCATAGGTTTCCCGGGCATCCTGAGTCATTTCCCAGGGCTTTGAATGGTCGATATCGTCCCAGACTTTATGGGTACGGAATTTGCTGGCAAATTTGTTTTTGAGAATTCCTTTTTCTTCCAGATGGATCATACAGGCCCGCATACAACCTGAAGCTCCTTCAATGGCCCGGCCGTAACCGTATTTCCGGGGGTAGTCCCCTTCAAAAGGATTGCGCTGGCCGTGGCATCCGCCGTGAAGTCCTCTTTCACACAGCATCGGTTCCAGTTTGCCCCATTCGATTTCGTGACCGGCAACGGTGCATTTTACCGTTTCTGTTTTGCTGATGGCCTGAGAGGTGCAATTATGGGCACACAGCTTGCAGCGGTCGCAGATTTTTCCTTCAAAAATGGGATCTCCCTCAAGTTCGGCTTCGGTCAGCAGTACGACGAAACGCTGCCGGGGACCATATTCAGGAGTAAGCAGCAATTTGCTCCAGCCGATTTCTCCGAGTCCTGCCATATAGGCACATAATCTGAAGTGAAGCAGCACATCGGGGTAGGGGAGTCCTTCTGCCACAGGACGGCTCCAGCCTTCCCGGAAATTGCCCGTCACAGGGTTGATGGCTTCGCCGCCGTTACTGTTCATAATGGGCAACGTTTCATAGCCTTTGTCTTCAAGATAACGGGTCAGATTCCACAGCACCATAGGGCCGTAAACCTGATTCATACCGGCATAGCCCATAGAGGGATAGGCAGAAAAAAGCGTTCCTTCCTCAATGCCGCGGAACATTCCCCGGGCGATACGGAACCCCAGAACGATCATAGATTTGGCAGCCGGGAAAATATAGCGGGCATCATTTTGCTTCGGAGCTCCCTCAAAACGGGACATCGGGGAAATACCCACAAGATCGGCACCAAGCTCTCTGGCTTTGGCTTTGACTTCGGCGGCAGTGATTTTTTCAGGGACGAACATTGTTTACAGCTCCATAAATAGGTTATTGTCAATATAACTGTCTTCGTTGTACACTTATATAATATAATCCTTTTTTTTGAAAAGTCAAATTGAGGAAAGAAAATTTCAAAAAACTGTTTTACAGAGACGATTTGACTTGAAAAAAGCAGGGAAAAGTGCTATATTTACCCTATGATAACCATAAAAGAAATCGCCCGTCTGGCGGGTGTTTCTGCCAAGACGGCAGAGCGGGCACTCTCAGGAGTGACCAAAGATAAGCGGCGTGATGCCAGAGAACGCGCTGACAGAGTGCGGCTGATTGCCGCTGCTCACGGTTACCAGCCAAGTGAAGTTGCGCTGGCACTCCGCCGTGGCTCCACCCGGAGTTTCGGTTTTCTGGTGGATATCCTCACGGATCAATTTCTGGGGGCTGCTGTGGAAACGGCAATGGATGAAGCCGGGAAAAAAGATTATAAAGTTGCTTTGCGTCTGGCACGCTTTGACAAAACTCAGACCGCAGAAGCGATCAAGGCATTTCTGGCATCCGGAATGGAGGGAATCATTACTTCCTGTGCTCCGGAGCAGCTGCCCCGGGAGCTTATGGAAAGTCTGGCTCAAAGAAAATTTCCTTTTTTCACTTTGTGCGGCCGCAGTTTCTGGGAGTTTTCGTCGGCTGCTCCTGATTACTCTGAAGCCTTGCCCCTTGCTGTGAAAAATCTTGCTGACAGAGGGCATAAAAAAATCACTCTCTGCCTTTTTGAGGGGAAAGCATTTGATAATCTTGTGACTGAAAAAATCTTCAGGGAAAGTTGTGCTCAGCTGCAGGTTGTTCCTGATTTCAGGATTCACAACGAAAAAAAGCAGGCCGCTTTTCTTGCCAATGAAAAACTGCCTGCTGTGATCCTTTACGGCAAATACTCAATGCGTATTTACCTTGACCGCTGCCGTGAATTGGGATTTCACAGTGATGTGGTCGGATTTTACAATGAGTGGACAATGGCTGCGGCTCAGACCTTTGATCTGTGCGGTATTATTCTGGAACGGGCCGAAACGGCGGTCCGCAATGCCGTGGAACAGCTTTGGGAACAGTGCAGCGGTGCTCCCGTCAGACACTTGAAAACCAAAGCTGTGTTTGTCCCTGAAAACGAATTCCACTCACTAAAAGTTGCCGATCTTGCCAATCAGCTTCTCTTTGAGCAGCCGTAAAAATATCTTTACACTTGAAAAGGCGTCTTGCCTGCCCGGTGAACCAGAATCTCGTCAATGACCGCATTTCCCCGGTTGGTCAGGAAAAAGTGGACGATATCGGCGATATCTTCCGGCATAATCATTCCTTCAGGTGAAAGATCGGGGCGGGTGACCTTGACCATATCCGTGTAAACGCCTCCCGGAGAGACGGCGTGAACACGGATATTATCTTTGTAATATTCTGCTGCGATGCTTTTGGTCAATCCGAGCAAAGCGTGCTTTGAAGCACTGTAAACGCTTTGCTGCGGATAACCTGAATGGGCTGTCACTGAGGCAATATTGATGATCGTGGCTGTCGCTGAACGCTTCAAATGGGGCAGAACCAGCTGAGTCAGGAAAAAAGGAACACGCACATTGATGTTCATAATCCTGTCAAAATCCTCAAGAGAGACCTTTTCAAAAGGGGTATTGGCGGCACTTCCGGCATTGTTGATCAAGATATCGATGCCGTCCCACATTTCAACCGCTTTGGCCACTGATTCGGACAAAAATGCCGTATCTGTCAAATCACCGGGAAAGACCAGGCAGGGGGCATATTTTTCAATTGCCTGCTGCGTGGAAAAAAGTTTTTCCCGGTTATTGCCTCCCAGCAGAATGATTTTCATTCCTTCACCGGCAAGCCTTTCGGCGACGGCTCTGCCGATACCGCCGCCGGCTCCGGTCAAAAGAACGATTTTTTCTTTCAAAGAGTGCTGTGCCATTTTTTACTCAACATCAGCGGGGACATCTTCGGAACAGTTGATCGTCACAGTGTAATTCTGTTTGAGACACTCATACAGTTCCGGGAAATCAAAGTGCTGAAGCATTCCTTTGGGCAGGACGCTGTTGGGCAGACGGAAGATACGCTTTTCAATAAGTTTCCTCAAGGAAGCGGGAACTTCATCAAGAATGATCTCCTTGACAGGAAGTTTTACCGTCGCCGCAGCAAAGGCGGCAATGACACCGCCCATTCCCCGGCCGGAAAGAGTCAGTTCTTCGCAGTCGTGTTCTTTCAGCAAAGCGATCGCTCCCAACAGGTCGATGATCTTGCCTCTGAGAAGCGGCACGCCGTGAAGTTCGGCAGTGCCTTCCATAAAGCTGTCCCGTCCCACTGGGGCAAAGAAGTCATCTCTGGTGCTTCTGCCTGCGGTTGAACGGGTTTCGCCGACGCCGCGAACTTCAAGGACAAAAAGATTTTTTTCTTCCGCTCTTTTTGCCATTTCATCTGCCGCAGAAAGGTGGGCACAATGGAGCGTTGCAGCAGTACGCCGGGGGATCAGGGGCAAACCAATGGTGGTGTGAAGCACTGATTTGACCGGCGTTCCCGGTTCCGGGATCAGCACAAAACGGTTATCACTGTGCCCGGGAACAAGAAAGCGGTTCCGGGGAACACGGTAATCGGGGGCTGCCGGCAATTCGCCGGGAAGATCAAGGGTCTTCCGCAAAAAGTCGGCAATGCTCTCAGCGGTTGCAGTGTAAGTGTCAGGCAGATATTGCTTAATTGCTTCTCCTTCAGTCAAAGCCCCGGGCAGATCAATGACGTAACCGGTGGAAGTGACATTTGCTTCTTCATCGGTAAGCAGTTCAAATTCGGGTTCTTTGCTGTCCTCTTTGCCGAGAAAGAGAGAGGTGAAAAAGCCGTACATCGCTTCTCTGCTTGTCCGGCAATAATTGTGCGGGCCGGGAGCAATTGAAAAGTGCAAGCGGTCGGACATTCCCAGTTTGCTGTAAATGTGGGAAACTTCTTCATAGGATTTTTTAACGCTCCGCAGATCCAGAAAGTCATCTTCAGTGGCCATAAGCAAAAAGGGCTTGGGGGCACCGGCAATGGCGAAGTCGGGACGGTCGCATCCGGCGGCAATAAGGCCTTCCGGGGTACTTTCGCCGTCGGTGGCTGTTTCGTTGCGGAACACATCGTAAAATCTGTTCATATGGCAGGAACAACCTGCGGCTTTGATCCGGTCGTCCAGACCGAAAAGGAAAAAGCTCATCTGACCGCCGCCGGAGGAACCGGTGACGCCGATCTTGTCTTCAATGATTTCCGGACGTGAAATCAGATAAGAAAGGGCCTGCTGTGCATCGTGGATAAAGAGTGAGGCCGTCAGAAGTCCGGCACTTCTCAGGGCTTTGCCCATAATGGTGTGTTCATCAGTGGGGCCCTTGGCAGGTTTGAACTGGTGGGATTCCCCCTGTCCGGCGGGGTCGCACATAAAAACGCCGAAGCCCTTGAGTGCCAGACCGAAAGCAAAGGATTGATAGGAGTCACAAGCCTTGCCGTTGTCCGAGTGGCCGCAGACGCCCAGGATTCCGGGCACCTTGCCTTTGATATCGGCTCTGCGCCAGAAGAGTCCGGCATTGAAGATACCGGGACGTACTTCAAGGAGAACCTTGTCGATCAGAACGCCGTTCTTTTCAATGGTGGCGACCACCTGCGGCGGAGTCGTTCCCGGAGTAAAACGATTTGAAAGCATCAAATTACGCAGAGTGTTTCTGACTTCTGCACAATGTTTTTCTGCTTCTTCGGCAGTGGAAACGGCAAAGAGTTTCTCTCTGCGGCGGGCATCTGCACAACTTCCCAGCTGATCGAGATAATCGTAAAGGGCTGTACCGTAAGGAATTTCAGCGTTTATCATAATGTCGATCCTTTTTTTGTTTAATTAAACTTCAAGGTACACAAAGTACGGAAGGAAGATATCTTGACTGTATCAGGGGCTGTCATAACTGCTGTGACACCTTCTTCATAACTGAAGGCTTCAACGGCATCACTGGTAAAGGGCAGCTTGATTGTCAGATCTGTTACATCTTTTGAATTGTCACAGTGGATCAGGTGGATCACTTTCTTTTTGTCGGGAGTCTCGGCCGTTTCAAGGAGAATGGCAGGGGCACTTACCTCAAATTCTCCGGCAATCTCGTCAATACTGCCTGCCGGAATGGCAGGAGTGATCCGCTCGGCACCGAATTCATTGTAAATGCCGGCAGGTGTTATGGCGATGACTTTGCAAGGCTGATTTTTGAATTTTTCCACTTCCTCAGCCGTGAGCATCGTGACACCGGGCAATATCAGTGTCTCTTCAGCGGTCAATTTGTCGTCGGGGAAGACCACTTCAAAGGGAATATGCCGTGCCAGCAGATCGCTGCAGACCTGATTGAAAGTTTCCCTTAATGTTGCCGGATCCATCAAACGGGAATCGGGATGATAAAGGACTTTGACTTTGGAAACGGCTTTGGATTCAGCGTACAGTTCCGGGTGGTCAAGGTAGTAGTGGAAAATCCGCGTCAGCAGAGAATGATGCGGCTCTGTATCCATAACCATTTTGCCGTTGCTGCATTTCAGGGGGCGGGCCAGCCAATTGCTGCCGCAGTCGGAACCGTAGACCAGACTTTCTGATTGAAAGAGGGTGATCTCCTCGACTGTTTCGGGGATACGCAGGGATTTTTCGTTGTGGAGCCAGGAGGTGTTGAGAACCGACAGGCCCAGACGGCGTCCCAGCTTGAATCCGGGAACTGTTGAGGTGAGTTTGCCCTCTTTGAAGTTGATGAATGAGCCGGTTTCAATAAAGACCTGATCCGCTTCTGCCGGAGTAAAGGCAGGATCGTATCCTGCGTGACCGGGTGAGGTGAAGCGTCCTATGCCGCAGTTGTAGAGCACAATGGCATCGGGCTTGATGGACTTGACCAGCTGAAAAGTTTTCCGGTGACGGTAGGCACACAGTTCACGGCGGTATTTCAGATAATGGAGCCGCAGGGGTTCATTTCTGGATTCTTCTCCCGGCAGTGCAACGTGGTCAAAGGAGTGCAAAGCATAAACTTTGGGGTCGGGCACGTTTTTACGCAGATACTCCCGGAATCCTTCAACACAGCGGGGGCAGTAACAGGAAAGACAGGAACCGTTATCAAAGTGGAATCCGTCCAGTTTGACTGTTTTAAGACCGAATTCAATGATCTTGGGATAGTATTCATCATAGTAAAGTGAGGCATTGTAGCAGGCATAATTTCTGCTGACGAATCCCCCTTCAAAGGTGGGATGAACTACTTTTCCGTCCGATCCGATGGTACCGCAGTCAATAACACCGGGAAGTTCATCTTCAAGGGTTTCGTAGTAGTAAGTCCCAATGGTACAGTATCCGATGACTTTGATCCCGTACTTGTGAGCGATCTGCACCACTTCCGCTGTACGCATCATATCATCGTGTTCCATTTTCAAACCGAACCCTTTATAGAAGTGCATATAGATCTCATTGACTCCCATAGCGGCGGCTTTGGCAATGGCTTCTTCGGAATGGATCCTGTCATACCAATCTTTGACCCACTCTCCGTTGCCCAGAAGTGAGTACAGATCGCTGTGACGGCGTTGATAGAACTGTATGGGTTCGTGTGCCCAGAAGGCCCAGACTAAAGGTTTCATATTTCACATCTCCACAATCTTCCGGCACGGTCGCTGGTGTCGGTTTCACCCACAAAAATGGTGTGTTCGTCCATAATGGCGATATCGTGTCCGATGAAAAGGCGGGTATTGTCTTTGTCGTCCTGGATGAGTCCGAAAACTTCACTTTTTCCCGTTGCGGGATCAAAGGCGAACAAATGGCATCTTTCAAGGAATCCTGCAATGCCGTAGATCCTGCCGTCGGCACCGGTTTCCAGTGCCGGGATACGGGTTTCGTTACCGGCGACCCGGCCCAGATCTTCGACTTTGCCGGTTTTGGGGTCCAGACGGTCGAGATGTCCGGAGGCTTCGCCGATGTAAAGCATTCCGTCGGCACCGGTTGCCATACCGTCAATGGGGCCCGCTCCGGGATACATCAAGCCGCAGGATTCTTTAGTGTGGGGCAACGCATAGTTGAAAAAGGTGATCTTGTCCGTATCGGGATCATAACAAAAGAGGTTGTGGGTACGGCAGTTCCAGGTGGCATAGTATTTGCCGTCGGGAGCGAGAGAAACGATATGGGGAATACTGCCCATATACTGAACCCGTTTGACCTTGCGGGTCGCCATATCCACCACAAAGAAGCAGAAAACAGGATAGCTGAATCCGTAGATCAGCTGACGCTCCTCATCCACTGTAATGGTCTGGATATAATCCTGAGGAACGGGAATGGGCAGAAAGTCATAGGTTCCTTTTTCGGGATCATAGATGAAGATACGGCCGCCCTGGCCCTCTTCACGCTGATCTTCCCGGTGAAGACAGGCAGTTGCACCGACGATTTTACCGTCTTTGCAGAGGTGAAGTGAACGGTGGATCTTGATCTCAAACTTTTCGGCTACTGCCTGATAGCCCAGATTTTTGAAAGTTGCCGCAGCAGGATCAAAAGAATACATCAAGTCACAGTCAAAAGCGGTCATTCCGCAGAAAAGAGTACTGCGTTTTTTGTCATAGAGCAGAGAGGTGAAAGAAATCAGATTGCGTTTCCAGTCGGGGTTTCCGGTGAAGTCCCGATAGCCCAGAGTGCCGAGAGGGACGCCGACTTTGTCTTTCAGTTCCCTCAATACATAGGAGGTGGTTTTCATAAATGTTGCCTTTCTTATATTGAATTGCTTGTACTTGCGTGAATTGCCAATGTGGGCGGTATCGCCATATTGATATTTTTCTCAGGGGGAAACTCCCCTTTGAGAAACTTCATTACTTCATCAAGATGCCGTTTCCGGTCTATGTGGAAGGCTGTCAAAGGCGGATCGAGAAGTTCTGAATGGAGTCTCATTCCGCAGGCGGCGACCTTCAGATCGCCGGGAATATTGACCTTGTGTTTTTTGCACCAGGTATACAAGTGAAGTGCCGACAAATGAGAATAACAGATAACAGCATCAAAGCGGTTCCACTCTGTCATAAAATCAGCAAGTGCCTCATCGCCGGGAACACTGTCTCTGTGGATCGTTCCGAAAAGCCTTTGAGGTATCTTCAAATTTGCATTTTCGATGAGTTCAAGATATTTTTCTTTGGGGAGACGGAAAGCCTCTCCTTTATACGGGTTCTGCCAGCCCAGTATACCTACGGAAGAACAACCTTGAGCTTTCAGGTGATCCAGCAGCATTTTTGTGCCAGCTTCTGTATCGCTGTAAAGAGCGTGAAATCCTGTAACGGCACTGTCTGCGGGGGAGGCAAAGGGGAAAAGCACCGGGATATTCAAGGTTTTCAACCGGGCAATTTCAGGAGCATCTGCCTGACACCCCTGTCCGAAAAACAATACTGAACCGAAAGAGCTGCATTCTCTTTTAAATGTATCTTCCGGAAGATGCCGCAGAAATTCCGCTTCAATGAATTCAAGATGCCAGTCAGAGGAGTCGCTGAGGATATTTATCAACTCTCCCGCAGCTGATTCAGGAGTCCGGGAATTTGTGGAACAGACGAGCAATACTTTATTTTTATCAGTTCCGCACACATAAAGTCCCCGTCGGGGAAAACTGACGATCAGACCTTCTTCTTTCAGAAGTCTCAGGGCATTTTCCACGACTTTGCGGCTGGTGTGAAATTTTTTTGCAAGCCCCGTAACAGAATCAAGGCGGGAATTACCGGGCAGGGCTCCCGATTGGATCGCCTCCCGCAGCAATGCCGCTGTTTCAACATATAAGGGCTGATCTTTTGTGAATGTCAAATGGGGCATTCGTTAAAGTTCCTTGTTTTTCTGTCTCCAACTGTCTTTTTCTTGGGAAATATAATACTCTTTCTTTGATTTGTCAAGTACCGGAAAATTTTTTTCAGGAATTTGGAGACAGATTCAGAACTTGATCTTTCCCTGTCTGTCTGCGGTATTCCGCCAGGTGTTCTGCTCAAAGTTGTGTTCCCAGATGAAGTAGCAATTCACTTTGGGAATCGTGTGGTCTGAGGTCGCATTAAAAAGCCATTCATCTCCCGGCTGCGGAGCTTTGCCGAAAAACTTGAAAGGAATGGTCAACTCAGCAGAAATTTCCCCCGGAGCAAGAGCCACTCCCGGGGCGGGAACTGTAACTTTACCTGCACTTCCTTTATTGACGTAACGATCCCCCTGGCCTTTGTTTGCGGTATTGTCAAGCTGTTTTATATACCGGGCGGGAGTGCTTTTGTTACGGAATCTGCCGTAAAAACGCTGAAGATTTTTACGGTCAGGGCCCAACGTGACAGAAATCTGATTGCGTGTTACTTCCTGATAATTGGAGCTGCTCCGGATGAAAACGACTTTCAAAGCCTCTTTGTCTGCCCGGCAGAAAATGCGGACAGCCTTTTCCTTGTGCCAGGGAACCATATCGACCAGATAGTTTCCGGGGATCAGATATTGGCCTTGAGTATCATTGACCTTTATGACCCGTCCGGCAGGTTTGATCTTTTTTTCTTTCAGCCAGCGGATGTCCCAGTTGAAGGGAGCAAAAAAGAGTCCCCGCATCCTGCCGCCGTTTTGAACAGTCGTTTTGTTGGCATAGGAAAAAAGAGCCAGACCATCTTTCAAAGCGTAACCGCTTTTGTTCCAGGAAAGAGAATCCAAAAACTTCTGCCGCTGAAGCAGATTGTGTTCAACGCTCTTGTAATCACTGTCAGAGAGCGTGGTACGGAACTTTTTCAACGCGTGTACTGCCCGGGCCGTATGGAGCAGATAGTCAAGTTCCAGCCTGACCAGAGAGAGCTGCCAATTTTTACCGGATTTTCTTTCTGCTTGTTTGAGCAGAGCATCAAGTTTCTGCAAAACACTTTCCGGATAACGCAATACCACAGTACCGAATGCCGCCCGGTCACACTGGGGCAGCTTGCCTGAGAGCAGAGCCGGGTCGTTCCAGTCCACCTCTTTCTGTTCATACTGGAGCTGCAGCCGGGAGTCGAGGAGAGTGTAAAATTCTGCCATTTCTCTGGCTGCTTTGGGGAACATCGCTTTGCAGAAACGGTTGAGTAATCCTTTTACATCCTGATGAGGATTTTCTGTCAGCTTGAGCCAGATGTAATAGGTGGGGCCTTCAAGGCCGTGGGCTTCTCCGAAGCCGCAGCAGTAAATGCCTTTGACATTGTTCTTGAACATAGAACGGATCTGAGTCTGGCAGAATTTCCAGGAACACTTGGGCATAAAACCTTCAGGCTTGTAGTAGCCCCAATTATAAAGATAGACCACAAAACCGCCGGGAACCTTGTAGTTCTGCCAGGATTTGAGGACTTCATCATTGTAGGGGGCAAGTTCGATGACCACATTGTCAGGGAACTCTTTGAAGGTCTCAGGAGGTCTGCGGGTAGGACCGTAGGCGATGATGCAAACCTTTTTTCCGGGACGGTCTTTCAGAAGTCTCCTGGCAAAATTACGGTGGAGTATCCAGAGTTTTTCGCCCCAGACAGGGGAGGAGCGGTAGCCGTTCCGGTCTGCCGGTGCAGCCTGGGGCTTCAAGCCGAAAAGCTCCTGACAGTTGACACATTCACAAGGGGAAAATCCGTCGCTTTGGGCGAGCTGTACCATTTCATACCCTTGATCTATGTGGTCGAGCACCTCTTTGTAAATCAATTCCTGTACAGCTTTGTTTGAAAGACACAACTGTACCCGGGGACCGGGAACTCTTTTGCCCCGGTTGAGAGCGTAGTATTCAGGGTGTGTTTTGAAATATTTGGCAGGAGCAAGTGCCACATTGTGATTATGTCCGCCGTAACTGCCGTACCAGGGACCGTAAAAACCGTTATTGGCAATATCGTAGTCAAGAGTACGCCTGCCGGTCATATTGTATTCAATGACAGGGGTTCTTGCGAAAGAATAATTTTCAGGAATGGAAAGTCTTTTGATCTTGGGAACTCCGTCGCAAACATTGGGAGTTCCCGCAAAAACGGCACCGGTGAACTTTTCAAGGAATGTCAGCATTGCCTTGTGGGAACCGAAGACATAACGCTGGCGATAGCCCGCTTTGGGGTCGCTGGTGTTCCGCCAGTCCATACCGTGAAGATAGATATTCCCCCCTTTGACGTCGATCCTGTGTTCCCAGCGGCCATACCGTGCAGGAGCAAGTCCCGCCTTTCGCACCGCATTGGTTGAACCGAGAAAGATCCCTTTGCCTTTGCCGTCAAATTTACTTTCGGGAACAACTGGCAGCACGGCTCCCGTTGCGTGACGGAGTACCCGCTGCAAAGTGGCGGCTGCAATGGAGCTGTACCGGTTGTGAAAAGGGTACAGCTCCTTATCTGCATAGACGATCTTGTATTCAGAGCGTCTGTTGCTGATAATGTCAAGATCGGCTCCCGTCAAAAGCAGGGCAGGGAGCCCCAACATCAGAAAAAAGATTTTTTTCATAAGAAAAGGCTCCTTGAAAATATTTTTAAGGACTTACGGCAAAGAATCCTGGCAGACACGCATTACGTTGCCGCCGATGATCTTCTGGATATCGCTGTCGGAATATCCTCTCATCACAAGACCGACAGTGAAAAGGGGCCAGTTTGTCCAGGCAAGTGAAGCGAAATCGTCAGGATCGTTAGGCCCTGAGCCGGGGGCACGCCAGTACTGTTCCCAGTTTTTGCGGAAAGTCGGCATATTTTCAGTCCAGACATATTCTGAAAGTCCCGCCCCCCGGTCGGTTCCGATGGCAACGTGATCGACGCCAAAGGTTTTTGCCACATAGTCGATGTGATCCAGGAAAGCATTGATGTTTTTCTGCTGCTGCAAAAAGGCGGGATAAGCACAGATACCCACATATCCGTTGGTCTTTTTGATAGCTTCAATGACTTCGTCGCATTTGCCCCGGTAATGGGTTGAAAAGTGACCTGCCACAGTATGACTTGCCACAACCGGCTTTGTGGAACACAAGGCTGTTTCCAGACTGGTGCGCTGCCCGGAGTGGGCCACATCAGGGATGATGCCTACCCGGTTCATTTCAGCAACAGCCATACGCCCGAAGTGACTCAAGCCGCCGTTGGCTTCTTCGGCACAGCCGTCACCCATCAGATTCCGGCGGTTGTAGGTCATATGCATCATACGGACGCCCAGATTAAAGAAAGTTTCCACAAGGTGCAGATTTTCTTCTGCGGAAACAAACTTTGAAGAAACAGGCACGCCGTTGGTGGTGATGTAAAGAGCCTTTTTGCCCCGGCTGCGGATACCTTCCAGACGGTCAACAAAGGGACATCTTTCATAGACTTCTGTACAATAGTCTATGGTGCGGGTGTAGTTGCCGAGACGCTTGATGAGCCGTTCCACATCGTTGCTTTCTTCGCCGCAGTTCTGAAAGATACAGTCCACACCGCCGTATTCCCAGGTTTCACGCAGAAGTTTACGCATCTGGGGATTGTGGAATCCCTCAACCATATGGTGCATTTCACTTGCGAAATTGATTTCATCCCGGGAAGCTCCTTTGGCTACCAGTTCTTCTTCACGGGCAGAACGGCCGCCCACCAGGGGCATAAAGCCGTAAGCGTCAAAGACGAGAGAGTTTTTGTGGAGTTCCAGACCGTGTTCAAGGTCTTTGGCACTGGGCTTGAGCATCTGCAGAGCGATGTTCCGGTTTCTTTCTGCATTGATCATTTTTTTGATGTCCTGTTTATATGGCATTACCAATTGTTTGAGGGAAGTTTGTTCGCACGCAGAGTACGGAAGGGGTCCCAGAAACTTGTGTATGCGGCTTCATTAGCACCGCTGGAATTGATTTTCTGATCAGGTATTTTGCTGCGTTTCAGCTGGTCAATATGGAAATCCAGAAAAATAATCGTCGATTTATCACTGTGGGGATAGTCGGCTGCATAAGTTGATGCGGACCCGGTCAGGACATTGTGCGTATAAGTGATGATGTAGCCCGTTTTATACTTTTCCATAGCCACCATTCCCCGGGAAGGATACTTGGCTTTATCGATCTGATAGGGTTGAGTTTTTCCGGAAACCCCGAGATTGACTGCATACCAGTTCACTCTGGAGTTCATTCCGATACCGGGGATCCCATTGCCGCCCTCCACCCATTCAGCTTTGACATCTTTGGTAGGGCAGGATAGGGGGTGACGGATCAATCTCCATCCGGCATTCTTCGTTGAGCGGCCGTATCCGGCAAATGCACAGTCATAATCTGTTTCCATTCCCACATAAGGGGCAAGCAGACCGGCTCCTTTCCGGGCACTGAACCAGGTCTTGCCGGACTCGGTCACTTTACCGTTGGAATTGACCGTTGATCCGTTCTTGTAGGGCGGAAGATAACCTTTATATTCGTCTACATAAGCAGAAAAAGCCAAAGCGGACTGCTTCATATTGGCAATACATTTTGCGGAACGCCCCCGTTCCCGGGCCTGCTGCAAGGCAGGCAGAAGCATAGCCGCAAGGATCGCAATAATGGCAATGACGACCAATAGTTCAATCAGCGTGAACGCTGATTGAGTGAAGATGTGAAGGTGTGAAGAGCTTTTTTTGCATCCGCAAAAAAAGCGTGAAGTGCGCCCTGCCGGGCGTAAGGATGTGTTGTTTTTATTTTTTGAAAAACAGTTCTGTTGTGCAGTAGTAACCAGAAGTTCAATCAGCGTGAACGCTGATTGAGTGAAGATGTGAAGGTGTGAAGAGCTTTTTTTGCATCCGCAAAAAAAGCGTGAAGTGCGCCCTGCCGGGCGTAAGGATGTGTTGCTTTTTGATTTTAAAAGACAGTTCTGTTGTGCAACAGTAACCAGAAGTTCGATCAAAGTGAACGCCTGACTGCAGGAGGAAATATCTTTTTTTGTGTATTTCATCATCATTTTTCCGGGATTTAAGAACCAGATATTTTAATTTACAAGAACCAAGTGTATAAGATAGTTCCTGAAAGAATAAAAGTCAAGCCGTATATAAAAAATACAGAAGGAAAAACAGGAAAATGGCGGGATTTTTTTCGCAGACAGGATGGGAAAAACTTTTCAAGATAAAAAAATGGAAAAAACTTGAAAAATCCCTTGCTTTTTGGGGGAGAATGTGGTATCTTTACAACAGACAAATGTTTTGGAGGATTCTGTTGATATGAAAATTGCTTTTGTGTTTGTTTTTGCTCTTTTGTTTTTGAGCGGCTGTGTCTCTTATTCCTATACCGGAAAGACCGCTGTGCCGGACGGCCGGAAGGTGGTCGTTTTCAGCGATTCCGGGAAGATTACAAAGCCCTATACCGTGCTGGGAACTGCTGTCGTGTCAGGCAATTACCAACAGGTGAGCCGGGACAGAATGATTAACAAACTTCTGGCTGAAGCCAAAAAATCCGGTGCCGATGCCGTGTTGATCGTTGAACAGCAGGTGTTGCCCGAAACGATGCTCCGGCAGGGCCGGGGGGGCTTCTTTACTGCTTATGATTACGACAGTACCAATCACAGCTGGGGTGAACTTTACCGGGATGTTGATATAACGATCGGAAATATCGGACAGAAAAGCTCTGCTTCAGCACCTGCCATATCTGACTACCGCCGCGTTATCAGAGCTGAATTTCTCCGCTACAATGATGACAAAAAAGCGGCCGCTCCCGCAGCAAAAACTCCCGCCAAAGCAACCACTGCCCCCAAAAAAGTAAAGTGAAAGTGTAAAAAGCATAATTTATGTCCAAACGCAAACATCAAAAAAAGAACCGTCTGCTCCGTATCGCAGACCGTAAGTATGAAAGACAGCTTGAACGGGCCGGAAAGTTTGTGACCGGCAAACTCAAGATGACCCATTCCGGGTACGGTTTTGTGGAAATCGACCCGGCAGAAAGAGTGACAGAACAAGCAGAAGATATCTTCATCCCCATTCCGAAAATCAACGGAGCTTTGGACGGAGATGTGGTCAAGGTTCAGCTTCTGCCCGGGCGCAGAGAGTTTTCCGACGATACTGCCAACCGGGGAGCCACCGGCAGGATCGTTGAGGTCCTTGAGCGTTCCCGGGAATCATTTGTCGGAGAAGTTCTGCCCGGGGGCGTGGTGCGCCCTCTCAATACCCGGCTGCCCGATGCAGTCAAGTTGCTCGGCGGACGTAAAGGAGCTCAAAAAGGAGATTTTGTCAGAGTCCGCGGCCCTGAAATGTTTGACGGCGAATGGCGGGGTTCTATTTCCTCTGTTATCGGCAAAGCAGGTGTCCTTGAAGCAGAACTTGATGCTGTTATGGCTGAATATGATATCCCTTCCGCCTATTCCAAGGAAGAAAATGATGCCGCTATGGCTATCGTCCCCCGGGAAATCGAAAGAAAAAGTTATCCGAAACTCTTTGTTGTCACCATTGATCCCGATGATGCAAAGGATTTTGACGATGCTTTGTCAATTTCTCCCGGCCCGGACAAAGAACATCTTGAACTGGGTGTCCATATCGCTGATGTGGCAGCTTTTATTCCGCCCCAAAGCCGTTTTGATGCCCAGGCGGCCAGAAGGGGATTTTCCTGTTATCTGCCGGGGCGTACCCTGCCGATGCTGCCCCCCGGATTGACGGCAAAAATCAGTATGCAAGCAGGTGTTCCTTCTTTTGCCCATACTGTGTTTCTTACTGTGAACAAAAAAACAGGAGAAATCACAAATTACAGACGGGAACATACCCTTGTGACGATCGCTCACCGCCTTGACTATGACAAGGTTCAGGAATTTGCCGACAGCGGCAAAGCTCCTGAGGAGTGGCCGCCCAAATTGAAAAAAATGGTCAATGATCTGCTCAAGATCACCGCCCTTATGCGGAAATACCGGGCTGAAAAGGAGGAGTTTATCGAATTGCCCCTGCCGGAAGTCCGGGTCCGCTGTGACGAAAAGAAAAATGAACTTCTCGGCGTTGAAGCCCGTGTTTCACGTCCTTCCGAACAGCTCGTAGAGGAGTGTATGCTGGCTGCCAATTCTGCCGTGGGAGCTGAGCTTGTGGCAAAGGGCGTTGCCGGTGTATATCGTGTTCATCAGGAACCGGAAGCGGAAAAACTCTGGGAGTTTTCTGATATGGCAGAGCAGTTCGGATTTGCCACAGGGGATTTGCGTTCCCGCAAGGTATGCAATGATTTTGTGCGTTCTCTGCCCGATAACCCGAAGCGTGAAGTCGTTTTGAGTCTCCTGCTGCGTTCTTTCCCCCGGGCTGAATATGCGGCAAAACCTTTACTGCATTATGCTTTGGGAAAAACCGCTTATGCCCATTTTACCAGTCCGATCCGCCGCTATGCCGATCTGACTGTGCATCAGCAGTTGTGGAACCTGGATAAAAAGGCCCGTACCCGGCGGAGTGATACCCTTGAACGGATCGCCTTGAAGTGTACCGAACTTGAGGAACAGGTGGATTCTGCTTCTTTTGCCGCTTCTGACAGAATGAAACTCCGGTTGCTTGAAAAAGAACTGGAACAGGGGGAACTCAAGATTTATGAAGGCGTCATCGCCAAAGTCATTACCGCAGGGCTGCAAGTAGCCATCGAACAATTGGGCCTTTACGGTTTTGTTCCCGTTGATGCACTTCCCGGAAACCGGCGCAGGGGCAAGTTTGCCCTTTACGCCGAAAAGAACAGCAGCAGCAATTTTAAACTGGGGGACTACATTTATCTGCGTCTAGCCGGAATTGATTTTGCCCGCGGCAGTGCCATATTTGTTCCTGCGGGAAGGTGAGTGTTGTGAAAATCAAGATTTTACTCTCTTTCGCAGTGCTTTTTGGGGGGCTTATCACAGGGGCAGGAGAATCTGTTTCCCATAAAAAAGCGTGTCTTGAGATGCTTTATGCAAGCGGAGTTCCTGAAATGCTCAAAAGAGCCTTTGATTCTCAGTTGGAAAATCAGATCCGGGCTGTTCCTGAACTGGAAAAAATCCGTCCGCAACTGACTGAATTTTACAAGAAGGCCTTTTCTTTCAAAGCTCTTGAACCGGAGCTGTGTGCCCTTTATATGAAGCACTACTCCCTTGAAGAACTCAAAGCGATTTCTGCTTTTTACCGGACTCCTGCCGGAAAGAAAAAAGCCAAAGTTGATGCTGTGCTCAGTGCGGAATTGGGGGCTCTGTTTTTGAAACATTCCCAAAAGAAAATGCCCGAGCTTCAAAAATTACTTCAAAAACTTAATTGAGGGACAATGACTTTTATGGCAAGTGAACTTCTTTTTGCGCCTTTCCCGCCCAAAAATATGTCTCCCGATCAGTCGATTGGAGCCAAATTTGATCGTTTGATCGCTGCTTTTGATCTTGCAAGCACTGTTAAAGACCGCCGTGTGGTCATCAAGATGCACCTGGGCGGTGGAAACGGATTTTCAACCATACATCCTTTTTTTGTCCGCAAGTTGGTCAAAGCTGTCAAAGAAGCGGGAGCGTCCAAAGTTTTTATCACCGATATGAAACGGGATGTGGATCACGCCATTGATCGCGGCTATACGGAAGAAGTTTGCGGATGTCCCATTGTCCCTGTCTGCGGTGAAGATGAATCTGCCTTTGTGACCTTTCCTGTCGAACCGCCTTTCAAGACGATGGACAGAATAGAACTGTCAAAACCCATTCTTGACAGTGATGTGCTGCTGGATTTTTCTCACGTCAAGGGCCACGGTGTCTGCGGTTTCGGCGGTGCTTCAAAAAATCTTTCTATGGGGGCTGTGACCAATGCAATGCGTCAATTGCTCCACGCTCAGGAAGGGGGACTTGAATGGAACAGCGAAAAGTGCAACAAATGCAGCAAATGTGTGAACAACTGCCCCGATAAGGCGATGACATTTAAAGACGGAAAACTCAAGATCTTTTTTCACAATTGCAAATATTGCCGTCACTGTATGCTGATCTGTCCGCAAAAAGCGATCAAGATAGATCAGGGCAGCTATGTGGATTTTCAGCAGGCAATGGCGATGACTACTGCCAAGTTGATTTCCCATTTCAAGGATCGGCAGCTTTATATCAATATGCTTATGGATATCACTCTCTTTTGTGACTGCTGGGGAATGACGACTCCGGCATTGACTCCCGATATCGGTATCCTCGCCGGACGTGATATCGTCGCTATCGAACAGGCTTCTCTGGATCTGATCGGCAAAGCAACCTTCTATCAGGATGCTTTGCCGCCAAACTGGAATTGTGATCCTGACACAACAAAGCATCTTTTTGAAAGAGTCCACCATAAAAATCCCTATGCTGTGGTCAAAGCCCTTGAAAAAATGGGTATGGGCACAACAGAATATACATTAAAAGAAATCAACTGAAAAAAGGATTAAAATTATGAAAAAAGTTAAAGTTCAGCAGCTCAGTGTCGAAAAATTCCACCGTTACGGTTCTTATGCTCAGATGATCAATCCCTGTGCCGATGCCACAGGCCCCAAAGATGCGGAAATCGTTTTCTTCCGGGATATGGTGCAGCAGACTCTTTCTGATTCTCCTTCTTTTTCAACCTGCTTTATGCGGCCCCGTCCTATGGTCATCACTGTGGGGGAATATCACGACTTTACCTGCGAAGTGAGTATGCCCCTTGACAATGATGCTCTGGTCTGGGTGGCTCCCGCCGGTGCTGTTACTGAAGTCCCTGTGGACGATATCGAAGTCTTTTTTGTCCCCAAAGGCACCTTGCTTTCTCTGCGGCCCGGGGTGTGGCATCACGCCGCTTTTACTCCCAACGATAAGGATGTCAATGTGATGATCGTGCTGCCTGAACGCTGCTACGCTACTGATTGCCACGTTGCAGAGATCCCCGCTGACAAGCAAGTGGAGATCGAATTCTGATGCTTTGGGAAAATCCCCTCAACAAAGCTCCTTTTCAGGCATTGCTTGATATTTCCGGAGACTGGGCTCCCATCCGTCATTACGGGGAGCTTATGAGTTCCGATCCCACCGGGATCTACGGTGATCTGCTTCCGGAACTGCGTAAAGCAGACTGGCGGATCACCAATCTTGAAGCTCCGATGACTTCCGGTGAACTCATTGTCAAAAGCGGAGCGGCTTTCCACGGTGAAGAACATCATTTTTCTTCTCTTACAGCCGTTCCTTTTGATGCTGTGACTCTGGCAAACAACCATACCTTTGACTGCGGAGTTTCCGGGTTTCAGAGAACCGCTCAGCTTCTCAGAGAAAACGGCATTGCTTACTGCGGTGCCGGGATGAATAAGAAAGAGGCTCTGGAACCCCTTGAAGTTGAAGTCAAAGGGGTAAAAATTGCCGTGTTCAACTTTTCCGAGGGCGAGGACCGTATGGCCGCCGGAGATGACTCCCCCGGAGTTGCCGGATGGGAAGTTGAGGCTATGGAAAATGCCATTTGGCAGGCCAGAGAGAAATTTCACGCCGTGATCGCCATTGTGCACTGCGGCTTGGAATATGTGCCGACTCCTCCGCCTTATGTGTATGACTGCTTTGACCGCCTTGCTGCTGCCGGAGCTGATCTGGTGGTGGGGCATCATCCTCACGTCCCTCAGGGAATGACTTTTCTGCACGAAAAGCCGGTCTTTTTCAGTTTGGGGAACTTTGTTTTCTATCAGCCGAAACCCCTTGCTTACCGTAAAATAGGATATCATCTCCACGTTGGTGTCAATGATAAAGGTATTTCATCTGTTGAAGTGTTGCCTTATCAATTGACCGATGCCGGAGTAAGGCGTTTTGATCCTGTGCAGTTTGACGGGATCCTTGATGCCATTTCCGCTTGTCTGGAAAAACGCTCCTCTATGGAAGAGGCCTGGAACGGTTTTTTGAGCTACTACGGCGTTGAGGGATATCTTGATGAACTCCAGCGGATCATAAATGAAATGAAAGAAAATTCCGGCAAAGGGGCCGCTATGCTCCGTAACCGGGTTATGACCTTGCAGCATTTGCACCACTGGAATGACGGTTTGTCAAGGATCGTTTCAGGCGAGATCCATAAAGCTCCCGAATGGGCAAAGAAATTGGCCGAAATTTACTTTACCACTGAGGTCCCCAAGTGAAGATCGCTGTCTGTGACTCCGGTCTTGGGGGGCTTGATATCGCTGCAAGATTGTGGCAAAAGGGCGGTGAAGGGGAGCTGCTCTACTTCAACGTATGGCCCGAACCCGACCGGGGATTCGGAAAAATGCCCCCGGAAGAAAGAACAGCTGTCTGGGAACGGGCCTTTGACGGTATGATGACTTATCAGCCTGATTTGCTGGTCATCGGCTGCAATACCTTGTCTGTGGTGCACCGCCGCAGCAGACGGTTTGGAGATAAAAGAGTTCCTGTTGTGGATATCGTTGATGCAGCTGTATCTGTCTGCGGGAACTTTTTGCACCGGAACCCTGAAAAAAAGCTTCTGATTACGGGAACGGCTGAAACGGTCAATTCCAACTGTTACAAAAATATGCTCGTTGAAGCTGGGATCGCCCCGGAACGCATAGCAGGACTTCCACTGCCGGGATTGGCGACCATTATTGAAAATGAGCCGGGAACAGCTGCCGCAGCTGAAAGAATGAAACAGGGGAAAGCAGAAATACCCCATATCACCGATTTCAGTGATTATGCTCTGGGGCTGTGTTGTACCCATTTCGGATATATTGCCCCCCTCTGGTATGAGATCTTTGCTCCTGATTCGCTGCTCAACCCCAATGAAGAAATATTGAAAGAGGTGGCATTCCCTCAGGGAGTTGGGGGGATCAAAGTTGAGTTTTATTCCAAGATCCCTCTTTCAAAAGAAAAAATCGCCAATTTGAAGTTCCTTTTTGCATCTGCTCCCCCTGTGGCGGAAGCATTGGAAAACTATCGCTATACTCCTGAACTTTATCAGGTGCGATAACTCAAGAGCGGCTTTCAAGGATATCCAGAAGCCAGCTGAAGGCTGCTGCTCCCAACTGGCGGTATCCGGCAGGGGAGGGGTGCAAGGCATTGCATTGACGGGTAACTGTGATGTTGCTGCCGGAAAAAGCTTCTGAAGTTTCTTCTGGATAGCCGTGATATGGATCTATGGCGTGATAAAGGGGAACGATGTAACAGTTTCTCTTTGAGCCGAAGATTTTTTCAAGTTCCCTGTATGCAAGAGGCATAAAGTGCCGTACATTACGGCGGAATCTGCTGCTGCCGTAATTTTTGCCCCAGGCGGACTGACTGGCTGTGCCGTAGGGATTCAGGACGATTCCGAAAACGGCTTCCGGGGCATCTTTGTGCAGCTTCTCATAGAGAGTTGTCATATTTTCAAGGAATCTTGCCGTAAGCTCCTTATGATTGTCTTCATCGGCAGCCCCCAGATCATTTGTTCCCAAGCCGATCATAATGACATCGGGTATTTGCCCTGAACAATTTTTTTCAAGGTATTCTTTGAAGTCAAATTCGCCGCAGGCATTGAGAAAAGGTGAGGCACAATGCCAATGGTGAAAGGGATTGGTTTTGAGAGCTTCTCTGCGGGTGAGGAAGGTTGCGGCACTCCAGCCGCCGTATCCTTCGTGACGGACTCCCGGGAGCAATTCTGATTCAGGATAACGGATCAGCTGTCCCGGCCGGGACTTGAGGTGTTCCGGAATGTTTGTCCCCAGCATTTCAAGGCCGATCCCGTACTGTTTGCATAAGGTATGGATATGGACCGGATAATGGCTCTGGTCAGTCAGACTGTCGCCTATTATCAGAAGTTTCAGCTTTTTTCCGGCACTTTGAGCAGGATCCCGTATGATAATACGGCACGAACCTGCGGTTTGCAAACCATTGTCGTCAAAGACTTCAAGCTTGGCGTCAAAAGTTCCTGTGCTGCCGGTTGACGGTGTAAAATGCCACCGCTCATCGCAACAGCTGCCGCAGGAACAATGAAAATGGAAAGCGTAGTTATCCGGATTCAATGTCTCAAAAATATTGGAAAAATAAACATTCATCTCAATCCCCGCACTTCCGTAAATGATTTGCGGAATCAGTAATCGCTTATCCATAATGCTCCTTTCCTGTTGTACCGGGACCGGTCTCAAAAAATAAAAGACAACAGTTGAACTGTTGTCTTGCAGAGAAAATGTGGCGTTTGCTGCAACGGATCACTCCATAAAGAGGTTTTTACTTGTGTAAACCGGATCGCAGGTAAAGGTGATACCAAGTTTCCGCAAGGGAGCCAGATCGCCTTCGGGAACGATGTGGGTGAAGTGCATCTGACATCCTTTGAGCAAAGGCAGTTTGGACATAGCCAGCTGTGCCGCCGGATTTGAAGGCTCACTGACACTCAGAGCAATAAGAGCTTCATTCAAAGTCAGCGAGATACGCTGATCCTGATAAAGCTGCTGCTTCAGCTTGCCCACGGAGTCAATGACCAGCTGGGGCAGCAAATGCAGATCATCCGGCAGATCAGCCAGATATTTGATGGCATTCAAAACGCAGCTGGTGGCCGCGTGGAGCAGCTGGGAGTTTTTACCGGTGATGATTTTTCCGTCGGACAGTTCAAGGGCGGCACCGCAAAAGACGTTGACATTGTCTGTTTCTTTATGTTTCTTTTCTGCTTCCTGAGCGGCTTTGCGGGCGGGCTCAACTACGCTGCGGCAACTTTCATTGACTCCCAGGGAATCCATCAGCAGCTTGCAGCGTTCCGGAACCGTCTTTTCGGCGATGCCGGAAGCATAATCACAGCACGCTCTGAAGTAACGGCGAATGACCTCCTGAGTGGCGGCTTCGCGGACGACAGCATCATCAGTAATGGCAAATCCGACCCGGTTGACACCCATATCGGTGGGAGAAACGTAAAGCTGTTCCGGAGCCATTATCCGTTCACAGATGCGGCGTACCACCGGGAATATTTCCACATCCCGGTTGTAGTTGATCGCAGTTTCATTACAGGCGGCAAGGTGAAAGGGATCCACCATATTCACATCGGCAAGATCAGCTGTGGCCGCTTCATAAGCGACGTTGACAGGATGATCAAGGGGCAGATTCCAGACCGGGAACGTTTCAAACTTGGCATATCCTGAACGGATACCCCTGAGTTGTTCGTGGTAAACCTGTGAAAGACAGGTTCCCATTTTTCCGGAATTGGGACCGGGGCCGATGACGGCCACAATGGGGCGGGTGGTTTCAATATATTCATTGGCACCGTAACCGTGTTCGCTGACAATGGCATTGACATCAGTGGGATACCCTTCAATGGGACGGTGCAGATAGACCTTGATTCCCTGACGGGTCAGGCGGTTGAGGAAAAAACGCACTCCCGGCTGATTGCAGTAACGGGTGACAACAACAGCTTTGACTTCAAGTCCCCATTTACGCAAATCGTCAATGGTACGCATTGTATCGGCTTCATAAGAAAGGCCGAAGTCGGCACGCATTTTCTTTTCTTCAATGGCACCGGCGTGGATACAGATGATGATGTCCACCTGATCTTTCAGGCGTTGAAGCAGTTTGATCTTGGCATCAGGATCGAAACCGGGCAGCACTCTTGCGGCGTGAAAGTCGCAAATCAGCTTGCCGCCGAATTCAAGATAAAGTTTGCCGTCAAATTTTCCTGCCCGGGCAATGATTGCCTCAGACTGTTCTTTCAAATATTTTTCACTGTCAAAACCGATTTTCATAATACCCTCTTGCGTTTGGATAATATACGCCGAGTGAATGATTTTTTCAAGCACAGAAACAGATTTTATTTGTCACTGGCTCAATTCCTGAGCCTTGAGCACCGACACAAAGGCTTCCTGAGGAATGTTGACCTGACCGATCTGTTTCATCCGCTTTTTACCCTCTTTCTGTTTTTCAAGAAGTTTGCGTTTACGGGTGATGTCGCCGCCGTAGCACTTGGCAAGCACGTTCTTACGCAGCTGCCGGATCGTTTCACGGGCGATGACCTTGCCCCCCACTGCCGCCTGAATGGCAATCTGGAACAACTGGGGCGGAATGGCATCTTTAAGCCGTTCTGCGATCTGCCGTCCCCGTTCATAAGCCATACTTTCGTGGACGATCGAACTGAAAGCATCCACCGGCTCGCCGTTGACCAGAATGTCCAGTTTGATCAGCTTGGAACTCTGATATCCGGCCTGTTCATAGTCCATACTGGCGTAGCCTCTGGTAATGGATTTGAGCTTGTCGTGGAAGTCGATCAGGATCTCGTGCATCGGCATATCTGCGGTAATGATAACGTGATTGGCATCAATACTCTGGGTGTCGGAACAAAGACCCCGTTTGCTCATTACCAGATTCATCACGTCGCCGATATAGGTGGACGGCGTCATAATACGGCATTTGATCATCGGTTCTTCAATATGCTCAATAGTTGAGGGATCAGGCAGAAATACCGGATTGTCAACATTGATCTGTTCGCCGGATTTCAAATAGACGTGATAGACCACCGACGGATAGGTGGCGATAATGTCCATATTGTACTCACGGCGCAGACGTTCCTGGATGATTTCCATATGGAGCAGCCCCAGGAATCCGCAGCGGAAACCGAAGCCCAAAGCTGCAGAGCTTTCTGCCTGATACAGAAACGCCGCATCGTTGAGCTGCAGTTTTGCCATACTTGCCTTGAGCTGGTCGTAGTCGGCGGTGTCAATAGGATAGATACCGCTGAAAACCATCGGCGTTGCTTCCCGGAATCCGGGAAGGGGATTTTTGCAGCTGTTTGCCGTGTCGGTCATCGTATCGCCGATCTTGGTGTCGGCGGGACTTTTGAGGTTGGGGATCACATAACCCACGGAACCTGCGGTCAACTCAGCATCGGCGTGCATAGAGGGATTGAAAAAGCCCACCTCTTTCAGTTCACTTTCGATACCGTTGCTGAAAAGCCGCACCCGGGTTCCCCGTTTGAAAGAGCCGGAACTGACACGCACATAGTTGACCACGCCGCGGAAAGCGTCGTAGTAGGAGTCAAAAATCAAAGCATTTGTTCCGTCGGCAGGTTCAGGAACAGTCGGCGGCGGCACTCTTTCGATAACGGCTTTAAGGAGTTCTTTGACACCCTCACCGGTTTTTCCTGACACACAAAGGGCTTCTTCCCGGGGCAGGGCGAGGATTTCTTCCATCTGTTCGTAACAAAGTTCCAGATTGGACGCGGGCAGGTCGATCTTGTTGATAACAGGGATGACGTGAAGATTCTGCTTGAAAGCAAGTTCCACATTGGCAACGGTTTGAGCCTGTACTCCCTGAGTCGCATCAATAAGCAGAATGGCTCCTTCGCAAGCCCCCAGTGAACGGGAAACTTCATAAGAAAAGTCCACGTGTCCGGGAGTGTCGATAAGATTAAGTTCATAGGTTTTTCCGTCGCCCGGATCATATTTCATTCTGACCGGATGGGATTTGATGGTGATTCCCCGTTCACGCTCCAGATCCATACCGTCCAGAAGCTGATCCTGAAGATCACGGGGGGCCACAGTGCCGGTGATTTCCAGCAGACGGTCAGCCAGCGTTGATTTGCCGTGGTCAATATGGGCAATGATACAAAAATTTCTGATTAAACTGAGTTCAGCCATAGATTTACGATCTTTGTTCCCGGAAGGTGCGTAAAACACCCCCTTTTGTTGAATTATAAATATTATTTATATAATATAACCCAACTTGGCTTTTTTTTCAAGAGCATTCACATATTTTGCAGGATTTCCCGGACTCTGAAAAGTTCAGTTACGCTCCACGCCTGTGCGGGACATCCGCCGGGGGCGTGGGGAGCATTTCCGTCAGCCACTTCTGACAGCTGGCCGGGGATCGTTCTTTCAAGATATTCCGCTCCTGACAAAAGAAGACTCAAGGCACGTTTTTTCTCTGCTGCTCCACCGCAAATACAAAGAGCTTCGCAGTACGCAGGGAAAGGCCAGCACCAGGCCGTTCCATTGTGGTAGGCCACTTTTCTTGAATCGTTTTCAGGTCCCGCATAGCGGCCGCAGTAGGGATTGGCCGGATCGTTGAGAAGCCGTCCGTCATATTTTACAGGCAGCAGATATTTTACCTGCCGGTCAGCCAGTGTCCGTATGGCTCCCGGGACAAGAAGTTCGGCACAGCTCCGCAATATTCCGCTGCACAAATCTTTTTTCCGGACAGCTCCCATTGTGATGAGCAGCAGCGCATTTGAACGGATATGGTCATCGGCAACGGCTTGTGCCGCAGGAGTGTGTCGTGGGGCGTGGAGACAGTCGGAAACGCCTTCAAAGGTGCTGAAAAAATATTTTTCAATGGCGTTTTGCACTTGTTCTGCCATATCGTCGCGTTTGACAAATTTCAAAACAGCATACCAGAGAGCCTGGATCTCAACGGGATAGCCTTCCCGGGGCGTTCCTGCCGGGAAATTGGTGTCCATCCAGGTAAAGTGAGAAGGACTGAAGATCAGGCCGCTTGCCGGATCCTGTTTTATGCCGTTGGGGGTGCCTGAAATGTAGTGGGAAACAATGGAATCGACGATCTCTTTGAGTTTCCGGGTGCCGCAAAAGGTTTCAAGAATGGAAGTGTCCTTTGTTTCGGCAATGTAATCTCTGACCCCCAGGATCAGGTACAGCGGGGCATCACTTGTATCCCGGTTTGAAGTGTTGCTGCCCGAGAGAACATTGGGGATCGTGCCTCTGTCTTCAAAGGAGGCAAAGGCACGGAGTATTTCAGCACACTGAGGGTGAAATTCCGGAGCTTTGAGCAATCCCCGCAGGGCAATGAGCGTATCCCGTCCCCAATCCAGAAACCAGGGGTAGCCTGCGATGACTGTACTCAAATTGCCCCTCTTGACCACAAAACGCCGCATTGCGGCAAGGAGCGGATCTGAGGTGTTTTTTTCTGTTTCATCCCAGACACATTTGTTTTTTTCTCCGGCACAGGCTGTCAGAGTGAACCGTTCTTTTTCCTGCAGCGGAATGTGAAAATATCCGGGACTGTACCGGTCGGTTTTGTCCTCAAGGCCGTAGTAGCGTTCTGCGGGCAATTCGCACATATAATGCCATTCCCGCTCGGGATGCCAGGAACCCTTGCTGACAGAAAGCTCTAATTTTCTTTCTCCGGGAGCAAAGGTGAAGCCTTGGGCATAATCCTGAACTGCCGCCGGAAATTGCCATTCAGGGCCGTCGCAAGCCCGGGTGACGTGATGATTGATCCGGTCTTCCACTTCGGGACGCAGTATGAGTGCCGCCGGGGTGGTGTCAGGAACTCCGGATTGAACAGGACGGAAAAATTCAAGTTCAACTGCATCTCCGGTAAAGGGGAAACGCATACGGAGCTCAAGACACATACTCCGTCCCTGACCGGCGGGGATACGGAATTTCCAATCTCCCCGGTTGGGGGCGGGAGAGGTGAAAGATTCAAGAGAATTGATATCCACTTTGCGGGAATAACCCTCAACTACCAGATAGATGTGAAGCCCGGTAAAGAGACAATAGCGGTCAAAGGGCATATCAGAAGCACCGTTCACAGCCAGCAATGCTGAGTATTTGCTGGAAAAATCTCCCAACGCAGCAGGAAAAAGAGCGTAGGAGCTGTTGTCATTGGAACCGAAAGCTTCAATGGAAAAACGTCTGACTTCCTCTTGAGAATATTCCCGGCGGAAGGCGAATCTTTCATATTCAGGCAAGTGGCAGAGCAGAGCCCTTCTTTTGACGCATTTGCCAGGTTCAAAAGATTCAAAGAGCAACTCTTTGTGCAGACGGTGGGGTGAGGTGTTTTTTTCAAGAGTGAGCAGTGCGGCAAAAGAACCCTCTTTCAAAGGGACTCCTTTAATAAACCCGCTGCCTTCTTCAAGGATCCTGCATCTGAAAGGATAGGGATTTCTGACCAGCAGCAAATCTCCCGCAGGAATTGGCACTATCCGTTTGAAATCCCGGGAACCTTCCCAGATGCTCAGGGGAGGAGGGGACATAGAGGCAAGTTCACTGACAAATTGTTCCGGAGAATCTGCAAAAGAGGTGACAGGCAATTGTTCATCTTGCCACCCTTTCAAGGCGAGGAAGGCCCGTTTTTCCATAACTTTGATCTGCTGGTGCGTTGCCGGGGAAATGTCGGGCCATTCAAAAGGATCAAGGGCCACGGCAAAACCGCTGCCGGGGGGGAGATCTATCCCCAAAGTATTATTGCTGCGGACAAAGGAAAGAGTTTGTCCCGTCAGCAGATCTGTTCCTGAATCAGGCAAATTGCCGGGAAACTGGACAAAAGCGGTGTTGCTGCACTCTGGATTCAGTAATACCAGTACCCGGGATGAGT
Source organism: Lentisphaerota bacterium (assembly GCA_015061745.1). Classification (GTDB taxonomy): domain Bacteria; phylum Verrucomicrobiota; class Lentisphaeria; order Victivallales; family Victivallaceae; genus UBA1784. Next base: position 57,147 of record SUWB01000001.1, on the reverse strand, counting down.
TGTCATAAGCACTGCGCAGCAGGGCCATACCTTCTCCGGGATTCAAGGTGACTGAAGTGATTTTTGAATTTCCGGTAAAGGCCGGATGACAGCTCAAAAGATGATTGAGCGAGCCGGTGAGGGAACAGAGATTTTCCAGAGCACCGAAATTGAGAGCAGAATCTTTGTGAACATCTATCTTTTCTCTGGCAAAAAATTCAGCACCGTTGGCAAATCCGAAAGCTCCGTTTAGTGACAGTAACGCACAGGCAAGGAAACGGAATCTTGCAAAAGTTTTTCCGGAGTCTGCCAGACGGTTGTTGTCGTGAGTTTCAGAAAAACTGATAAGTGTTCCCGCAGATTGAGCACTGTGCAGCATATATTGCAGACAATACTCCATTCCCGCACGGGAATAATTCTGGAACATTTCAGAATAGGCCCAGTCCAGCCCGGAGTGCTGCAAAAGCCGGTTCTGCACCTCTTGCGGTCCCCCCAGCCCTTCAAGAAGAAAAATCGTATCAGGGTAGGATGAACGGACTTTGGCAACAATATAGTCCCAAGCATTTTCCGGAACCATATAACCTGCATCGCAACGGAATCCGTCAACCCCTTTTGCACACCAGAAAAGGAAGACTTCCGCCATTGTTTGAGCCACCTCTTTGCGGGTATAATCCAGTTTGCACAAGTCTGCCCAGACGATCCCCCAGGCTCCGGGGCTTTCAAAGGTGTGGTCGGCACTTCTGACAAAGTATTCTGGATGCTGCTGCTGGAGTTTTGAGGCCCAGCCTGTATGATTGACCGGAATATCAAGAAAGAGTTTTCCCTCTCTGCTGTGGACTGCGTTGAGCAGTTCTTCAAACTGTTCCATCGGGGTGGCACGGGTATCAAATTCAGCAAGAGTGGGTTCGATTGAAAAGTAATCCAATGGGGCAAAGGGACTGCCGAAACGGCCCATTTGTCCGTATTGAGCGGGAACAGGATGAATGGGTAAAAGCTGGAGTATGCGGCAATTGAGGGTGTCGAAAATATGATCCAGATGCCGGATCAATTGACGGAATGTCCCGGAAGGCGGCAGCACAGAATAGGCGTTTTGTTCAAGAAAGGAAATTTCTTCCGGTTCCCGGTCGCTGAAAGGTTTATAGAGATTCCGTCCGAATTGACGGACAAAAGCAGAATAAACCGTATTGCCTGCGATCGTTTCGGCAGGCAGCACCTTGATGCGGATATTGTCGCCGGAAACCCAGATGATTTGTGAGGGGCCTTCAGGAATAAAACAGCATTTGCCTTCAAAAATACCCACATCAGTCAGGGGCAGGGTAAGAGTCCGCCTGCTGCCTGAACCGGGGATCTCAATATCACACCAATCCAAATCCTGAATAGCTGTTCCGTAAGTGTAATGAGAGATGATCTCCCGGCGGTGCTGCTTGACTCCCGGCAGATTGCTTCTGAAAACGGCCCGGCCCGGAATGTCCGGAATATTGGTGAGGTCAATGGTTATGCTTTCGCCTGCATAAAATATTCCTTTGGCGGGTGTGATAAACTGCTGAAGCATAAAATTCCCTCAATATCCTGTAAAACCTTGATATTTAATATAGCATACCGGTGGGAACAAGTCAAATTTTTTTTCTGAGGCACTCTCAGAAAAAAACGCTCCCTTTTCCTTGGCTGTTTCAGGAAAAAGGAGCGTGGATAGAGAATGAATATCAGTTGATACTCCGGGATATGAGCCAACCGACATAAGCAAAGTTGACGATCAGAAAAACAACACCGGCTGTCCGGTTGATTTTTTTACCCCAGATCATCATACCCCAGAGCAATACGGCAATGCCGATCATCACTCCGAAGTCGATCAGAGAAATTCCTTTGGCAGAAATGGGTTTGATCATAGGAGAAATACCCATAATACACAGAATGTTGAAAATATTTGATCCGACAACATTGCCGATGGCAATATCCTGTTCTTTCTTGAGTGCTGCCACGATTGAGGTGGCAAGTTCAGGCAGACTGGTACCGAAAGCCACAATGGTCAGGCCGATGATCGCTTCAGGGACTCCCAGTTTGAGTGCAATAAACGATGCACTTCCCACAAAGAAACGGGCTCCGTAAACAAGTGTAAGCAGCCCGCCGACAACGAACGCGATCGAAAGCCAGAGATTGACCTCTTTGATTTCAACTTCATCTCCGCCGTCATCCTCGGAAACACCTTCTTTCCGGGAAGAATAAATCGACCAGAAGGTATAGGCGAGGATCCCCAGAAAGAAGATCGCTCCCTGCCAGCGGTTGACGCCGTGGTTGAGAAGAAAACATCCGGTCAGCAGCAAAGAGGCAACGAACATAAGGGGCATATCAAGTTTCAGCAGTTTCTTGTTGACCGGCAGCGGTGCAATAAGAGCAGAGAGCCCGAGAATGAGTGCGATGTTGCAGATATTGGACCCTACCACATTGCCCATTGCCACATCGCCCGAACCTTTAAGAGAAGCACTGATGCTTACGGCAAGTTCAGGAGCACTGGTGGCAAAGGCGACCAATGTCAATCCGATGACCAGAGGTGTAATCTTGAATTTCAGGGCAATGGAAACACCGCCCTTGACGAGAAACTCAGCACCATAATAGAGCATAACGCCGCCGAGAATACCCAGCATAATTTGAACAAACCAGTCCATTTTTTTCCTTTTTATTTAATGTTGTTTGGAAACGATCACAGAAACGCCATCGGGAATAACTGATATACGCAAGTGACCGGGAGCCGAAAGCTCCCTTGCTTTGGTCAGAGCTTCAGATAAGGAAAAGGCGTGGTGCAGATGCATAGATCGGGGCAATTCCGGATCTATGACAGGAGAAACAAGAATAACTGATCCTTTGGTCAGAACCCGGGCCAGAATTTGGGATTCCCACTGATCGGGAACGGTTTTATTCCGGGGCACTGTTGAGATTTTGTCAAGAACAGCTTGAGGGGAGGGGGCTTCAGCAAGGGTTTTTCTGAAAGACTCCCCGCCGTGACCGTCGTTACAGGCGGCACAGATGATGATGACACCGCCTTGACGGACAGCTGCTTCTCCGGCGGTCATTCCTTTTACTGATTGATATAAATTCTGATCCAGAGGATAGCCCCCGTTGCTTGTGATGACAATGTCGGATTCCGGAACACTTATTTCAGCCAGACTTTTCAAAAAAGCACATCCGGCGGCGTGAGCGGCTTCAACTTCTCCGGCAAAGGCTTTGACGACCTTTTTCTGTTGATCTATGACCACATTGACGATGAAAGCAAGTTTTGCTTTTCTGGCCGCAAAAAGCATATCTTCGTGAATGGGATTACCGGGAATACTGCCTGTTCTGGCTTGGGGGTGGGCGATAAATTCGGCACAATGATTGGCAAGGACCGTTTCTCTTGCGGCAATACCGGGCAGAACACTTTTACGGCCGCCGGAAAATCCGGCAAAGAAGTGAGGCTCAATAAAGCCTTCAGAGACCAGAAGTTCTGTTTCTGCGGCAAGTTTATTGATAATCAATTCCCCTCCAGAGGGCAAAGTTCCGATTTTTGTCAGAACATCCGGGTCGGCAGAATTGTGGACAACGATTTTTTCTTTTTCAAAAATATCGTCACCGACTTTGCTGCGGAGTTCTGCTTCGGTGGTCAGACGGTGGAATCCGGTTGCGACCAAAAGGGTAATATCAATGTCAGGATTGTATTTCCGCAGCTCCGAAAGCATCCGGGGCAGAATAACACAACTGGGAACCGGCCTTGTATGGTCGCTTATAATGATAACGGCGTTTCTCTTATCTCTTGCAAGTTCGCAAAGAGGCGGAGAGTTGAACGGTTCAGCCATAGCCCGGGCGACTTCGGCGGCTTCGTCTGCACAAGCTGCCGGGAGATTGGCGTGGTAAATCCCGGTCAGTTCTTCATCAGGGATATTAGCTCTGAGGAATGTTTTGCCGCAGGGAACTTTTATTTCAGCCATAACTTTTTCCTTTGGATTTAAAATACTTTTCCGGGATTCAGGATCCCTTTGGGGTCAAAGGCTTGCTTGACGGCTGCCATCAGTTCCAGCTGATCGCTGCCCCGGGATTCTTTGAGGAAAGGACGTTTGACATAACCGATACCGTGTTCGCCTGAAACTTCGCCCCCGATGGAACTGGCTTTGGCATAAAGGGCATCAAAGACACTTTGCAGTGTTGATTCCCATTTTTCCCGGGGCAGATCATCTCTGAGGATATAGATATGCAAATTGCCGTCTCCGGCGTGGCCGAAACTGCGGATACGGACACCGAAACGTTCTTCCAATGCGGCAGAAAAGGTGATGAATTCTGCAATAAGTTTCCGGGGCACGACCACATCACATTCATCCATTTCTGTGGTGGAGCTTTTAATGGCTTCAAGGAATGCCCCGCGGGCTTTCCAAATCGCTTCATTGCGTTCCGGTGTGTTGGAAATAAAAACATCCAGAGCTCCGTTGTCAAGACAGATACGGGCAGCTTCGTCGTAGGATTTTTCAATTTCTTCTGTTGAATTTCCGTCAAAGGTCAAAAGCAGATAAGCATCGGCACTTTTGTCAGGGAAAGAGCGTCCGAGGAACTCCTCCGCAGCAAGAATGACGGCACGTTCCATAAATTCCACCGCTGTGGGAGTCGTCCTGGATTTTACAATGGCAGGAACTGTTCCGATAGCCTGGGCAAGAGAGGGAAAAGGCACAAGCAGGGTGATGCTTTTTGGGGGCAGGGGAATCAGTTTGAGAATGGCTTTGGTCACGACGGCCAATGTGCCTTCAGAACCGACGATCAGCTGCAAAAGGTTGTAGCCGGAACTGTTTTTGGCGATCTTGCCCCCCAATTCCATAACTCTGCCGTCTGCAAGAACGACCTCAAGTCCCCGGACATAATCCCGGGTTACTCCGTATTTGACCGCACGCATCCCCCCTGCATTTGTACTGATGTTGCCGCCGATAGAAGCACTTTTTTCACCGGGGTCCGGGGGGTAAAAAAGGCCCATTGATTGAATGGCAGGGGGGATTTCCATAAGCAGAACACCCGGTTCAACGGTCATTGTCAGGTTTTCCCGGTCGATCTCAAGGATCTTGTTCATCGCAGTCATATCGAGCATAATGCCGCCGTAAAGAGAGACGGAACCGCCTACCAATCCGGTGCCCTGTCCTCTGGGGGTAACGGGGATATTGTTGTTATAAGCATATTTCATTACTGCAGAAACTTCTGCTGTGGAACGGGGACGCACCACGGCTTCAGGAGGATGGGGAGTGCCCGCAAGTTCATCGTGAAAATAATCTTCGTGGATATTGGAACCGGTGATGACTTCTGAAGCAAGTTTTTTCAGTTCTGCAATATGAGAAGGGGTAAGTTTGTTAAAGTGTGTCATCAGAGAAAAGCTCCTTTATTGGCAATTTCTTTCAGGAGTGCGGGGATCACTTCATAAATATCTCCAACGATACCGATATGAGCGATCTTGAAAATGGCAGCATCGGGATCGTTGTTGATGGCGATGATCTTTTCAGCACCTTTCATACCGGCAGCAAACTGGACGGAGCCTGAAATCCCGCAGCAGATAATGAGTTTCGGAGCGACCGTTCTGCCGGAAAGACCGATTTGTTTCTTATGGTCAAGCCAACCGGCTTCAATGACACACCGGGTACCGGCAACTTTGCCGTTGAGGGCTTGGGCAAGGTCATAGATCATCTTGAGATCTTCCTGACGTTTTATTCCCTTGCCGGCGGCAACAATGACCTGGGCATCTTCGATTCCTTCTTCTTCGGGAAGGGGCTCAACAGAGTTGACAGTCACTTTGGAACTCAGCTGCTGAGGTGTCAGGTGTCTGAAAATCTTGCTCCCGGAGGGAGTGGAGACCTTTTCAGGGAAGGGAAAGATCTTGCACCGCACTGTGGCAAACTGGGGGCGGTGATTGGGCGTATTGATATGGGCCATAATGTTGCCGCCGAAAGCGGGACGGATCTGTTCAAGGTCGGTGTCAGGTTTTATGTCCAGTACGGTACAGTCTGCAGTAAGACCGGTCCTGAATCTGGCCGCTGCCCGGGGGGCAAACTGACGTCCCACGGAAGTACCTCCCACCAGAACAACTGCCGGGTGATAGAGATTGATAAAATCCTCAAGGGCAGTAGTAAAGGGTTCTGCCCGGAAATATTTTAATTCAGGTGAGTCATAAATAACAACTTCATCTGCGCCATAGGCGATCAGTTTATCTGCTGCATCTTCAATATCAGATCCCGCCACAAAGGCGAGAACTTTCTGATTTACTTTAGCCGCAAGCTCCCGTGCTTTGCCCAGAAGTTCAAGAGAAACGGGATGAAGTTCATTTTTTTCCGTCAATTCTGCGGCAACGGCGATCCCCTGCCATTGGGATTTGTCGATGCGGGGCGTTTGGGATTCCTGAAATTCAAAGATTTCAGGATAGCGTTTGGTACACAGACGGCACATCTTGCACCCGGCATTAATGGAAAGTCCGGCAGTTCCCGTTTCAATGGCGTTAAAGGGACACACGGCAGCCAGGGCTGTCAGGTCGTTTTTGAGGGCTTTTTCCTGATGAATGATGATCTTGCTCATAGAAAATCACCTCGCAATTTGAAGAAATTTATTGTTTTCAAGGAAATCTGCCAACTTTGAAGCATTTTCATCAGCAGTCCCTTCCCAGCGTTCCTGAATGATATCGTGCTCAGGAGGGAACACCCGCACCACTCTGGTGGGAGAGCCGCTCTGACCGTAGTGAGTTTCATCTTTGTCGGCGAAATCCTCAAGAGATAACACTTTGATACTGCGGTCGGCAGTGGCAAGTTTCAACTTGTAAGAGGGAAGACGGGGTTCGGCAATGGATTCATCTACGGCGATCAATGCAGGAAGTTCCATTGTGATTTTCATAAGGCTCCCCGGCAGAAGTGTGGTTGCGGAAATGGAGGAGTCTTCAACTGAATGGATCTCTGTAATATTGGCGGCGTGGGGAATTTGCAGCAGTTCGGCAAGTTCTGAACCCACTTGAGCTGTGTCGCCGTCTGTGGTTTGTCTGCCGCAGATGATCAGATCAAAAGGTCCGCTGCATTCCAAAGCCTGCGCCAGAGTATAGCTGGTGCTCAAAACATCTGAACCGCCGAATTTTCTGTCAGAGACAAGGATCGCTTCATCAACTCCCATCATAAAGGCTTCTCTGAGGATGCTTTCTGCCTGAGGCGGTCCCATTGTGACAGCAGTCAAATGCGCATTGCAGGATTCTTTGAGACGCAGCCCTGTTTCAAGGGCGTAAAGGTCGCACGGATTGAGTTTTGACTCAACACCGTCTCTTTTTAAGGTCCCTGTCACCGGATCCACCTCAACGGCGGTGGTGCCGGGAACCTGTTTGATGCAGACAGCTATTTTCATATCAATATATTTCCTGAAATTGCAATTTCTTTGATTCATACATACAACTTTATAATTTAGCACAAAAATGAACCTTTTACAAGAAAAAAGTTCCTTTTTTATTTCTGCTTTTCCGGGATTTTATAATTTCTCTTGAAATAGAGCATTTCAGGTTGAAGCAGAAAAAAGAGAACTGAAATGATTTACAGATCAAAGAAAATTCATTTTCTGCTTGACAAAACAGGAAAAGAACAGTAATTTATATGACATTCCAATTGGGGCAGAAAATCAATGCTGTTCAACCGGAGTATATAAATTTTTGGGGGGGAATAGTGAAAATGAAAAAAATTTTATTGATATTGTGGACGATCTTGTTCTTATCAGTTTCTTTTGCCGGTGACTTTAATGATAAAGGAGTTATTTCCGGTTGGAAATTTGCTCCGCTGCAAGTAGATGTGGGACTGGTTGCGAGCAGAAAACTGGTGGATGAAAGTTCTGATACCTTTCTGGCTTTGGGACTCATATTTGTGCAGCAGAAATCCTCTGTTATTTCTCTGGCGACGGTGGCGACTCATCTGCAGAATAATTACGGACTTCAGCTCAATCCGCTTCCGATGGGAACGGCAACAGATAATAATTACGGTATTTCTGTCGGATTTGAAAATTATACGAAAAAGTGTTATGGCATACAAATCGGAATACTTAATCATATCTGGGCTGGCGAGGTGATAGAAAAACATACGGAACTTATGCAGTTTTGCGGAATAAATATTGCAGACTCCGTTTTTATAGGTATATTGAATGACACCGATAAAGTGCAAATCGGCCTGTTGAATAACGGACGTTACGGGGCAGCATTTCAAATAGGTTTGCTGAATTACAATCCTAAATCATATCTGCCTTGGATGCCGCTGATCAACTTTGATATGGGAAGAAAACTTCCTGTTATCAAACAGTCCGAGAATCCGCAGTCAGGGATGTGAGTGAAAAATTTGAAAACTCATCGCTGCAAAGTGGTGTTTCCCGGATCACTTTTTTCTGATACCGTGCAGGAACTGCGTATGAGGCAGCAGGCGGCATCTGATGTTTAACTTATGGGGCAAGTTTACCCTATGGCCTGCAATTGAGTTGATCAGATCCTGCACCAGTTCCTTTTGCGGCAGAGCCAGACGCAGAAATCCCTCTCTGATTTCGGCGGGCGCAATGGGGTTTTTTACCCAGAATTCCACATTTTCTGCTACACTGTCTGCATTATCATCTGCATAACGCACAGCAAATTCCGGCAGCAGCGTATCCCGGCCGCCCAGATTCCGGGTATTGACCACCGGTACGCCGCACAGAGAGTATTCGCCGCAGGAAAACATTGCTCCCTCAATTGCCGAAAGAGCCAGACCGCAGGAGGCTTCGCAAATTTTTCTGCCGATCAGAAATGAAGGAACTTTCTGACTCCACGCTGTATTGGGGAAAAGGGAGATCGTTTTGGTGAAATATTCTTTTTCTTTTTGGGAATAACTGCCGATCAAATGGAGATTTTTTATTTTTACTGCAAGTTCGTGCCGTTTGAAAGGAGTAATACGGGCAATGTAAAGGGCATCAAATTTACGATTTTTTTCCTTCGCCAACGGATAGCGGCGGGGATCAAGAAAGGCATTATGACTTGCCAGATAAACTTCGCAGAAATCTTTGATGATCTCCACTTCTCCGGGAGCATTGGCAAGGATGATAAAACGGGCTTCCGGAAAGGCTGTCCGTGCTTCAGAAAGACGTTCTTTCAGTTCTGCGGCAACTTCAGGAAGTTCTGCCGACCACCCCAGCTGCAAAACAAGTGTAAACTTTTCCCCTTTCGGTATGGATTTTTGAAATGCGGGCAGATTCCGTAAAAAATCCATTTCAAATGCGGCAATGATCCTGGGGGAATGATTCAGAATGTAAGCCGGAAGATAATCAAAAAATTTCATTTTACGTTTTTCCCCCATTCCCGGTATTTGATCAGGTTTTGAGTTCTTTTTGCGGCATTGGCGGCAATATTTCCGGCAAAAATGGAAATACAATTTTTGGTAAATCTGCCGTTGACAGTATGAAGCAGCACCAGGGGACATTTGATATTCAGCACACCTTTTTCCGGATCAATGACTGCACTGCAGAAATTTTTTGCTTCGACTTTACGCCAGAAAATGTTTTTATGTTCCGGCATATAAAAGACTGCTTTGATATTTTCTTTGTTTGTTCCGGGAGTGGCGTCCAATTTCCAGTTGAGGGGATTGATACAGTAATTTCCTTTTTTCAAAGCCGGATTATTCATTTTCTCATTGTTGATACAGCTTGTCCAGGTTACGATTACACCATAATCATCGGCATTGGCCGCAGCTTTCAGGCCATCCCAGAAAAAATCGTCCGCGATTTCTTCGGCTGTTTTGGGCTGCATATCAGGAAGATAGGCGGCTATGAAGCCGTTTTTTACACTTATCCCGTTTGTTTTTTGCATTGCTTTATAAAGCAGATCGGCGGCTTTACCTTCAGCAAGCAGAACAAAAGGATGTCCCGGTTTATGGAAATTATCAAGGTAGTATTCCAGTGCTTCAGAAACATTTTCAACATCAGGCTTGGGTATTTCAGGGGAAAAGACCCGCACCCCCCGGCCGAAAATATCATTGGTATGGGTTTTTGTCCAGTTGAACTGAATGTCGTGGGTATCACCATAACCCGCCGGTGCCTTGCCGATATAGAAAAGATCAAACTTTGAATAATATTGCGGAATATCATTTTCACGGATCAGCCAGTTTGTGCCATAATCATAGGGGGAACTCAATGAACACCCGGCAAAAGTCAATATGACTGCGGCAGCACTCAACAGCAGAAAAAAGAGTTTTTTCATTTTCATCTCCATAATTTGCTTTTGAAAACCCGTGCAATAAAAAGCGGATTTCCAATAATATAACGTTTGAACAATCTTACAGGCTCACAATACAGACGGAAACACCATTCAATATTGAGTTTTCTCATCCACAGGGGGGCCCGGGGGATACGTTCTGACACAAAGTCCAGCAAACCGCCCACCCCGATCGCCACACATCCGGGTATTTTTTCAAGATTAGTGGCTATCCATTCTTCCTGTTTGGGAACGCCTAAAGCGACTAAAAGGATATCAACTTTCAATTCAGCAAGTTCAGTCAGCAGCTCTTTTTCACTTTTCTCCTTGAAAAATCCGTCGGCACAGCCGACAAATTGGGCTTTCCCATTTAATTTTTTTGCCTTTTCAAGTGCCGTTGCCGCCACTCCGGGAGCCCCGCCAAAGAGGTAGATACGGTAGGGCTTTTGCGCCAGAAGGGGGAACATATCGGTGCCGTTCACATTTTCTTCCACCCGGAATCCCAACATCTTGGCTCCGATCCTGGCACCGATACCGTCGGCAAAAACAGCAGAACACATTTTTAAGATGTTCTTGTAATTTTCATTACAAGAGGCAATATTCAGACAATGGGCATTGATAAAGGCAATATGGTGAGCGTGCTTACTTTTCACAAGATCATCGATCTGCTGTAAGGCTTCATCCATTGTTCCGCTGAAAAAGGGGACTCCGAACACAAAGGCTTTCCGTTTTTTATAAAGTTCCGCCAGACCGTTGGCCGTATTCTGCCAGCTGAAATGGGCGGCTTTTTCTTTACCTTTTGCACTCAGTTCCTGCTGCAAAGCAGGGGAAGAAAGGATTTTTTTCATACTTTCAGCAATTTCTTCCACTGAAGCGGGATCAAAGAGAAGTGCGGAATCCTGCCCCAGTTCCCCGAGAGAGGAGTTGTTTGAACAGGCACAGGGGACTCCTGCGTGCATTGCTTCAAGGAGAGACAAACCGAACCCTTCAAAGAGGGAGGGGAATATATACATTGTGCTTTGAGCGTAAAGTTCGGGCAGTTTGGCAAGATCCACAAAACCCGGGAATTTGAACTGCTCTCTGCACGGCGAATTTTTGGCATATTCAAAGACGGCTTCTGCGCCGTTCCAGGCAGCCCCCGGCATAACGAGGGTATATTCTCTGCGTAATTCTTCCGGTAAAAGTTCAAAGGCTTTGAGCAGATTCAAATGATTTTTCCCGGGATGTTCAATGCGGGAAATATAAAGGATCTGTTTGAGTTTTTCTGTCTGAACCGTTTTTTGAGGGGTAAAACCGTTATAAACAACGGAAATCTTTTCTGCCGGAATGTGCCAGTATTTGATAAGATCATTTTGGGTGGAGCGACTGATTGCCACGATACTTTGAGCTTTTCTGACATAATGGGGCAGAACTTTTTTGATGTAAAACATCCGGAACCGGTCATACTTGACCGGAACGTGATATTGTGAAAGATCGTGCACCACAGCGATCGTAAATACAGGAAAACGGCAAAAACATCTGCGGTTGGCAGCAAGCAGGATGCAGAAATCGTACTTTTTCCAGTTGATTCTGAAGGGCAGGATAAACAGACTGTAAAGCATTGAAAAAAGAGCATTGCGCTTTTTGATCCGGATTTGTTCAAAGCGTTCAAACTCCTCAACTCCGTCATCTTCCACGATCAAAGTCAGTTTGTGGCCCTGAGCTTCCAGAGCTTTGACCACTTCACGGATATAAACGGAAATTCCTGATTTCCCGTTATCAAAAGGTATTGCCGAAAGTAATATTTTCATTACTGCAACTCCAATAATTGTTGAAATTTTTTCACAAACTGTTTTTCTGAGAACCTTTCTTTTGCCAGTTCAGCTCCTCTTTTGCCCATAGATTCAAGGAGTTCCCGGTTTTGAGCCAGAACGCCGAGCATTCCGGCGGCACTGATTGTCTTTTTTTCCGGCACGATTATACCGTTTTCTGAAGGTAAAAGCCACTCCCGGACTCCGCCGGTATCAAACGCAACGACGGGGATCCCGTGTGCCATTGCTTCCAAGCCCACCAACCCGAAAGGTTCCTGCCAGCGGACAGGAAAAAAGAATACATCACAGTTGTCCCACAACTTTTCCGGGGAACTGACGAAACCTGTAAAATGAACCTGCTGCTGCAAATGGTATTTTTTTACCAGTGCTTCAAGCATAGGCCGGTCATTGCCGTCTCCGGCAACGGTACAGGTAAAAGGAATGTCAACTTTTGCAAGATCGCTGAAAGTTTTGAGCATCAAATCAGCCCCTTTCCCCCGGATAAGCTGCCCGAGAAAGAGGATTCTCAATACATTGTCAGGCATAAAGGAATGTTTTTTCTCTGAACATTGAATAAAGGCGGGGAGTTTGACAATTTTTTCAAAACCGTTTTTACGCAAATTTCCGGCCATAAAGTCAGAAAGCACCAACGCCGGAAGTTTCCGGTATTCCGCCAGGGGCGGAGCTGCGTTCCTGCCCAGAGAACAGAGGGCACAAAAGAATTTATTGTATTTCCGGTGACAGTTGATTCTGCCTATGGGCGTGTAATAGTGATGCCGCCTGCAGTAAATATTGTGGTCGTGAGCAAAAAAGAATGTCTTGCCTTCCGGCATAAATTGTAAAAACTCAACGGGAATAATATTGTGGACGATCACAATATCCGCTTTTTGCAGCAATTCATTTTCCGGAGAAAACTTCTGAATCGAATCAAAGGCGTCAGCAAAACTTTGCTGTTCTCTGCCTCCTTGTTCCATATAAAGACAATGAACAGCCAAACCGCTCCTCCGCAGCAGCTGGGCACTTTGCTGCATATAACGCTCAATGCCGCCTACGATTCCATTGTATTTACCGATGTAGAGAACCCTTTTCATTTTACAAGCTCCCGGTAAATTCCAGTCAACTTTGCACTGATGCTTTGCCAGTTGTATTCAGCAGCAGTTGCTCTGCCGCCTGCAATGATCTGTTCCCGCAAAGAATGGAGCCGATCGTATGTTTTCAAGAGAGAATCGGCATCGTTATCTTCAAAAAGCAGTGCATTTTTCCCGTCGGCAAGAAAATCCCTCAAGCCGCCTACATTTGAAGCGATCAGAGGAAGTTCTGCATCAAGGGCTTCCAGTGCCGCAATCCCGAAAGGTTCGTGACGGGAGGGCAGAATAAAGCAGTAAGCTGTTTTCAAAGCCTGTAAAAGTTCAATACTGTCCGGAGCAACCCCCGGAATAATAGTCAAACGTTCTTTTAGGTCCCATTTTTCCGCTTCAGCCAGCAATTCTTCAAGATACCATTGGGCGGTCACGGGGCCGATGAGCAGCAAGTGGGAGCTGTTTTCCTTTTTCAAGAGCTCCAGAAGTATTTTCTGATTTTTCTGGTAATCAATGCGTGAGATGCAAAGGAGAAGTTTTGCATTTTCAGGAATATTGTATTTTTTGCGGAAATCCCCTGTTTCCGGCAGTTCCCGGTGCAGTATGCCGTTGGGGAAAAGTTCAACTCTTTTCCCGGGGTAAAGTTTCTGCAGTTTTGCCTGTTCTTCACGGCTCAATGCCAAAAGAAGCTCCGCCTGACTTTCCGGAGCTCTGCGGGTGCGGTAAAGACGGTCAATAATGCCGCCGTAACTGAATTTATGTTTCAACGGTTTGAGCATCAGTGCCATTTCCTGTTCCGGAATGGCACAGGAACCTCCGTGGAGACTCATTACTGTCGGCACCGCAAGTTTCCGGGCAAGACGGATGGAATAATTGGCAAGTCGGCCTCCTGCGTGAATATGAAAGATATCGTATGCTCCCTCACGAAGCGTTTTCATAAGTTCAGGGGAAAAGGGGTTGCCTCCTTTTTTGTCCAGAGCGATTTTATCCTTTTCCGGCATAGGGAAATAAGGATAAAAGTAGGGAAAACGGCGGATCGTGATGCCCTCAACAATTTCAGTTCCTGCTTTATCCAAAGCTCCGGTACAGAGTATTTCCGGCGTCAATCCTTGAGCCTGCTGCTGTCTGGCAATGTGCCAGACGACACTTTCAGTGCCGCCCCATTCGGAAAAGGTGAAACGGCGGACAATATGGGCGATTTTCATTATCTTGTCCCCCGGTAATAGCTCATTTTTTGGGTATAACGGTAACGGGGGGAATAGAAAAACTCTTTTTTCTCTCCCTTTTTAAGCAGATAGATCCAATCCCGTAAAGTTTCAGCGGCAATGCTTTTCCAGGTTCGCAGAAATCCGGGAGTTTGCTTTCCCATTTGTTTATCAGCCACGCCCTCGTTGAAAAAACGTTTTTCAACCTCTTTCAAGGTATAATTGTGGGAATGTTCCACGACCGCTTCAGGCACATAAACGATTTTGACCTCCCGGCGGTTGACCCATTGGGAATCTTCGGAATACTGGAAAGTTTCGTCAAAAGGATGCTGAATCAACTCCTCTTTCCTGAATCCGGAGGATACAAGGGAAAAGAATTTATGCCAGTTCCGGGAAATCGAACCGTCACCGAAAGCACGTTCATAATCCTTCCGCACCACAGCAAAGGCATCCTGTCTGGCGATTTGATTGGCAAAGACGCAATTTACACTTTTGTCTTTCAAAGGCTGGATAAGATGTTTCAAATATTCGTTGTTTTGGGGAACAGCGTCACCGTTGTTGAAAACGATATATTCGCCCCTGGCGTGACTTACCATATGGTTAAGAGTTTTTCCGGGGACATATTTGCCCTCAGGCGGAGAGATCCTGCGCAGCTGAGCGACACCTGCCAGATACTCTGCTGTTCCGTCCGTAGAATGGTCATCACAGGAAATGATCTCCAATGTGTCGTCAAGTTCCTGTGACAGTAACGCTTCAACTGTCCGTCTGATATAAAGGATGTCGTTATGTGAACGCATCAGAACAGAGATCATAACTTTTCCTCCCGGCAGCTTGCCACAGCTTCTTCAACAGTGGCGTAGATCTCAAAGACCCGGTAAACTCTTGTTATATCCAGCACGATCCTCATATCAGCACTGACTTTGGCGAGTTTGATGACAGAATTATTTTCCAGAGCCTTCTGCGCCGCAGCCAGCAGTGCATCAAGTCCGTAATTATCAATATTGACCAGTTTTTCCAGGTCGAGAACGATTTTTTCACCGGGTTTCATACGTTCACTTAAAACGTATTTGAAATTTTCGGCTCCGTTCCGGTCGAGGAACATTTGCAGATGAGCGACCAGTACATTGTCAATATATTCAAAACGCATTTCCATAAATTATGCCCTCCGCAGTTTGCCGGTGAATTTGCTGATAAATTTTTTTACACGGATCTTATCAGCGTGGTCAAACATCATTAAATAGAGTGCGGGGAAGTAGATCAACACCCCGGAAAAACCTGCCAGTGCCAACAGGAAAAATTCGTGAAGCTGTCCCCTCAAGAAATAATATTGCCAATAGCACACCATTCCGGTCGACAGTGCCAAAAGAGCCGGTTCAAACAATGAATACAAAACAAAACGGATCACCTTCATTTGAGTCCTTTTGATCAGATGAGGCATTACAAAGAAAGCTGTACCGATAAATTTGGTCAGGATCATAGCACCGACAACGATCAGTTCGTGGGGCTTTATCAAAAGGCCCACAAGAGAAAGCAGGATAAAAAAGAAACTTTCAAAACTCTGCACTTTGGCAAGAAATTTGTGTTCTTCTGCCATTGTGAGGAATTTTTCAGGAATGACCCGGCAGACCAGCAGAAAATAAACAAACAGTACCATAAGACGGCAGATAAAGGCTGCTTCATTATTTTCCACATTAAAAAGCAGCAATATGATTCTCGGAGCATAAATCATCACCATAACCGTTGCTCCTGCTGCAAAAAAGTTCACCCAGCGGATCGAACGCATCAATATTTGAGCCAGATGCCTCGTCCGGTTGCGGCTGTGGAGCAATGCCGATATGGGAGAAATATTTTCAACATAGGGCAAAGAGATCTGCTGAATAAGAAAGGGGATCCGGCTGCCCAGCTGAAAGATGCCCACCGGGGCAAGACCGCAGAACATACTGATCAAAAGAAACATTCCCCGTTCCCAGATCATACGGCCGATGGAAATAATATAAACGGCACTGCTGAAACGGAAGATACCTTTGAAAATCGCTTTGTCAAAAGCCAGACGGATGCGGAATCCGGGAATACTCTTCCACACCGAAATCAGCATTGCCAGCTGAGTGAGTCCCATAACCATCATTACAAAAAAGAGCAGCTTAAAGAGTCCCCAGCCCATAGCGAAAATAAAGATAACGCCGGAAAGTTCCACTATTTTTGAAACAATGATTATATAATTACGCAAATAGAGTTTCTGCAATCCCACCAGAATTTCAGGAAAGACCCCCAGCGGGAACACGACCGTTGCCGCAAGACCGCTCAGCAGCAGTGCTTCCCGGCAAAAATAGATGTATTCAGGTGTTGCGTCCGCAGGCAGATGGAAAAGTTCCCGGATATAATACATTCCCACAAATGTCAATGGCAGGATCAAAAGAGCCATACTGACGTGGCTGAAAAAGATACTGGAAACGGTGTGATTGAATTTTTCGATATCTTTTTTGTAAAGTTCCGTTGCCGTTACCTTTTGAGCGGCCACACCGAATCCCAGATCGAGGAGCAGGGCGTAGCTGAAAAAACTCCACAGCATAACCCACAAGCCGTATTGAGCTTCACCCAGATGACTGATGAGCCAGCGGGTGACAAGGATTCCCTGTACCAGCCGGACAAACATCGAAAAGTAATTGGTGACAGTGTTTTTGAAAAATGGTATTTTCATAAATTTTCAGCTCTCTCTATCATAAAGTTAAAATAATCTGCAACGTGTTCCACATTTTCCGGCAGCTCCTCATTTGAAAGGAGTGCCGCAAAGGAGTGTGCATCTTCCGGAAGAAATCCGTGCATTCCGTTCAGGGGCTTTTCTCCCATATCAGAGGGGACGATCTGTATTCCGGCATCAAGCAGGAATATGGCATCTCCAAAGGCCCGGTCAGAACGGTAGATCCTGTATTTAAGTTCCTCATCTTTGCTTAAAAAGTGTCCGGGAAACTCCTGCATTATTTCAGGAATCAGTTTTTGAGCATTGTCATTCAAATAATAGAACCGCGCCATTGTTGAATCGTAACAAGCACCGTAATCACGGCCGAAAACAAGGCCGCTCTGAGCCACTTTGCTCATAATATCGACAGTTCCGGCAAGAGGGGTCATACCGTGATCTGAGATAACAGTGAAATGGACTTTTTCCGCATATTTTTCAGCCTTTTGAAAAAGGCTTTCGATCTGCATTTTTATTTCATCAAGTTTTATTTGAACTGCCGCTGCATCTTTGACCTTGTCGTGGAGGACTCCGTCCAGACTTGCTGTATAGACAAAAAGAAAATTGCACTTCTTTTCAACAGCATCTTCTGCCGCTTTGAAATTCTCACTGTCGCTTAAATGCCAGTCGGAAATGTGGAATTTTACCTTCTTTGCGCTCAAGGTATCGTGCAGATTGGCAATATCTTCCATACCGTTGGCAATAAAAAGATCCCGCTTTTCGCAGTAATCCATAAATTTCAGTTTCCACAAGGGCATCCGGTAAAGTTGAAAATATCCGGTGAAGCCATATACCTTTTTCAGCAGCTTGGACAAATGATGCCGCACCCGTCCCCGATTCCAAAAGGCCGCAGGTTTGAAAAGCCACCACAACCGGGAAAGGTTTTTGAACGGCGACTGTGCCGGAGCAAATCGGAACAATCCCAAATGACCGTGTTCAGCAGGCGTTTTCCCCGAAAGGATGGTCGGGATCGCACTGCTGGAATAACCGAACTGCATTGAGATTTTTTTGCGGTACGGCAGCAAATCGGTCAAAAAGCAATGATCGTTGACGATTTTCCAACCCAACGCATCTGAAAACAGGAATATTTCAATTGTTTTATGTTTCATATTTATCTCACGGTAATGCCCGGTATCCGGGAAGTTTGCGGAAATCAGCGGCAGGTTTCCTTTTTTTCAATTCCGGAGTCGGCAAGGCAGGTTTTTCAATGAGATAACCGCTTGTCACTGCTGCCGGGGCGATCGTTTCCCATACACTGTATTCACTGGCAGGGACACTTAAAAATTCCAGATTCACATAACGGCGGAATATGGGGAGTTTATTCTCTTTTCCTTTATACACCATTTTTACCGCATTGCGGTCAAGGCCGAATGTATTGCCGTAGGGCGTGATCCCGGGGACAAATTCTCCCGTTCCTCTTGCGTAACTTATCAGGTCAAGAAACGCTGCCGGATAAATTTTTCCCAGACCGGAAGTCATACTGCGGCCCAGAGGGTTGGCTCCGTTGTGGAAATCATTGGCAAGATATGCTCCTGTCAGGTATTTTTCATTTCCGGTCAATTTATGGGCGGCAATGAGCGTCATTGCCCGGCGCAGGGGATGAGAAGTTCCCCAGGCCATAGAGTGGACCCACGGTTCATTGGAACCATACCACAAGGTGCGGTAGGGATAAGCGTTTTCCTGATTGGCAAGCATTTTATCTCCATTGCGCAGGATTATTTTTCTGTACTCCTGCCGGAACATCTCTGCTTCTTTTACAGGGAAAAGTTCAAGGATCATCCAAGAAAGAGGAGACCATTTCCAGAAATTCCGGTTAAAAGATTTTAGTATTTGTTTTTCTTCTTTTTCAATGGGATCAAGATACTTTTTTTCTCCGGTCAGGATATAAAGATTAAGAGCAGTTTTAAGCAGATTTTCTCCTGCAAGAGCCGGATTTTCGCTGTATGATATCATTTTTTCCTTTACTCTGAACCAGGTGATAAGACGGTTTTTATAATCAAGGGCAAAATTCCAGGCTTTGAGAGCCGATTGCAAATATTTGTCAGACTCAGCAGGAAAGCCCGCTTTTTTCATTGCAAGTGCAAGGGTGCTGACCGCTGCGGCGTACTCAAGAGTTCCGTTGCGGGAGGGAGCGGAAATAAAGTAAGTGCGTCTGTCTTTGTGGGGCCCTCCCTCACCGGGGCCGGGATGACTTGACGTTTCAAACCAGGTTCCCACACCGCCGTTTTTCTGCTGAACGGCAAGCAGATGTTTCACGCCCCAGGCGGCTTCATCAAGGATATCGGGGATCCCATTCCCGCTTTCAGGAATATTGAGTTGTCCGTCAATAAAGTTCTCGCTTTTCATCAGATAAACAGTTGCCAGATCGCTGACGATCCGCAAATGAAAGGGACGGCGGTCATAATCTGCCGCATCGTGCCAGCCACCGGGAGCGGTAAGGGGGCGGCTGTGTATAAAAGAGGGAGCTTTCCCCGGGATCAAGTCAAAGTGTCTGAGGGTCACGCTGCCGTTGCGGTCAGAAAATCCGTGTGCGGAACTTCCTTTTTTCTTACGGTAATCCTCTATATTTTCCGGGAAATTTCCCTGATAGACTTTCTGATGACATTCAGGTGTTTCCCACGCCGTAAAGGGCTGTTTTTTGGCAATGCCGCACCGCTTGTGATAGAGGCCCCTTGCGTGGATGTAAAAGGCTTCATTCAAAGTCTCAGGTCCCACAGTAAAATCCATACTTCTGCCGATACCGTCAACGTAAAAATAATATTTCCCGGGCGTATTGAAAGAGGAGTAATCCAACTCCAGCACCTCCTCACCGGTAAAGGGGATACGCCATTTGTATCTGGGGGCATTCCGGCGCAGGCGCAGGGTGTTTTTGAACACACATTTATTGTCTGAACTTTTCCGCAATTCAAACTCTTTTCCGGCAAGGTGTTTCAAGGGCAAGGCCCCCGCACCTCCTCCCAGCCAGGCTCCCATATAGGCATATTTTTTCTTTTGCCTCACGCCGTTGCCCAGCTGATTCAGTTTAAAAATATGAGTGGGACGTTCAGGATCATATTGCAGTATGCAGCAGCCGATATTGCGTTTTTCCCCGGCTTTGAAAGGAGTTCCGAATACGATGTAATTAAAGCCGCTGATGTCAGCTTTTCTCAGGATATTGCCTTTTTTGTCCCGCAAAAGGGCATTTTCTTTGTGCCAAAGTCCGGTTTTTACAATATTATTGCCTACGGTCGCAAGATTGGGCATTCCCCGGCCGGAAAATTTCAGAACAACCACTTGAGGTGTCAGAAATTCATATTCAATAGCACTTGCAGACAAGGCGAAAAGTGTCAGAAGCAGAAATAAATTTTTCATACCACCACCTCCGCTTTACCTGAAGCAAAGTTTTTACAATATTTCAAAAGCAGACTTAAAGCGGCAAAGAGGATCATCATTTGAATGAAATTCACCTGCTGTTTCATTACCCATTCCAATGTGGATTGAGCGTAAATTGCAGTCAAGCCGCCAACGATTCCTGAGGGGATGAAAAACAGTTCACTCCGGCGTAACTGTTTGACCAGTTTGCAGGCGGCAATATAATAATAGCCCAGCCAGGCAAGAAAGGCTCCCAGGGCAAGAAAACCGCATTCGGCACCGACCAAAAGATAACTTGTTTCTACAATGCCTTCTTTGAAATCTTTGGCGATACGTTTGTTTGCATACCGGTATTCACAATAGGGGTAGGGGGGATTGATCTTGATGCCCCAGTTGTTCAAACCGACGCCTGTGAGGGGTTTGTCTTTCATCATATTCCAGGCGGAAGCTGCAAGATACTGGCGGGTCATCAGGGATTCTTTGGGAGCATTTTCAAAACGCTTGATGATATTGGGCAAAAGCAGCAAAGCTCCGAAAAAGCATACCAGAAATATCGGCAGCAGGATCTGGATTTTCCGCATATGAAACTGATAACGCAAAGAAAGCAGTGTTGTAATGGCACATCCGAAAGGCAGACAGACCATAGCTCCCCTGGAGTAGGTACGCATACAGGCCGCCGACGCCATAAGAAAGAATCCTGCAAACAGAAACCTTTTCCAGCCTTTGTTCCGGTTGAAATAGTAGGCAAAAAAGACAGGGGCGATCAGGTTCATAAACATACCCATACTGTTCTGGTGGGGGAAAAGGCCGTTTGCCTGGTGGATTCCCCGGACGTGCTGCATAACCACTGATAGAAATGTGACCGTTGCAACGATACCGAAACCGAGCATTACAGTATTGAAATCCCGTGTGTAATACAAGTAATAATAAGTGCAGAGAAAAACGATATACATCATAATCATTTTCCAGAGTTCAAACCAGGAAAAAAGTGTATTGTCTGCTTCTATTAATGAGGGGATGCACAAGAGGAAATATATCCAATAGATCTTGCTGCCGCCGTCCGGCAGTAAAGGCTTTTTATGGTGCAGGATCCACATCCCGATAAGTATTGCCGCCGCGATGAGGTAGATCAGTGAAACTTCCATACCCCGTGAAGTTCCCCGGTAGGTTTCGTGGGAAAAGAAGTTGATAGACACCTGATTGAACATCATTACCGGGAGCAATACCGCCAGAAAGGCACAGCGCATAAACTTACGGTTCAACGTAAGTATATACCCCAGGGGCAGTACTCCCATAAATGCGATGAGAAAGATCAGGTACTTCATAAAAGTTGCTTATTTCATAAAATTCAGTGCCGGGAATGTAAAAGTACTCAGGAATTGAGCAGAGGGCAGCAGTTTGCGTACAAATACATTGTATTCAGAAATGTTGTCGTGGGGAATATATACCACATCACCCGGCATCAGCCGGACATTGGAACAGCGTCCCTGGAGTATGCCGTCGATATCGACCCGGTAGAAACGGGGATTTTCCATACCGCCGCGGATAATGACCCCATACTTCCAGTACTGCTCTTTCACGCCGAGGCCGGATGAAATAAGTTCCAGTACGCCAAGATTCTGATCCCACAATCTTTTGTGGGGACGGTTGATGCTGCCGATGATACTGACCATAACTTCGGAACGGACGGCAATATAGATATAGTCGCCCTTTTTAAGTTTTACATTGTGCCAGCGATCACCTTTTTCAATGGCAAGGGAAAAATTGACCGGCAGAATCTTGCCGTTACGGACAATGATACTGTTTTGAAAATCTGCCGCATCAAGCATCTGGTCATCAAAGTCACGCACAGCAGAGCCGCCGGCTTTGGCAAAGAGATCGGCAAGACGCATACCGTTGGCGATGACAAACATCCCCGGATTGTTCACGGCACCGGCGATGGTGGCGGTCTGACTTCTCACATCAATAGCAAAGACACCCAGTTCGGGATTTTTGATGTACTGGCCGTAAATTTTTTTGATTTTTTCGCTGGCTTCTTCGAGGGTGAGTCCGGCGACCTGGACTTGACCTGCGAACATTACCCCGATAGCTCCGTCGGGAGTGACAAGGGATTCCATAATCAAATCAGGATGATTGTAAACACGGATACTGATTTTATCACCTGCATTGATACGGTAGACCGGTTCTTTCTGTTCATCAAGTTTTTTAAGCAGTTCCAGCTGGCGGCGTTTATCTTCATCGGTCAACCCGGATTGGTCGACCACTCCGCTGGGCAGATTGGTGATTTCGGGGAATTGGTCAAAGTTCCCGGTAAAACGGTTGTAGCACCCTGAAAAAGAGAGAAACCCAAAAAGAAAAAGGAGAGAGTAAAACCATTTTTTCATCGTATATAATCTCCTGAAATAACCTTGTTGATGTCGGTAACTCCGGTAAGAATGGCATAGATCTTATGTTCATCATCGTGAAGTTTAAGTATTTTTCTCAACACTGAACGGGGGGTTTTTTGTTTTCCGATATAAAGGAGCGTGGCGTCACAAATATCGTGGAGCTGTCTGACCAGAATACAGGAGGCATTAAAGGGCTTTTCCCGGGAAATACGGATCAGCTGATAATGCTTTTTCAACTCATTGACCACAGAATAAAGGGCAGTGATCTCATCGGGTTCAAGGACTGAAAGATTACGCACCGGGAAAAAGGCAAAGCCGTAACCGTAGCCGTAACCTTTACCGTCACCGGAGGAAAAGCCGCGGAAATATTCGATTGCGTGCCTATTGCTTTCGTCAGTGTTGGCGTAATTTACACCGGTTTTACCGCTGTCTGAGTAGTAAAAGTAACCGATTTTCTGCATATTGCCGCAGATTCGTTCCACATCATTTTCTGAAATCAGGCGGATCAGAATCGTATTGCGTTTGGCTTTAGTGAACTGTTCGTCAAATATCACAGAACTCAAAAATGAGCCGTCCAGAGAACAGGAGAAAAGTGTCCGGGTATCTTTCAAACGCAGAATGAAGCGGTAAAACATCTCATTGTTGATGATCTGCCGCTGCTCTGTTGTAAAGACGGCATTTTCGTGGGGAATGACTCCCACCGTATCAAAAAAGTCTTTATGAAAAGAGGTTTCTTCAATACCGTCGAATTTTCCATATATCAGATCATAGGCTACGATCACAGTGGCATAAAGACCGCAGACAAAGATCCCGGCGATCACAATGACAGCCAGCATTTTTATGGGGAATACCGGAAATTCCTTGGTGCTTATGACACTTTCATTGATGATAATATCATTGGGGACGTGAGCAATGTTGCTTCGTACCCGGGTCATTTCTTCCAGAAGCAGATTTATGGTTTTGTTGGTTGTTTTCATCAGCTGTTCAACAGATTCGTGTTCCGGGATCATATGCTGCAATTTTTTCTCTTTTTCCTTATTGAGGGCAATTTCTGCCTGCAGGGATTTCATACTGATTTCCAATTGCCGCAAGATCACTTCTGTTTCCTGATAACGGTTGATAACGCCTTCTATTCCAAGAAGCATATTTTCATCGAATTCGGTAATTTTATTTTTGGTTTTAAAGTTTTCAAAATCATTTTTCAGTGCTTCATAAGCACTTTTTGCTTCTACAAAACGGGGGTTTCGTTCGGCAAACATCAACTTGGCTTTTTCGTATTCCCGTGAAAATTTCCGCAGATCTGCAATAAATTCACGCAGCGTTCCACGATGTTTGATCACATTGGCAGGGATCGCCTTGTAGTTTTTTTCTGCAATAGAGAATCTGTGACGGGCATCGGCAAGTTTCACATTCAATTCCGCTTGTGTAGCATTCTGATCGCCTTGGATTTTTTTCACATTTTCCATTTCCTCAACAGGATGGATGATTCCGTATTTTTTATGCAGCCCGTGGAGCCGTTCGATCAGCTGTTTCTGATACTCCTGAACTTCCCGCAAACGCCGTTCGCGGGAATCCAGAAAGTTGCGCAGTTCTGAGGTACGGTATTCTTCGTAATTCCGGATACCGAGACTGACAAAGGTGTTGACAAGCTGTTTGACATATTCATCACTTTCACCGACACCGGTAATGACAAACATATCGTTCTGGTCTCTCAGGAGTTTGACTTCAATACTCTGCTTGAGAACAGCCCGCTGTTTTGGGTTCAGGTGCATCGCTTCGATCAGCTGGTGAAAAATCTGCTGACGGCTGAAAACACCTAAAATGTGATTGATACTTAATGGTTTGACCTCTTCACTGGCACGGGGAGTGTAAAAGAGAGTGACCCCTCCCTCAAATTTACGGAAGGAGTAACTGAAAGTGATATACCGGAACACGGCAGCAGAAAAAAGAGTCAGCAGAAAAACAGCAAGAATGCTCCACTTGAACTTCTGCAGAGTAAAGAGCACCAGTTTCTGATACAGCTGCAGTTCCTGCATCTGCCTGGTTTCTGCTTGTACATTCAACTCATTATCCAAAGAGTCCATTGGTATTTTTTCTCCTCAGTTAAAAATCAGCCATTGCTGATAAAGTTTACTTTTTTTGTCTGTTGTTTCCGGCATCTCATTCAACGCCGAATAAACATCTTCCACCAGTACAGCCACCGGCGGAATGGTATAATATCCCCAGTCGATCAGGGGCAAAGAACGGGTTTTGATACAATATTTTATATAGTTTTTGAGGGACGTTTCCCCCCTTTGGAAACAGCGGGTATAGATCCCGTCCCTGAGATCGTTATGCTTCTTTGCTCCGGCACAGCGGACTATGGCCGTCTGAAAAAAATCCCGGACACTGTTCCAAAATGAGATCATATCCTGCTTTTTCTTCCGGTGGGGGGCGTGTTTGAATTCAACGGCTTCACAATAAAGCTCTTTCCAAACTTCCGGCATATCTGACTTTTGGATCAACTCCAGCCTTTCGGAAATATGCCAGCAGTATTCCCCTGACGCGATAAGCATTGCATCACCGGCACCGAGAATGGCTTTGTAAATATTCCGCAATATAAAATCGGTTTCATCAGAATTTTCTGAGATCTTTGCTCCTGCCATTAATAATCCCATACCCCGGTTGAGCAGCAGACGGCAGGCTTCAGAAAAGGGGAGTTTCTCAGGGGGAAGCTCCGGCAGATACTCTGCGAGCAGATCTTCGCCGCACACCAGACGGTATCCCCGTTTCAACTCCTGCATCATCAAGCGTTTACCATTATTTTTTATATCTTTTACGCTCATAATGGCACTGAAATCCACATCGACTTTCAATTCTTCTTCATATTTCCGGGCAACGGTTTCAAGCAATGCAGGGGCCTCAGCAGAATATTTCCTGGCGAAAACAAAAAAGTCAAGATCGTTGTAAAGCACACCGTTTTCCCGATCCTGTCTGACACCGCCGTCTCCTCTGCCGTAACTGCCGCCCAAAAACACACAAAGCCCCGTGCCGGAAAGAGCTTCTTTTATCTCAGAAAGGACTCTTTGCAGCAGGAGTTCAGCTTCTGTATTTCCGCAAGCAGTAAATTTTTTATGAACGTTTGCGTTCCACATAGGTGGCAAATCCTCTTTTTCCCAAACTGCGTAAAACAACTTGAAGCACTAAAAAACAAGAGCAGTGATAGTGATAATAATAGTCATAGATGCGCCGCTGCTCCGGCGTATTCTGAAGTCCGTAAATTTCCCCCATCTGAAACACAAAATGTTCATTAGCGGGGTGACTTTTGACCAGTTCCCGGCGGAAAAACAGCACCGCCCAGTAACCGGGATAGCGATCCATTGAAAGTTTCCAACACCAGTGAGAGGTTCTGTGTGTCAGATAAAAAGGCAAGAGCAGTAAATAGGGCACTGCCAGCCCCAGAGCCAGCACCAGTGCAATAAAGTGTTCCCATAAACGCAATATCCACGCTGAACGGTTTTGTATCGGTGAAAAGGTATAACTGAAACTGTTTCGTTCCAATACACCGCCGGAGTAAGGATCAATAATCCGTCCCGGGGTGACGATCTTATTTTTGATTTCGAGATTACCGGCAGCATAGGTCCGGTCAAAGATGATGGATCGTTCCACAACACACCCTTTGTCCACCAGAGAACGTTCCCCTATGACCGCGTTGGAAACAACAGCTCCGCTCTCAATAAAGGTATTGTCCCCCAGAACCAGAGGGCCTGACAGAGTGCAGTCGCTTTTCATTGCCACACTGGTTCCGGCATAGATATTGTCTGTCACTGAATAGCCGGGCAGGTTGTAGAAATCGTCTTTGAGAACCTGAAAATTGACCTCAAAGTAACTCTCAAGCGAGTTGATATGATAAAATTCGATAGTGCTTTTGAATAAAGAGCCGTCTTTACAGCAATATATGCCGTCTGCACTGCCGTCATCTTCACAGGGAACAAAAGATTTTTCAATTTCTTCTTTTGTGTAGGCTTTGGGCATCAGCATACCGTGCAGGATCAAACAATCATCGCCGCACTCTTTTGCATACACTTCAAGCAAATGCCGGACAGTATCGTGGCCGCCGCCTTTGCGATAGTCAAGTTTCAATTCGCCGTGCTGGTATTCATAAAGGAGTTCTGCGAGGTGTTCATTATAAGTAGGTCCGAGGAGCAACAGCGATTCTGCCTCACACCGCAGAGCAAGATCAATAAAGTACTCTGCCGCACAGCGTCCGGCGACGGGCATCATTCCCAAACTGCGGTCGGGAAAGTAATCTTTGCACCACTCCTGGCTTTGAGAGTAGGGATTTATCAGCAGATTTTTCATTTACCAGGCTCCTTTCCCTGTCAGAATTGCAGGAATTGTCTTGAGCAGGATCAGAAAATCTTTCCATACTCCGCGGCTTGCAATGTACTCCTTGTCCAAGGCGATCTGCTTGGAAAAGGGCAGTTCACTGCGGCCGGAAACCTGCCACAAACAGGTGATTCCCGGCGTAATATTCAACCGTTTTCTTTCTTCAAGGGTATAAGTCCGCACCTCAGAGGGCAGGGGAGGACGGGGACCTACCAGGCTCATATCCCCCAGGAGTACATTGAATAATTGAGGCAGCTCATCAATGCTGAATTTACGGATAAAACGTCCAACAGGCGTAATCCTGGGATCGTGTTTCATTTTAAAAATCACTCCGTCCCCGGACTCGTTATGTTTCATCAATTCTGCTTTGCGTGCTTCTGCATCAATATACATACTGCGGAATTTATAAAATTTGAAGTGTCTGCCGTATCTGCCCACCCGCACCTGACTGAAAATAATGGGACCCGGACTGGTCACTTTGACCAGCAGGGCAGTGATCAGAAAAACGGGGGAGCCCAAGATCACAGCAATCACAGAAAGCAGAATGTCCATCAAGCGTTTGAAGCATACGGAACTGCGGATTGTCAAATGCCACAACACCATACGCAGCTGGATATTGTGATGACGGAAAGCACTGGGGCGTTTCAATTCCTGCCGCAAAGCAATGATTTCTTCATATTGTGTCATAATTATTTTTTCCTCCTCAAAACCTGCACAAAACCTTTCAATTCCTTGCGGCTTTCTGCAATACTGCGGTACAAGGGAACGGATATCTGATAGGTGTAATACTCTTTTCCCGGCGTAAAATGACGCCTGAATCCGAGAAATCCCGGTGTCGAAAATTTATCACTGCTGTACCACACCCATACCAGAATACGGTCTGCTCCTCTTTGAGCATCTATTTCGGTCACAGCCAGATTGTGCCGCAGCCAAAGTGTTTTTTCAGAATGAACCGTCCACATACTTGTACGCAAACAATGGCTTGCCGGATGAATCTCGTGTATATTTCTGCCGCATTGCACTGCCAGAACTGATATGTCCACATTGTTTCTGGTGTACCGGTACTGGTGCACTGTACTGGTGGCAAAAAAACGCTTTGTATTGGAATCCGGCTGTATAACTCTGCCCCAGAACTCCCCGCAGTGTGCAGGAAATTCCGGAATAAAACTTTGGCCTTCGATATACAATTCTTTTGTGTGCAGCAAGAGAAATCCGCTTGCCAGCACCGCCGCCGAAAAACAAAGTGTCCCGCGTCTTATCACAATCCCGGAACGTTTGTTGTACCATATCCACACAAGATTCAGCACCGCCAGCAGAAATTTCGCAGCCCACGCCCCCCATACCGGACACATCAGCAGCAGTGAGAGCTGATAACTTGAACTGGGAGTCCCCAACAGCAATATGAATGCTGCCGGAAGAATCCTGTATGCAAGAGCCCACGCACCCAACAGCCATACGGTGCAAAAAATCACACCTGCCGCCGACGCAACTGCAAGGGCATTGATATGGTGAAATGATGTGCCGGCAGTCAAAAAGAGCATCGGGATCAGCAGAAATAAGGCATAAAAGTCACATTTTTCCATTTTTTGTGAACGCAATGCCCATACCGCTGCCGGAACAGCAGCCAGATAAAAAATCCAATCCCAATGATCCAGTCTGGAACCGTTCCAGGCCTGCCATAAATAGGGCGAATGAAAGCACAACGGCAAAAAGGAAAGTATGATAAGAATGATTTTTGTCATTGCTCTCCCTCCGTCGTTTGAGTTTCAGGGACAGCAAAAACTTTTCCAACGGCAATAAAAATCAGCAATGCCAGCAATATCTGTACATAGCCGAGTGCTGTATGCCAGCTGTTCTGCAAAACCATATCTCCCCATACACGGGACAAGATGACTGTCAGAACGATCCTTAAGCTGTTTCCGATGATGATCGCGGGAATGAGGAACGAAAAATGCAGAATTTTCCAAAGCACCTTTTTATGCAATATTTCCACAACCGCAAAGGCGATCAATATAAAGGCGTCCAACTGATTGATGCCGCTGCAGGCATCGGTGATAGCAATATTCAAATCAGGCAAAGAAAGAGAAGTTCCGGAATAAACGACACCGATACCGCACAATTTCAATATTCCGGCACTCAGCATTGTGGCACTTAACCGCAAAGGATAACTCATCAAAAGCATAAATTCTTCGTGATAAGGTATAAAAACACAGCACCACAGGGCAGGGGTGACGCTGTGCACCGCAACAAACCAGTTGCTGAAATAGAGCACAAAAGCGCAAATCAGCAGAGATAAAGCAAATGCGGAACTCAAACTTCCGGGGAAATCCCCCCGGGGAAGCAGTGCAAGAATATTGGCAGCAATCAACATCGTCCAGGCAGTACATTTTTCCGGCAGCGTTGCCTCTCTGCGGCAAGTGACAGTAAAACTTCTGAGCATAAGCAATATCAGCAGCACCGCCATTGCCAGATCCACCAGTGCCGCGTCCCACATACCCGAAGCAAAGAGAGGCCGTGCCGCAAAAAAAGCAATAATCCCCAGAAGCGTTCCATATAACGCTCTCAGGGGATGATTCGTTAAAAGTTTTGCAGATAATATTTTCATCATTTACTGAGGCATTTTCTGAAAGTGTTTCAAATAATCAAGGGCAATATCGTTACGGGGGGCGATCACCAGAATCTGGCGGCACATTTCCCGGATTTTTTCCCGCTGGGTATTTATGTCACACTCTTTGATACGTTGTTGAATGCCAGCGATCCACAATGCTTCCAGTTTGCGCCGGTAAGTTTTTGATGCGGACAATTTGACAACGTCCGGAATGGCACTCAATTTTCCTTTTTTGTAGAGTTTATCTCCATAACAAAGTTGTGTTTCAGGCATCTGGGGAGCCAGATTATAAGCTTTTTTTGCCAGCAGCAGTGCTTGATCCAGTTCTCCCTTTTCGGAGTAAAGTTCCGCCATATTCAGTAAAACGGGGATCGTATAGAGCGAATTCCGGGGAAAGAGTGCATATTTTTTCAGAGCCCCGTCGGAATGGCCGTTTTCAGCCAGAGTTTTTGCTGCAAAGAAAAGCAGCATCTGATTATTCTTTGCGTCAGCTTTTTCCAGCAGATCGCAGGCCTGCTGTTTTTTGCCTGCGTTGATCAGGAGCAGAGCTTTGCAAAAAGGTTCATAGAATTTGTCTTTGCTCAAAAAGAGCAAATCTTTTTCCCGCTTCAAAGAACTTGCAAAGTTCCAATATGCCGGCAATATTTCTGCAGAAAAGTTTTTTCTGAACAATTCTGAAACTTTTTCATAATCTTTTTTCTGCATATTCAATACAATTTCATAACGCAGCATATCGCCGGATCTTTGAGGAAAATTCTGCTTGTAATATGCAATCAGGCGGCCTGCTTCAGCAACTTCGTGCTGCAGATAGTATTCA
The DNA here is from genome assembly GCA_015061745.1 of Lentisphaerota bacterium. GTDB lineage: Bacteria > Verrucomicrobiota > Lentisphaeria > Victivallales > Victivallaceae > UBA1784. Next base: position 26,607 of record SUWB01000001.1, on the reverse strand, counting down.
ATGGCAATCTTTATCAACCCCTGATCTTTTTTGAAGCGTTTTAAGGCATCTTTCAAGAGTACGATATTGACAGAATTTGTTTTCTTTTGAGCAAGCAATATGAATTTTGCGGTAAAAATTTCCGGTTTGCGGCTGTAAAGAAGATTTGCCAGCGGAAGCAGCTTTTCTCTGCCGGTTTTATTTTCAGCAAAGGATTTTTTCAGATAGCCTGAGACGATATTATCTGCCTGTTCCAGCAAATCCAAATAGTTCCCCTGAGCCAGAAGTTCCGTGTAACTTGTCTGTATGGCCGCAAGATCATTTTTTTGTACATCTGTGCAAAAAAAGATGAACGCCGCCAGGGGAGTCCCCATATTTTTACGCAAAGGGACAGTCAATTCTTTTAAAGCTGCCATATCTTTTTTGGCAAAAGCGATCAAAGTATCAAAGTAGTAGTTGCACAACATAGCCCGTTTGCCGGAATCAGCCTGGAAATCGGTACGCAATCTTGCGATTTTTCCGGTTTGGTTCAGCAGACAATATATTTCTGCGACCTGAATGGCAACTGATTGGTCGTGATAGAGAGCAAGGTGTTTTTCAAAAACTTCCAAAGCCTTACCGAGCGTGCGATATCTGGCATAGAAGCGGCCCAGAGTCGGAGCAAAGGCAAATTCGTTGAGTTTCCAAACTTGCACCAGGGCTTTTTCTGCGTTGTCCCAATCTTGTCCTTCAAGATGAAGTTCTGCTTGTGCGGCGAGAATTTCCTGCTGCAAAAAGGGCGTTTTTGCAGGCAGTGCCTTCAAAGCGGCCAATCGTTTTTTCAAAGGCTCCTGCTGGAATTTGAAAAGTTGAAAGGCCAGGACTGTAAAAGGATCATCCTGCCGGTAACGGGCTTTGTATTTGTTGATATTGCCGTTTCGGCCCGCAGCATAAAGACAGACACCGGGGAATTTCGCTTCAAACTCCGGATATTGAGCAAGAAAATGCTCCAGTCTTTGAAAATACCGGGCAAAACACAAGCTCTCAATATATTTTTCTTTGTTCTCTTTGCTCAGAGGATTGAGCTGACAGGCCATATGGCGGTAATAGACCTGTTCGGGATAGATCTTCTTTTTCAGGGCAATGTCGGCCAGCATAATGAATGCTGCTTCATTATCGCTGTCACTGCGAATAAGTTGAAGCAGCTGTGTTTCCGCCAGAGCAAGCGCGGCATCATCTCCCGGCAGGAAATTATTTTGAGCTTGCTTGAACAACCGGACATTCTGATAATTTGAAAAAAGCAAACACACCGTCATACCGATGCTCCCGAGGAGCACCAGCAGTGCCAGAATAATCAGCGTAAGACGGGTTTTTTTCATTTTTTCTCATTAACAGTCCGATATCAGCAACTTTGCCCGCTGCAATTATTTTGAAGCGTTGAGTTTTTTGCGTTTTTTCAGATAAACCACAGCTCCACCGCCCACGAGCAAGGTGGCAATGATTCCGGGCAGGGGCTGACCGGAGGGAGCTTTGCCGGAAGCATTGGCATTGTTGACCTTGAACACATAAAATTCGTGTGTTCCGTTGGAGCCCATATTGCCGCCGCCCAGATACAAATTACCGTCTTGAATTCTGGCCTTGCCCCAAGTATCATCTTCAAAGGGAGTGCGGGGTTTTGTGGAAAGATAGGTGTTGCCGTTTTGATCGGTCACATAGAGACCGATACGGTCATTGGCAGAAAAGGTTGCTGAGAGACCGTTTTTAAAAGAGCCGGAGGCCCCGGTATCCAGATTATACCAGCCGTAATCGGTGACTCCTTCGCCGCGGTCAATGAAGTTTTCGTGGTCCTTGTCTTTACCGCTGCGTCCTAAATCAAAAGCCACGGTTGTCTCAGAATCAAAGGTCAACCACCCCTGATTTCCCTTGACTTCATACTGATAAGCAGCCATTGCCGAAAAGGCCAGACCCAAAAAAAGTGAAATAAAAAATGTTTTTTTCATAAAATTTTTTTCCTTTCTGTGCGGGTGCGGTATTTTATAACCGCCGGTTGACAATTCATTTCCATAATATAGCACAATCTTCACTGTTTTTCAAGAAAAACGGCAAATAAAAATGCAAAACTTGAACATATTATTCGACAGTTTTTTATTATTTTGCTGTTCAAGCATTGCCCCCTGTCAAAACCTCGGACGGAATCAGGAGCATTTTAATGACTCAGGATGACGTGAAACAGATATTTGCCTCACGTCATCTGTGGTCACGACTCAGTTGTTATCCCTGTTTTTTCAGGACCTTTTCCTGAACGTGTACAGGGACACTTTGAAAGTGGGACAACTGCATCGACGAAACTGCCCGGCCGTGAGAAAGAGACCGGATCGCTGTTGCATAGCCGAAAAGTTCCGATAAAGGAATGTTCGCTGCGATTTGAGAAATTCCTCTGGCAACAGTTTTTGTTCCTGTCAGGTTTCCCCGGCGTCCGTTGATATCTCCGATCAAGTCCCCCAGGTGTTCTTCCGGCGTATTGATCTCAATTTGCATAATGGGTTCAAGAAGTTCGATCCCCGCTTTTTTTGCAGCCTCTTTGAATGCCATAGAACCGGCAATCTTGAATGCCATTTCGCTGGAATCCACCGGATGGTAACTGCCGTCAATGATCTCCACTTTGAAGTCGACCACCGGATATCCTGCCAGTACACCGCCGGCAGCCGCTTCAAGAATCCCGTTTTCAATCGGTTTGATGAACTCTTTGGGGATATTGCCGCCGACAACTTTGTTCTCAATGGTAATACCGCTGCCCCGTTCCTGCGGGATCAGTTTGATGACGCAATGGCCGTATTGGCCCCGGCCGCCGGACTGACGGACAAAACGCATATCGCTGACAGCTTCTTGCAAAAGGGCTTCCTGATAAGCAACTTGGGGAGCTCCTGTCTTTGCTTCGACCTTGAATTCCTTGCGCAAACGGCTGAGAATGATATCCAGATGCAATTCTCCCATTCCGGAAATAATCGTTTGTCCGGTATCTTCATCGCTGTGGACTTTGAAGGTGGGATCTTCTTCTGTCAGAGCAATCAGACCGTTGGTCAGCTTTGTCCGGTCTGCGGCACTGGCAGGTTCCACTGCAATGGAGATGACCGGGTCTGGAAATGTCATAGATTCCAGCACGATGGGATTGGAACTCAAACACAGAGTATCTCCAGTCTTTGCATCACTTAAGCCAATGACTGCAGCGATATCTCCGGAAAAGATTTCCTCACGTTCTTCCCGCGTGTTTGCGTGCATCTGAAGCAGACGCCCTATACGTTCTGATTTGCCGGTACGCGGATTGAAAACGCTCATTCCTTTTGATGCGGTCCCTGAGTAGATACGCAGGAAAAAAAGTTTACCGACGTGTACATCGTTCATAATCTTAAATACCAGGGCACTGAAGGGCTGCATATCGCCGACGTGACGGGTGATTTCATTTCCTGTGGCAGGATCAGAACCTTGAATATTCCAGATGTCGACGGGACTTGGCAGATACCAGGTCACAGCATCCAGCAGAGGTTGAACTCCTTTGTTTTTGAACGCAGAGGCGGCAGCCACCGGAACGATCTTGCAGGCAAGAGTCGCCCGGCGGAGTGCTGCGCGCAATTCATCTTGAGAGGGAATTTTATCTTCCAGATATGACTCCATAATCTGGTCGTCAACTTCGGCAAGAGTTTCCAGCAGGAAAGAGAATGCTTCTGCACACTCAATTTGCTGTTCTGCGTCAAGCTCTTGAATATCCTCTTTGACACCGTTGTCTTCGTTATGAAAATAGATCGCTTTGCCGCCGAGAACGTCGATCACGCCTCTGAAATCTGCTTCTTTGCCAATGGGCAGATAGACAGGCAGCGGATTGGCTCCCAGTTTGTTGCGGATATCCTCCACCACACCCTGAAAATCAGCTCCGGTACGATCCATCTTGTTGACCAGCGCAATAATCGGCACGCCATATTTCTGTGCCTGATGCCAGACTGTTTCGCTTTGGGGTTGAACCTTGCCCACAGCACAAAAAACAGCTACTGCGCCGTCAAGAACGCGCAAACTCCGTTCAACTTCAGCGGTGAAATCGACGTGTCCGGGTGTATCGATAATGTTGATGCGGTGATTTTTCCAGAAACAGGTGGTGGCAGCACTTGTAATTGTGATGCCGCGTTTCTGTTCATCTTCCATCCAGTCCATCGTGGCTGTGCCATCGTGGGTATTTCCGATTTTGTAATTACGTCCGCAATAAAAAAGAATACGCTCGGAGAGGGTCGTTTTGCCCGCGTCGATGTGAGCCATAATACCAATGTTGCGAACATTGGAGAGACGCACTTGACGTCTCGGTGATTCGTGATAGTCGAGTCTTTCTGTCATGGTTGTTTCTCCTTGATTTTGTGTGTAGATAATGAATATTGTACGGATAAAGGCACAGCAGAACAATGCTGAAAACAGGCGCACAACTCCTCCTGTTTCAGCATATTCTGCCTACTGTGAGTTTAGAAAAGGGAAAAAAGGTGAGAGGACGGAAAAATGTATTTTCCGTCAGTGCGTGTGCCGGGAATCAGCGAACCACGCAAAAACAAAGGAGAACTTCTTTGTTCGATGAATGCAAAAGCTGCTGTTTCATAGAAGTTCCCCCTTTTGTAAATTAAGATCAATTATTTTAGTGAATTTTTAAGATAGGAACATAATATAGTTGTAAAAATGATTTTTTCAAATCGTTTTTTCAAAAAAAATGAAAAAAAATTGCAGTAGTTTTATAAGAGGACAGCTTTCTATTGCCAAATCCAAATTCGATACAGTGCATTTTTTACCAGAATGCAAGAAATTCCGCATCTCAATAGATTATCTGCACCACACAAGCATCAGCAAAAGGTAAAGAAATGCAAACGTTGTTCGACGAATCTGAAGAATTTATCCGCAGGGCTCTCTGGAAAATTATGAAATGTCCGGCATTGCTTGCAGGTATAGCGAAAAAATCGGCCGCAAAGGAATCAGAAAACAGCAGATTTTTTCAGCGGCTGGTAAAATAGTGCCCGAAGTGTTTGTGGGCGATCTTCCGCCATTCAGCAATAGAATGTCCGCGCAGAGCAGTAACCAGTTCCATATGTTCAGTATATGAATTCAGCAACGTGGTTTGCGGCAATTTTTTGTGCGGCGAAAAGAACGCTTCCAAAAGCAGCTGAAAACGCTCAATAAGCTCGTTGCCCGACATAGCAAGCAAACGGCGGTGGAAATCTTTTTCTGCCGCCAGATGTTTATTCAGATTGATTTGTTCATTGCGGAATTCGCTGCAGATATTTTCGAGTTCATCAATGGCTTCAGCAGTGCGGTTCACATAGATCAGATCCGCCAGACCGAGTTCGATGACCAGACGCAGTTCTGCGAATTCTTTTCTGGTACGCTCATCAATGATGTCGTACTTTATGAGTTTATCCAAGCCGGCAAACAGATCGGGTTTTTTAAGGATCATACCGCGGCGGCGGCGGCTTTCTACGATACCAGCGGCTTTCAAACGGCTCAAGGCTTCGCGGGTGATAGTACGCGACACGCCCAGGATTTCGGCAAGTTCTTCCTCTTTGGGCAGAGCATCGCCGAAAACGCAGCCTTTATCGCGGATATACAGATAGATCCGTTCTTCGACCTGATCGGTCAAATATTGTTGTTTTGTCTTTTTCATCATATGGATAATATGTACTTAAAATATAAAAAAATCAAGCGTTGCAGCCGATAAAAAAGAAATATTGTGAAAAAAATAGAAAAAAACAGCTTTACAGTCAAACTGAAATTTGTATTTTTACCGCTTTGTGTGTATTTTAATAATAGTCAATAATAAATACTACATATTAACTGATCCATTCAAAAGGAGGTTATAAAAATGAATTTTACGATGGATTCTTTCAAAGGTGCCTGGTCGGCAATGTCCACCCCCCTTACTTGTGACGGCAAAGTTGACAGCGATGCGCTGCGCAAATTGGTCGATCACCAGATCAAACTCGGTATCAAAGGTCTGTTTCTGGCTGGGACTGCAGGTGAAGGACCGTTCCTGCCTGACCGCGAACGTCAGCGTCTGGCTGAACTGACCGTCCGCTATGTTAACGGCAGAATCCCCGTTGCTATGCAGATAACTGACAACTCCGCCGAACGTATGATCGAAAATCTGGAACGTTATCAGGATTGCGGTATTGATATAGCAGTGATCGCTCCGCCGTTCTTCCAGCTTGCTGCCGATAAAGGCGATTTTATCTATGAACTGTACAAGCAGGTGTTCGATGCCAGCCAGATCCCTGTTGGCCTGTACAACCGCGGCAAATATTCCAGCGTTTATGTTACGCCCGAAGTGCTGGGCCGACTTATGGATGATCCTAAAGTCATTCTGTGCAAAGATTCCGCCAGTCAGCCTGATTTTACTGAAGCTATTATGGCTGCCAAGGCGCGCCGCAATGGAACGCTGACAGTGCTTACAGGCAACGAATTTGATTGCGTAACTTACCTCAAAGCTGGTTACGACGGCGTGCTCTTTGGCGGTGGCTGCTTCAACGGTGCTTACGCTGCAGAAATGTGCCGTCTTGCCTATGCTGGTAAATATGACGAAGCGCAGGCTCTGCAGGAACACCTGAGCGAAGTTATGTACAAGGTATTCGGCGGTAAAAACATCGCCTGCTGGATGGCTGGACAGAAGGAACTTATGGTGCGTTTGAATGTGTTTAACACCGCCAAGACCTATCTGAACTATCAGCTGACCGAAGAATGTTCCAAGATGATCGACGAAGTTATCCGCGACGAAAAGGATTGGCTGTTGAAGTAAGCAAAAATAAAACAGGCGTTTCCGCGTAAAACAGACGGGAACGCCTGTTTGCAATGGAGGCTTTTATGATACCCAGTGATCATTTTGTAAGATTTTATAACGAAATTTTCAAGTTTTTGGAAAACAAAGGTCACGAACATCTGGAAGACTATTTTCTGACCATCAGCCGCCATCAGGAAACCCACTGCCTCAAGCAGTTCAGCGAAGGCGGTCTGCAGGGTATGTACGACTATTGGATGGTAATCAAAAAAGAAGAAAATTGCGATTCCGATAAATTTATCGAAGACGGTCAATACGGCAAAGTGCTCAAGGGTTTTATGAGCGGCTGTCCGAGTTTGAGCAAGGTAAAGGATAACGATGCGGGGGCGTGTCCTTTGTATTGCTGTCATTGCCCTGGCTGGGTGCTGCCGATTATGAGCAAGGTTGGGTATTATTATGTATATGACCTGATAAGTTTGGATATGCCGCGTTGTCAGACAACGATCTGCGAGCATATTGAAGATGCCCGTGCGCAGCTCAGATTGGTGCTGAAAAGACACAATGGTGACCGAACACTGGTCAAATGGAATTTTCCGGAAGAAGATTGAGTTTAATGAAAGGATGATTTTATGAAACCCGAAGAAATGCGTTATTGCTCCACAGGTGAAGTGCATCTGGATTTTCACGGCAGTACTTATGTGGGGTTAAAATATTTGTTCGACCACTTTGGTATGGAAGCAGTCGATGAAGTGCTGGACAGTACGGCCAAAAAGGTTTACAAGTCGATCTATGAACGTTTGCAGCGCGGAGATTCCTCGGAACTTATCTGCCATTGGCGTTACTATCTTGAACGCGAAAAGTGCGATTTTACGCTGACCGAAAATCCCGACGGCACTGCTGTTCTGGAATTGCGCGAATGTCCTGCGCTGCGCCAGCTTGCCAAGGAAAAAATCGACGACCGCCCGCTGATCTGTCATTCGACCGAAAAAATGAACAGCTGCTGGTGCGAAGGTTCTCCTTTTGAAATCGTGATCGAACCGCTGGAAAATGGCTGCCGTCAGACGCTGCGCCGCAAGTGAGGTGAAATATGATACCCAGCGACCATTTTGTCAAATTTTACGCCGAAGTATTCAAGTATTTGCAGAAGCAGGGACAAGCGGCGATCGACGAATATTACACCACCATTGCCGAACACCAGAAAACCCATTGTCTGGATTTGTTCACCTCTAAAGGCCTGGCAGGTATGAAAGAGTATTGGGATAAAATCATTTTTGAAGAAAATTGCGATGCCGATGCAATACTTGATGAGGGCAAAAGTTATACCTTTATTATGCACCATTGCCCGAGTTTGGCTAAAGTGCTGGATAACGATGCAGGCGTGTGCGATATTTACTGCGACCATTGCCCCGGCTGGGTGCTGCCAGTGATGACTGCGGCAGGATTTTACACCGTTTGCGATAGCGTCGGAGCGGATATACCGCGCTGCGTGGAAAAAACTTTTGCCAAACTTGAAGATGCCCAAAAATATCTGGAAGTGGTGAAAAAACGCCACCCCGATCACCCCGAACTGATAAAATGCAATTTCTAATTGCATCTTACAGAAAAAAGGGCAATTTTTATACTTGAGGTAAAATCAAAAGTCCTCAAGAATTATTACAGGCAGGATCGTTGTCGGGTAAAAGGAGCACAGGGAACTGCTGTTGTTACAAACGGCAGACCACAGCTGCTTTTTTTACAAGGGAATATAATTGGTGCCATTCTATGGAACAATATATTGTTTAATGAGTTGTGATTAAATTATTCCGCTGATGCTGCCGGGCTGTTGATGGTTCAAACGGTTGCGGATTAATATAAAATGGTTATCGCTTCGCTAACTTGCGAAAATATCTCTGTTTTTCTCTTTTTATGCAGCAGAGAAAATTTTTCAGCTCAAACAAAACGACCACCATTCCGAAACAACTGTAAAATGCCCCGAAAAAAGATACCAACTTGCGACTTTGGTAAAAAAAAAGGAATTTCAGATAGCCTAAAGGCCGTGTCTGAAATTCCGTATACACTACAACAATATAATATTTTTATGCTGCCAATTCAGTAGTATTCCTCTTTTATGAACAAGTGTCCATAGTCTCGTCTGACCTGTTCTTCACAACCAGCTTCTTCAAACGCACCCCCTATGACTAGATAATCATCACTGCCATCCCCATAATAATCACGTGCTTCTTCTACGATTGCAGTTACGCTGTCAGGGATGACGACACTGGTCAGACTTATGCAGTCCTCAAACGTCCCACCGCAGATATACGTCACACTGTCTGGGATGACGACACTTGTCAGACTTTCGCAGCCGCAAAACGCCTCCCTGCCGATTTCGGTCACGCTGTCGGGGATGACGACACTGGTCAGACTTTCGCAGTTACGAAACGCCTCTCTGCTGATTTTTGTCACGCTGTCGGGAATGACGACACTTGTCAGACTGGTGCAGTTCTCAAACGCCCCATCGCCGATATACGTCACGCTGTCGGGAATGACGACACTGGTCAGACTGGTACAGCCCCGAAACGCGCTGTATCCGATATACGTCACGCTGTCGGGGATGACGACACTGGTCAGACTGGTGCAGCCGGAAAACGCCCAATCGCCGATTGCGGTCACGCTGTTGGGGATGACGACACTTGTCAGGCTGGTGCAGCGCAAAAACGCATCCTTTCCGATATACGTCACGCTGTTTGGAATGACGACACTGGTCAGACTGGTGCAGCCCTCAAACGCCCCACTGCCGATTTCTGTCACGCTGTCGGGGATGACGATACTTGTCAGACTGGTGCAGCCGTAAAACGCCTCTCCGCAGATATACGTCACGCTGTCGGGGATGACGACACTGGTCAGACTGGTGCAGCCGTAAAACGCCTCCCTGCCGATTTCGGTCACGCTGTCGGGGATAACGACACTAGTCAGACTTGAGCAGTCCTTAAACGCCCTACTGCCGATTTGGGTCACGCTGTCTGGGAGGATATACTCTGTTGTACAGGGGGGAACATAAAGCAACATCTGATGGTCAACATCAACAAGAGTTCCCGTTTTACAAACTTTGAACTTGCTGTTGTTGGAAGTAACCTGTTGGACACCGTCAAACGCCCCACCGCCGATTTCGGTCACGCTGTCTGGGATAACGACACTTGTCAGACTGGTGCAGTTCTTAAACGCCTCCTCTCCGATTTTGGTCACGCTGTCTGGGATAACGACACTTGTCAGACTTGAGCAGTTCTTAAACGCCTCCTCTCCGATTTTGGTCACGCTGTCGGGAATGATGACACTGGTCAGACTTGAGCAGTCCTTAAACGCCCCACCGCAGATATACGTCACGCTGTCGGGGATGACGACACTGGTCAGACCTGTGCAGTTCTTAAACGCCTCTTCCCAGATTTCAGTCACGCTGTCGGGAATGACGACACTTGTCAGACTGGTGCAGCCGTAAAACGCCCATCTGTCGATTTTAGTCACGCTGTTTGGAATGACGACACTGGTCAGACTGGTGCAGCAGGGAAACGCACTCTCTCTGATTTCGGTCACGCTGTTTGGAATGACGACACTGGTCAGACTGGTGCAGCCGGAAAACGCCCCTCTGTCGATTTTTGTCACGCTGTCGGGGATGACGACACTTGTCAGACTTCTGCAGCCGGAAAACGCCTCTCTGCCGATTTCGGTCACGCTGTCGGGGATGACGACACTGGTCAGACTTCTGCAGCGGTAAAACGCCTCTCTGCTGATTTCGGTCACGCTGTTGGGAATGACGACACTGGTCAGACTGGTGCAGCCGTCAAACGCCCACTCTCCGATTTCGGTCACACTGTCGGGGATGACGACACTGGTCAGACTTGAGCAGCCGTAAAACGCCCATCTGTCGATTTTAGTCACGCTGTTTGGAATGACGACACTGGTCAGACTTTCGCAGTTTCTAAACGCCTTTCTGCTGATTTCGGTCACGCTGTCGGGGAGGACGACACTGGTCAGACTTCTGCAGCCCTCAAATGCCCCCGCTCCGATTTTGGTCACGCTGTTTGGAATGACGACACTGGTCAGACTGGTGCAGCCGAAAAACGCATTCCAGCCGATTTCGGTCACACTGTCGGGGATGACGACACTGGTCAGACTGGTGCAGTGCTGAAACGCATCCTTTCCGATATACGTCACGCTGTTTGGAATGACGACACTGGTCAGACTGGTGCAGCCCCAAAACGCACACCCTCCGATTTTTGTCACGCTGTTTGGAATGACGACTTCAGCGATTTCTTTATTGGTACATTCTTTCAATATTTTTTTGTCTTTGCTGAAAACAAGTCCTTTTTTTTCTGCTTTGCGGATCGCATCAGAACTGGGAAAATCATTATCTAACATATCTTTTCTCCATATTTTATTTATTTGTTATTCTTTGTTATACAATATCATTATTTCTGATAAATTGCAAGGCAATGTTATAATTTATCCGGAACATTCCTGCGAAAATATCCTGACAAAGTTTACTATCTATAATAGAGGAGATTTTCTGTAATATCTGACAAAAATCTTAAAATTACGGCAGATTTTTTCCTGAAGTTGTATGGCTTGCAAATAATTCTTTCATAAACGACCGCCGACCTTACCAAACAGAGAATTTGCCGTTCTCTGTTTGTTCTCTGTCGGGGCGATGATTAGCTGTAAATGCCTGCGGTTCTTTGGGTAAAAGTGCGACACAAAAAAATCCAGTCATAAAGGACTGGATTGGAGGTTATAATATAATGCGGACAGAGTTGCATTACAAATAGATAAACTCTCATTTTTCATTTTCTCATCATCCGTCGCACGAAGTGCTATGGATGACAGGTCATACGCAGCGTAAGCGGAGTGCTTCATATTTGAGCGAAAGCGAAAATGCTTCATAGCGGAATAAAATGGAGCTGTTTCATCTGAAAAGGCGGATTTGTGAAGCGCACCTCCGGTGCATAAAGCAATCCTCCGGATTATGAAGCGGCTCTGTCGAGCCATAAAGCAAAGCCTTTTCAGGCTTCATTTTTTTTTCCGTCAGGGCAAAAAATGGTCGACCATTTTCGCTTGATTCGGAAAATTCTCCCAAGCTCAAATGGTTGCGAATTTATATAAAATGGTGATCGCTTCGCTAATTTGCGAAAGTATCTCTGTTTTTTTCCTTTTTACGCAGCAGAGAAAAGATTTCTACTCAACCGAAAGGACTTTTTCTCCGAAACAACTGCAAAATGCTCCGAAAAAAGATAGCAACTTGCGACTTTTCAAAAAGGATGCAAAAGTCGGCGGTTCGAGTTTCTTTCTACTGGACAATATTAGATTTTTCTTTAATTTTTACATTCTGTATATTTGAAGTTTTTCCATATCTTCAGCAAACAAGAGGGCTATTCTCAATTCATCGGCGACATTTGTATTATCGGGATGTTTCGAGGCTGTACAGTTTCCGGATTTCACGATCCAAGTTATTCCGCTGCCCAGAAACACTCCGGCAAAGAATGTAAGAATAAGTTTTTTTGACATATTTCCCTTGTTGATTCCCCTGATATGTTACCGATGTGATACCTAAAGAAATATCCGTCCGAATATCAAGAGAGAAAAGGACGGGATGTTTTCTTTTTTCTTACTGGGGCTCAATCTTCCATATACTGACTTTTGCCGGTCGGGGTTGAACCTCTGCCGCCGCTTGAAGTTGTGCTTGAGGAAGTAGAGGTCGTTGCCGATGTTGGTCTGTGGGTGGACGGTCTGGTTCCAAGACTGCTTGAGGAAGTTGTTGCCGGTCTTGGCCGACTCGTGGACGGTCTGGTTCCAAGACTGCTTGAAGAAGTTGTTGTCGGTCTTGGCCGACTCGTGGACGGTCTGGTTCCAAGACTGCTTGAAGAAGTTGTTGTCGGTCTTGGCCGACTCGTGGACGGTCTGGTTCCAAGACTGCTTGAAGAAGTTGTTGTCGGCGGACGGCTCACCGTAATATTTCCTGCAGGTCTGCTCACAGATGTGTTGCCTTTTGACTGACTTGACGAGGTCGAATACACTGCCGATGGCTTCGGGCGGTTGTTGGAACTGGACGGTCTGCTGGAAGCAGAGGACCCGCTTGATCGGCTGGGCGACACCGTGTATACTGCCGATGGCTTCGGGCGGTTGTTGGAACTGGACGGTCTGTTTATTGATGAAGCTGCCGGTTTGCTGCTTGTCGATGACGGGCGGACCGCTGATGGAGAACTGATTCCTCTTGACGGTTTGCCATAGATATCAGATGCTGACGGTTTGTATGCCGAGGGGGTTCTTGTGCTTGAAGACGACGGCCGAGATACTGCCGGTTTGCTTGCCGGTCCGGTGACAGTCTTACCGCCAGCCGGTCTGCTGGTGCTTGAAGACGACGGGCGATATGCCGAAGGTCTGTTGACGTTTGACGTAGATGGTCTGTATGCAGATTGTTTGTTACCGCGACCTCCACGGGCATAATTATTTACCGCAGGAACAGGTTTGTGAGATGAACTGCCTCTATAGGACGGAGCTGGTCTGTGAGATGAACTGCCTCTATAGGACGGAGCTGGTCTGTGAGATGAACTGCCTCTATAGGACGGAGCTGGTCTGTGAGATGAACTGCCTCTATAGGACGGAGCTGGTCTGCTGTGATGGCGTGGCGGAGGTGGAGCTACAACAACCGGGCGTGGAGCTACAACAACTGGGCGTGGAGCTACAACAACTGGGCGTGGAGCCACAACAACCGGGCGTGGAGCCACAACAACCGGAACGGGTGCTACTACATACCCTTGTTGTGGCGGGAAAAGTATGTAATCAAGATTGCAGAAAAATCTGTCAATCCCACTGGGATTTTCTCCGTGATTAATATGTCTTCCGGGGACATGGGTGTTATAACAGGTACATCCGGCAAGAAAGCATCCTGTCAATGCTATCGATAAAAATTTAACTTTATGTTTCATAAAACGCCTCCTTACCGGATTTGTTGAAATATCGTTTATGCCGAACCGGCAGCAAACAAACCTGCTTACTGCCGGTTCGGTTTTTTTTTTTTTTTTTTTTTTTTGATTACCGGGCTTTTTTGGAATTGATGAAACGAACCAATGTTCCGAGTCCCGGCAGCAGATTAGCCAGGTTCCACACAGCGCAAACGATTCCACCGATGAAACCGAGACCGATGATTTTGAGAATTACTGCGACAATACCGCAGGCAATCGCCCCGACGATCCAGACTGCAATGAAATAGATGAATTCCTCCTGAGAGGCGGTTCCGTCAAAGCAGATATACTTGGTTTTGATAATGTTAAGATAAGTATCAATAATTTTCTTAATATCCATAATTTTTTATTTCCTTAATATATAGTGAATAACATTATTTCGGCAACTGAGCACCGTAGTCCTTGACAGCACCGAAAAGATTCAATGCTTCACCCCAGGGATAACGGTTGGCATACATGTCGCATTTGGTGGTGATGGTTCCCTGAAGCGGCAGACCGAGAACACTGCGCAGAGCATTGCATTTGCCCGGATCAAGTTTGGTCTTTTCGGAATACTTCATAGAAAGGAATGCATTGAGATACTGGGCATTGATGCGGCCTTTGAAAATGCTGGGATCTTTGAGGTCGATATTGCCTTCGATGGATTCAATACCGTCAGTACCTTCGAGATCTTCAAAACCATCGACTTTGACCTTGGCAATGGAAGGAGAAACTGTCATCTGCACGTCAGATTCACGGTTCAGGAAGAAGATATTGTTGTCAAGTTTGGTCTTTTTCTGCTTGGGATTGCCTTTGGTGTTGTCAAAACCGGTCAGCACGTTCAAGCCGATAATGTTGTTGTGGATATTGGCATTGCAGTTGGTGTTGTTGCGGATGGCAAAACCCATATCAGCCAGGTCATTAAGACGGCTCCAGGTGAAAAGAATGGTGTTGTAGGCACATTCCCAATCGATCTTGCCTCTGCCGTTGGAGCAGTTCACATTGACCGAAAGCATACGGTTGTTGCAGAACACATTGTTGAGAATGGCGACTTTGCCTTTGTACCAGTTGACATTGACGGCGTAGTTGGAACCGTTGACAAAGGTGCAGTTCTGAATAGTCAGATCACCTTCGCCGCGGGAAGCGGAAGCGGTGTGGATGCTGTAACGGTTGGCACTGGGGAATTTGTCCGCAGCTTTGTTCATCGCCGGACCTTCCAGCCACATACCGGTATCAAATCCGGCGGGTTTTCCCTTGGTGGCGTGATAGCTGGAAGCAAAACCATCGTCAAAGATGATCCCGTCGATGACGATATGGAATCCTTTGGGGGCGTTCATCGGGGATTTTGCCAATTCGATATGGAGTATGCCCTGGGCTCCGGCTTTCTTATCGTTGTGTTCGTTCCGGGGCTGGAACAAGGTTTTGAACTTCAGCGGGTCGCGTTTGGTGAAGTCGGCAGAATAGCCGCCGAAA
Source organism: Lentisphaerota bacterium (assembly GCA_015061745.1). Taxonomy (GTDB): domain Bacteria; phylum Verrucomicrobiota; class Lentisphaeria; order Victivallales; family Victivallaceae; genus UBA1784. The sequence goes on along the minus strand of SUWB01000001.1, from coordinate 11,409 downwards.
AGAGAAACCGGTTTTTCAAGTTTGAACCAACCGCATTTCATCTTTCCGGGATAAATACCTTCGGCGATGTGGATCACATCATTATTTTTGGCGACAGCCAGAGCTTTCCAGAGATTTTTGTACGGAGCTGCTTTGGTTCCGGGGTTTTTATTTTTTCCGGTTGCCAAAGAAACAAAGATATCTTTAGCAGACAACGTTGTGATCGCCAGCAATGCAGCGACCATCAGAAGGGATTTTTTCATGTACATTCCTTTCATTTGATATTTGCAACCATCGACACTATGACGGTGATCTTTTGCCACAACCGGAAAAATTGTGATGACCCATTACCTGAAAGCGAAATTGTAAAATCGGATCGATACAGTTTTCCGCAACGATAATATGTTTTGAAAAGATGAAAAACAACTCTATCCGACCAAGCGGATAGAAGCGATCCTTTATTGAAATAAAGGCTTGCTTTTGTCACGGAGCAAAAGTTGTGAAGCAACGGAAGCCGGTTGTTTCCGTTCTTGAAAGAAGCTCCGGGATCTCTGTAATGCGGACAACAAAGAACTGATGCCGTAAGCGGCATCTTAAATGCTGTCGTAGCAAGTTTAGTTCTCATGATCGAAAATCCCCATAAATTTAGTAAGCTCGCCGATTCCACAACTTTCTGCTGCGAAATCCAGCTTGCTTGGTAACGTTCAAATAAAAACCGAACGCTCCCAAGCACGCTCCTGAGGCCCGCCCCAGAGCCCGCAACATCATACCAGAGAACGTCCGGTAAGATGTGTAGACACAATCCCACCGGATACATTTCACCTGCGATAAGAGCAAAAACATTCATTACTTGGTCGGTTTCGAAGCGTTTTGCTGAAATATAGCGGTTGTCAAATAGCCTCGCACTACGAGAAAAGACAATGGCCCACCATAGTACGATATCCTAATATAGCATACGAAAAGCAAATTACAACCGAAAAAAAATGAAAATAATCATTTTTTATAAATTATTCAACCTCTGTTTGGAAAGGACTTTTGGTCTAAAAAGTTAAGGTCGGGTTTTACCGCTTTATAATGCCGACCATTACCAGTACTATTAAAAAACTGTTACCATTATATGTTCTTGTTGCTGAAAAACTGCGAAAAATGAAATTAGACTCTGTTGCAAAATTCGTGGAAGATAGCATAGATGAAACTCTTTCTTACATGGGTTTTCCCTATGAACATTGGGTAAAAATCAGAACAAACAACGGTTTGGAACGAATCATAAAAGAGAACAGGCGACGAAAAAGGGTGGTGGGCAGTTTCCCGGATGGCTATTCTGCAATGATGTTAGTTGAAGCAAGATTAAGACATATTTCCACAACAAAATGGGGAAATCGCCAGTATCTTTGCACTTGCAAAATTTACGAACAAGGTGTAATTTAATGGAGGTAGCAGGCTCCGCCTACAAGACAACCTGCTCCTCCGGAGCTTCTCAAACGGTCGTTTTGTTACGGCTGCGCCTAAAGCACGTGGGATAATCAATCTAAAATGTGCGCAATTTTCCGGACGTTATCTGTCGTTTTCTCCTTCATTGAGGTTTAATCATCATAATCACGATGATAGTCATCATCCGTATATAAATTTTCACAACAATCCCGGTGGTCATTGCGATAAAAATTGTAAGTATCTATTTCATCGGAGTTGCCTTTGGGGGGCGTTTTGAAAAAGGTAACATAGGCAATAAATGCAATAAAAAAAATACAACCTAGGGCAATACCTAAAATACAAATATAAATCATAAAAAAACTCCTTTGTGCGTTCTCGAAATGGTCATGTACCACCCCCCTTGCTTTAAACACCCCTCAACAAGCAAATCAACATCTACGAGGTGCAAAATAGCAACTGATTTTAGGGGGTTCACGATAATTGCTTGCGTTCCTTCTATATGCTCAATAATAATATAGTGCCCCCCTGTGAGCGTCGCGTCATCGTTTAACAACTGAGAATCAACAATCATCAGTATAAAACAATCTCTAATAGCATGTATTAAATTATCTTTATCAAGCTTTTTACAGCATATTTTTTGACTCTGAATGATTTCTTCTAAATCAGCCGTCCCAGAAAAGTCATCGGGAATTTTACGAGAATAATAATCGCGCATCAAATTGCTATCGTAGTAATAGAGAAGACATGGTATATATTGTAAGAATTGCCGAGCAATACTAAAAATCCAATATGTCTTATCCTCTTCAATAGAAATTGTTAGATCAAGCTTTTTTTTCAGATAAATGCAGCAAGCAGCTCCGCACGACAATTGTTTTTTATCAAACAGTCTTACGGCAAAATGTTTTTTTATATGTTCTTTCTTTGGATCTCTGACCAATTTTTCAAACAAAATATCTGATATGTAAATCCTTAATTTTTCACTTGCGTTTTCAAAAGCATCATTATGAATTGAAATTGAAATGGGTGCAGAGGAAATGTCCAGATTTCTTAAATTTTTACACATTCCAAAAGCACGTTCACCAATACGTGTAAGATTGGATGATGTAATATTTATTTTTTCAACATTTGAGTTAAAAAAAGCATATGCTTCAATAATTTCTAATTTATCATCAAAATCAATTCTTTTTATTGTTGACACATCGGCGCCCGCCCATGCAGATACTTTTTGGCAACAGAATTTGTAATCTAGAAATGGAATCGCAGATGGAATCTTAATTAAGTTTGTTCCGTCATGAGAAAAAAGCATTTTTGAGATTTCGGAATAAACAGTATTGTCAGATGCCACAGAAAATGCCTCCATGTTTGAACAACCTAGAAAATTCATAGGACCAATTCGCCGTAATTCTGCTGAAACTGCAAAAGATTTTAACATACGACAATTAAAAAAACAAGTACTTCCGATTTCAATGACTCCATCATGCAGAATAATATTTTCGAGACACGAGGCGTTAATGAATGCCGAGGGCATAAGATACTTTACCGTTCGGGGAACCGTAAAGTTTTTTTCTTCACGATTATTGGGATAACAATATAAAATATCTTGATTTTTGGAATATAAAACACCATTAAGGCATGAAAAATACTTATTTGAATCTGACACTTTTATGCACTGAAGGTTTGAAAGATAAAAAAATGCTTTAGGATCTATAAAATTAATATCTTCGTCAATAAATATTTCTGTGATTTTTTTTCTTTTGCAGGAAAAAGCACGCATCGTTGCATTAAGAGGCGGAGCGGGTTCATCTTGGGATGCAGTAGATAATATTCTTTCGGCAACAGAATCTAGTGGCAAGTCATCTGTATTGATAATGCTATAATTAATGCCGTTTTTATTGAAGCGGGTCTTCATTAAACGATATGCATATTCAGATTGCTCTATCTTTACCAAATCTTTATCTTGAGGGTTTCTCGCCCATATGCGTTTTTTTAATACATCTTGTGAAGCGTATAATAGAACTGTTTTTTCTGGAATGCCAATAAATGATACCATATTTTCAATGTCTACATCGCGGCGTTCTATGTGCCAAAGATTGGAAGCATAAAAACGATCAGAAACAATGTCAAATCCATTAAGTCGGTAGTACCAAAATATTCCGCGAATTCCAAACATGCATTGGTCAAAATCACTCTTGAAAATTTCTAAAACAAGATCGCTAATATTGTAAAAATTGTCATAATAGACATTTTTGTCGCGCAATGGATGAATTGCCTTGACTACAAAAAATCCACCAAGTAGCTGTGCGCATTTTTTTGCAAGTGTACTTTTTCCAACTCCGTCCATTCCTTCTAAAGCAACCAGCATATTATCTCTCTCCTTAAAAAAACCATTTCCCGGTTTTGGGAGCGGTTGGAATTTCCATAACATTGTCCCAAGAGAAGACTCCAATCTGCAGTAATCTATTCAATGCCTCACGAATAGACGATTTTTTTATAGAGTTGGCGTCATGTGTTTTGTTGTCCAGAAAAATTCCCATTTCACTAATAAAAATATTGGCATTATCAACAGTAATGCTGACAATAGTTGATGTTAATAAAATGGTCCGATATCCTGTCTTGGATACAGCCGCAAATAAAGATGAAGCATCCATTGTGTGTTTAAATAGTATTAAGGGGAATAGATAGATCCTGGGATAATCGTCCTGTATTTCAACACGATATTTTAAATCCTCTCTTTTTACAGCTAACATTGCTTCCGCAGAGTATGGCCATGCAGAAAACCTCTTCTGAGCGAGATATTGATTTTCTACAAAAGTCTTTAGATAAGGAATTAAATTAGGTGCAAGTTTATAATTTTTAACAATATATTCCAACGCAATCGATGTAAAGAATTCAAGATGTAAGTACTTGATTTTAGTAGCCAACAGCCCAAAATTTAATTTTCTTTTCTTTAACATCAAATACAAATCGTTTAAGTCTTTCATAAAGACGTTTTTATGCTTAAATGTATGGCAAAGTGTTATAATGAATTGATCTTCATTAGATAAAAATAAACCAATATAATCTGGATAAAACAGACCAATTCTTCCAACGGGGAAGCCGGGGAAATTAACATCAATGACAAGTTTATATTGATCATCAAATATTTTTTGCATATGAAAATGCCCTTGATATATATTATCTTCAGACATTGTCATTTTTTTTAAGGAGAAGACATTTTCAAACAGCAAAAAACCACGCTGCAGGAGAAATCCCCCTAGTTCCCAGGCTGTATGTTCTGAAAAACATAGGATGTCATAATCCAAATGAATTCGTATTGCATCTTCGTCTTCATAAAGTGAACTTGTGTTCATCCCTTTTATAAAGCTTGCATCAATATTTTTTATAAACTCTGCTATCTTTTTCAATTCACGGCGAACAATATGCTTTCTATGAATTTGATAATGTATTATTTTCCATATCGGAGTATGCAAAAAAAACGTTCCATCATATTTTAATAAATTAGAGAATATACACTGTGCAATTTTTTCATGACGCAGGAATTCCATATCCTCTAGAGTAATGTTGGAAGCTAACTTGTGTAATAATTGGCGTTCTTCAATATTCAGCTCATATTTAGATAACTGTAGCCATTTTCTTCTGTAATCAGTCGGGAATTTTTTTTCTTCAGAATGTTGGATAATGGAACATTTTTGTTCACTCCAACTTATACTTGAGGAGCGCACACATGCATCACAATCCAAATCCTGACTTGTGTCCTTCATTGTAACTACGTTTATTTCACGACTCAGCAATTTATCTATAAGATTGGATAAAAGCTCAATAGGGGCTTGCACACATGAAATTCTATCATAAATTACATCTAAGTCAAGTAATGCAAATATATGCTTGGGATTTTTCTGTAATTGTAAAAGCAGATGATTTACTGCCTTTTTTACTTCCTCAATATGCTTGCCAGAGAAGCGTTGAAAAAGGTATGCTGAAACCGCTTTGGATATAATGCAACCATCTGTAACCAAAAGCTTAAAATTAATGACATCATCATTAATTTCACCTAATATTACAAGAGCATCTCCGCACGCGACACCATCTCGGATTAAAAATTCGTCAGGAATTAAAAAAAACTGCTGTTTTTCAGTCAGTAACCGTTGTACTGTTGAAGAGTAGATGTTTTTAATATTCATTGTCAATATCTCCCAATAAATCTAATAAAACAGATGTATCGGAATCCATCAACCCGAGCCCGAATGAAACTCGTGTGATTGCGTGTTTTTCTAGCTTTCTCAAAATTCCTCCCGCACACATATGTCCAGCTCTAGTAATAACATTTTTTTGAGCTAAAGCATACGCAATATCGTGAGCATGAAGAGAATGGTGATAGAACGATATAATGGACTTTGATGTTCCTGGAACAACACAAAAATGCTTTGAGTCCATTAGAAATGTTAAAAGTTTCTCATGTTGTAACGATTCTATATTATGTATTTTATCAAAGCTAAGACTTGTTAAAAAGTCGCAGGCTTTACTCCACGCTGTGATAAGGCCAATATCCATTGTCCCTGCGAAGAACTTTTCCCTATCTCGCTTCCATGTATCTACAAATCCGCTGTAATCAATCATTCCTCCGCCGAGCAAAACAGGCTTCATTTTCTCCAATAATCGGTTATTGACAATTGATGCTGCAATATTTTTAGGACCGTACATTTTGTGTGATGCCACAAATTTACAATCAACTCGTGATTCTTTTTTTAACCTTCTATGCCCAACAACCTGAGATTCATCAATAAATATCAGTGTTTCTGGTGGCAACAATGAAAATATTTTGGATAAATCCGCCTCATTGCCACTCGTATTTGATATTTCGGAACATGCAAAAATTTTAATTTTCCCTTTGATTTTGGTTATATAATCCCAAATAGGAATTCCATTTTCATCAATAGGAATTTCAAAAAAAATAGCATCGCACCTTTTGGCAAGATATTTCCAAGGCAATGAATTGCTGTTATGTTCATACGGACCGACCAAAATTATATCCATGGGAGATATGAAATCTTCAATAGCATATGCCATAATATTGACAAGTTCAGTTACATTTTTGCCATATATAATTTTATCCCCATGATTTGCCTGAAAAAAGGATAGTAAATTCTCTTCACACTGATATAATTTTTCAGAAGCGCGCTCTGTTAAGATTCCAGATCCTTTACCTATGAAAACCCCTATTGATGACTGAAAATCAACCCATTCATCAATCACCTCTCTAGGCATAGGGGTTGTTGCTGCGTAGTCAAAATAGTGAATACTGTTCTGATTAAGCAGAGGGAAAAGAGATTTTAATTCGGAAGTATCCATGTTTATTACCCTAGAAATTCACACAGTGATCCAACATATAACACATCCAGTTTATGCATTGCACGAGTACATGCGACATAAAGCATGTATTTGTCAATTTCCTTGAAATAATTTTTTGAATCAACTGCAGGAATAATCACGTGATCAAACTCTAAGCCTTTGGACATATGGGCAGATACAACCATTACACCATCAGAAAACTCCTTGCTATCAGAGTTTATAAGCCGAACCCCAGAACCTGCGTTTACAAGCTCTTTGTAAACGTAATCCGCTTCATCTTGGTTTTTGCAAACGATTCCCATTGATGTAAAATCAGTGTTCTGGAAAGAGTCTATAATCCCTTTTATTTTTTCAAACATTTGGTTGTTATTCTCGCATTGCTGGACACCAGGGACATCTCCATGCCGCTCCATCATTTCCAATTTGGGATTGTAAATAATTTTTTGTGCAAATGACATGATTTCAAATGTTGAGCGATAGCTTTTGAGTAATTCTATTGAAAACGAGGACGGGAGAACTGCACAAATAGCATCTAAATTAGTGGATGAATATGGGTTGACTGCCTGGTTCGCATCACCTAGTATTGTCATTTTGCATTTAAAGAGTCGTTCCAATACCAAATATTGAATTGGTGAGTAGTCCTGCATTTCATCAATAATCAAATACTTGACCTCATATGGCAACTCAATTTTTTCAAAAAAACTTTTCACATAAATGTAGGGAAATACATCTGCATACTCAAGGTTCTTTGATGATCCTGGTATTAAATCCTCTCTGCCTATGGATTTCAGAAAACGCACATATACACCAAAAGGTTTTGTTTCTTGAAACATACCTTGAATCATTTGACGCACCAATGTTTTTTGTTTCCTGCCTAGGTCAGAATCAAGTTGACACTCTAAATCATCTATGACGTCATCGGTAATTCGGTCAATACGTACAGCAATGGGTTCTCCATGTGTGTATCGATAGTAGTGTTCTATGCGTGATGCCATAACTGTGGCTTCGTTACGAATTGTAATATCTTCCGCGACAAAGTTATTGTAATCAAAATCCTTGAGGTAATTATCCAATTTTTTTGCAAATTCTAATGATGATTTAAATTTTATTGCCTCAATATAATCATCATCTGAGGTATGAGACAACGCATCAACCTGTTGATAAAAAGTTTGGAATTGGGTATTATAACCCAAAAGAGCTGAGGCTAATTCTTCCATTTCTATTTCAGTAATATTTTCCTCACCCAGCTCAGGCAAAACATTAGAGATATAATTTCCAAAAACCTTATTGGGTGAAAGAATGAGAACATTATTTGCGGTTAACTCTCCTTTAAAACGATAAAGAAGATAGGCAACTCGATGAAGTGCGATTGATGTCTTGCCGGAGCCGGCAACTCCTTGTATTAACATTATACGATGCGACTCATCGCGAATAATTGTATTTTGTTCTCGTTGAATAGTCGCTATAATGTTTTTCATCTTCTGCGATGATGCATGGCTTAAGGCTTCCTGAAGAATATCATCATTAATTTTAAGCGAGCTGTCAAACATATATTCCATTTCCCCGTTGCGAATTCTGTATTGACGCTTTAAGGAAATATTACCATTAATCTTTCCTCCTGGAGCAACAAAAGAAGCCTTGCCTTTTTCGTAATCATAAAACAAGCTTGAGATCGGAGCTCGCCAGTCAAACACATATTGCTTATTGTCAGAATCAAAATTACTAATTCCTATGTATATGTTTTCACATTCTGACGAATCTTCGCGCAAGAAATCAACACGTCCAAAATAAGGCGACTGTGCCAAACGTTCTGCTTTGGCTTTTCTTTCTAACGCATGTTCTTGAGAGGCAAAAAAAGTATCAATAGACATCTGAATGGAGGCTTTTTCAGCATTATCAATCTCATGAATCGAGTCCACATAATACTTTTGGGATTCTGCAATCTGTTCACTACAACGTTGAATTTCTTTTGATAGCGAATCTATCCAGAGATATATTCTATCCTTTACGCAAGTAAGATATTTTTTCTCATCATCTTCTGTTTTATTGAACATTTTTCACCTCGTTTGTTAGTTCAATATTATGTTGGGTAAACGGTGGGATTAACAAATCAAAGTGTTTTCGGGCCGCATTAGATACGCGATGCGGATGCAATGCTCCCCAAAAAATAGCAGCATTTGCGAGATGCGCATTTAATTGCTTGGCAATCCCATCGGTAATTTCAATTTCATCAAAAACAATAGTTTTCTTTCCGAGTGGCTGTGTACGAAGAAGGACTTTTAATATCTCATTGACCTTTCTTTTATACAAGCTGCGCTCTATGGTTCTTTTGCGCAATTCTGCAATCGTATGACTTTTTTCTAAGTGTTCCGAAACATCAAAAAGAAAAATGTCTACTGAGCATGAGTTTACAATAGTTTCTAATCTAAACAGTTCTTTTTTAGAAAAATGAAACATCGAAAATTTGCGATATTGAGGCAAATTTTTTTCACACTTTTTCAATAAAGATTTGTCACAATGTTTCGTCGCGGAATCAAAAACAAACAGTGTATTTCCGTTAGCAAGCGCCCGTGCAACAATGCTCGAAAGCATTGTTGTTTTGCCACTGTTGCGATCTCCAACAAAAATACCTGTATGGGAATAGTATCTCATTTTTACAAAACGAAGTCTCGAATCCATTGTTCAAATAAGAAATCGAAGATTTTTCGTCTATCACTACAATGAGGATCCTCGCGGTAAACGGTCCCATATGCTCCATATGCTGAGTAACAACAAGAACAACACATCGCTCGATATATGCATTTAGAACATGCTTTTATCGTTTGGGCTGTCCTATTTCTTAGTTCAGCCACCCAGTTGTTCTTAAGCATATCGGGAATTGACTCGTTCAGGATATTTCCCATTACAAATTTGTCTTCACCCTTAAAACCATCGCAGGGATAAACAGTTCCATCCGGATTAACGGATATAATTTCTCGGGCAGCACCACAGGGATAACGCAGGCAAATGTAATCGCGAACAGGAGTATAAACGTTTTCTTCAAAAATATGTATTGAAAAATTTGTGATTCCTGCCGCCTTGCTTTTGTAATACAATTCCTTATACGCTTTCGCCCATTGGCCAGGTTTTGTTGTTGTCATGGACTCTTTCTCGCGCCCAAGTATATTTGCTGGTCTTGGTTTAAAACTTATTGAATGAGATGCAAAGAAATCAACTATTTCATCTGTATGTTCACAATTGTGCTGCCCCAAGGTGCAAACGGAACCATCAATATTAAGTCCAGCTTTTTTGGCTCGTTCAACTCCAGCAATAATATCATCAAAAGCACCAGTTCCATCTGAATGAACACGAACCTTGTCTGTTAATTCTTTAGGACCATCCATGCTAACTCCAAAATTTATATGGAATTTTTTTGCAAGGGCAATGAATCTGTCATCTATGAGAGTCCCATTAGTAACTGCTCTATACTTTATTGTCTTACCATACTTTTTGTTTTTTTCTTCTGCAAGTAAAATAAATTTTTCCATGCCATCGATATAGCAAAGGGGTTCTCCTCCTTGTAGTTCAAAAGTAATGCTTTCTGATGGCATTTTTAGCATTTCGTCTATTATTCTGGACATAACATCTTCTGTCATATTTTCGCCATGAAACTCTTCACAACTGGCAAAACAATATAAACAGCGAAGATTGCAGAATGTGGTAATGTTTACGACTACAACACTGGGAAACTCAGCAGGTGGGGGAAATTCCAACGATACAGCATCACCCTCTTTATCCAATGCTAACCCTCGGACATAAAGAGTCTCCCATTCAGTTTCTGTGAAATTATTTTCGATATATCGTTTGTGTTCATCCTTGGAAAGAACAACCCAAGATCCCGACTCGGGATTCAGAAGGATATAAAACTCCTGTCCATCAACAACTTTTTTTATTGTCGTTACAGAAGGCGATTTTTGATAAATATTACTAAGCCATGGGGTTCGCATTTTCAAGCTCCACACATCCCCCTGCGATTAAAAAATTGCGGGGGATGTTTATTAATTCTGATTATCAATCATCATGAGTGTGAGAACCACACCCATCGTATCCCTGGCCGTATTTCCCTGCATATTGATAAGCAATTTTTTGCTTATTTGCGTTAGAAGAGGAAGGCAACTGCACCTTCAACTTCAAGCCTTTGATAATGTCATTGCGGATTTTTCCATCTTTCACGATCATAGCTCAACTCCTTTTTTAAGATTACTTGTACTGACCATTGCTGCGATCATAAGACTGCTGTTTTCCACCACCAGTTTTTTTAGGATCACAACCAGAGCAACACACAACGACTGCCAAAACAACAGTCAACAGCATAAAAAACTTCTTCATACCTGTTTCCTTTCTTATTTGTTTTTTACGAAGAAGATAAACAAAAAACCGCGATAATCCATAATTGGACTTCGCGGCTGTAAAATTGGATTGATACAGTTTTTCAAGGCACAAAAAGTCTACGCCTTGAGCATCAGAAAAAGAGTGGAATTGGCGACCGGAAAGACTTCGGTCGGGTAGAAGCAAGCCTTTATTTATAAATAAAGGCTTGCTTGCTTGCTTGCTTGCTTGCTTGCTTGCTTGCTTGCTTGCTTGCTTGCTTGCTTGCTTGCTTGCTTGCTT
>SUWB01000012.1 GCA_015061745.1 Lentisphaerota bacterium | reverse complement strand
GGATATGACGATATCTTCATCCGGTATAATGAACTGCACTCAAGTTACTGAACCGCCGTATGCCGAACGGCACGTACGGTGGTGTGAGAGGACGGCTGTCCAAATAATGGACAGCCTCCTACTCGATCCCTTTTTGATATCAAGGAGTGCCGCACTTCTTAAATGAGAGAACGGCAGCTCTTTTTTTGTCTCTTTTCAGGTAATGCCTTGAAAAATACCCCGAAAAAGTGTATGTTATACCTCTGCAATTTATTCAAATAATTTAAGAGGTGTGTTTATGGCTGACAGCAAGGTAAACAAAGGTTTTGACTGGAAACAGTTTTGTGTGTGGATGAGTGCTTTGATCGCAGGGGCTTTGCTCGGAGCGTTGAATATCACTCAACTGAATGATTTTTTTAATTTCATTGCCGGTATTTATACCCGGCTTTTCAAATTTCTTGCTGTCCCCACTATCGCTTTGGCCATTGCTTCCACGCTGGCTTTGCTGGGAGCCAAAAAGAATACAGGCAGGATCTTTATCCATACTTTGCAGTGGACAGTATTGACCACTCTTGCTGCGTCGTTGGTGGGAATATTCCTTTACAAACTCATCGCTCCCGGAAATCTTCCCGCTGAACTTATTGCCCGGGGACAAGGCGAAGTTCCCAAAAATCTGGGGAGTATTTCTGTTTACAATCATATTCTTTCTGTATTCCCTGACAATATTATTACGCCTCTTTCTTCCGGGAATGTGTTGAGTATTCTTCTGGTTGCCGCAGCTTCTGGATTGGCTCTGGCGTTGATGAAAGAAAGTGAAAATACCAAAGCTCTGTTAAAAGTGATCCTCGGAGCTCAGGAACTTCTCTTTGCTCTGATCAAAGCTCTGGTGTGGACTCTGCCCTTGGGTATTGTGGCTTTTTCAGCTCAGCTGACAGCGCAGCTTTCCGCCGGAGCAGCAGTGGACTCATTGGGGAAATATGTGGCCGTTGTTCTGGGAGGAAACTTTTTGCAGTTTTTTGTCGTTCTGCCTCTTTTTCTGCTGATACGCAAGATTAATCCTTTCAAGGTTTTCAAATCTATGCTGCCAGCTGTGCTTATGGCATTTTTTACCAAAAGTTCTATGGCTACTTTGCCTGTTACAGTGGCTTCCGCTGAAAACAATCTTAAAGCAAAGCCTGAAGTCGCCCGTTTCGTACTGCCTATTTGCTGTACGATCAATATGAATGGCTGTGCCGCCTTTATTATGGTGACTTCCCTCTTTCTGCTGCAGAATGGCGGCGTTGAACTGACTTTGACAACAATTCTGCTTTGGCTTGTGATCTCTGTTGTTGCCGCTGTCGGCAATGCCGGAGTGCCTATGGGATGCTATTTTCTGGCTCTTTCCCTTCTCTCCGGAGCCGGAGCTCCGGTGGGGATTATGGGGATCATTCTGCCTGTCTATGCTCTTATTGATATGGTGGAAACCGGTGTCAATGTCTGGTCTGATTCCTGTGTCTGCGCAATGGTGGATAAATCTACGAAGCAGTCAAACTGAGAAACTTGCCGCACAAAAAAAGGCCGCTGAGAAAAAATCAACTCTCAGCGGTCTTTTTTTTGAGTCTGTATATTACAGCAATGTGTAGTGTTCCCCTTCGGGAGTTCCCCATTCCAGTTTTCCGTAGAATTCTGTGAAAGCTCCGGCAACAGTGTCGTGAGTTCCGGTCGTGATACGCCGGGGCGGCAGATCACCCAGGATGGGAATATATTTCTTGGCGGTGGCACGGTATTCTGCTTCAGCAATATAGGGACCGGGCAGAGGCTTGATGCCAAAGGAGTCCGGTTCACTCAAGAATTTCTGCATAGCAAGGAGTGCCTGCTGTTTGATTTCTTTGAGGACTGCGGCTCTGGGATAATGAAGGGCCGTGCTCTGGCGGGACATAATTTCGTCCGCAGGACAGGTTGCGTCCAGGGGGGCATTGTATCCCTCTTTGACGGCGGCGGTGTAAATGCCGGGAATCAAATCTTTGGCTTCATAAGTCAGAGCAAGGTCTCCTGAAGCAAAAATCACAGGAATGCCCTTTTCATAAAATCCGTAGGAAAGCTGTCCGAATTCTCCGAGTGAGACGCCGTTGATCCGGAAATCCACCGCTTCCCCGGTCTGAGTATGGGCCAGATGTGCGTTGGGAGTGCCCGCCTTGGCGTGCTGTCCCACAAATGCCGCCACATCGCACTCATCGTTAAAAATGGGGGAAACTTTTGCTCCCCGCTGCAAAGCGGCCCGGGGGTCGAGGAGCTCTGCACGAATGGAACCGCCGGAACCGTGACCGTCAACAACGATGACTTCGGTGGCACCGGCTCCGAAAAAGCCTGCAACAGCTGCGTTGACTTCTTCTGTCAGGAAGCGGCAGCCCACTTCGTTGCGCCGTCCTTCAGGAACGCACCAGTCGGGGAAATTCAAGACGCCGTTGACGCCTTCAAGGTCTGTGATAATAACTACTTTCATTTTTTAAGCCTTTATATTAATTCAGGACAGATTATTCATTGAAAAAATCTTGTCACCAATTGTTATGGGTGGCAGTGACAGGACTCCAGAAGGTGGAAGTCACAGCATTGGCAGTGCGGCCATCCATAGGGACTTCGTGGCGGGAGAGCATCTTTACATGGGCATCAAAGAAGAGGAATGAAGCAGAACCGGGAGTCGAAATCAACTGTTGTTTGCCCTTTTCATTATCTCCCGGATTCGGATTGGAATGGGGAAACACAGGCAGAAAGTAATCTGTTGTAGTCGGGTTTGCCGCCTTATAGTCAAGATAGGTTGCTCCGAAAGGACTTTCGGCTGCCGCCATACTCCGTGAAGCCTGACGGACACGGACAAGACGCTGGCCCTGATCTCTGTTATTCAGGGTGATGCCGTTGCCGCCGGCTGAGGAATTGCCTGCTTTTACCATTATTTCACGCATAGAATTTTCACGGGTGGGGCAAAAGAGAAGATGTCTGTAAACATCACCTTTGGAGGAACGGGCAAATCCGCCGATACCGCCGCCTGATTCGTTGGAAGTCTTAATGGAAGTTCCCAGGTAAGGCGGGAAGATTCCTGCGTGTGTTCCGCGGATATGTTCGGCACTGTAGTGGGAATAATACCATTTTCTGGAAGACTGGCTGGCATAACCGCCATTCCACAGCCCGGGATAGACTCCGTTGTTGTCACTTACATAAAAAGTCCACGCCTTGGCAAGAGTGCCCATATTGTTTATGCAGGTAATAGCTTGAGCTCTTCCTTTTGCCTGCTGCAGTGCGGGCAGAAGCATTGCGGCCAGAATGGCAATAATGGCAATGACGACCAGCAGTTCAATCAGCGTGAACGCTGATTGAGTGAAGAACGCCTCCGGCGTGTGAAGATGTGAAGAGCTTGACTGTGTCAAGCGTGAAGTGCGCCCTGACGGGCGTGAGGAGGTGTAGTTTTTTAATTTTGAAAAACAGTTCTGTTGTGCAGTGGTAACCAATAATTCGATCAAAGTGAAATATTTTTTCATAGTTGGGATTCCCTATATTCTTAAATTTTATGGTGCAGTGCACTTCTAATTAAGATACACCGTAATGAGAGATATTGCAAGTTTCTGTATCATATTTTTCCAAGAAGAAAGGAGTGTTTATTTCTGATTGAGTTTTGTGCCTTCTTTCTTTATGGCCCGTATTGTCGGGAACATCAGAGGGGTCATAAGGGCAAGTATGATCGCAGCAGTTATATAAACTCCGCGGACTCCTGTGAGCCATACCACACTGCCGCCCAAAAATGAACAAATGATGCCTCCGGCGGTGTTGATACTGGCTGACCAGCCGAAATAGGTTCCTCTGAGTTCTTTGCGGGTGATCTTGGTCAGCATCAGCTGCAGAACAGGCTGGATTCCGCTGACGGCAAAGGCGGCGAGGAAACGGGAGAGAATAAGCATTTCAACATTGGGCGAAAGAGCAATGGCTGCGGTGAAGGCTGTTCCAAAAAGCAATATGGGCAGCAGCAGTTTCCGGGGAGCGATCCTGTCACAGAGCCAGCCGATGCACAACCCGGAAAAGAACCCGCCCACAGAAGACGCCGCACTGACGATCCCGGTGTAAAACGCAGCCCCTTTGAAGCCGTGGACTGCTTCGACCAGCAAAGCCATATAGGGCTGCACCAGGCGGTTTGAAGTCCCCATAAAAAGGAAAAGCAGCAATATCCAAATCACCGCCGGAGTCGCCGCCTCACGGAAAGAGTATTGGCTCTTGGCACGCTCTTTTTTGGCAAGTTTGACATTAAAATCATCTTTGGCAAAAATATGAACCAGCAAACCGCTTGCCAGATAAATGCCGCCGCAGGTGAAAAAGGCCGTGGTGTAGCCGTAATAGTGAACGATCACGCCCCCCAGCAGATAGCCAAGCATATTGCCGCTGGAAGTGGCGGTGCTCAAAACTCCCAGGACAAACCCGTGCTTTTCAGAAGGCGTTGTGGCAATGAGCAGTGTTTGGGCGGGATTGACTGTTCCGGAAAAAAAGGAACAGACAAAGCGAATCCCCGCCAATACCCAGAAGTTGGGGGCAAGTGCCAGCAGAGGGTAAAAAAAGGCGGCCGCATAACTTGCCCGCAGAAGCATAAGTTTCCGGCCGAAACGGTCGGCAAGCATACCCCAGACGGTGCTTGCGATACACAAACTCACCATAGCGGCGAGGTAATAAATAGAAACATATACTCCCCGGAGATTTTCGTCATCAATATGGAGATTTTCTTTGAGCAGCAGAGGAATGAAAGGCATACAGCAGCCGAATCCCACCATTGCCAGAAATTGTGAAAGCCAGATGACAAAGAGATTTTTTTTCCAGTTGACACTTGGAACAGGGAGTATATTGGCTCTTTCCATAATCGTTGTGCAGAAGGCAATTTTTTACCCGGCAGAAAACTGCCGGGTAAGAAAATTTCAGAAATACCGGTTTTTTGCCAATTCCACAGCTTTGCGGAGTTTGGCTTTGAACTCTCCGAGATCGTTCATTCCGGCGGAAACGGGAACGATTTCAATGGGATCTGCCGAGAGTTCTTCTCTGAGACGGGCGAGATTTTCTTCGGCTCCTTCAAGATCCATCTTGTTGGCGACGATGATACCGCTTCTGGAACCCAGTCCCGGCATATAACACTCCAGTTCTTCCCGCAGGACTTTCAGGTCGCTGACAGGGTCTCTGCCGTCAACTCCTGCCATATCAAGGACAAAGATCAGCAGTTTTGTGCGTTCAATGTGCTTGAGAAAGGCGTGTCCCAGACCCACATTGCGGTGTGCTCCTTCAAGAAGTCCGGGGATGTCTGCCATAGAAATGCGGTGATAGTCCTCGTATTCCACGATCCCCACCACCGGGTGTAAGGTGGTAAAGGGGTAGGGGGCCACTTTGGGCCGGGCGGCTGAAACGGTACTGATGAGAGTTGATTTTCCGGCATTGGGGAATCCCACAAGACCGGCGTCGGCAATGGTTTTGAGTTCCAGGTGGAGTTTGCGTTCTTCGCCGGGCTGTCCGGGATCGCAGCGGCGGGGAGCCCGGTTGACACTGGAAGCAAATCGGGCGTTGCCTCTGCCGCCTCTGCCGCCTTTGGCAGCGATAACGGTTTTGCCTTCTTCGTCAAGGTCGGCAACAAGTTCGCCTGTTTCGGCATCGGTGATGATGGTTCCAACGGGAACCTTGACCATTATGGGGGGGACATTTTTGCCGTGACAGTCAGAGCCCTGGCCATTGGGACCGTTTTTTGCCTGATAACGGGTCTGGTAGGCAAAGGGGGTCAGGTTCTGTTCGTTTGCGGAAGCAATAAGAATGATATCGCCGCCGTCGCCGCCGTCGCCGCCGTCAGGACCGCCTTTGGGAACAAACTTTTCCCGGCGGAAACTGCAGCAGCCATTACCGCCGTCACCGGCTTTTACTGAAATGGTTGCGCGATCAACAAACATCTTGAAAAACTCCTTTGATTTCGGATATGCCGGAAAGCCGGAGGGGGCTTTCCGGAGTTCTTTGTTTATAACAACGGAACGTTCTCTGAGAAAAAACTTCCCGGGAAACAAAACGACCCCAGGCAGTTTTTAACTTGCCGGGGGCCGGTTTCTGGGTGGAAAAAGTTTCTGCGGCACTCCCCGGAAAGGGATCTTCAGCGAATAGAAAGGCCTGCGGAAACTTTTACACCGATCGACGATCTCTTATGCAGAGAGAAAGATTACTCTGCACAGGGGATGATGTCGACTTTGCGCTGATCTTTGCGGAAAGCAACGGTTCCGTCGCAAAGGGCGAACAGAGTGTAGTCGCGACCGCAGCCGACGTTGACGCCGGGACGGAAACGGGTGCCGCGCTGACGGACGATGATGGAACCGGCAGAGACAGTTTCGCCGCCGAAAGCCTTGATACCGAGAAACTTAGGATTACTGTCGCGACCGTTGCGGCTGCTGGACTGACCTTTTTTATGAGCCATAATAACACCTCGAAATTTTATGTTAATTGTTTTTTGTTACAAATCACGTCTTATAACATATCACCAAAGTGGCATAAAATCAAGTCTCAAGTGAAAAAAAAACGTTTTTTTTTGAAAATGGGGTGGAAAAATCTCTCTTTTGCAACTATTTTATATAAACGCTTTCCAAGTTGAGCCAATTTATGCCCGGATGGCGGAATCGGCAGACGCAACAGACTTAAAATCTGTCGCCCACAAGGCTTACGGGTTCAAGTCCCGTTCCGGGTACTCTTTTTTGCAGAGGGCCACAGTGCCTCAAAAACAGCCATCCCCCCAGTGAAAATAGAATTTTCCTGTGTGGGGCTGTCTTTTTTTGTTTTGTTGTTTTTGCGCTGCAAAAACGGCACTGTTCACAAATGGGGGTTGCCTTCGCTTCGCTCCGGCTCTTCGTCGCTTTGCTCCTCAGTCAAGTCCCGTTCCGGGTACTCTTTTTTGCAGAGGGCCACAGTGCCTCAAAAACAGCCATCCCCCCAGTGAAAATAGAATTTTCCTGTGTGGGGCTGTCTTTTTTTGTTTTGTTGTTTTTGCGCTGCAAAAACGGCACTGTTCACAAATGGGGGTTGCCTTCGCTTCGCTCCGGCTCTTCGTCGCTTTGCTCCTCAGTCAAGTCCCGTTCCGGGTACTCTTTTTTGCAGAGGGCCACAGTGCCTCAAAAACAGCCATCCCCCAGTGAAAATAGAATTTTCCTGTGTGGGGCTGTCTTTTTTTGTTTTGTTGTTTTTGCGCTGCAAAAACGGCACTGTTCACGAATGGGGTTGCCTTCGCTTCGCTCCGGCTCTTCGTCGCTTTGCTCCTCAGTCAAGTCCCGTTCCGGGTACCATTTTCTTGCATATTGTCTCCGGGAAGGCTTTTTTTTTGCCCGTATCCGGCGGGGAAGGGGAGTGGGGAGCTTTATACAAACCTTTATATAATACTGAAGTGAGGAAGATATTTTTCTTTTTGCGGTTGAATTTTTTTGCTGAAAGAGCTACATTATAGTAATGCTGTCTTGAATATCAAGAATCATAGAAAGGAACAAATCCTGATGAAACGCTTTTTCTTATTTGCTTTGGCTCTTTGTGCCGCTCTGCCCCTCTGGGCCTTGCAGTGCGGTCAAAAGGCCGTTGAACTGCCCAATTTGAACTATTTGACCGGAGCCCGCCGTCAGGTGGCTGTGCCTTTGAATGTGAATTGTCTGCGCGCTGTTACCTTTGTTCATACTTACGGCAGAGGAGCTCAGGAAACCATTACGATGCTCAAGGCCTGGAACAAAACTTACGGAAACAGATTGCAGCAGATCGTTATTACTCCTGATCCGGAAAGCGATGCCGCTGCACTGCTGCCTTTACTGAAACAGAGCGGCATTTCCTTTGCAGTGGACTCCAGGTGCCGTATTACGATGCAGTATATGGCAGGTTCTCTGCTTTATCCCAAATCTT
This sequence comes from Lentisphaerota bacterium, assembly GCA_015061745.1. Lineage (GTDB taxonomy): Bacteria > Verrucomicrobiota > Lentisphaeria > Victivallales > Victivallaceae > UBA1784. Next base: position 58,215 of record SUWB01000012.1, on the reverse strand, counting down.
TTGTCATTGATCCCAAGGGCAAGGTGATCTGGTGCGGACAGACCGTTGATATGGGAGAGATGCTTCAGGAATATTTTACAGGAAAATTTGATGCCGCCGCGGCCGAAAAGATTTCTCCGATGCTGGATGAACTGCAAACACTCCTGCGGGAAAGCAGTGAACGCAAGATGAAAGCTCTTACAGATCAAATCTTTGCCATTTCTCCCGCTCATCCCGGGGCGTTGCGTATGCGGCTTTTTGCCCTTGAAAACTCCAACCGTATCCCTCAGGCGTGGACGCTGATTTCTGAACGGATCTCTGCTGCTCCTGGAAGTGCCAGACTTTATTTCACAGCAGTGGATTTTATGGGGCGTTATACCCCCTTCAAAAGCAATTTTGTCCGGATACTCTCAAGTTTTGACCGCAATGTGAAAGATATGGACTCCCGCTGTATGATGGCGTGGGAGCTGCTCAACAGATTTTCATACGATCTTAAAGCTCTGGAGTATGCCGATCTGCTCCTGGGTAAAATTCCCCCCGCAAAAGTTGAATTGCGCAGAGTATGGTTCGCCGCCCGGGCCCAGACGGCTTACCTGGCCGGTGACGTGTCCAAGGCGATCCGTTATCAAAAGCAGGCACTCCCTCCCGGGCGCAGCAGCAGTCCTATGCTTGAGTATCTGACAGGAGTCGAGAAACTCAGAAAAAGACTGCCCTGAATTTTTCCCGTGCGGAACTTTGAAAATTGTCCGTGCAAGGTGTATATTATATAAACTGTAAAAGAATCTTTTAATAATCAGACCGGAAACTTTCTTGTGTAAAGAGAGTTCCGGAAAAATGTGGAGAATACCAACAAATGAATTTCTTTGCCGCTTTGAAAGAAACCGTGCGCCGTAACGATTCTCTGGTCTGTGTGGGGCTTGATCCTGATCTTGCCAAACTGCCCGAGTGTGTCAAATCAAGCGCAACCCCTCTCTTTGACTTCAATAAGGCGATCATTGATGCCACTAAAGATTATGTCTGCTGCTACAAGCCTCAGGCTGCTTACTATGCCGGACAGGATCGGGATGATGAACTCAAAAAGACCATTGCTTATATTCACGAAAATGCTCCCGGTATTCCGGTCATCCTCGATGTGAAGCGGGGCGATATCGGTTCCACCGCCTCTATGTATGCCAAAGAGGTCTTTGAACGCTATGAAGCCGATGCCGTGACCGTCAATCCCTATATGGGCTATGACACCCTCAAACCTTTCCTTGACCGGGCCGATAAAGGTGTTTTCATCCTCTGCCGCACCTCCAATCCCAATTCCGGTGATCTGCAGAATCTGGTGGCTGACGGCAAACCCCTCTTTCAGCACGTCGCCGAACTTGTCCGGGACAGCTGGAACGCCAACGGCAATGCCGGTATCGTGGTGGGAGCCACCTATCCTGAAGAACTGAAAATGCTCCGTGAACTTTGTCCCGAACTGCCTTTCCTGGTTCCCGGCGTGGGTGCGCAGGGCGGCGACGTCGAAAAGGTGGTCAACTTCGGATGCACCGCCGCCAAAGACGGTATCGCCGTCAACTCCTCACGGGGAATCATCCACGCAGGCAGCGGCGAGGACTTTGCCGAAAAATCCGGTGCCGCAGCCAAGGCTCTGCGGGATCTTATCAACACTTTCCGGAAGTAATTGTTTATGGCTCAAACTGAAAAAAGAACAACCCTTCCCGCCATTGCTATTGTGGGACGGCCCAATGTGGGCAAATCCTCTCTTTTCAACGCCGTGGTGGGCAGACGTCTTGCTATCGTTCACGAACAGGCCGGCGTGACCCGTGACCGGGTTATGGCCACTGTTGTCCGTGACGGACGCAAGTTCCGGCTGATCGACACGGGCGGTCTCGGACTTATGGCCGGTGAAAAGAAGGGCGGCGAAGTCTGGGATGCCGCTATCGCCGATCAGGTGGAAGCCGCTGTGGCTGATGCCGATGTGCTTATCTTTCTCGGTGATGCTCAGGCGGGAGTCACTCCCCTTGACAGTGATATTGCCGCCAGACTCCGGGCAACGGGGAAAAAGGTCATCTGTGCTGCCAATAAGTGCGACAACGGCAAGATTGCTGACGATGCCGCAGAGTTTTCTGTGCTGGGATTCCCTCAGGTTCATCCCATTTGCTGTGAACACCGTTCCGGACTGGGGCCCCTTTTTGAACAGGCCTTTTCTCTGCTTCCTGCTTATGAGGGCCCTGCCGATGAAGATGCTTCACGGGTGAAACCTCTCAATATCGCCATTGTGGGACGGCCCAATGTAGGCAAATCCTCACTGGTCAATGCTCTCATCGGTGAGAAACGTATGATTACCGCCAACATCGCCGGTACTACCCGGGATGCTGTCGATGTGGAGTTTACTTTGCGTTCCGGAGAGGAAAATTATCCCGCCATTCTGGTGGATACTGCCGGTTTGCGTAAAACCGGAAAAGTTGAAAATGTGGTGGAATACTTCAGTGCGATGCGTGCCAAAAGTGCCATCGACCGGGCTGATATCGTAATCTTTATGATCGAGGCTTCTCCTTCCGGAGCGACCGCTCAGGACAGAAAAATCGGTTCTATGATCGAAAGTGCCGGAAAAGGTGTGGTCATTGCAGTCAACAAACGTGACTTGCGTAAAGAAAGCGATGAAGAACTGCTCAAAGCCGTTGACCGGACTCTGCCGGGATTGAATTATGCTCCTGCGGTGCTGGTTTCCGCTTTGAAACAGAATCGTTTTGATGAACTCATCAGCAATATTGCCCGGGTTATGACCAACCTTGACAGTGACATTCCGACCGGTGTTCTCAACCGGGTTCTGGCCGATGCTTTCGATCACCATACGCCTCCCGTTGTGGGAACTGCTCCTTTGAAACTTTATTACGCTACGATGACAGGCAGCCGTCCCCCGAAAATCAAACTCTTTGTCAATGCCAAAGAAAATGCTGCGCCCAACTATGTTTCGTTCCTGAAACGTCAGCTGCGCGGGGCTTTTGAATTGACGGGTGTCCCCTTGATCCTCGATATTGTTCCCCGCCCCAAAAAGGTGGAAAGCATTAAACGCAATATGAATAAAAGCAAACGCAAATAACCAAACGGAGTTTTTATAAATGGATAAAGAACTTGAACAGCAGATCGCTGCGTTTATGAGTGAAGAACTTGCCAAAGGAACTTCACTTTCGCAGCTTCACGGTATGGTCAATGAAAAATTCCAGACTCATCTGACCTATATGGAAATCCGCATTATTGCTTCTGAACTCCAGGTCGACTGGAACGCCAATGACCCCAAAGCCATTGCCGCTGCCAAAGAAAAGGCCAAAAAAGAAGAAGAAGCACGGGCCGCTGAGGCTGAGGCCGCTATGGCCGCCGAAAATGGCGCAGTTCCGGCCGGGGATGCTCCCGGAAAATGCGTTGTGACAGTCAATAAGGTCAATCCTCCGGGGATCCTTGCTTCAGGAACGGTGACTTTTTCTTCCGGTTCCACGGCTGACTGGTATGTGGATCAGACCGGCCGTCCCGGTATCGGAAATCTGAAGGGCGAACAGCCCACTCAGCAGGAAGCTGAGGAATTTATGGTTGAACTGCAAAAGGTTTTGAGGTAAAAAATGGAAAATTTCCCTGCAGAATTTGATTCTCTCGACTTTGCTGTCCGGAGCAAATGTCTTACTGATGCTATGGCGGGTCTGCGTCCCTTTAATATGCACTGCCATACCTTCTTTTCTTACAACGGTTACGGTTATTCCCCCACTCACATTGCCGCCATTGCCGCTAAAGCGGGCTGGCGTGCCGCAGGACTGGTTGACTTCGACGTGCTTGACGGTGTGGATGAATTTCTGAGTGCCTGTGCCGCTTTGCGTATTCCTGCTGTTGCCGGTATGGAAACCCGGGTCTTTGTGCCGGAACTTGCCGAAGCTGAAATCAACTCCCCCGGAGAACCCGGCGTTGCTTATCATCTGGGTATGAATTTCCGTTCCTCTCAGGTTCCTGCTGAATGGCGTTCCTTTGCTGCCGACCTCAAGGCCAAGGCCAACGGCAGGACCCGTCAGGTGGTGGAAAAGGTCAACACTGTTCTTTCTGAGATCGCCCTTGACTTTGATGCCGAGGCAAAAAAACGCACTCCCGCAGGGAATGTGACTGAGCGTCATATCTGTTCAGCTTACCGTGAAATGGCTGAAAGCAAATTTTCCGGAGCTGAACTTGAAAGTTTCTGGACCGCCAAGATCGGCGAATTTTCTGCTGATGCAGTGAAACTTGAAGGCAAGATCCGTTCCAAGCTTATGAAACAGGGCGGCGTGGGCTATGTGGCTCCCAAACCTGAAAATTTCCCCACTTTGCAGGAAATGAACGCCTTTGTCAAAGGCTGCGGAGCTGTGCCCACAGTGGCGTGGCTCAACGGACTTTCTGCCGGTGAAGCTGATCCGGAAGCTCTGTTGGAACTTCACGTGAAAAACGGTGCCGGTGCCGTGACCATTATTCCTGACCGTAACTGGCGTGCTGCCGATCCGGAAAAGGCGGCCAAATTGACGGCGGCTATGGATAAATTCCTTGCTGCTTGTGCCAAGTTCAAACTGCCTGTTCTGGCCGGAACTGAGATGAATGCTCCCGGTCAGCTGTTGGCTGATGATTTCACTGTTCCCGCATTGGCAAAACATTACAGCCAGCTGGCTGCCGGTGCTGATGCTTTCACTTGTTAATGGAGAAAAAAAGATTATGAGTACCTTTGTCGGAATCGGACTCGGGCCCATTCAAACCGGTATTTTTCTTGCCGGAGCTTTCAAGGGCGGATTTGACCGCATCGTCATTGCTGAAGTGAATCCCGATCTCAAGGCTGCTGTCAACGCCGCCGGAAGTGTCACTGTCAATATTGCCAACCGGGACAGCATCACCACTGAAGTTTACGGCAATGTTGAGGTTTACAATCCTCTTGATCCTGCTGAATTGCCCAAGCTCATTGAAGCCGCCGCTGAAGCGGAAGAATTTGCCACCGCTCTGCCCAGTGTCAAATTTTTCTCCTCCTGTGCCCCCTGGTTGTTGGAAGGTTTCAAGCGTTCTCCTGAACGCCGCCGTTTCATCTACACTGCTGAAAACAACAATCACGCTGCTGAAGAACTTGAAAAGGCTGTGGGCGTTGCTTTCCCCAATACTTACTATCTCAATACCGTGATCGGCAAGATGAGCGGCGTTTTGAAAGAATCCCCCCTGCCTATGCTGGCTCCCGGTGCTCCTGTGGGCCATCTGGTCGAGGCTTTCAACACGATCTATATTTCCAAATGCCCCGGCATTGAAGAACGCAAAACCGCTTCTCTCTATGTCAAGGACGATCTTTATCCCTTTGAAGAAGCCAAACTTTACGGTCACAACGCCACCCATTTTCTTTTGGGAACTCTGGGCAAAGCCAAAGGATTTACCACAATGGATGAACTGGCTGACCAGAAAGAGCTTCTTGCCATTGCCCGTGCCGCCTTTGTGGAGGAATCCGGTAAAGCTCTGGTGAAAAAGTATGCTCACCTCAACGATGAACTCTTTACTGAAGCAGGCTTCACCGCCTATGCTGAAGACTTGCTGGTGCGTATGACCAATCCCTTCCTTAAAGATGCCATTGACCGCATTACCCGCGATCTTGAACGCAAGCTCAGCTGGGATGACCGGGTCATCGGAACGATGCGGACCATTCTGAGTCAGGGTGTCGAACCTGTGAATTTCGGCAAAGGAGCAAAACTTGCTGCTGTGGAATTTGCCGAAGGCGGCGATCCCAAGGCCAAACTTGCCGCTCTCTGGCCTCAGCCCTGGGGCGATGAACACGAAAAACTCTGCAAGATCATCGGTCTTTAAGCACAACATAACAAACCAAAAGGGCTGCTGCAAAAACTCAAACAGTTTTTTGCAGCAGTCCTGAAATTTTTAAATATTTTTATTTATTTTTCCAGCATACTGAAAGCTTTTTCCGCCCCGGCACCTTCTCCTCTTTTTACCGACGAATCTTATTTTTTGATCTGCCACTCCTGACGGATCGTCAGACTTTCGCCGGGAGCAAGTTCTTTGCCTTCAAAGATCGGTTCAAAGGAACCGGTGACGGCTCCGGGGGAGTTCCAGATATAGTATCCCTGAATGGGGGCGAGGCCTTTATGGATCAGGGTGCTTTTCATCTGAGGTGCGGTGAACACAGTATTTCCGCCTTTGATGTTGACTGTTTTACCCAGGACGCCTGCTTTCTGAATGAGGAAACGGTCTTTCATCACAATGGGGAACTTTTCAGCACCGATAGTAAAGAAAGAATTGCTCAGATTGGCAAGGTGCATAGGGCGGTGGTGAAATCTTGTCACAGTGAAAAATTTGTGCCGTGCCGCATTTTGCACAGTGAAACTTTCCTGAAGACGGTCTTTATAAAATTTCCACACCACTTTGAGATTGAAATTTGCTGTTGCAGGGCGTGAAAGGGTCACTTCAACGTGGTCCGTCAGGGCTTTGATCGTGTCGATACGCATAGGGTCTTCTATAAGAATGCTTTTGGGCCGCCAGAAACCCACTTTGCCGAAAGTCCCGTTTGCCTGAAGCACTGCTTCTTTGCCGTTAATGATGAGAGATTTGATATTGGCACCGTTGGAGGGCACAAGCACTGCTTGATAAACAGGGGTTTTGATTGCAAGATTCTGGACACCTTTTTCCCGTTTTTCACTCAAAGTGACACCGCCTGCGGTGAATTCAGGAGTTTCCCCGAAACCGAAATCGGCTGCTTTGAACATTTTTTCAAAGTCGGCAAGTATTTGTTCTTCTTCCTGAAAACGTTTGGCAATCACTTTTTTCTGCTCAGCCAGGCGGCGGGCAGCGTCAAAGGGGACTCCATAGTTTTTGCCCTTCTGCCAGGGTTCAATGAGGAAAAATTCCCAAATGAGCGGAGAAAGTTCCAGCAGAACTCCTGAAGCAAGTTCCTTGCCCGTCACTTTGCAGTAACGGTAGGGGGTATAGGGCGTGCGTACCACAAAAGTTCCCTTTTTGCCGGGGAGCTGCAGTTTGAAAAAGACACTTGACCGTTCCCAGAAGTTTCCGGCGGCAACAAGGGTTTTTCCCTGATGACTCCACCCTTGAGTGATAAGGGCTGATTCCGCTTTTTCCAATTCGGGAAATACTCCGTAGGCATTGATCCGGGACCGCCAGTGACGGGGAGCAATGCAGGGCGTGACCGGTTTTACGGTGAAATCCTGATTTTTCTGCCATTTGTAAACCATTGGCTCACAGGCGGCGATCTTGGCATTGGCCCGGGTCATAAGTGTCCAGTAACGGTAGTCAAAGTGGAACCAGTAGACAAAAGAACCTTTGTAGCCGAGAACAAAATTGTTGATCGTTTCCATAGCCACTGCTTCGGGCAGATTCAGATTTGTGCCGTGGCTTCCGTAGGGAAGACCTGTGATATTCAGATCTTTGCCGCCGTGACTGCGGATGTAATTTACCACATTTTTGACTCCGTAATAGTGTTTCAAATACTGGGCGGGCTGGTAGGAATAGGGACGGTTCAATCCGGTGGTGTGGAGATAGGGCCCCCAGACATTGATCCACTTCAAGTGTTTCAGATAATCGTCGGGGTGGTATTGACGGCAGAAAGTGCCTTGAGAGTTGAAAGAAGCGATGGTCAGCATCGGGACAAATTCGCCCCCTGCTTCGGCCGCATATTTTACCAGAGTTTTGCAGATCTCGCCGTGCTGCCAGGAACGGAATTTGACCCACTTGTCGTGGTAGCGGGCAATGACCTGTTTGGGCCACACCTTGTTCACCGCTGCGGCAGAAAGTCCGGAGTGTTTGATGAATTCCGCTTTGCAGAAATTGCAGAAACATCCTTTGTAGTCACTGGAATAGGCTTCCCAGTTGTTCATAAAAAAGCGATTGGTGCTCAAGACCTTTTTGAAACTTTCACGGAGCATCGGCATCTTTTGGCCATAGACTGCCTGAGGACAGATCTGAGAGTTGAAAACTTTACCGTCGATCCCCAGAAAGGGCTGTTTGTTGAATTTCGCATCGGCTCTGGGGTAGCCGTCCCGGATGCCCCAGACATTGGAGGCAAAGGCCATTTTTCTGCCTTTGAATGCATCATCCAGTTCCGGGGAACGGTTCATACGCATTGCATTGAAACCTGCCTGCAAATAAAGATCTTTGTAATGCTGAGCGGCTTCCTGAGGCATTATGCCGCCCCACTGCATCATCAGTCCGGTCTGAAATTCCACCGGGGCAGGGGCACTGACCACAGGCATTGTATAGAGTTTGAGTTTTTTGGCCGGGCGGGGAGAGCCTTTGAAAATCAGCTGATAGGTCATTTCTTCGCCGTTGAGTTTCCGGTCGCTGGAAAGCATAATCTGGATAGGACGCCAGCAGCAATAGCCCCCGGGGAAAAGCGTATTCCAGCTTCCTGAGATATTGAAAAGCCCTTCTTTGACTTTGAAAACAGTTTTTTCTGCTGCAATCGCCTTGACTCCGGCGGGAAGAGTGACTTTCAGCAGGACATCTTTCTGTGATGTTTTATCAGGCCTTTTCCCCATAAAGTAAAGGGGAATAAAACCTTTTTCCGGCAGGTGGAACTGCTGATCCATATAGCCCACGGCATAGGCGATCACATCTTCCGGAAAGGATTTTTCTTCAAGAGAGATGACCACTTTGTTCAAAGCCATTTCCCCGGCTCCGTTGAGGCGGTAGAGAATGGTGGCTTTGTCAGCTCCGGCGGGGATGACTCCTGCCAGTCCCCGGCGGTATGCCAGGCGTTTATTGCCTTTGAAAAAGAACAAAAAAGCCTCACTGCCCCCTTTGACAACTCCGGAAATGGTTGCTTTGAAAAGTTTTCCGGCGGCATCGGGCGCAAGGGCGATGCTCCTTGAAACACCGGCTGTCACCATTTGAGGTGCCCCGGTGCGGGATTTGAATTGACGGACTTCAAGGGGAATGGAGATGCGGCACACATCTCCGGAGCGTTCCAATTTGCACAGGGAAAGGATTTTCTTTGTTTCCGGATGCGCTCCGTGGACACGTCTGAACAATGACCACTTTGAGTTTTTCCCGAAAGTTTCAGTCGCTATGGGCACAACTGCATTATCATAAGAGGGTGCTGTCGCCATATTGACCAGAGACCAGTGGGGTGCGCCCTGAAGCAGAAGTGCGGGAAAAAGAAAGACCGGCAAAAGATAATTTTTCATTGTACAAATTCCTTATCTGACTTCAAGATATCCTGTAAGCTGCTCACGATGTTTGAAACTCCTGATACTGCCGTCACCGAAAGAGGCATTGAATGTCCCACGATGGCGTGAAGCCGGCGCATAGGTGTCTTTCTGGTATATCCGCATCTGGGCGGCATCAGCAAAGAAAAGGCGCTTGTTCAATGACGGTGTCTGTGCAAATGTTCTGGCTCCGGCGTACATATTGTAGCCGTAAGAATAGGTCAATGTCGCCCGCTTGCGCACAGGGATTATCGAAGGACAATAGGGCGGATAATTGACGACCGTTTTGCCGTCCTGCGAGTATGCCACAGCAATGTACGTGGCACCACGATAGCCCATTGCAGCGATCAGTGACGGACGTGTGAACCACATAGGGCCGCCGTCAGTGGCATCATTGTTGGTGACTCCGTATAGGGGACAGGTGATATCCCGGTTTTCCTGCATATAAATAAAGGCTCCTTTGCTCATACTTGTCAGACTGTTGATACAGGAGGCTTTTTTGCCCATTTCACGGGCGTTTTGAAGTGCCGGAAGCAGCATTGCCGCCAGGATGGCGATAATAGCGATCACAACCAGAAGTTCGATCAGGGTGAAAGGAGCCGGGGAAGGAAGGGAACCCTTTTTGAAAAAAGGTTCTCCCTTCCTTCCCCGGACCCCATCCATCCTTGCCAAAAACTTTTGGTGGATTGCCGTTTTTGCATCCGCAAAACCGACAATCCCGCATTTTGAAGAATTGCAACGGCAAGTATCAAGGCAAGAGGCAATTTTTCGCAAGATATAAACACATATTTGACAAGCTTTGCTTACAAGAAGCTCTATTAAGGTGAAGCTGTACAGCTTCACCTGCCTGTGGGCAGGTGAAAAACCTCCTTCTTTGCCATAAACACGATCACAGCAGAGATGTGATCTTTTCACAAGGAGCTCGATCAGCGTAAATTTTCTTTTCATTGGCAATCCTTTTTGATTTTTACATATCCCGATTTGGATAAATATCTGAAATTTGTAATAATATAGCAGTTTTTTTTTCCTTTGTCAAGATTATGGAATAAAAAAAACTCCCCCGGAATTTTTCCGGGAGAGTCTTACGGGGTTAGTGTTAAGAAGTTATTTGCCGAAAAAGCGTTTCAGCAGTCCGGTGAAACCGGCACCGTGGCGGGCTTCATCTTTGGCCATTTCAAAGACGGTATCAGCGATATCATCATAGCCCAGAGCACGGGCACGTTTGGCCAGATCCAGCTTGCCGCAGCAGGCACCGCCTTCAGCTTCAGAACGGAGTTCCAGATTCTTTTTGGTGCAGGGAGTGACCACTTCGCCCAGCAATTCGGCAAATTTGGCAGCGTGTTCAGCTTCTTCAAAGGCGTAACGCTTGTAGGCTTCGGCGATTTCAGGATAGCCCTGCCGTTCAGCCTGACGGCTCATTGCAAGGTACATACCCACTTCGCAGCATTCGCCGTTGAAGTTGGCACGGAGACCGGCAACGACTTCAGCGTCCATACCTTCGACAGAACCGATCTTATGTTCGATGGCCCACTTTGTTTCAGTGGATTCCTGCTTCACGAACTTGGCAGCAGGAGCCTTGCACTGGGGGCAGTTGGCAGGAGCTTCAGAACCTTCGTGAACATAACCGCAAACACCGCAAACGAATTTAGCCATTTTTTTATTCCTTTCCTTTTTTAAGGTTTGATTTTTTGTGTAGTTTGTAGTGACTACAATTATAAAATAACTCCAATTTTGCAAAATGCAAGTAAAAATTTCAAAAAAATCAAAAAAAATTGAAAAATTTGAAATTGTCTCTGATAAATCCCGGAAAACTTCTATATCATAAATTCTTCCGGCAGCAGCTCCGGGGCAGATTACGGTGAGGCCGGTATTCCGGCATTTTTCAGGGCTGCAAAGGATTTTTCGGAATCAATTTGGGATTTTTAATGAAATTGAATTGCTTTATTGGGCTTTTGGGTGTATATTATTAAAACGTATTTCAAATTTTACCGGAGAAGTCACAGGAGTCTTGACAAAGTGAATGATGTCAGAGATGTTTTGAGCACCCAGGTGCGGGTTTTGACAAAGGAGGGGTTGCACGCCCGTCCTGCAAGTCAGATTGCCGCAATGCTTTCCAAACGGGAAGCCAAGCTGACTTTGGTCAAAAAAAATGACCCTTCAGCAAGAGCGGACTGTTCCAGTGTGCTCGATATGCTTGTAATGGCTGCCGGATTCGATACCGAGTTGGACCTGCACGCAGAGGGACCTGAGGCAAAGGTCGCTTTGGAAGAAGTGGAACGCTATTTCAACAACAAATTTGATGAAGAATATTGATATATGGAATTGACTGAAAATCTCACCAACAGTTTTCAGGGAATTGCCGTTTCTCCCGGCATCGGTATCGGCAGAGTGATGAAAATTGCCGGACCGGGCAATGCGGCTCCCGAGCGGTTGGAAATTCCTGAAAGCAGTATCAACGCCGAAATCGAGAGGCTTCATACTGCGATTGCTGCTACTGCTGAGCAGCTTTCTTCTTTGCAGAGTGAATTGCGCCGCAAACTCAACAATCTTGACGCTGATATTTTTGAATTTCATATTATGCTGGTGCGTGACCGGACTTTGATCACAGCTATTGAAAACAATATCCGTTCAGGCAAATGCAATTGCGAATATGCTCTTTATGAGGCATTGGAGCATTTTCAAAAGGTTTTTTCCACGATCCCTGATGAATATTTGAGAGAACGCTCGCTGGATTTGCGGGATGTGGGCGCACGCCTTATGGAAAATCTTACAGATGTCAATGCTGTTATGCAAGGCTTGGATGACCACCGGGTCATTGTGGCTGCATCCCTGACGCCTACTGAAACCGCACGGCTTGATACGTCACGGGTCTTGGGCTTCGTGCTTGAAAATGGAAGTGTGACCAGTCATACAGCTATTCTTGCCCGTTCCTTGAATTTGCCTGCTGTCGTCGGTATTCCCGGTGCTGATCTCGCCAACCTGAGCGGCGCAGATAAGCTCATTATCGACGGATTTTCCGGCAGAGTCATTGTCAATCCCGACAGCCGTACAGAGGAAGCCTACCGTCTCAAAGCACGGGCGGCAGATGAATTTCACGCCCGGATGCAGGCTGATAACGCATTGCCTTCTGAAACTGTGGACGGATTTTCCATTCCCCTTGCCGTGAATCTTGATTCGGCCTGTTGTGATTTGTCAAGCGTCAAAAGTACCGGAGCTTCCGGAATCGGTTTGGTTCGTACTGAGTTTATGTTTCTCAATCCGCACCACCTGCCCACTGAGGAAGAACAGTTTGAGGTTTATAAAAAACTGCTCATTGAGGCGGGGGATCTGCCCGTCGTTATCAGAACTATGGATATCGGCGGGGACAAAATCGCTGCCGGGATCTCCACCGTCGCAGAGGAAAATCCTTTCCTGGGACTGCGGGGAATCCGCCTGGCACTCAGAGAACGGGTCGATCTTTTCAAAACTCAGCTCAGAGCTCTTTTGCGGGCCGGTGTTTATGGAAATCTGCACATTATGCTGCCGATGATCAGCAGCATAAGCGAAGTGTGGGAAACCAGAAGTATTATTGACAAACTTTGCAGTGAAATGGCGGAAAAAGGCATCGAACACGTCAGAGAACTTCCTCTGGGCGTTATGATAGAAACTCCGGGGGCCGCATTGATCGCCGGAGAATTGAGCCGTATTTGCGACTTTTTCAGTATCGGTACCAATGACCTTGTACAGTATACCAGAGCCATTGACCGGGGCAATGAACACGTTGCCTACCTTTATCGTCCGGCTCACCCCTCTGTGCTCAAACTTATCAAACAGACTGTGGAAGGTGCCCGGGAAGGGGGAATCCCCGTTTCTGTATGCGGTCAGATGGCCGCTGATCCGGCTCTGGCAGTACTGCTGGTGGGATTGGGTGTGCACGAATTGAGTATGGTTGACAGTGCCTTGCCCATTGTACGGCGGGCGATACGTTCTGTTTCTATGTACGATGCCGTTCAGGCGGCAGAAAAGGCTCTTGCCTGCGGCAGGGCTGCTGAAGTTGAGGAAATCGTTGCCGGTGTGCTTCGGGAACGTTTTCCTGAGTTGGCTGAGATTTGAATTAAACTTTTAGTGACAAAGGTACAACTGCGATATGAGAAAGCTTTTATATAATATCTTTCTGCCCGTGGGATTCCTGTTCTTTCTGCCCGGGCTGATTATCAAGTACCGCAACCGCGGCGGTTGGAAATCCACCTATTCCGAACGGTTCGGTCGTTTTTCTCCGGAACGGCGGCGGGAACTTCAGGAGTTCCGGGGAGCGGTCTGGGTCCACGCTGTCAGTGTGGGGGAAACGGTCGTTGCCATTTCTATGATCCGCAGCTATTTGAAGCAGCACCCTGAACGGAAGTTTGTCATTTCCACCACCACGACTACCGGACAGGAACTGGCCAGAAAAAATTGTCCCGAAAACTGCACTGTGATCTTTGCTCCCATTGATTTCCCCTGGATTGTCAAAACCACGCTGGATCTGATCCAGCCTGTGCAATTGGCTATTTTTGAAACTGAATTGTGGCCCAATCTGCTTTGGATGTGCCGCAAAAGAAATATCCCTGTTGCTCTGGTCAATGGACGTATTTCGGATCATTCCTGCAAAGGATATTATAAAATGCGTTGTTTTTTTCGGCCGCTGCTGGAAAACTTTTCTATTATGATGATGCAGAGTGCCGAGGATGAAAAACGGGTGCTGAATGTTTCTCCTGAAGCCAAGACGATGGTGACCGGAAATCTCAAATTCGATCAGCAGCTCCCCGAAGAACTGGGGGATCCGGAGTATGAAAAGTATTTCGGCTCCGGAAAGAAGATCCTGCTGGGAGCAAGTACCCATTCCGGCGAAGAAGCTCTGATCGCTGAAGCCTTTGCAGAACTGAAAAAAGAATTTTCGGATTTGAAACTGGTGCTGGTCCCCCGTCACGCAGAAAGAGCTGACGATGTGGCCGCCGTTGTGGAAAAAGCCGCTCTTTCCTGTCACAGACGCACGGCCGGATTCCCCCCTCAGGAAGTGGACGTGCTTCTGGCTGATACCACTGGTGAAATGCTGAAACTGATGAGCAGAGCCGATGTGGTCATTATGGGTAAGTCTCTGGCAGGTCACGATGAAGGACACAATCTGATAGAGCCTGCTTTGCTGCGCAAACCCATTGTGACGGGGCAGGTGCTGCGCAACTTCAAAGTGCTTCTTGCTTTGCTGCGTGACGGTAACGGTTTGAAAACCGTTGCAGATGAGCGGGAACTTGTTTCCATCCTTGCAGAGCTGTTTCGGTCTGAAGAAAAACGCATCGCGTTGGGAAAACGGGCTTTTGAACTGATTGCTGAAAACCGGGGGGCAACGGACAAGTCCATCGCCGAGCTTGAGAAAATTTCCTGCAGCAGCAAGGAATGAAAAAAATTTACAATAACCCCTTGATAAATGACAAGGGGGGAGCTATATTATTTCAGTGAAACAATGTCAACATCAACATAAAGGAACTTTTACTATGAATATTGAATGGGAAAAACTCGGTTTTGAATTTATGCCTACCCGCAGCAACATCCGCTTCCATTACGCCGACGGGGCCTGGGATGCCGGGAAACTTTGCAATGATTACAATGTCAGTATCTCCGTTGCCGCCAATGTGCTGCACTACGGTCAGGCGATCTTTGAAGGATTGAAGGCTTTTCGCTGCAAAGACGGCAAGATCCGTGTTTTCCGTCCCGATGAAAACGGCAAGCGTATGTGTGATTCCGCCAAACGCCTGATGATGCCTGAATTCCCTGTGGACAAGTTTGTGGAAGCTGTCAAGGCTGTGGTGGCTGATAATGCTGATTATATTCCTCCCTATGGCACCGGTGGTTCTCTTTACATCCGTCCTGTGATGTTCGGTACTTCTCCTCAGATCGGAGTCAATGCCAGTTTTGAATATGAACTGATCATTATGGTTATGCCTGTGGGCGCATATTACAAGGGCGGTATCAAGCCTGTGGATGCTATGGTCGAACGTCAGTATGACCGTGCTGCACCTCACGGTACCGGTACTATCAAAGCTGCCGGAAACTATGCCGCAAGTCTGCTGCCCTATCACCGGGCAAAGCACGAATATCATTGTCCTATCTCTCTCTTTCTTGATCCTGCCACCCATACCTATGTGGATGAATTCAACACCAGTAACTTTCTGGCAGTGACCAAAGAAGGCAAATATGTTACCAGCCTTTCAGATTCCATTCTGCCTTCCGTGACCAACAAGTCCCTGATGCAGGTGGCTCAGGATTTGGGTATGCCCGCCGAACGCCGCAAGATCAAACTTGAAGAAGTGTACGACTTTGCTGAGATCGCCGCTTGCGGTACTGCTGTGGTACTGACTCCTGTCGGCCGTCTGCTGGACAACGGAAAATTCTTTGACTTCGGTCTGACTGAAATCGGTCCCCAGCTCAAGAAACTGTATGACCGTCTGACCGGTATCCAGTACGGCGAAGTGGAAGATACGCACAACTGGATGGTGGAAGTCCCTGAAAAATGATTATTTTCCGTACCAAAGCAGAACTTGCGCGTTTTGCGTCTGAAACACGCCGTCAGGGCAAGGTCATCGGTCTTGTGCCCACAATGGGGTATCTGCACGCAGGACATATGTCTCTGGTGGATGTGGCAAGAGCCAAAGCTGATGTGGTGATCGTTACTTTGTTTGTCAATCCCACTCAGTTCGGTCCCACCGAAGACCTTGATCGGTATCCCCGGGATTTTGAACGGGATAAAAAAATGTGTGAGGAGCACAAGGTCGATGTGCTTTTTGCTCCTGATACCGCTGAAATGTATGCCGCTGACTGTTCCACCTGGATCGAAGAAAGTGATTTGGCAAAGCCCTTGTGCGGAGCCAGCCGTCCAGCCTTCTATCGCGGCGTGACCACGGTCGTCGGGAAACTGTTTCATCTGGCTCAGCCGGATTTTGCCTGTTTCGGGCTCAAGGATGCTCAGCAGTGCTTTGTTATTGAACGTATGGTGCGGGATTTGGATTTTCAAGTTGAGATCATTCCCTGTCCTCTGGTGAGAGACGAAGACGGATTGGCTTTGAGTTCCCGCAACCGGTATCTTTCAGCCGATGAACGTTCCCGGGCTCTTTCGATCCACCGGGCACTGGTCGCCGGCAGAAAAGAACTTGAGGAAAAAGGTTTTACTGCTCTCGATGATATTTGCCGCAGTGCCGTTGAATCCATTACTGCCGCAGGCGGCAGAGTGGACTATGTGGAAGGTCTCGACCGGGCGACAATGAAGGCTCCCACGGCTCAAACCAAAGAGATCCTTCTTGCTGCTGCCGTGTTTTTCGGAACGACCCGCCTTATTGATAACGAACTTGTCAGGGTGAATGAATGATAAAGATAGATTGCTGCCGGGATGAGTGGCGTTCACAGCTTGAACTCCTCTGCAACCGTCCGGCATATCCCCCCGCCGCCGAAAAGGCTGCAGCGGAAATTATTGCGGATGTACGGACCAGGGGCGTGGAAGCTATTTGTGAATACGCCGAAAAATTTGATCACGTCAAGCTGGACTTTGATTCTATGCGTATTTCTGCAGAAGAAATCGAAGCCGCTGAAAAACAGGTCTCTGCCAAAGATAAAAAGGCTATCCGTACTGCCTGCCGTCAGGTGCAGGCCTTTGCCAGAGAGACTTTGCCCAAAAACTGGAAAAAGAAAATCCGCGACGGAGTCGTTGTGGGAGAGCAGTTCAATCCCCTCGACCGTGTGGGTGTCTATATCCCCGGCGGAACAGCTCCTCTTGTTTCCACGGTTTTGCATACTGCCGCCATTGCCAAGGCTTGCGGTGTGAAAGAGATCGTCGCAGTGACTCCTGCGGGGGGCGTGCATCCTGAAACTTTGTTTGCAATGAAGTGTGCCGGTGTGACTGAAGTTTACCGTTTGGGGGGCATTTACGGTGTGGCCGCCATTACAGTCGGCGTTCCCGGAATTCCCAAAGTCCAAAAGCTGGTGGGCCCGGGCAATGCTTATGTGACCGCAGCCAAAAAACTTCTTTACGGAGAAGTTGCCATTGATCTGGTGGCAGGACCTTCTGAAATTCTTATTATTGCCGACAAGGATGCCAATCCTGAGTTTGTCGCAGCTGACTTGCTCAGTCAGGCTGAACACGGCAGCGGTTTGGAACAGGCTGTGCTGGTTTCTACGGATGAAAAGCTTTTTGAGGCTGTGGAAAAGGCTTGCTTGCGCCAGAAGTCTCAGCTTTCCCGTGAGGAAATCATTGACAGAGTTTGGGAAAAAGGTGTCTTTTTTATCAGCGTTCCCGACCTTGACCGGGCGGCTGAAGTGGCCAACCTTTACGCTCCTGAGCATCTGGAAGTTCAGTGCGAAGCTCCCGAAAAAATGCTGCCCAAACTCAAAGCTGCGGGTGCCATTTTCCTGGGGCCCTGGACGCCGGAACCTGCCGGTGATTTCTGTGCCGGACCTTCTCACGTGCTGCCGACGGCATCAAGTGCTCTGCGGTTCAATGGTTTGGAAAGCGCAGCTTTCTTCCGCCGGACCAGCATTGTAAAATATACCAGAAATGCTCTCAAACGGGAGGTTGAAATTATTGAACGTTTCGGAGCAATGGAAAAACTTGATGCCCACGGAATGGCGGGGAGCGTCAGATTTCTGGGTGAAAAGTGAGTGTTGTTTTTAATATATCCCAATAAAAATAAAAATCAGGAGTTTGAAAATGTTTAGTCGTATCAGTGTTGTCGGATTGGTTCTTTCTGCCAGTGTTCTGCTCCTTGTCAGCGGTTGCAAATCCAAGTCTCTGGACTGGGAAGCAGACAATGATAAAAATACAAGGGCTTTCCCTGTTGCAGTGGAAGATCCCAATGGCGGACCTGTCGAAGGTCCTACTGCAATTCCCCAGACTCCCGGCGGTTCCAATTGGACCGAGAACCCCAATGATCCTGCTATTTCAGGTGCCGACAAAGACGGCTGGGTCCTTGCTGATCCCAGCGGAAAACGTCTGAATATGCCTGTGATCTACTTTGCTTATGATTCTGATGTCCTGGTGGCTTCTGAAATGAACAAAGTTCGCAGCATTGCACAGTATATGAATGAAAATCCTCAGCTGGCTCTTGTTATCGAAGGGCATTGCGACCAGCGCGGTACCGAAGAATACAACCGTGCTTTGGGTGAACGCCGTGCCAATGCTGTTCGTGCCGCTCTTGAAGCCAACGGCGTTGCTGCTGACAAGATGAAAACCCAGAGTTTCGGCGAAGACAAGCCCGCTTTGGCCGGCAATGATGCCGCGTCCTGGCGTAAAAACCGTCGTGCGGTTCCCGTGCCTATGCTGCTGCCTCGCTGAATTTCAGCTTAAAAGCAGAATATATTATACGTTTCAGGCATCGGGATTTACTTTCCGGTGCCCTCGTGTGTAAATAAAGTCTAAAAGGAGATTATCATAATGAGTAAGATCAAAGCTGAACACGTTTTTACTTCTGAATCTGTTTCAGAAGGACATCCCGACAAGGTCTGTGACCGGATTTCAGATGCTATCCTCGACGCCTGTCTGGCTCAGGACCCTGACAGTCGTGTTGCCTGCGAAAGTTTGACCACGACCGACCTTGTGGTCATTTCCGGCGAGATCACCACCAAGGCAAAAGTCAACTGGCAGGAAACTGCTCTTGCTGCCATCCGTGATATCGGTTACAATGAACACGGTGTGGGGTTTTGTGCCGATGATGCCAAAGTAATGGTGGCGATCCACAAACAGTCTCCCGATATCTCTATGGGCGTTACCGAAGGTCAGGGCAAATTCCTTGAACAGGGTGCCGGCGACCAGGGAATGATGTTCGGCTATGCCAGTGATGAAACTCCGGCTCTTATGCCCGCTCCCATCTACTACGCTCACCAGCTGGTGGCTGAATTTGCCCGTCTGCGCAAGAGCGATCCTGTGAAATACAAATATTTGCGTCCTGACTCCAAGAGTCAGGTTTCCATCCGTTACCGGGACGGAAAACCTGTGGCTGTGGAAAGCATCGTGCTTTCACATCAGCACACCCCCGATATGGAGATCGAATGGCTGGAAGCTCTTACCCGTGAAGTCGCTGCCAAAGTGATCCCTGCCGAGCTGATGAAAGAAGATATCACCTATTATGTGAATCCCACCGGACGTTTCGAGATCGGCGGCCCCCACGGCGATACCGGTCTTACCGGACGCAAGATCATCGTTGATACCTACGGCGGTGTTGGTTCTCACGGCGGCGGTGCTTTCTCTGGCAAAGATCCCTCCAAGGTTGACCGTTCTGCAGCTTATTTCTGCCGCTATGCCGCCAAGAACATCGTTGCTGCCGGACTTGCTAAAAAATGCGAGATCCAAGTCGCTTACGCCATCGGCGTTGCAAAACCTCTGAGCGTCAACGTTGACACCTACGGCACCGGCGTTATGGATGATGCAAAACTTGCTGCCATCGTGGCTGAAGTCTTTGACTTCCGTCCCGCTGCCATCGTTGAAAAACT
Organism: Lentisphaerota bacterium; assembly: GCA_015061745.1. Taxonomy (GTDB): domain Bacteria; phylum Verrucomicrobiota; class Lentisphaeria; order Victivallales; family Victivallaceae; genus UBA1784. The sequence goes on along the minus strand of SUWB01000012.1, from coordinate 38,551 downwards.
CCAGCTCAAACGTCCCTGCGGCTGGAGCTACCAGCAGACTGCTGCCTACGGTCACTTCGGCCGGGATATCTTCCCCTGGGAAAAGACCGACCGCATCGACGATCTGCGTAAAGCCGTCGGAGTCAACTGAGTATTATGGCGTGGAAAATCCTCGGCGTCGGTTCACCCCTGGTGGATCTGCTCATCAATGTGAATGACGCCTTTTTAAAAGAGTACGTTTCCGGTGCCAAGGGCGGTATGGAAATGGTGGAGCCTGAGGTCATTCAGACTTTAGTCGGACACTCCGGTGTGCAGCCGGAACAGGCTCCCGGAGGTTCTGCCGGGAATACCATTTTTGCTCTCGCAAAGATGGGAATCGAATGTGCAATGCTGGGAAAACTCTGTGAAGACAGTGCCGGGGATTTTTACCGGGATGAGTTCAAAAAGAATGGCGGGAGAGATGATTATTTTATTGTCACTTCCGCAGCTCCCACCGGAAAATGTCTTTCAATCGTAACTCCCGATGCCGAAAGAACGATGCGTTCAGCTCTGGGGGCTTCTCTGCTTTTGCAGCAGGAGGAGATCGAAAAGGTGGATTTTTCACCCTTTGATCTGGTTTACATCGAGGGCTATATGCTCTTTTCTCCTGTTTTTGACACTCTGATCAAAGGGGCCAAAGCCGCCGGATGCCGGATCGGTTTCGATTTGGCAAGTTTTGAAGTGGTCGGTATTTTCAAAGAGAAACTTCTCAAGGATGTGCTGCCCAACTATGTGGACTTGCTTTTTGCCAATGAAGAAGAAGGTGCCGCTCTGCTGGGGGAAATGACGGTTGAAGAAATGGCTGACAAATTGAGTACGATTTGTGAAGTCGCCGTTGTGAAATCCGGTGTCCGGGGTTCTGTCGCTGTAAGAGGCAGTGAAAAAGCCTTTATTCCGGCTTTTGTGGTGGAACATCCTGTGGATACCACTGCTGCCGGTGACCTTTATGCCGCAGGATTCATCAGAGGCCTTGCCGCAGAAGCTCCCTTGAGCAAATGCGGTACCATCGGTTCCCGCATTTCCGGGGAAGTTGTTAAAGTTATGGGCTCCCGCCTTGATGCTGAGGCCTGGGACAAAGTTTTTCAAGAGATCAAAGGATTGTAATATGTACAAAGTCAAAGATATCGCCCTTGCTGATTTCGGACGCAAGGAAATCAACATCGCTGAAAAAGAGATGCCCGGCCTTATGGCCACCCGTGAAAAATACGGTCCCCAGCAGCCCCTTAAAGGCGTGAAAATTATGGGCAGTCTGCATATGACCATTCAGACCGCCGTTCTGATCGAAACACTCAAAGCTCTCGGTGCCGATGTGCGCTGGGCAAGCTGCAATATCTTTTCCACGCAGGATCACGCCGCCGCCGCTATCGCTCAGGCTGGTGTTTCTGTCTATGCCTGGAAGGGCGAAACTCTGGAAGAATATTGGGAATGCACCTACCGTGCTTTGACCTGGCCCGACGGCAGCGGTCCTGACCAGATCGTTGACGACGGCGGTGATGCCACTTTGCTGATCCACCGGGGCGTGGCAGCTGAAAACGATCCTTCCATTCTTGACGAACCCACTGATGTGGCTGAACTTCAGATCATCAATGCCCTTTTGAAAAAGGTCCTTGCCGAAGATCCTCAGCACTGGCACAAAGTCGCTGCCAAAGTCAGAGGCGTTTCCGAAGAAACCACCACAGGGGTACACCGTCTGGAACAGATGGCAAAGAAGGGCGAACTCCTTTTCCCTGCCATCAATGTGAATGACTCTGTGACCAAAAGCAAATTTGACAATGTCTACGGCTGCCGTCACAGTTTGACCGACGGTATCAAACGTGCTCTTGATGTGATGCTTTCAGGCAAGACCGTAATGGTGTGCGGTTACGGTGACGTAGGTAAAGGTTGTGCCGAAGCGATGCGTAACGAACGCGCCCGGGTGCTGGTCAGTGAAGTTGACCCCATCTGTGCTTTGCAGGCCTGTATGGCAGGTTTCACTGTTTGCACTGTGGAAGATGCTCTGCCCATTGCCGACTGCTATGTGACCACCACAGGAAACTGCCGTATCATCCGTCTGGAACATATGAAAAAGATGAAGGATCAGGCGATCGTCTGTAATATCGGACACTTTGACAACGAAATCGAAGTGGCTGAACTGGAAGCCTGTCCTGAAGCAAAGAAAACTGTCATCAAGGACAACAGCTGTCCTGTAAGTTCTTATACCTTTGCTGACGGTCACTCTATCTATCTTTTGGCTGAGGGCCGTCTGGTGAACCTGGGATGTGCCACAGGACATCCTTCCTTTGTGATGTCAAACAGCTTCACCAATCAGACTCTTGCTCAGATCGACATTGCCCGCAATGCCAACCGTGAAGTGGGTGTCTATCTGCTTGATAAGAAACTTGATGAAGAAGTTGCCCGGCTCCACCTTGACAAGCTGGGAGCTAAACTTACCACCCTGACTGAAGAACAGGCCGCCTACATCGGCGTGACTGTTGACGGTCCCTATAAGAACGAACATTACCGTTACTGATTGTTTCTTACAATTCAAAAGCCCCCGCTCCTGTTTTCAGGAACGGGGGCTTTTTCAGCACGTTATTTATTGATTTTCAGGGCGTGTTTCAGGAACAAAGAAGGAGGAGATCACGCCGACCAGGGCGGCAAGACCGATGAAAATAAAGATAGCTCCGTAGGCTTCAGGGGGGAATACTCCCTGAACTGGGGTGTAGTTTTGCAGGATCCTGCCCGAAATATTCTGAAAAAGGGCGATGAAAACAAATGCCATAAAGTTGATGAGAGCCACTGAAAGTCCGGTATGTTCGGGCGGGGCGAGTTCTTTGGCAATGAGACTGTAAAGAGGGAAAAATCCTGCAGGCAGAGCGATGAGGAAAAAGGCGGTGAACACTCCCGGCAGCCCCCAGCTGCCTGAGAACGCAAGATAACCTGCGGCTCCTCCAACCATTGTGCAGATAATGCCTCCTGAAGCTACTGTCTTGCGGCGGTTTCCGCACACTTTCAGCATCAGATTGACTCCCATATTATTGAGGGCCACCATAATGGTCATAACGGTAATGCAAAGGGCCGCTTTAGGGGCGGAAAGGTTGCCGAAATCCGTAATACTTTTCTGACCGATCTGAGCCAGCAGCACATAATAAGCTCCGAATACCACCGAACTTGTGAGCCACAGCAGCCACATACGTCCCTGTTTGACAATGGTAAAAAGCGGTTCAAGGCTTTGGCCCTTTGTGACAGGTTTCACAGTTCCTTTCATCAGACAGACAATGGCAAGGAGGACTGTAACAGCGATCATTCCCGGGAGTGCCATTGCCCATTGCCAGCCGACAGCTTTGATGAGAAAGACAATCAGAGTCCCCGCCGTGGGACCGATGTAGCCAAAGACCAGGATCGTCCCCATAGCAATGGCAAATCTTGCTGAAAAAAGGTCTGCCAGCAGTTTTGCCACACCGAGAAAAACTGTTCCCGCTCCGAAACCTGTGAGAAGACGGAAAAAGTACATCAGGTAAATGTTTTCCATAAAAGGAAAGCCGATCGTTCCGGCAGTGAACATTGAGCCCCCTATGAGCAATATACGCACGCCGCCGTAACGGTCAGAAAAGATTCCCGCCAGCAATTGACTGCCTGCATAGGCATACATATAAAATGCTCCCAGAGCGGAAATACTTTTGACATCCAGCCCGGCGGACTGAAGTTCATTGAAAACTGTACCCGGGATCAGGACTTTTGACATATTGGTAAAAAAGTACATAACAACTCCGCAAAAGAGAATCGCCATTTTCTTTTTACGGAGCGTTTCTTCTGAAAAAAGAGTATTTGTCATTATAAAAAATCCTGTAAAATCAATTCACAAAGGATCAATGGAGTACTGTTTACAAGTTCTCAAAGATCATTTTTGCAGAGATTCAATAAGATCTGCGATTTTTTTACGCCAGATGAGAAGTTTGCTTCCGTCCGTTTCCCACTGGGTCTTTTTCCACGCCTTGCCCATTGCATCGGCTTCGTATGCAGGGACAATGGCATCACACGCGTTTTTAAGCAGTTTTGCCGCGGCGGCAGCTTTTACGGGATCCTTGATCTTTTTAATGAGCTTTTCTGCAAGCAGGAAATATTCATAATCTTCATAAGCATCTCGGCACATAACAAAACGCAATGAACTCAAAGGCTTGCCGTTTTTTTCTTCAGGCGGATAGAGCATCTGTCCCAGCCCGTGAATGACTCTGCCGTTGGGGTAGGTGTAAGCTGGACTCATCCGCACCAGTTTGGGATTATCCCAGCCGTGACACATATTGAAATAAAGGATACCTCTGATATGAAATTTGTACATCATAAATCCCAGCATACGGCTGTCCATAAGGGGACGGTCAATAACAAAGTGCCAGTTGGGATACCATTCAAAAGTTTCTCCCCGGGCTATGGCAGCTTTGATATCAGCAGGAATGATCATTCCGAGACACCAGATGTCCGGAGCTCCCAGCAGAGGTTTCATAGGCCACTTGGTGACCAGTGTTTTGACTCCGGGAGCGTGACGGTGTACAAGGGCGGCAAATTCCTGACACAAAGCGTAATCAGCGGCAGTATGAGGTTCATCCACCATACTGATACGGGTATATTGAAGAAGATTTTTCTTTTTCAAATGCCTGGTCATATATTCCAGATAGCGGCCGAATTTCTCTTTGAACTCCTCAGTCAGCTTGCCGGGGGCTTTGCTGACGGGGATGCCGCACCAGGTTTGAGACAGATTGTAATCCCGGGGCAGCTGATAAAATCCCCAGCCGGGAAAATAAATGGTATTGGCACGGTATTTTTTGACGGCGTACCCGGCCTCTTTGTCAAATGCTGTGGTATCGACTTTCATATTGCCTTTGGCGTCAAAGGTGATGACGGGGTCTTGGGCAAGAACACACAAGGTAACGTGATGTTCAGAAGCGACCCGGTGGAAATTTTCTCTGTTTCCTTTTGAAATACGGTATCCCATAACAGCACTGTTGTAACTGTTGAAAACTTCAGGCAGAGTAAAATTACGAACCTTGACTTTCAGGGGAACGGTCATTTTATAATTGCCGTCGGCAGTCACCACCGCCCGGGCCGTGTAGATGCCGGCAGGGGTCGCCGCACTGCTTTTGACTGTGATCCAGTAAGCGTAACTCCGGTCGGGGGAGGCGGTTGCAAGAACTTTGGCAGGGGGCAGCGGATCAGGATATTCGCCGGGACCGCGATTGATGATCTGTTCAAACATCGTGGCAGCCTCTCCGAAAACAGTTCCGGGAGTTGTAACAGAAAGAGAGCTGTTTTTGAATATCTTTACATAGTCGACCTTGTGCAGCTGTGTTGCAAGTTTATCTCCGTTGAGCGTGAAATCACTCAAGGTCACTTTTACATTTTTCAGGACTTGTGAAGGCGAAAGAACCAGCTGGAAGGATTCGTATTCATTTTTTGCCAGTTCTGCGGCAACTTCAGTTGTTTTGCCTGTATTGATGATTTGATCGTATTTGAAGCTCTTTTCGACAGCACTTCTGCTCCATACAGCCATTTTTTTATCTGAAGCAATGACCTTTGTCTTTATTTTTGAACCGATACGGGGCAGCTTTTGTGCCAGTAAGCCGGTTGCCTTTACAAGATGACGCTTGGCAGGGCTGCTGTCTTTGCCTATATTGGCAGGATCATCAAAGAGATAGGCCGCCTGCAATCCGGGCAGAAGTTTCCCCGTATGGACCTGAGCCATTTCCTGAGGAGTCAGGGGGCGGTTATAAATAAAAATCTCATCAAGTGCCCCGTCAAAACTTCCTTTTGTCCCGGTTCCGAGGCGGAAAGGAAGATTTTTGTAAATTTTACCGCTGAGTTGGTAATTTGCCCGGCCGGGATATGTTTTACCCACATCCCAAACGGTACAGGGTTTTCCGTCACAATAACTTGTGGCACGACGGGTTTGAGTATCGTAAGTAAAGGCAATATTCACCCATTTATTGAGGGGGGCCTTAAAACATTTGGGGGCCCAAAGCACGGCTCCGGGTTTGCGGCCGAAGCGGGAATTGAAGTAAAAGCCGCTGTCAGGAGAGTCAAAACGTTTGCTGATAATGGTATCTCCGATGTTTGAAATGATCCCGCCTTCGGCAGTCCAGATATTGCCCTTTATCCAGAAAGAAACACTCATTCCCTTTTTGAAATCAAAGGGTTTGAGAGAAGGGGCATAGAGATAGGCAAGATCTCCATTAAGATTTACAGCTTTGCCTCTGACTCCCGGTATACTTTCGACGCCCCGGAGTGTAACGGAAGCTGCCAAAAGTACCCCAAAAAACACGGTTGTGAGTTTCATATATTGAATTTCTCCAATTTGTTGTTGAAAATAAATTGAACGGATATACTATACAACTGAAAGTTATTTTTTTCCAGTTGTAAAGGAAAAATTTTATTGAATAACCGGCAAATCAGTCAAGGCGGTACTGAAAGCGGAAAAAAGAAGAAAGTGAAAAGTATTTCAGAATAAAGAGTTGAAAAAATTTTTGAGATGTGGTAAATTATCTTTGAAACTCAGGATTTCCGCGTGGAACTTCTGTACTTGAGTTTTTGAGCTGCAATTTCTCATCAATTATTCGGGAAAGGTGAAAAGAATGCGTTTTATCTCTGTGGGGACTTTGGGCCTTTTGCTGCTGTGTTCCTGTGCGTCAAGTGAACGTATGATGCGTATTACAGGGAATGTTTCTTCTTATACTCCTCCGAAAGCCGACCGGCTCAAAGGAATGAAAAATCTGCCCCGGCTTCCTCAAAAACTCCGTTCACGGCAGTTGGGCGGTGAAATCAATCTCTGGCCCTTTTTCTTCCGCCACCGGGATTACTGGAATGCCCTGTGGCCCTTGATCGACTGTGATGCCTACGGTTTTGCTGTCCGTCCCTTTTATGTGCAGGAAGGACGGGAAAAAAGTGTTCTTTTTCCTTTGTCTGCGTGGAACAATGAATCCGGCTGGGTGTTGAATACCTACTGGAAAAAGGATTCTTGCGGCAGTGTCCCTTTCTTTCACCGGGGCGAAAAATTTTCTTACTGGGGGCCGGTCTGGGCCAATAAAAAAGCCTGGGGAATATTTCCTCTTGTTTATTGGGGGCAGAATAGCAAATATGTATTTCCTACAATCACATTCGCACGAGGCCAATGGGATATGACCTATATTTTTCCCTGTTTCCTCTTTTCCCGGGATTTTATCAATTTTACAGGGCCTGTCTGGTGGCATAACGGCAAATCTGAATCTGTCTGGGGCGTGTTTCCTGTGTGGGCCTGGCACAGTCCCCGGGAACATTTTTTGCTGCCTCTTTATTTCAAGGATAAAAACGCCTTTTATTCCATACCTTACTCTTATAAAGAGAGCCGCAATGAAACGCTCCGTTCTGTTCTGGGGCCTTTGTACTGGCACAGTTTTTCCCCGAAGCAGGAATATACCTTGGCAGGGGGACTCTTTTACACGGGGAAAGAAAAGCATTTCAAACTCTATGATCTGCTGAGTGGGGTCAATGGAAAAAATTTTTCAGACAACCGTTTTATTGTGGATCTCTTTTGCCGGGAATACGGCTTGAAACCTGTCAAAGACTATGCCGCTTTTGCCGCATTGAAAAAGGAACTTGCTCAAAAAGTTTCAAAAGAATATTACGGTTTTTTCCCTTTCTTCCACAAAAGTATTTCTCAGGAGAAAAAAGAATTTGACATCCTGAAAATCCTTTACCGGCAAAAAACGGTCAACAACACCTTGATCGTTCCCCGTTGGATGAGAAAAAGCAGTTTCAGCGTTTCATTGCCTTTATTTTTGACTTTTTACGAAAAACAGCTCCATAGTGAAGAATTTATCTCCCTGCCTTTAATGTATGGCGCATACAAACGCTATGAAACAAGTGTCACCGATGAATTGATGCCTGCCATATACGGGCACCGCAAAAGTTTGTTTGCCGGAACCTATTTCCGGTTGTGGTGCAATGAAAATTTGAAAAAATACGGTGTCGTTCTGCCCAGAGAAGTTAAAACGCCGGAACAGGTCGCCTTTTATCTGGATTTTCTTAAATATTCAGGAAAAATTCCCCGGAAATTGGAACATTCCGGCTCAGGCTTTTTCCCCTTGTGGCACTATGATTATGGGAAAAAGGGGTATTCCTTTCTGCTCAACTGCCTCTTGAGCGGCTGGGGACGGGATAAGGACGGGTTTTTTCGTTATTGTCTGCCCCTCTTGTCCTGGGAATATGAAAGTGATAATGGCAAAAAGGCCGGTTCAGGGATCCTGTACCCACTTTATCAGAGCACTTACCGCCAATATCCCACCATTGAAGTTGCGGAAAAAGAAGATTTGTACCGGAGCAGATTTAAGAATGCTTTTGAATATTCAAAACAAAACTGGGGGGTATTTCTTGCTGTACGGGAAAAAGGAAAATTTTATGTTCCGCGTCAAAAGAATTATGGGGTGAAGTTGAGAAATGTATTGCGGTCGTTAAATGATCTTGAATGGAAAAAGAGCGTTTTTCAAAGAAATGCCAAACTTCAAAGCGAACGGAAAAGGCTTTTCAAACAAGCTGCTCTTGAGTGCAATATGCCACTGCCTGATCTTGAAGATCTGAAAGCCCTTGAAGCAAGCAGAGAACCCTTGCTTCAAGAATTGGGACGATTGGGACGCAGTCAATTGAGAGCCAAAGCCGCAATTGACAAACTGCAAAAAAAATTGACTTCAGATTTGGCTTCTTTGGATATCGCATACCGGGACAATACCGGAAAAGCGAAAAAAGAGCTGTTTGCAAAACATATTACTGCTTCTGAAGTTTCAAAGGTGAGATCGTTGTTTTTCAGCAGCGACAGAGGGGAGGTTTTTCACAAATGGAGCTTCCTCTGTCTGCTGCTGCGCAGTGCAAAAGCTCCTGAAAAATCCCACTTCAGCGTGCTGGAATTTCTTTACCGTTACCGGCGGGAGGGGAAACGTACTTCTGTGCTCTGTTTTCCCTTTGTAACGGTGAATTCTGATGAAAGAAGTTCAGAGTGGTCTTTCCTTTACCGGTTCCTGCACTTCCGTAACGAAAAGGGAAAGTTGTCAGGGCACATTTGCTTTATCCCCTTCGGCTCAAAGTAAGGCTTATTCCCGACCGTAAGCGTATTTCCCTTTGGGGACTACGGCCGGGACGATGACCAGCAGCATTGCCGCAAAGAGAATACAGACCGCATAGATCAGAAACAAGGTCTGATAATGGCAGAACTTAATTCCTTTGATATGCCATTCAGGAGCAAGGATACCCGCCCCCAGAATGACGGAAGTGATGACCCGGGAAAGACCGCCTCCGATGGAGGAAAATGAACCGCATACCGCCATTGCCATCGTTTTGTTTCCGGGAGTCGCCATTGCCATCATTTCACTTGTGGTGGCCACATTGGCAGCGGCATAGGTAAAGCAGTACAGCAGCATCAGAAAGGTGATAAGAGCGTAGGTGACATTATTGCCCTTGCCGATGAAAAATAAACAGCTGTTGGTCAGCCAGAATGTTGCGTGGATCGCAATAAGGGTCATTTTTATTCCCAGTTTTTTAATGATCCTGCCCGCCAGAAGCGACCCCAGAAGCATACCGCCGAAAGTAACAGCTGAAATCATCACAATGATATTGTCAGGGGCTTTCAGGTGATTTTTCAGGAACAGCACCGACAGGGGAATCGTGCCGAATGCCGCCAGATTCAGGAGGAAAAGGTATGAGGAATAGGCCGTGAGTGCCTTGTTCCCCAGAGCTGTGACCAGGCCGTCGTGGAATCCGAAAGCTTCTTTCTTTTCCTGAATGAAAACAGGAACACGGGAAAGAAAGAAGGCTCTGCCTGAAAAAATGATCGCCGCTGCCAAAAGTGCCAGCTGAAGCTGCCACAAAGCAGGTTCTTTGGGGAGCATTTTTCCCACCGCAAAAAGAAACGTCACAGAGGACAACTGCCACAAAAAACGCATCTTGCTCAAATAGGCTCCCCTGCGTTCCGGCGTGAGAATGGAGTCAAGGATCGGGAACCAGCACGCCACATAACCGGTGTGGAGTATGGCAAACAGTGTCAGGGTCGTAATCATAATGGTCACACCCCAGCTGCCGAAAAAGGGCGTTGCTACAATGAGAAAATATCCCAGTGCTGAAATGGAACAGGCCCAGACGATCAAACGGTGGACTCCCACTTTCGTTGCCACAATGGCCATAGGAATGAGAAAAACACCATTCATAAAGGGCATAATGGCGGTGGTCAGCATAGAAAACATATCTCCCGCCCCCATCATTGCGGCAAAGAGAATGATGACCGCACTGTCTGTCAAAGTAACATCGCCCAATGCTCCTGTACAGGCGGACAATATGGTGTCCCATTCGGCTTTTTCCCTCAACTCAGGAGTCGCTGCTACCGGCTGTTTCATTTCTCAGTCAACGCTTTTTTTGATGAATTTTATGCTTTGGGAGTGAATTTCAGGAGAGCAACTCCAAAACGCTTCAATTCAAGAGTACCGTTTTTGTCAACTTTTCCTTCTCCGAGAATATCAGCGGAGTCAAAGTCATATCCCGGTACTTCAAAGGAACATTTGCATTTATCCAGATGTGAAAGGGTCGCCATAATGACAAGATCGCCTTCTGGAGTCCGGTGGCCTGCGGTATAGAATTCCGCACTGCTTGCGGTGTAGTCGGCATCTGAGCGGAAATGAGCGTCCTTGAGCAGAGAAGCGTGTTTCTTGCGGAAATCGTTGATCTTGCCCAGATATTCCTGATAGGCCGGGATCGTGCCGATAGAACGCTGGCAGCGATAAACTTCAACATCAGCAAACAGGTTTTGCACCAGCATATAGTTGCAACGGCGCACCATATCTTTTTCGTCCCTGATATCCCGGTTCGAAAGTTTTACTTCGGGGAAGGTATAACGGAAAAAACTGAAATCCTGACGGACACAGGGTTTTTCGCCTTTTTCTTCCCAGGCGGGGTTGACAACATTGGCACCGCCGGGGTTGGAGTGGATATAGTCTGCGTGCTGGGCTGTCACATCAGAAATCAATTCGATCCCGAAAGAAAGTCCTTTGTTTTCTGCGTAACTTCTCAACTTGGCAAGCATAGCACTGCGGCTTTCCATAATGGTGGAAAAAGGCACCGCGTGACCGTGACCGGAGTCACAGCAAAGATCATCGCCGCCGCCCAGCTGATCAAAAAAGACACCGTCAGCACCGACTTCCGCGGCCAGATCGATAAATTTTTTCAGGATGCCGAAAAATTCTCTGGAAGAGGGACAGGCCCGGGAAAAGGTCCTGCCGCCGAAAAGTGCAGTGGTGATACCGGCTCCGGAAAATGACCAGCGTTGAATGTGCTCATTGCCCCGCAGGTCTTTGGTCGCAATGCTTTTGCCATTGCCGTAACGGTAGAAGTCACTATTGTGGTCGATGAGCTGACCGTTTGAATAAAGGATCACTTTGCCGCCCCTGGTATGATAGGCTTCGATTCCTTTGATCAATTCTTCCTTACCGCCCAGAGAGGGGGAGATCACATAGTTGGGATAATCGTTGTCGTGGCCGCCTGCGTGCCAGCCGAACATCAGCAATGTATCGATCCCGGCGTCCATTCCTTCGGCACAAAGTTTTTCCATATCGCTGAAGTTATAGAAGTTTTCGCCGTACTGGGAACGCATAATGATCCGCTGCCAGCCAAGCATCTGGCGGACAGACTCCTGATGTTCACGGAATTTGAACCATTTTTCTGCCCAGGCACGATATTTGTCAGCCCCCTTGTGCCACGAACCTGTGTGGGCTGAAATGATGAAACTTTCATAAGTTACCTGATTACCGGCAGCGAGGAAAGGCAGTTTGATCATACCCAGATTGATTTTACCCGGTTTTTCGTGTTCGATCAGGTGACAGGTGAACTGGAAACTTTCATCGTGGTTTCCGAAATAAATACCTTCTGTACCGGAATTGAGTTCAAAACAGTTCAGCGATGCACTTGCACTTGGATAACGGGTCACGTGACGTTCATAGATGTGGTGTTTGCCCTGATAGGGGGCTCCCTGATTTCTGAAACGCTCCCGTGAAGCGGCCAGGTTTGGCCACACTGTGCCGCCCCGTTCCGGGGTATGGAGTGTCATTTCAGAAGCTTCTTTACTCAGACTCAACAACGGAAAATGACATTCTTTGATGATATTGTCCTTGATCATACCATTGAAAATGGTGATCATCAAATGAAGATCGTCATTGACAAGTTGCCCCAGAATGGCCACTTTGACATCCAGTTTCTCTTCATTGGAACCCACGGGGTCCCGGTATTCGATCTTGAATTTCCGGGGTGCTACTGCAATTCTGGATGTGGAGCGTTCGGCAGACAGTTCGATTTCCTGGCTGTCTCCGCAGTTGCAGACAAGCCGCCAGAGCCCGTGAGGGGCCACCAGTTCAGTTCCGGTTACAAGGTTACGGAAGGACAGTAAAGTTCCGTCATTCCCGAATTCAAGACGTATAAATTTGTTTTCAATTACTTTCGACATAAGAGATCCTATAGTTGCACGGCGGAAAATATAACCTGCTCCGGGGAAAAAGTCAAGTTCACTCCTGAGCTCAAATCAAGATTTTATCTGCTTTTTTATAAAATTCAAAAAAAAAGGGGGATTTCAGGGGGGAAATTTGATTTTTGAACCGGAAGAGAGTATATTATTCCTGCCCTTTTGTTCAAAAGGGGAGAGCAAGATGAAAGGAACCGCATCAAGGATGACAAAACAGTATAAAGCTCCGGCAGATAAGGCTCCATTTTTCTGGAAAATACTCCGGACGGCCGCCCGCTTTTATGGCGTGCTGCCTATTGCGGGGGGCATCATATATATGACAACTTCACAATTGAGTTATGCTTTGGGAGCTGTGATCCTTGCTGCCGGCAGTTTTTCTTTTTGTTTCTATGGATGTGACAAAGAACTGGCAGAACAGGGATACAGACGTATTCCGGAATGGAGATTGCTGATATGGGATCTGCTGGGGGGATGGCCGGGAGGGCTTCTGGGACAGCAGATCTTCCGTCATAAGACGGCTAAAGTGTCGTACCGGATCAAATTTATATTGTGTGTGCTGCTGAATGCAGTGCTGACTCTGTGGCTGATTTTCAAATCCGGTTATTGGAGAGGGTAAAAGGAACAGTACTCACCTTATGCCAGAGGCACACTGCAGGGGCGGCGCAGGGGATAAGATTCAAGCAGAGTCATTTCCCCAGGAGTCAGGTGAATTTCCAATGCTGCCATATTTTCTGCCAGATGCCGGGGATTTTTCATCGCCGTCAGGACGGAGATATCTTTTTTATTGAGAAGATAGGCTAATGCCAGTTGAGGAAAAGAAATGTCGTATTTTTTACATATTTCCAGACATTCGGGCGTTGCTTCCAGATCCCGTACCGGCCGCCAGGCCTGTAAGATGACCTGGTGCTGCTTGCAGACTTCAGAAAGATCGTCCAGAGCTTCTCGGACCGCCAGACTGCAGTGGACCTGATTGATGACCACCGGCGCAGAAGAAAGAGCTGCCGCCCGGAGCAGAAGCCGGGCAGAAAAGTTGCTTACTCCAATGGAACGGGTCATTTTCTGCGCTACAAGTTCGTTGAGGGCTGCCATTGTTTCTTCCAGAGGAACTTCATTGTTGAAGTGGTGGTACAAATAACAATCCAGATAGTCACACCCCAGCCGTTTGAGGGTATTTTCGGCGGCCCTCAAAAGGTCATCCCGGCGGGCATTGCTTTTCCATACCTTTGAAGTGATAAAAAGTTTCTGACGGTCAAAACCTCTGATCGCTTTGCCGATAAGGGTTTCGGCAAAGCCTGCGGCGTAATATTCTGCCGTGTCGATCAGGGTGAAGCCCATTTCTATTCCCTGCTGCAAAGCGGAAATCTGAACTGCATCGTCATTGTCAGGATCGTGTTCTGTTCTGCCGCCGAAACACCAGGTACCCATACCCAGTACGGGGAGGGGAAAACCTGCTGAAGTTGTGAGAAAACGCATAAATTTTTATTCTTCAAAGTCCAGGCAGAGCCGCTGGGCTGTGAAGGGACGCACTTTGGTGTCTGCCACTTCAACGTGGGCGGGGTGGACAGCGTAATTTTTAAGGGCAGCGGCATCGGTGAAAGAGGAATCCAGCATCACATCGGCATTGGATGAGGGCAGTCCTGAGATCTTGACCTCAATGTGTTCCAAACCGGGGATAATGCCTTTGAGACCTTCAAGACCGGCTTTGATTCCGGCTTTGATATTCTCTTTTTCAGCGGCGGTGAATTCTTCTTTAAGTTTCCATAAAATAACGTGTTTGACCATAATATTTTTCCTTTAAGCAGAACGTTCCGGGAGTTTTTCCCGGAACAAGTGTCATATTTTTACTTGATGATATCTTCCAGAGCAAAACCATTGCGGCCTGCTTCAAAAATCTTGCGGATCTCGTCAACAGTGAGATTTCTGTTCCAGACAGCCATATCGTCGAGCTCGGCAGATAAATTGGCTTTGTTGCTGCCCTTTTCAGGCTGGGAAATATACCAGGGATTGCCGCTGTTGAGGGAGCCGGAACATTTTTCCACAAACCAGTGGAGATATCCGTCCCGGCGGCCCTGGAAGAAATACAAAGCATTGTCAGGAGTGACCGTGACCGCATAAAAGTTCCAGCGGTTGGGTTCAATATCATAAGTTCCCATAGCAAAGCTCTTTTGGCCTTTTGAATCTTTGAAGTTCAGCACCACTCCGGGACCTTTGGCTCCGTTAAAGGTTTTCCGGGCGGCGGAAATATAAAAGCCGGTCTTGGAATCTTCACTCTGGAGCTTGTTGCCGATAATGACGGAATCACCCGGCTGTTTTGCAGGCAGACGGACCCAGAATGTCAGTGTGAAGCAGTGATTATTGCTCATCTTGAGTTTTTCAAGACCGTGGAAAACCATTCCGTGAGGAATGAATTTTGCATTTTTCAGTTTGACATCTTCGCAGCTCAGGGTATTGCCGAAAAGCATATAACGGCGGCTGGCGGAAGATACTCCCAAACCGACCTGAGCACTGCGTATGGCAAGTTTTGCCCGGTTGGCAGGAATGGGACGGCGGGAAAAAATCATATAGGCTTCCAGACCTTCTGCAAGGGATTTACCCGGCTTTTCAGAGGAAAGTTTATTGCCGATAACTTTGCCGTCAAGGTTCATTCCGGCAGTGCTGACGCCCATAAATTCCAACGCTGTCACCGGCAGATCTGTGACACTGGGCGTTCCGGCAAGTTTGCCGCTGACGATGTTTTTTCCCGCCATAATGAGGGGAACTGTGTCAGACTGACCGCCGGGCTGACCGTGTCCTCTGGCATAACCGCCGTGGTCGGCAGTTACAAGGATCAGCCAATCTTCTGCGGAAAAAGAGGGACGTTTGGAAATAAGATCGAGCATCAAGGTAAGATAACGGTCCGCCAGCTGGATCGTCTGGGAATAGTTGTCTCCGTAGGGATAAAATCCGGTGCCGTGTCCGCCGCCGTCCGGAGCGTTGATGTAATACATAATGGCGTCGGGACAATCTTTTTCAGTAATGAGTTTGGGGTAGACAGTGGTGTTGGCCCAGTCACTTTTTCCGATCCGGGTGACGAGGGGGGTGGGGTCGATATAACCGCTTTCGCTCCAGGCGTGGATGTAAAGAGCCTTTTTTTCCGGTTGAGCCTTTTTCAAACGGTGGAGCCAGGAGGGCCATTCTTTCCAATTTCCCTGTTTTGTGGTGCCGTTACGGGTGACTTTGTGTTTGGCTGCGGTGACACCGGTGGCAATGGCGGCGTGATTGGGGGCACTGTGGGCGGGAGCATCGGGAATCGTTCTGGCACAGAGAGTCCAGGCACCTTTGTAACCGGGTTTCCATTCCCCTTTCATCAGTTTTGTAAGGGTGGTGGGCTTGAAGGCGGCAAAGGCATCGGCCCGCATACCGTCGATCATAACGACGAGAACCTTTTTTTTCGGTACTTCAGCACCGTTGACAAGAGCGGCACCAAGAAGTACAGCCAACAGACAGGAGAGTGTTTTCAACATAATTTATTATCCTTTTTGAAAGAGAATTAAAAGATCAATGTTCCGTTTGCCGCTGTTGCGTTGCGGTAGTGGAGCTGTTCCATATTGTACTCCCAGATCAATTCACAGCCTTTGACTCCGGCGGCAATATTGAGGAGCCATTTGTCGCCCTTGCCGGGAACTTTGTCAAAGAATGTAAAGGGCAGGAAGATTTCAACAGAAATTTCTCCGGGAGCAAGTTTCACCCCGGGGGCGGGGCAAAGTGCTTTTCCCGCCCGGCCGCGGCAGTGAATATATTTATCGCCCTGATTCTTATTTTCCTCATTGGTGAGTCCCAGTTTGTACCAGGCGGGGGCACTGTTGGCAAATTTTCCGGGGAACCATCTGAGTTTTTTCCTTTCCGGTCCCAGGAAGATGTGGACGTAATACCCTTTGCGCAGCTTTTCTTTGACATTTGAAAGAACAAAGGTGAACTTGACTCCGTCGGGAGCTTTCCGGCTGCGGAATTTTACCACAGTCGGACGCAGCTCAGGAGCAATATCGCTGTTACGGTTTTGAGGAACAAGGTATTGCCACTGAGGATCATCGGTTTTCATTACTCTTGCACAGGGTTTGATATTATATTTGCGGAGCTTGACAGCCCCCCAGTTGAAAGGAGCATTCAGCGTGGCTGACAATCTGCCTCCCATCATCACCTGGGGGCGAGTAACCTGTCCGAAAAGAATGCGGTTATTGGCAACGAGAAAACCTTTGTAGTTGACAGAAAGGGAGTTGATGAATTGTTCCCGTTTTTCCAGATCATCAAGAGCTTTTTTCCAGTTTTCATCTGAATGGTTCAGCCGGAATGCCATCATTGATTGGGCGGCACGGGCGGTGCGGCAGAGATAATCAAACTCGGTGCGAACCTGTTTGATATGGAGATTCTTTTCTTTGGCTTCTGCTTTTTTCAGCAGATTTTCCAGTTTTGTGAGGACCGCTTCCGGATAACGGAGTTTATAAAGGTGAAAAGGTTTCCAACTTCTGCTTTGTCCGGAAAGAAGCAGAGAACTGTTCCAATTCTCTTTTTTTGTGTTTTTCAAATGGAGTTCCAGACGGCTGTCCAGATATTTGTAGAACTGTTCCATTTCAACGGCCGCCTTGGGAAAGGCATAGCGGCAGTATTGTTTCAGCCAGAGATTCATATCCCCTTTGGGATCGCCGAGAAGTTTACCCCAGATGTAATAGGCAGGACCGCTCAAGCCCGGAAGTTCGCCGAAACCGCAGCGGTAAAGACCTTTGATGTTGTGTTTGTAATAACCGGCAACTTCAGCTTGCAGAGCTTTGAAAGATTGATTGGGGGTGAAGCCTTCAGCGTTATAAGTTCCCCAGATGTAAAGGTAGGCTGAAAAGGCTTTGACCTGATAATTTTTCCACTGTTTTATGGTGTCGTTATCAAAGGGGGCAAGTTCGATCCAGGTATTGGAGGGAAATTTTTTGAATGTTTCCGGCGGCGTTTGAGTGGGGCCGTAAGCCATAATAGAGACCAGTTTCCCGGGACGGTCTTTCATAAAGCGTTCAGCCATATTGCGGTGAAGTATCCACAATTTTTCTTTCCAGGCAGGATCCGCATTGTAAGCTCCGGTGCCCGGTTTGCCCTTGGGAATGAGGCCGAAAAGGCGGCGGCACGGGGCACAGTGGCAGCACTGGTAAGAATCGGTCTGCCCGATTTGCACCATCCGGCTTCCGGCATCTGCCTGCTCAAGGAGATTTTTATACAGCAATTCCTGCACTTGAGGGTTGGAAATACACAGATGATTGTAACGTGTGGGGTTGCGTTTTCCATTTCTGAGGGCGAAAAATTCGGGATTGGATTTCAGATATTTCGCCATAGGGACTGCTTTGGGATAATTGTGTCCCCCCTGGGGTTTGTAAAAGTTTCCTGAGTAAAAAGCATTGGTGGCAATATCGTATTCCAGTTGTTTTGAACGGCTGACACAGTAGACGATTGCCGGCTTTTTATGGTAGGAAAATTTGTCGGGGAGCACAATCTTTGATTGCTTTGCCGCATAATCTTTCAGGGGGGCAGGGCCGAAGAAACAGCAGTTGCCGAAGCGTTCCAGAAAGGTGATGACCGCTTTGAGCATACCTGACTCGAAGCTGTTCCTTTGAAGCGTGTCTCCGAAAGTGTCGGAACCGGTAAGGTAAACCGCATTTTTTTCAATGTCGATCCGGTGTTCCCATTGGGCATAGGAAACAGGAATCAACTTTTTACTGCGTGCCGCTTGAGTATTGCCGATAAAAATGGCGGGAGTGCCCTTTTTATACTCTTTTTCGTGAATGACAGGCAGCTGAGCTTCTGTGACAGCACTCAGCATCTTTTTGAGCAAATCGGCTGCGTATTTGCTTCTGTATCCCGTGTGAACGATGACAAAGGAACTTTTCTTGTTTTCAACGAGGATCTGAGAACCGCTGAGAGGCGGAAAAACAGCAAAAGCGGCGACAGTAGTCAGGAACAAAAGAGAGGATAAAAGTTTTTTCATTTTTATTTCCTTAATTTGTGTACAAAAAAACATATTTTTCTGAAAAAATAGAAACACACAGGGGATGCAAAAGCACACATCAAAGGCAGTGCCGGCAGCTGGTAACGGGGAGCACAGATGGGACCGGGCAGAAAAAGATAAAATTCCGCAAAGGCAAGAAAAAGCAGCCACAAATACCAGCGGCGGCGAAAGCGAAAGAGGGCGTACAAAAGCAGCAGCAGAGTGCCGAGGTAAGTTGCTCCTGTAACGCAGAGCAAAGGCAAAAGCAGCAACGGCAAATGGAGTTTTCCTTCAAAGTAGTGATCGACAGCGGCAAAAAGTCCTTTGGTGACAAGGACATTCATTGTTCCTCTGTCGGATTTGGTCAATCCGCAGATTTCAAATAATGTCGGAGCATCAGGGAGCAGGATATTATGCCAGTTGAAGTGTTGTTTCAGAGCAATCCACGGATGATCGGCGATGATTTGACGGAGACGGGTCATTTTCCATTTTTCCCGGGCCTTTTCATCGGGGAATTTTTCTTTGTCAAGAAAAAGAGTGTCGTATTCCTGCCGGATCTTGTTTTTTTCATCTTCATAGGAACTCCCCCGGGCTTCAGCAAGGATCATAGCACCATTCTGGTGAACCATTGCACCAGTATTGGTGTCGATACACCAGGGAGCCCCGGCGGCGGCGTTTCTTGCCATCCAGGGCAGAAGCAACGCCGCAGTAATAAAAAGTGCCCCAAGTGTATTGAGTGTTTTTGTCTGCAAAGAAACTTTGGGAAACAGCCACAGCAGCACCAGTGCCGGAGCGATCCAGGGCAGATTGATGGGGCGGATCAGGGTTCCGATCGCGGCAAAGAGAATGCAAAAGAGAAAATCGCTGCTTTTCTTTCTGCGGTAAAAGCGGACGAAAAAGAAAAACTGTCCTCCCGCAAAAAAAGCAAAAAAGGTGTCCGAAAGAAACATCGGCGCATTGGCGATCGCCGTAAGGTTCAAGGCAAAAAGACTGGCGGCAATAAGACCGGCTTTGCGCCCGAAAAGTTCTTCGGCACCGCCGTAGATGAAGGGCAAAGTCAGAGTGCTCAGGATGACGCCTGTCAATGCAAGCAGAAAGTGATAAGAATCTGCTGAAATATATTGAGCTGCTGCTGCAAGAAGAATATATCCGGGAGCCCGCCCCGTGCCGAAAAATTTTCCTTCAAGAAGTGCCCGGGCAGGGCCGAGATAGGTTTCTGTGTCGGGACGGATGAAACGTTCCGGAAAATCCAGCACATTCAAAGCGGGGAACAACCGGAGCAAAAAGGCTGTTCCCATAATTGCTGTGAGGCAGAGAAGGGCGTGTTTTTTGCTCATTGCTTTAATTACGGCGGATCAGAACCAGGGTTTGATCGTCAGACTGGGATTCTTCGTAGTCGATGATCCGCCTTGCCATAATATCCACAACTTCTTCAAGAGAGTTTTTCCCGGAACAGGCATTTTCAAATGTTTCGACCAGTTGATCCTGACCGAACTCTTTACCTTCTGCGTTGATCGCTTCGGTAAAGCCGTCTGAATACATCATCACGGTCGTTCCCGGTTCTATGGCAATGCAGATCGTGTCAAACTTGACCAACCGGGCAGGCAATATGCCTAATGCCGCTCCCCGGGGAGACATAATGCGGATGTGATTGTGGACAAAGGTGACAAGATCGGTATGTCCGGCTCTGGCAAATTCAAGAAGCATATCTTTTTTATTCAGCAGACAGCAGCCCAAAGTGATGAAACGGTCGGCATCAGTGTCCCTGTTGAGCTTGTCGCTCAATTTGCACAAAAAGTCGTGAAGGGTTGTGAAGTTGTCAATGAGAGAACGGCCCACACTTCGGGTCATAGCCGTAAGCATACACGCCGGAATCCCTTTGCCGCAGGCATCGGCAATCACGACCAGCATACGGTCTTCATCAATGCGGATGAAGTCATAGAAGTCACCATTCACCTCTTTTGCGGAACGGGAATAGGCACGGATAGAAAATTCACCCCAGTCAGGATTGCTTTTGGGCAAAAGGGACTGTTGAAGCAGACGGGCCAGTTCAAGTTCCTGATCGATCCGGTCACGGCGGCTGATTTCACCGTAAGCCATCACCAGATTGTGAACCATCAAAACCTGAGGAGCCAGCAGTTTCAAACGTTCAAACTGATTCTCGCTGAAAGGTTTGCTGGGACGATTCCGGTTGCCGACAGCACAGATGACGCCGATGATCGCTCCGTCACGGAGCATCGGGACTGCCATAATACCGGCCAGATTTCTGCATTCCGGGTAAGAACGGAACCTCTCATCATCAGCTCCGCAGGGAACCTGCTCTGCCAGGCGGGAAATAATAATGCCGCCCAAAAAGCCGTCCCCGGGAGCGATTTTTTCGCCCCGGAGCGTTTCAAGCAGATGGCGGCGGCGGGTGAATACCAGTTTATTGGCAGTCCGTACCAGCGGGTAAGTACCGTAGACGCTGACACAACGCAGCTCGCTGCCTTCCATAATGTAAATGGCAACAGATTCACTGTCGGTCTGTTCGCCGATATGGATGGCAGCGGCGTTCATAGCACCGAAAAAACCCTCATCTCCTTTGATTCCCGCTGAAAAGCGGTTCAGAAAGTTTGAGATTTCCCGGCGTCTGGAGTCGGATTCCTCAAGTGCGTTCTGCAAGTTGAATGCGTGGACAGACTGGTGATGGAGCAATGCAGCCAACACCACTACTGCAGTCACCAGCAGAATGATCGCACCTAAGGCAAGTCCTTCCATAGATTCTCCGGCTTATTTCCCCGCCTGATATTCCTGAAGGGATTTCAGCTCAGCATCGCCGTTTTTGGCTTCCCGGATACCCGCAACTGTGGCCTTGGCAGCCGCAATGGTGGTCATATAGGGAATCTTGTACTGGATAGCCTGCATACGGATATTGCTGTCGTCGATCTTGCTCAACTTGCCCAGGGGGGTGTTGATGATCAGGGAGACTTCGCGGTTTTTAATCAAGTCAGAAACGTTGGGACGTCCTTCATTGAGCTTGCAGACCACTTTGTGGGGAATGTTATTGTCAGCAAGGAATTTGCCGGTGCCTTCCGTGGCGACCAGTTCAAAGCCCAAATTGCAGAGTTCAGAGACGATGGGAAGCAGTTCTTCACGCTCTCTCTTGGCCACGGAAACCAGCACTTTGCCGCCCAGGGGCAGGGGCATACCGGCTGCCTGCTGGGATTTGAAGTAGGCCATACCAAAGGTGTTGGCCATACCCATAACTTCACCGGTGGCACGCATTTCAGGGCCCAGCACCGGGTCGACTTCGGGGAACATATTGAAGGGGAATACCGCTTCTTTGACGCCGAAGTAGGTGGCAGGCTGGGGACGCAGATATTCTTTGCAGTCATCAAGTTTTGCACCCAGCATCAGCAAGGTTGCAACTTTTGCAAGGGGCACACCAGTGACTTTTGCCACGATGGGCACGGTACGGGAGGCACGGGGGTTGGCTTCGATGATCCAGACCTGATCCTCGCAGACGGCGAACTGAACGTTGAGAATACCCACCACATTGAAGTCACGGGCAATAAGAGCGGACTGTTCTGCAATGGTTTTGAGGTGACGTTCAGGCAGAGTCGGCGGAGGAATGGAGCAGGCAGAGTCACCGGAGTGGATACCGGCAAGCTCAATATGTTCCATTACAGAGGCGACAAAGATGTTTTCGCCGTCTGAAACAGTGTCAACTTCGCACTCGACAGCGTGATCGAGGAATCTGTCAATAAGCATCGGATATTCAGGGCTGACCTGAATGGACTCAACGGCATAACGTTTCAAAGTTTCTTCATCATAGATCACCGCCATACCGCGGCCGCCCAGGACGAATGAAGGACGCACCATAACGGGATAACCCACTTCACGGCCAACTTTGACCGCTTCTTCGAGGGATCTGGCAGTGCCGCTCTGGGGCTGCTTGATTCCGAGAGCGATCATACGTTCACGGAAATATTCACGGTCTTCAGCCAGACGGATACCTTCGGGCTGGGTTCCGATGATCCGGACACCGGCATCTTTCAGTTCCTGAGCGATATTCAAAGGAGTCTGACCGCCGAACTGGACAATGGCACCTTCGGGGTTTTCCTTGCGGTAGATGGCAAGAACGTCCTCAACAGTGAGGGGCTCAAAGTAGAGCTTGTCACTGGTATCGTAGTCGGTTGAAACCGTTTCAGGGTTGCAGTTGATAAGAACCGACTCATAACCTTTTTCACGGAGCGTGAAAGCGGCGTGGACACAGGTGTAGTCAAACTCAATACCCTGTCCGATACGGTTGGGGCCGCCGCCCAGAACCATAATCTTGCGATTGGCGGAAACGGGCACTTCATCAGGAGCACCGGAGTAGGTTGAATAGTAGTATTCCGCATCTTTCACGCCGGAAACAGGGACTTTGCAGAAGGTTGCATTGCAATCAATTTCTTCACGACGCTGACGGATGGATTTTTCGGAAACGTTGAAAAGTTTGGCAAGATACTTGTCGGAGAAACCGAACTTTTTGGCCTTGACCAGTTTTTCACTGTCAAGGTTGAGGAAGTTGCTCTTGGCAAGTTCATTTTCATACTGGGCGATCTCGCGGATCTCCTCGAGGAAGAAGCGGGTGATCCGGGTGAGTTTTTCAGCTTCCTCAACGGTCAGACCTTTTTTGAAGGCTTCGTAGAGGTAGAAGAATCTTTCGCTGGCAGGTTTGGCGCAGAGAGGTTTGAGTTCTTCAAGAGTGAGGGGTTCGATCTTTTTGACCAGACCGGGGCCGGAACGGCCGATTTCAAGAGAACGGATGGCTTTCTGGAAGGCTTCTTTGAAGTCTTTGCCGATGCTCATCACTTCGCCCACAGCCTTCATCTGGGTGCCCAGATGATCCTCGGCCTGAGGGAATTTCTCAAAGGCCCAGCGGGCAAATTTTGCCACGACATAGTCGCCGGAGGGTTTGTACTTGTCGAGAGTTCCCTCTTTCCAGTAGGGAAGTTCGTCAAGGGTGACACCGGAGGCAAGTTTTGTGGAAACCTGTGCAATGGGGAAACCGGTCGCCTTGGAAGCAAGAGCACTGGAACGGCTGGTACGGGGGTTGATCTCAATGACGATGATCCGGTCATCCTCACGGTTGTGGGCGAACTGGACATTGCATCCGCCGTTCAAACCGATGGCATCAATGATCCGGTAGCTGTAATCCTGCAGACGGTCCTGGACTTCCTGAGGAACGGTCAGCATAGGAGCCACGCAGAAACTGTCACCGGTATGGACACCCATAGGATCAACGTTTTCGATGAAGCAGACGGTGATCTTGTTGCCTTTCTGGTCGCGGACGACTTCAAGTTCAAGTTCTTCCCAGCCGAAAACGCACTCTTCAACGAGCACCTGATGAATCAGACTGGCAGCCAGTCCACGGGTGACGACTTTGCGGAGTTCTTCCACATTGTAAACGATACCGCCGCCGGTTCCGCCCATAGTGTAAGCGGGACGCAGAACAACAGGATAGCCCAGTTCATTGGCGATCTTTTCTGCTTCTTCAACAGAATAAGAGGGCTCCGACTTGGCCATCGGAACCCCCAGACGGTTCATTGTGTTTTTAAATTCAATACGGTCTTCGCCCCGTTTGATACCTTCGAGATCAACGCCGATGACTTCAACGTTGAATTTTTCCAGAATGCCGGCATCGTGGAGTGAAATAGAAAGATTGAGAGCAGTCTGGCCGCCCAGAGTGGGCAGAAGAGCATCAGGACGCTCACGGTCAATGATCTTGGTGAGACTGTCAACGGTCAAAGGCTCGATGTAGGTATGATCCGCCATACCGGGGTCGGTCATAATGGTCGCAGGGTTGGAGTTCACCAACACGACCTCATAACCCTCAGCACGGAGTGCCTTGCAAGCCTGAGTTCCTGAGTAGTCAAATTCACATGCCTGTCCGATGATAATCGGTCCTGAACCGATGATCAACACCTTTTTAATATCGTTGCGCTTAGCCATTTTTTCTCTCTATAATTGTGGAATGGTACAAATTCTCACCGGATAATATAACATCAAAAGGCTTCTTTGTCAAGGAAAGAAGCCTTTTTACTTTAAAAAATTTCTTTGATTTTCAAGAGCAGGAAAGTTCTTTTTCAGTTGGTTGTTGCTGCATAGTTGTCCCGCCAGAAATAGGTGGTGTCTCCCTTGCCGTCCCAACCGCTGACATTCCGGGGCAGCGCATAGGCCTTGAGGGCTGAAGCGTGACCGTCAGCATAAACGACGTTGGTGGACTTGAGATAGGGGTGGCGGTAGGCAAGGTGGTTGAGACCGCTGACACCGGCTCCGCCCACATAACTGCCGGGGGCTGAGTACCAGGGAATCCAGGGAGCTCCGATCTCCGCAAGGCTCATACGGGTGCTCATATGTCTGCCGGAACTGAATTTTTGAAAATAGACCATATTGGCAGCTTTGATGGCCATATAACTGGTGTAATAGTTCAAGCCGTAACTGAAGTTTGGGTTCCCGTCGGCGCATTTGGGGGAGTTCGGAGGAACGTTCCAGTCACGTCTTCCCTTCGGACAAACGGCAACAGGCGGAAGTTCTGCTGTGCCGGCCTCTATCTTGTAAGGCAGGTAGCCGGTCAAGGTTCCCTTTCCGAAAGAGTTGTTGTGGTGGTAAAGGTAATTGGAGGTGTACCCGCCGCAGGGGGCGTATCCTTGGTTTTCGTCCACATAGCGCAGAACGGCGTTGTTGACTTCCCGCATATTGTTCAGGCACTGGGTCTCAATGGCTCTGTCACGGGCCTGCTGCAAGGCCGGGAGGAGCATAGACGCCAGAATGGCGATGATGGCAATGACGACCAGCAGTTCGATCAGTGTGAAGCTGGACAGCTTCACCTGCCTTGAGGCAGGTGAAAACTCTCTTTTTTCTGTGGTCGATGCAGACAGTTTTGTTGCGGAAGGCGTATGTGATAAGAATTTCATAAAACTCCTTGCAAAAAAAGTGTGTTATAAACGGAAAAGTACTCTCTGATAAGATACACCGGACTGGCAGTGTTTTCAAGACTGAAAACAAAAAAACTGCGGAATTTTTCTCTCCCGCAGTTATGGGATGTTATGAGGATGTCAGAATTCAACAGTTCCGTGTTCGTTGAGTCTGTGAGCATAGGTAGGCTGGCTTTGAGTCTGTTCCCATACCAATGTCATATTGGCATTTTTGTCATTTCTCAAAGCATTGAAACCGCATTTTTCTCCGGGAACGGGGGGGCCTCCCACCAGTTTCCAGGGAATGACCACCTCTACTGCCGGACGGGGCCCGGGGAGCAGGTTGGCTTTGAATGCCGGGGAGGGGACTCTTTTGAAGATGATCCGTTGGGCCTTGGGATCAAAAGTCCCTTTGGAGAGATAACTCCAATTGCCTTTCGGTGTCAATCCGCAAATCACCCGGAAGTTCCCCTTGTTTTTACGCATGAGATAGACATGAAAACCATTATTGTTCAAACTTTTTTCATTGGGCGCAGCAAACTTGACGTAGAAATTGTTGCTGTCCATACGGCATGAGACCTCTGTCCGGCGGCTTATGTTCCAGGGATAAAAACGGTAGAGATTCTGCTGAATGAGAGTTTGAGGCGGAGTATTGCACTTCATAATCCTGCCTGCTGTCCGGACTTTGTATTTTTTCATCCAGCGATGATCCCAGGAAAGAGGCACATTAACAGGGGCGTTAAGTCTTCCGTTCACCCGGATATCTTTGAAAGGTATCCCGTAAAAAAGCGGTACACCGTCAATGGCGGCGCAGTAATTGCCTTTCCAGGGAAGGGTGTTGAGGAAACTCTCCCGCTTTTCCAGTGCCGCAAGGATGGCATCAAAGTTCTTTTGGGTGCGTTCTTTGAAAAATCTGTCATACAGGTACAGAGCTTCCATCGTCAGTTTGAGGAGTGTGAATTCTGCGGCAAGGAGTTTGCTTCCGGTGAGCGATTTTTCCTTTTTCTCAATGGCAAGGAAGAGTCGGTCAAGCTCTTGCATAACCTCTGGCGTGAAACGGCGTAAAAGCAGCTCACGGGAATTTAAATTGCCCACCTTGCCGGGATTGGTAACATCTTCAACGCTATCTTTGACCTTTTCGATCCGGCTGTCCAGAAGCGTGTAAAACTGTTCCGCTTCGGCAGCGGCACTGCGGAAGGCTTTTTTGCAGAAAAACTTCAGGAGTTCTCCGGGGGATCTGGTACTGCCTTTTGCCAATTGGTTCCAGATAAAATAGCCGGGGCCTCCCAAACCGGGAAACTCAGCGTAACCGCAATTGTACAATCCCCTGACTCCGGCACGGCGCATAGCGGAAAGTTCCTGCGCCATTTCGCTGAAACTCCGGTGGGGGGTCAGGCCGCTGCGGTGGTAGTGGCCGAAGTCGTAGAGGTAAGCAACAAAACCACCGGGAACGTGATAAGATTTCCACATATCAAGAAGCCTTTTATCCGGAGGAGCAAGTTCAATGACCACATTATCCGGGAACCGCTTGAAGCTTTTTGGGGGCATTTCTGTGGGGCCATAGGCAAGGATACACACCTTTTTCCCGGGGCGTACCTTGCTGACCTTTTCGGCAATATTTCTGTGAAGAATCCACAACTTTTCACCGGAATCTTTCTGATTGAAAAGAACGGCGCATTTTTTGCATTCGCACCAGAAGAATCCATCAGATTGGGCCAGCTGCACTATGGGATAACCTTCATCCATCTTGCGGACGACCTCCTTGAAGATCAATTCCTGCACCGTGGGATTGGAAAGGCAGTACTGGGTGCTGTACAAGGCCGGATGAAGACGTTTATTCTTGTGAAGAGCAAAAAATTCCGGATTGCTCTTCAAATACTTGTTGCGCCGTACCGCAAAAACATGGGAATGGCCGCCATAGGTTCCGTAGTGAGCGAAGGGCATTCTGCCGTTGGCCCAGTCATAAAATTTTCCTCCGGAACGGGTATAGCTGAAGTTGTAGAGAAAGTCAGGAACGCAGCTGTAATTTATGCCTTCAGGGAAAGGAATATCCTTTTTTGCTTCCGTTGCGGGGGTACTTTGTCCCGGGTAAAGCCAACAGGCTTCCGTGCATACCTCTGCCAGATAGGCTGCTGCCTGAGCAGTTGCCACCCGGTAATCGCGGTGATCTGCGGGAGAACTCTTTTTTTTCCACTTTCTGTCGTCTCCGTAGATGTAGAGGTTTTTGCCCCGTGCCTCCACCCGGTACTCGCCCTCTTGCAAGGCGGCCGCACCGGGAGACGGGGTGCCGATGTAGAGCGTATAACCGCCCCTGTCGGGTGTGTCAATGGGGAGCATCACGCCCGCAGAACTTTGAAATGCCTTTTGGAGCAGTTGAGCGCAATCACGGTACAGGGGAATGAATTCCGCCTTTTTCTGAGAGATGACTATACGGCAATTGGTTTTGCCGTTATGTACCAGAAAACCCCGGGCGGCACACAGCTGTAAAGCTGTCAGTGCAAAACACAGCAGTAAAAGAGATTTTTTCATTTGAAATGCATTTCTCCCAGTGATTCACGGTTTTTGTTGATCTTCATATCCTCAAAGTTGGGAGCCCAGAGGGAAAGTTCGTTATACATTCTTCCGCCGGGTTTGTAGGCTTCGCGGGCGGTATTGAGGCACCAGACGGTTCCGGGCGCAGGGGTTGTGGTACGCAGCGTGGTATAAGGCAGTGTTACAAGGCTGTAC
Organism: Lentisphaerota bacterium; assembly: GCA_015061745.1. Taxonomy (GTDB): domain Bacteria; phylum Verrucomicrobiota; class Lentisphaeria; order Victivallales; family Victivallaceae; genus UBA1784. The sequence goes on along the minus strand of SUWB01000012.1, from coordinate 10,368 downwards.
CACAGTTTGCCTTCACGCCGGGTCTGATAACTCCATTCGCCGTTCCAGGAAATGTCATCGGCATCATATTTGGGGTGGAGCGGATCTGCAATGAGGCCGAAAGCTCCGTCCCATGTGGAATCCGGAACGGGATTCCAGATGAAGTGGAAAAACTTTTCTCTCATCCCTTCAGGGTCGATGAGGATCTCAAGACAGTCTGTGGCCCAGGCATAACCGTCTTTCCCGGCAGAAATATGTTTCTTTTCAGGAGCAAGTTCGCTGATGAAGGCAAAGTAGATATTTTTGTCATCGTAAAGAACTTTGAAACGGCTCTTTTCCTTGATCTCACCCAACTGAATGCCCCGGAGGTGATTCCAGGCGGCTTTGCTCCAGACTCCTTTTTCAAAACAGTTGAACTCGGGCTTTGAAGGTGTGCGCAAAACATCCAGACTGGAAACTTTGGCTCCGGGAAGGTAATTGGCCTTTTTCAAGGCATCGGTGTTCCAGCACAAGGGAGAACCGATACCCGCGCTGAGACGGCCGTTGGAAAGAAGATAGTTGCGGGAGGAATGAGCAAAGAGTTTGAACTCTTTCCAGCCGGGGAAGGGTTTGTGTTTCCCTTTATGAAAGTAGGAGTTGACCAGCTTGCGGAAAGCTTTGACCTCAACAGCAAGTTTGTCAAAATTTTCAGGTGTGGGAGCGAGCTGGTAATAGGAATAGGTGTGCAAGGTGCGCATAAGCTGTTTCAGGTAGTTGAACTCCGCCCGGACTGCCTCAAGGCGTTTCTTTACTTTTGGGGAAACTTTGACCTTTTCTGCCGCCGCAAGTTTGCTTTCAAGAGTTTTGAGGAGCGGAACCGGATAAAGGGAAGTCATCAAGGCTCTGGGATCACGGGGCAGGTGATTATTTTTGGAACCTATTTCATTGGCTCCAAGCAGGCAATAAAGAGCACTCTGCTGGTTGATGAGACGATGGAACGCCCGCATGGCACTTGCGGCTTCCTGATAGTTGAAGCGGCAATATTCGTCAAAAAGTTCCTGATGAGAATCTTTTCTGCCATCAAGGAGCTGCCCGTAAGCATAGTAGGAAGGGCCTTCAAGACCGAAGTTTTCTCCAAAGCCGCAGCGATAGACGCCTGCGATCCTGTTCTTGAGGAATTCCCGGGCCTGTTTGACGACAAACTCAGGTGTCCTTTTCGGAGCAAAACCTGTCTGATTGTAAAATCCCCAATTATAGATATAAACCGTAAAACCCCGGGGAACTTTGATCTTCTGCCAGCGTTGGAAATCTTCAGGAGCATAGGAGCACAGCTCGATCATAACATTGGGAGGGAACTCCTTGAAACTTTCAGGAGGGAGAGCCGTTTCAGCATAGGAGAGGATATGAACCGTCTTTTCGGGCATAATTTTGTAAACTTTTTCAGCGACTTTCCGGTGGACGATCCAGAGTTTTTCCCCGATCGTGGCGTTGGGGCCTCCCAGGTTGACACATCCGGGACAGAGACAGGGGATCATGCCGTCAGTTTGAGCAAGCTGGCAGACAGCGGCACCGCTGCGGAACCTCCGCACAAGTTCCTGTACAAAAAGTTCCTGGACTTTGGGGTTGGAAAAGCACAGATGCCCCCCGGCGGAAACCCGTTTCCCGTCTTTGTCCATACGGAAATATTCCGGATTGCTCTTGCCGTATTTGGCCGCACTGACTGCCTGATAGTAGGAGTGTCCTCCGTAACTGAAAAATTCACCGTAGCCGTAGTAACCGTTGGCATAGTCGTAGAGAAGGGAGGTGACCCGTCCGGCACTGAAACGGAGCGTCGGAGTGATGGTGCGTGTACCTGCAGGCAGGATCAGATCCCGGAAAGCAGGAGTCGTGGTTCCGGTTTTGCCCGGCATAAGGAAGCGGGTTTTGAGATGACGCTTCATAAATTCCGCAACAGCTTTGGCTGATCCCAGCTGACAAAGATGATGATCAAAAAGAGCTGAAGTGGCATATTTGTTGGTGCTGATGGAGGCGATCCGGTCACGGCCGGCAAGAAATATTCTGTCGGGCGTGATGGTGATTTGAGCATTGAAATCACGGAATTTTGAACAATTGATCCCTTGTTTTGCAGCCTCCCGGGTACCTCCGATGTGGATGGCCGGTCTTCCCGGCAGCTGTTTGGATTCTCTGACTACGGGAAGTTTTACACCGGAACCCTCAAAAAAACCTTCCTGCAAAGCAAGTGCGGCTTCTTCGAGGTAACGCTCTGTAAGTGGATGGTCACTTTTGTCGGGCAGAACGATCTGCCAGTTTGAATGACCTTTCTGAACGATTTTGACATCGCGGGCTCCAAGGACAAAGCATAATGTGCCCAACAGCAATAAAGAGAAGGTTCTCATTCTTTTAAACTCCGGTTCGAGTGGAATTTACTGCCAGTCCGGCCATTTGGGATCTGTACCTGAGTCTTCACGCTGCATAGGGTTGAAGAATTTACTCTTCCAGGCCCAGTTGCTGAGGTCGTGTGAAGGGATCCGCCGGAAATGCATAAGATTCACATGACCGTCACCAAAGAGGACATTGGCACCGTCGTTGTGTCTGAAAGCCAGATTTCCGAGGTTGCGGGTCCCGGAATCTTTAACAATGGTTTTGTAGCCGTAATAGATATAGTAGGTCTCAATGAGGATACTCAAACGGGAGGGATAGTTGATGGAGGCCCGTTTGACACTTTTGGCTTTTCCGGAACGGTTGGAAACAAAGGTGTTGAGGCCGTAGGAAAGATATTTGTCATTTTTTCCGAAAGAATCGGCAAACTGATTCCGGGTATGTGAAGGGCACATATTGGCAGGATCGTAATAACGGACTCCCGATTCGATGAACATCCCTCCAATGACACCTTTTTTCTGATTTGTTCCCATATAGGAGGCGAAATGAGAGTCCTGAGGTTTTGTCCAGTAGTAACTGCTGGTCGTTCCATTGGCTCTGCTGACGGTAACCGGAACAAGATAGTCTGCCTGATCATCAGCATAGGAGATGATATTCATGCCCCATTGTTTGACCGTGTTGGTACAGCTGATGGCTTTCCCTCTTTCCCGGGCTTGCTGCAGTGCGGGCAGAAGCATAGCGGCGAGGATTGCAATGATCGCAATGACAACCAGAAGTTCGATCAAGGTGAAAGGAGCCGGGGAAGGAAGGGAACCCTTTTTGAAAAAAGGTTCTCCCTTCCTTCCCCGGGCCCCATCCATCCTTGCCAAAAACTTTTGGTGGATTGCCGTTTTTGCATCCGCAAAACCGACAATCCCGCATTTTGAAGAATTGCAACGGCAAGTATTAAGGCAAGAGGCAATTTTTCGCAAGATATAAACACCTATTTGACAAGTAGTACTCACCAGCAATTCAATGAGGGTAAATCTGTTTCTCTTCCTTTCCTGACGCCGGGCATTCTTTGCCTGGGCGGGTGAATGGAAAAGGGGGGGAGAGGAGAGGATAGGGTGATTTTTCATTTTCTTTTTTCCTTAGAAAAGTAATGAATAAAAGGGGTGATTATAACGAAATACGTTTGTTTTCAATGATTTCAGGGAGATATAAAGGAAGCACGGCCGGAAGATCTCCCGGTGCTTTTCTGGCCGCGACAGCCAATTTGACTGCTCCTCTGCCCATTTCAAAACGTGGGATCCTTACATACCAGTAATCTCCGGGCAGATTGTTCATAGTCATTCCCGTACAGATGGCAGTCAGATTGAAGTCTTTACCGCAGATAAAACCATACCGCGCCCCTGTCAGGCAGATGGAGTCCATACATGACGAGTGGTCGCAGAAAAAGATTTCAGGAACTGAGGTGAGTGTGCTGAATTTCAACGCCAGTTGAGAGTCTGCCTTTTGCGGAGAGAGATCCAGCAGCCAGCAATGTTGGGGCGCAATGGTGATCCCTGCTTTTGCACAGCATTCGGTGAAATAATTGACTCGGGAAAGATTTTCAAGATGTCCTTCATCATTGGTGATGAATCCGGCACTTTTTATATTTCTCTTTACCATTTCATTCACAAGCATAGCGACGGCAGTCTTGCGGTCATAATCGATGAGCGGCAGGCCATATTCTGCCTTGCGGGTATGCCGGAGAAGCCAAATATTACGATCGGGACTCAATTTTTTGGCCAGGGAAGAAAGTTCTCCGCTGACAAAAATACAGAGATCAAAACCGCTGAGTTTCACTTTGACCTGAGAAAGATCTTCTTTTTCAAGAGGATGGAATTGAAGGAAACTTACTTCAGCATTGTGTTCAACGGCTCCGGCAAGAAGTCCCCTGTGAAACTCAGAAGCAAGATTCCACTCTTCAACACCGATAATATCCGGCAGGAACTTTTGGGGCGGAAAGCAAAAGGCGATACGAAAAGGATGCGCAGAGGTATTTTCCGGAAACGCAGGGAAGACCCCATGCCGTTCTGTTCGGCAGATAAAACCTTCAGGCTCCAACAGATCAAAAGCTTTGATGACTGTAACAGGACTGATGGAAAATTCCTGTGCCAGATTCCTGACTGCCGGGAGTTTTTGCCCGGCAGGATAAAAACCGGAAAGAATTCTTTCTTGTAATATGTTCTTTATTTGCAATGAGATATTGACATCTCTGAAACGCTGTACTTCGGCCATTGATGTTTTTCCTGAATTATATCCTGCAGTTAATCGTTCTGTTATTTCTGTTACAGTTGTTATTATACTATGCTTTTTTGATTTTGTCAAGGGGGCAAGAGTAAAATATGGGATTTTTTCTTGAAAATATTTTTTTTGCGTATATATTAACCCGGCACCATAGTGTGCCGGAAGTGGAAATGCAGTCATAAAATATCTTTGAAAGCTGAAAAATATGTGGAAAACCTTGTTGCGGCCGGCTATGATCTTTATTCCCCTTGGTCTGGGATTGTTTTTTCCCGGGGCAGGGGAGTGGAAATTTTTGATCCGCTATCTTTTGATGACGATGCTTTTTATGGTCTTTCTCAAATTGAGTCTTAAAGAGCTCCGTGTCCGCAACTCTCATTGGGTGCTCCTTGCAGTCAATCTGGCGATCGGCGTGTCAGCTTATATGCTTACCCGCTGGATCAGCGGCAATGAAACGCTTGCTCAGGCGGCCTTTTTCACAGGAATTACCCCCACCGCAACGGCAGCTTCGGTGGTTATGGGGTTTTTGAGAGGGAATGTGGGGTATGTGATCACCGCTTTTATTATCACCAATGCGGGGATGACTCTCTTTATGCCCTTTTTGCTGAGCTGGGTGTGCGGGAACAGTTCCTGGGCGTTTATGCTCCACGTTGCTGAAAGTCTGTTCTTTTTGCTGGTGATTCCGGCTCTGGTGGCTTTTACGTTGCGAAAACTGTACCCGGCAGCCCGGGAGTGGCCCAAAAAACTTGCTACGGCCACCTTTGGATTGTGGTCGGTGTGTCTTTTTATCATTGCTGCTTCGGCGGCAGAATTTTTCCGTAATAATCCCGGTGTTTCTCCTTGGATCATTGCAGAAACTGCCTTTATCGCTCTGATTATTTGTATTGCAAGTTTCGGGATCGGAGGTCTCCTTGAAAGAAAACGTCTCCGCCGGGAGGCCAGCCAAAGTCTGGGACAGAAAAATACCACATTGACCATTTATCTGGCTCTGGTTTACGGCGGGCCGCTGGCTGCTATGGGAGTCATCAGTTATGTGCTGTGGCACAACAGTTATAATGCCATACAGCTTTTCCTTGTGGACCGTCGTAAAAGGATAAAGGAAAACAAAAGATGAAGGATAACGCCGCCTGTCTTGAAAAAGAATTCAAAACATATTTCAGACTTCCTGTTGCCGGAGTTGTATTTCTGGTCGCTGCGGCTTTGTTGTTTGCGGCTTTGGGCGTGTGGAATTGCTGTCACGTCAGAACGTGGGAAAAACGCTTTGAAACGTGGAAAACAGTCAAGGGAACTGTTGTTGAAAAAAAGAAAGCAGGTAAAGAAGGATTCCGCTATGAATACGTTTTTACCTGGAATAAACGTCTTTATCGCGGGAACCGGATCGCTTTTGATTCCACTTCTCCTGATTTGAAAAAAGGAGGCGTTTATCCTGTTATTTTTGACCCGGATTCTCCGGGAGGCAGAAACAGTGCCCTGCGCATTGTGGTCAGGGAAAAATGGTATTGGATTTATTATTGGTTGCCGACCTGGGTGTTTTGGGGATTTGCGCTGTTCAGTCTGGGAGGAATTTGGAGTGAATTGCACCGCCGGAAAGGTGATGCACAGATCCCTGAGAATTTGAAACTCTATCTCAATACCTTTACAAAAGAAGAACTCCTTTCTCTTAAAGAAAGGAAATTTGAAAAGATCTGCAAGGTCAGGAATTCAGTTTTGTCTTTGGAAAAAACGGATGATCTTTTTTATTTGAATGTTTCACGTTTTTCCTTTGCTGATGCAGTGTGGGCAATTCTTTATCCGGGGATAAGCTTTTTCCTTCTCTGGATCGGTGCCTGGAAAGCTGCAACTTTGATCGGAGCTCTCTGGGGAATCAGTTTTGGCCTGTATCTGATTGCCGGACCGCCGCCTTGTGCAGTAATTGACGGCCGGGAAAGGAAAATTTATTTCTGCCGGAGTTGGAGCCGGAAAAGAATGGCTCAGCCCAAAGAAGTTCTTTTTTCTGAAGTCGAATATCTGAGCGTTACAACTCCCCGTAAAACCGGGCAGGGCTTGAGGATCACGGTTTATGCTGTATTGAAAGACGGTTCCGCTTTGGGGCTGTTTACCTTGTGTCCCGGGAAAAATTGGCGTCAGGGATTGCAGTTTCTTCCCGAACTTGCCGAAAAATGCGGGCACCTTCCTGTCGTATTTGAGCTGTAAAATCTTTCACGATAATTTTTAAGGCAACAAAAAAGCAACCCCGTTACGGAGTTGCTTTTTTTAGTGCTCAAGCAGAAATTACTTGGCAATAGCGAGCTTGTCAGCCTGAGATTTTTTGCGGGCAGCGCGGTTGGCAGGGATAACACCGGCCTTGGCAGCCTTGTCCAGACGGCTGACGAAATTGCGGCGGAGCTCATCAAGTTGAGCATCACCGGCTTCGACAGCAGCACGCAGTTTCTTTTCCAGAGTCTTGAGTTCGCTCATTCTGGAACGGTTGCGGAGGTAAGCTTCATTGCTGGTCCGCAGACGCTTGGCAGCCTGTTTTGAGTGGGGCATTTTTTAATCTCCAAATATATGTTGAAATTAGTGAATAATCCTTTACATTCAATTAATATACATCCTCTTTGCTGTTTTGTCAAGTATGATAATGAAAAAAGGCTTTTTTTCTTAAAATAAATTTACTTTTTTGTCAATATCATACCCGCTTGCTCAGCAGAAAGGCTCTTCTTTTTCCACCAGTTCGTGGTGAAGTGCCGTATGGGCTTTTTCAAAGTCCTTGCGGTCAATGATGAACTGCATATTGACCTGACGCATACACTGGTCGAGGGCAAGAACATTGATTTCCGCTTCGGCCAGAGCCTTGGCGGCCCGGTAGAGGAAGCCGGGCAATTTCATATTGCTGCCGATGACACCGATAATGGCCACTTCACGGCAGGAAATTTCTGCCCGGGGAAACTCGCTGCGGATCTGTTCGATACAACCTGCAAGATTCTTGCTTCTTTCGGAAACATAGTGGGTAATGGTGTTGGCATTGGTGTTTTTGGCAATATAACTTACTTTGTGAGCGTCAAATGCTTTGAGCACCCGGTAGTCGTAACCGGCGGCTCCCACCATTTCAGAGTCATAGATTTCGATGCCGATGATATCTTTGCGGCCGCAAATCATATCCACCCGGGGGGTGGGAGAAACGTAGTTGTTGCTGATAAGAGTTCCCGCGTGGCCGGGATCAAAGGCATTGTCGACCCGGATAGGGATATTGTGCAAAGCCATTTCTTTGGAGGCCTGGGGGTGGATCGCTTCCATAGCCATATCAGCCAGCTGATCGGCGATATCAAAGCTGGTGTGGCCGATGGTACGCACTTTGTCAATGCCGATCATCTTGGGGTCGCCGGTACAAAGGTGGAATTCTTTATGGATGATACCTTCACGGGCCTGAGTTGCCACAGCCAGTTTGCTGAAGGTGATTTCGCTGTATCCCCGGTCGAATTTTGCCATAACGCCTTCGGCACATTTTGCATAACCGGTGACGATGGGCATACAACTGGCAAGGTCAAGATCTTTCATATGGCTGATGATGTTTTCTTCCATAGAGAAAAACTCCTGGTCACGCCAGCCTGAAAGATCCACAAATACAGCGTTGACCCCCATTTTCTGCAGGATCAATACGGAGTTGAAAGCACTGTGCGCTTCACCCACTGAACTCAGAAGTTCACGGGTGGCAGGCAGATAGGCACTGCTGTTGAAATGACCGAAGCTGCCCAGTTTCATCAAATGAAGCAGACAGTCGTTGATACCTTCCATACGCTCATTGACGAAATCATCGGCCGTTTTGGTGTCCAGACCGATAGATTCAAAGCAGTGATTGATACGGATCATTTCAAGACGGGTTTGTTCCAGTTTTTCCTGCCAGGCGTCGTTGTCGCCGGCGGCGAAACTGCCGTAGATACCGGGTTCGGCAGTTTTTTTGTTTTCCAGCAGCAGATTGGTGATGCCGCCGTAGGCGGAAACAACAAAAACACGATTGTAAAGCTCTGCGCCTTTCCGGTTGCCGATGATGATATTTTTAATGATTTCCCCGAAGCGGCTCATACTTGTGCCGCCGATCTTTTCCACGGTATGATTTCCCATAGTCCAGACTCCCAAATGTTTTCTTTTAAGAAAAAAATAAGTGATATATCAAGATCAGAACTCTTCAATACGGAGCATCTTGACGGCGGCACGGCTGACAGAGAGTTTGCTCAACTCTTCCATCGCACTGCGGATTTCCTTTTCCATTGCCGGATGAGTCAGAATTACCAGAGAAACATTTTCTTTCTGATTTTCGTGCTGGATCAAACTGGAAATGCTGATTTCTCTGTCGGCAAGTATCTTGGTAATAGAAGCGATCACACCGGGACAATCCTCCACGATGAGCCGCAAATAGTAACGGGACGTGCACTCAGATTGAGGAGTGACGCTTGTAAACTGTTCTCCCTGACGGAAGGCAGGGATACGCCGGGTGGATCCGGAATTGTAATTGAGAGCGACATCAATGATGTCAGCAACAACGGCACTGGCAGTCGCCTTTCTTCCGGCTCCGCGGCCGTAAAAGAGTGTCTGGCCCACAAAATCGCCTTCTACCATAACACCGTTGAAAACGTCTGAGATTCCGGCAAGGAGTGTTTCCTGGGGGATCAAGGTGGGACGGACGCTCATTTCCACAGCACCGTTCACGTTTTTGATGACGCCCAGCAGTTTGATCCGGTAACCCAGCTCCAGAGCATAATTGAGATCTTCAAGTTCAAGGTCTCTGATACCTTCCACAGTCATATTATCAATGCCGAACCATTTGCCGTAAGCAAGGGAGGCAAGAATGGCCGTTTTGTGGGCGGTGTCAAAACCGTCGATATCCAGAGAGGGATTGGCTTCGGCATATCCCAGACGCTGGGCATCGGCGAGAACATCGTTAAAGTTGACGCCTTCACGCTCCATACGGGTGAGAATATAGTTGCAGGTACCGTTCATAATGCCGAAAATACGGTTGATGCGGTTGCCGGCAAGACCTTCTCTGAGGGCTTTGATAATAGGAATACCGCCTGCGACACTGGCCTCATAATAGAGATCGGCATTGTTTTTTTCAGCGGCGGCAAAAAGTTCCTCGCCGTGGAGAGCCAGCAGAGCTTTGTTGGCGGTAACGACACTTTTTCCGGCATTGAGGGCGTCGAGGATCAACTTTTTGGCAAAGGTGGTGCCGCCCACAAGTTCGACGATGATATCGCAGCGTTTGATGGCTTCTGCGGCATCGCTGCACAGGACACCGGCAGGAACTTTAACGCCGCGATCAGTAGTAGTGTCAAGGTCCGCCACACAGGTCAAAGTGAGCATAATACCTGTGCGTTTGGCGATGACTTCGCAATTTTGCAACAGGTTTTCCACCACTCCGGCGCCGACTGTGCCGAATCCGACAACTCCGACTTTTAATTCTTTCACAACGTTGTTCCTTTAAAAAATTTTGACTTCACCGCTGCCGGAAAACTCTTTTTGTGTTGGCAGTAAAAGAGCTTCGACAAGATATCCGGCAACTTACGATAAAAATCCATTTCATAATATAGCACAGAAAAAACAATTTTCAATCCTGCAATCCGGACAATGTCTGACTTATTTGCGGAAATTTATTCTCTTTATTACACAGATATCCCATAATTTTTCAAAAAACAGGCATTCCCGCCAAATTTGAGCGGGAGAAGGTTGAGTTTTGAAAAAGTGATTTTGTCAGATTTTTGTTTTTGAGCAGAATTGTCATCAAAAGTC
>SUWB01000067.1 GCA_015061745.1 Lentisphaerota bacterium | reverse complement strand
TTTTGATGACAATTCTGCTCAAAAACAAAAATCTGACAAAATCACTTTTTCAAAACTCAACCTTCTCCCGCTCAAATTTGGCGGGAATGCCTGTTTTTTGAAAAATTATGGGATATCTGTGTAAAAAAGGAGTTCTTTTGTGTGAATATGTTAAAGCGGATTTGAATTTTTGTATAAGTGTGGTATATTATATTTTCAATTGTTGTCAAATTGTCAGGAGTTTGATTTGATTATGAGTGAACTTTACGAAAAAACCGTCGGCAGGATCACATCCTGTATTATGCCCACCTACGCCCCGCAGCAGCTTTTTGTTCGAGGTGAAGGCTGCCGGTTGTGGGATTCTGACGGTGTGGAGTATCTGGACTTTACTTCAGGTATCGCGGTGTGCAATCTGGGCCACTGTCATCCGGGGGTGACTGCCGCCATCGCCGGACAGGCGGGAACTCTGGTTCACGTTTCAAATATTTATATGAATGCTGTTGCACCGGCTCTGGCTGAGAAACTGATTTCCGAATCAGGTATGGATGCCAAGATCTTCTTTTGCAACTCCGGAGCTGAAGCCAATGAAGGGTTGATCAAACTCGCCCGCAAATATGGCAATCAGACCGGCCGCAATGAGATCATTTCTATGGAAAACAGCTTCCACGGCCGTACTCTGGGAACCCTCGCCGCCACCGGCAGAAAGAAATACCGCCAGGGATTTGAACCCGATGTGCCCGGTTTTACCCAGGTGCCTTTCAACGATATCGAAGCTTTAAAAAATGCCGTTACCGGTAAAACCTGTGCCATTATGCTTGAAATGGTCCAGGGGGAAGGCGGCGTTATCCCCGCCGATCCCGAATACTTGAAGCAGGTGCGGGCCCTCTGTGATGAAAAAGATCTGCTGATGCTCTGCGACGAAGTCCAGTGCGGTATGGGCCGCCTCGGAACCCGCTTTGCCTATCAGAGTTTCGGCGTGATGCCCGATGCTGTTTCAATGGCAAAGGGTATCGCCAACGGTGTGCCTATGGGAGCTTTTATGGCAAAGAAAAAATATGCCGATCTGCTGACCGTGGGAACCCACGGAACAACTTTCGGCGGCACCGCTCTCGCTGCCGCCGCCGCTCTGGCGGTGCAAGAGGCTTTTGATAAAGAAAATGTCCTCGAAAACTGCGCCGCTATGGGCGCATATATGATGGAACAGCTTAAAAAGATCGGCAGCAAATACCCCTTTGTGCAAGGCGTCCGCGGCAAAGGTCTGATGCTCGGTCTTGCGCTGGAATGTGAAGCAGGCCCCGTGCAGAAGCTGATCCGGAAAAGAAATCTGCTGGTTCTGACCGCCGGAGAAAATGTGGTGCGGTTCGTTCCGCCGTTGAATGTTGAAAAAGAAGATATTGACCGGGCTCTCGCCATCGTTGATGAGGCCCTCTCTGAATTTGCTCAGGAGAAATAAAAAATGAATAAAGACTTTTTGACCCTTCAGGATATCAATCAGGATGAAATGTGGCAGATTTTTGAACTGGCCGCAAAAATGAAAAAGAACCGGGGCTGCTGCGATTGCAAACCCCTCGCCGGAAAAAGCATCGGTTTGATCTTTGCAAAATCCTCCACCCGTACCCGCGTTTCCTTTGAAGTGGGTGTTCACGAACTGGGGGGCAACCCCCTCTACCTCGATCAGGGCAAGATGCAGCTGGGCCGGGGCAGTGAAACTGTGGGTGATACCGCAAAAGTTCTGAGCCGTTACCTGCACGGTATCGTTATCCGTACCTACGCCCACGCCGAAGTTGAGGAACTGGCCCGTGAAGCAGATATCCCTGTCATTAACGCTCTCACCAATGAATATCACCCCTGCCAGCTTTTGGCTGACCTTTTCACCATTTATGAAAAAAGCGGCAAACTTGACCGCAGTGTCAAAGTGGGCTTCTACGGCGACGGCCGCAGCAATATTGCCAATTCAATGATCCTTGCTGCCAGACTTTCCGGCATCGACCTTGTGGTCTGTGCCCCTGAGGAAGAACGTCCCGACGAAAAACTGATGGCAGGTGCCCCCAATGTCCGTTGGGAATCCGACCCCAAAAAGGCCGCAAAAGATCTTAACTACATCTACACCGATGTCTGGGTCAGTATGGGATTTGAAGAAGAAATGGCCCGCCGTATGGCTCTTTTCCAGCCCTATCAGGTCAACCGTGCCATTTTTGATCTTGCCGCACCTGACTGCAAGTTCCTGCACTGTCTGCCTGCCCACCGGGGCGAAGAGGTGAGTGCTGACGTGCTGGACGGTGAATGTTCCATCGTTTACGATGAAGCCGAAAACCGGCTCCACGTCCAGAAAGCCCTGATGGCAAAACTCATCGGCAAAAACTGATAAATTTTTATGTGCTGGATAGAAATACTCCTGATTGCCCTCGGGGTTTCAGTGGATGCTTTCGCTGTCTCCGTCGGGGGAGCTATGGGCTGCCGGAAAAGTTCTTTCCGCAACGGCTGCAATGCAGCTCTCTTTTTCGGGGGATTCCAGTTTATGATGCCGGTCGCCGGATTCCTGGCCGCTTCCTTTCTGACCGGGATCATTGAAAAATATGACCACTGGTGTGCCTTTGGACTCCTCGCCTTTGTGGGGGGCAAGATGATTTTGGACGGCTTGCGTAAAGAAGAAAAAAAGGACGAACCTCTCGTCTGTCAATTGGACTTCTTTTCACCGGCAAAACTGATTCTCCCTGCCATTGCCACCAGTTTGGACGCTCTCGCTGTGGGGGCTTCTATCGCCTTTGCAGGCAACAGCGTGTGGGTCCCCGCCATTGTTATGGGGGTGGTTACGGGCATCGTCTCTTTCGCCGGTGTGGAATTGGGGTACAAACTCAAATCTTTCGGCTGCGAAAAGGTAATGACAGCGGTCGGCGGAATCGTCATCGTGCTTATCGGTGTGAGAATTTTACTTTCGGATCTGCTGTAAAATGGACGCTCACCGGGAAACAACTTGTGCTCCGGCGCAGAATCTGCGCCTGGATCTCATATTGTTTCTTTCTTTTTTCAAGATCGCTTCCATTACCGTCGGCGGCGGCTATGCCATTCTTGCCGCCGCCCGGGCGGAATTTGTGGAACGACGTCATTGGCTCACCGAGGATGACTTTTCAGAAATGATGACCGTCATCATCACTGTACCGGGACTCCTTGCCATTAATTCCGCCATTTATCTGGGGTGGAAACTTCACCGGGCCCGGGGAGCCTTTGCCGCAGCTTTCGGAGCGTTGCTCCCGTCGGTAACGGTCATTATGCTCATTGCGGCGGGACTTTCCTCTATAAGTGATTTTCTCCGTTCCCCCTGGGTGCAGGGGGCTTTCAAAGGAATCATCTGCGGCATTATCGGAATGATCGGATTGACTGTCGTCAAGATGGGGAAAAACAATCTTAAATCCCTTTTTGACTGGGCAATGGTTCTTGTCTGTGTTCTCGGGATCGCCGCGTTTCATTGGAATCCTGCTTTTCTGATTGCCGGAGCGATCGGTGCCGGAATTCTTAAAGTTGCGCTGGGAAGCAGAAAAAAAGAGGTGCAGAAATGACTCCTGTAATGCTCTATCTGCACTTTGCCCTTTACGGATTTCTCTGCTTCGGCGGCGGATATATGCTGATCCCCTTTATTACTGCGGATCTGGTGAACGGCGGATACCTTTCACAAGGGGAATTTGCCAATCTTTCTTCCATTGCTCAGATCACTCCCGGCCCTATCGGGCTCAATACGGCCACCTATGTGGGATATCTGCAATCGGGGGTTCCCGGTTCTCTGCTGGCTTCTCTGGGGCTTGTGACTCCGGCCTTTCTTATGGTCATTATGGCCCTGAAGCTGTTGAAACGGTATGAAAACACTGTTTTCATCAAAGGATTTCTCGTCGGTATGAAGCCCGCTTCACTGGGATTCACCTGTGCGGCACTGCTGATTTTTATGGGAATGTCTCTTTTTACAACTCCCCTGCCTCTGGGCGAATGGCTCAAAGGCGTTTTTACAGCCGTTGAGATCCGCTGGTGTGCACTTCCCATTATTGTCGTCTCTGTCATACTGCTGAAAAAAACAAAAATACCTTTCCCCCTTGTGCTGCTGCTTTGTGCCGTAATGGGGGCTTTTCTGTTGAAATAAGCGAAAGGGCCTATCCCTATGCCGAAGAAAGATTTTTTTCACCGGGTCAACGAAAGATTTGATGACTTTGACTCCGGCAGCCGTCAGGCTTTTCTGTTGCGTCTTGTCCGTGACCGGGGCTTTTTTGAAGGTGTTTTCAACGCCGTGGAAGAAGGTATCCTGGTCATAGATCTTCAACTGCGTATCCGTTACTTCAACCGGGCAGCCAGTGAATTGCTGGCCCTGCCTCAGGATTTGGAAAATCTCCGGGTCAGCCAGCTGCTTCAGGGGGTGGATTGGCGGCGTATATTGCGTTCCGACAGTCAGGAATGGGATAAAGTTACCCGTCAGGAACTTGAGATCCTTTATCCGGAACCCCGGTTTATCCAGTTTTACCTTGTTCCCCTGGCCGATGATGCAAAACTTGCCGCTGTGATCCTGCGGGATGTGACCGAAAGCCGCCGCCGTCAGCTCAACGAACTGGAAAGCGAAACCGTCAAAGCCGTTTCTCTGCTGGCCGCAGGCGTTGCCCACGAAATCGGCAATCCTCTGAACAGTCTTTACCTCAATTTGCAGATCGTTGAACGGGAACTGTCTGAAAATCCTCAGAACAGTGAACAGATCGAAATGCTCAAAGAGTGCAAACACGAAGTGGAACGTCTTGACAGTATTATCCACGGTTTTCTGACCGCCATCCGTCCCGGCAGACCTGTCTTTGCTCCGGTGGATCTTGAGGAACTGGTCGAAAATGTACTCAATTTTATGCGCAGCGAGATCGAAGCCCGCCGGGTGGAAGTCAAATGCAGCTGGGCTACCCGGCTGCCCAAGATTTCAGGTGATGCCGATCAGCTGAAACAGTGTGTCTACAACATTGTCCGCAATGCGGTGCAGGCAATGACCAACGGCGGCGAACTGACCATTTTCGGTTCTGCCGACCGGGAGTATCTGACTTTGGAATTTGCCGATACCGGAAGCGGCATCACCCCGGAACAGCTCAGTACGATGTTTTCAGCCTTTCATACCACCAAGTCCGGGGGCAACGGCATCGGCACAATGGTCATTGAACGCATCTGCCGTGAACACGGAGTGGAATTCGGCATCGTTTCCTCTGCCGGAAGGGGAAGTGTCTTTCAGCTCAGATTCCCCCTGAGCGGCAAAAGAGTCCGGCTCCTGGGATCAGCGAACTGAAATACAACAGCTGATTTACTGCAAAGGCTCTTTTTGCAAGATTTGCAAAAGATTTGTGCTGCCTGAAAATTTCAGAAAAAAACTCCCCTTATTGGGAACAGTGCTGCTGCAAAAAAAAGCTGCTGCAATTTCCGTTTTACCGGATCTGCAGCAGCTTTTGAACTTAAAAGGAAAGATTACTTTTTGAGTTTTTCCGCCCAGTTGTTGAGGAGTTTTGCAGCAGCTTCTCTGCCGCCCACTCCAAAGGCGATGGCGGCGGCAACGCAGACCGCACCGAGGATCAGGGTAAAGGCGATTTGAACGATGGAATCACCGATATTCAAATTGCCGATGGCAATGGCCGCAGTGAAAATAATGACACTGATACGGACAACAGAGACCAGAATGGTATCACATTTTCCGACCAGAGCATCAGCAGCCACATTGGCAAGCCAGACACCGATGAGCAGCACGGCAATGCTCAGCAGAATGTTTCCGCCGAAAGCAGCAAAGGTGCGGATCAACACGGCAAGCTGGGTGAATCCGAGAATATCGCAGGCACTCAGCACAGCCAGAATAATGATGGCGATGAAGGTAAGCTTTCCCACAATGACTGAGGGGGCAACAGAGTTTTCATCGTTTTTACGCAGAATCGTTCCCATAAGACGGTCGAAGCCCAGAGCCGCAACCAGCTGAGTGACGAGAGCAGCAACAAAACCGCCGGCAAGAACTGCCGCAAAAATAAGCAGAGCCGCACCGATGATGTCCCCTGTGGCATTGAGAAGTTTGTCAAAGAATCCTGTGACAGAGTTGGTGAGGGCATCAATTTTCAAGGCACTCAGAGAAGAAATGCACACAGGGATCGCCACCAGCACATAGCTGATGACACCTGCCATAGCGGCGATCCCGCCGTTGCCGAAAAGTTTTGAAACCCCGATTTTTTCGCCGAAAGCATCAAGCCGTGAAATAACCACCAGACCTGCCACCGCACGGCGGATGATTCCGGCACCCCAGAGACCGACCAGCATAATGGCTCCGGCGGCAAGAATATTGGGGATAAAGGTCATAATTTTTTCAAACATCGACTGCAAAGGAGCAGTGATACCGTAGATTTTCAAAGTATTGAGAATGGCGGGCAGGAAGAAAAGGAACACGGTGTAATACATTGTTTTTGCAGTGTATTCCGCCACCGCATCGGGATCTTTTCCAGAATCCCGGGCTGCCAGAAGTTCGTGCAGTTTGCTCTTGAGCAAAGCTGCTTTGGTCAGGACACGGACGATTCCGGCCACGATCCAGGCGATGACGCCCAGCAGCAGAGCTCCCGCAATGTTGGGCACATAGCGGGCAATGGTGGAAATGAACTCCTGCAAAGGAGTGGCAGCCGCATCAAGACGGAGAACTGAAAAACAGCCCAGAATGGTGAAAAGCATAATAATCACATAGATCACCTTGCCGGCAAGACTGTCCGCCTGACTCATAGGAGCGGGAGTTCCGTCGGGCAGTTTCGGAGTGCTGGGAGAAATAGTCCGCACCAGATGGGAGGTCTTTTTGGCAAGAATCGTGGCCAGCAGCCAGCCGATCAGCAGGATCAGGATCGCTCCCACCACTGAAAGAATCTGACTTTCAATGATGATCTGCCAGATCTGTTTAAAAATGTTTTGCATATTGTTTGCTTCCATAGTTGTGCTCCTTTTAAGGATGATTTTTGATATTTATCCTGCCTCACAAGCAGAATCAGTCAAAATCTAATATAATACTTTGATGATATTTTTTCAATTTACTTTTTGAGAAAAAAGCCCTTCATTCTGAAAAAGAGAAAAAAAACTTCTGCGACTTGTATTTTCTTTGCTGAAGCTGTAAATTATTGTCCGTGACAAACAGGAGCACAATATTAATTTGTTAAGGAACAAAAATGGTCAATCATCTTGCAATTATTATGGACGGCAACGGCCGCTGGGCCGAGGAACGGGGCTTGAGCCGCAGTGACGGACACCGGGCGGGTGCCCGGCAGATCGGCGTCGCCGCCCGGGCCGCTATGAACGCCGGAATCAAATATCTGACACTCTATGCCTTCAGTACCGAAAACTGGAAACGCCCCAAAGATGAAGTAACTGTCCTTATGGAGCTTATTTCAGAATTTGCCAAAAGCGAACTGCCCAATATGCTCCGTGACGGCGTCAGACTCAGAACCATCGGAAGAACTGCTGATCTGCCTCCGGCTTCACGGGCAGCTTTGGAATTTGCCATCAAACAGACCGCCAATAACGACAAACTGACCATCAATATCGCCCTCAGTTACGGCGGACGGGCGGAAATCGTGGATGCCGTCAATAAGATCATTGCCGAAAAACGTACCGCACCTGTTACAGAACAGGATTTTGTTTCCTATCTTTACGCACCTGATATCCCCGATCCTGATCTGCTGATCCGTACCGGTGGGGAGATGCGGTTGAGCAACTTTCTGCTTTGGGAACTTTCTTATGCGGAGCTTTATGTAACTGAAACCTACTGGCCCGACTTTACTGAAGAAACTCTGGAACAGGCTCTCGCCAGTTTCGGCGGCAGAAAACGCCGTTTCGGCGGTTTGAATAAAAAATAATCACAGGAGTGTTTATACTGTATTATGGAACTTATCAATCTTACTTCTCCTTTTCACTGTGCCCATATCTTTCTTGAGCGGATCCCTTTGAAGTCCGACCGGACAGCCTACACCGGTATGGTGTATCACTTCAGACACGGTTCTATGGAAACCAGTTATCTCGATCTGCCCGGACATATCGCTGAAACAGATGACGGATGCGATGCACAGAATGTCAATCTTTTGGATTACTACCGCCGCAAGACCCAGCTTCTGCGGATCAAAACTCCTGCCAATCAGGAGTACGGCATTACTCCTGCCGACCTTGAAAAAGCTCTCAACGGCAGAGAGTGGCAGCCCTGGATCGTTATCAACGCCCTCGGTTCAGCAGCAGACGGCTATCAGCCTTCACGGAGGATCTACCTTACCCTTGAAGCCGTGGATTATCTGGCTCGCAACGGTGTGAAAGTTCTTTTTTCAGATGCCTGGGAAAGCCCCCGGCTGGACGGCGTTTTTCTGCGTCTCTTTGATGCCGGTATCAGTGCTGTCTGCAACCTGGTCAATTTGGACAAACTGCCTGCCGACAGAGAATTCTATCTGACGATGAGTTTTCTGCCTTATCCCGGTAAAGTGACTCAGATACCTGCTTCTCTGATCGCTGAAATATAATGACTTCTTTTTCAGAGAGAGAAAAATGAATCAGATCACTTCATTACGCAACGGCAGTGTTGTCAATAAATTTTACGGAACTGTTACAGACGGAGTCCTGCATCTGCCTGTTTCCGGTATCGCTGATGAAGACGCTTTTGTCACTGTCAACGGTGTTGAGGCCCAACGTCTGGGAGTGAACTTCACAGCTGTTGTTCCGGTATCCCAAAAGGTGACGGAGCTCACAATGACGGCGGAAAACAGCTGCGGCAGAATGACCCACAGCGTCAAGGTCCTTTATGACAAAGACTCCTTCCGCCGTTACAACTTTTTTATTGACGACAACAGTTTCTTTTGGACGGATATCATTAAAAACCGTCCCCGTTCTCTTTTTGACCAGTTCTATTTGAAGTTCCTCAAACGGATGCACGATGAATACGGAACAAAGTTTACTTTGAACCTTTTTTTCCGTAACGATCACGAACCTTGCGAATTGAGTTCTTTCCCCGATTCCTACAAAAAGGAATTTGCGGACAATGCTCACTGGCTCAAGATGTCCTGGCACGCCTATTCGGAGTTCCCCGACCGCCCCTATCAGAATGTCCCGGCGGAAAAGGTTGCTTCTGACTACGATCTCATCAAGTCAGAAGTCTGCCGTATTGCCGGGGAGGAAAGTTTCATTCCCCCTGTGGCCGCCCACTGGTCTATGATCCGTCCGGACGGTATGGCGGAACTGGTCAAACGGGGTGTCCGGGTGATGACAAGTCAGTTCATCAATCCCAAAACCTCTCTCTCTGAGGATCAGAGAGGTCCCCATTTGTGCGATATCGGATTTTTCCAGAATCTCCGGGAGTGTCTCTATCTTGAAAAAGAACAGATGCTTTACAGTTTTGCCCAGAATGTGCTTTACCTCCACGGTATGCTGATCTGCAACTACTGGACTCCGGCAGAAATCAAAGAAAAACTGGCTCAAGTCCAAAAAGAATCTGTCAGACACGAGATTCTCAGTCTTGAAACACACGAACAATACACATTCCCCAGTTATTTCAACTATCTGCCCGACCATATGGAACGTATGGAAACAGCTATCCGCTTTGCTTCAGAAGCAGGATACAAACCGGTCTTTTTTGCAGAAGGTCTCCTGGGAAACACTGCCTGGGAAAAATAAATAAAAACAGTGGCTGGAGTCAGGGGCTGTTGCAAAACTATTTTTTTTGCCCCGAGCTATTTCTTTCCCCCATTGAGGCACAAGCCCTGAAAGGGCGGCAGAAGGGAATTACCGCAAACAATTTTTTGCGGTAGCCCTGAAAGGGCGGCAAGGGCTGAAAGCCCGGCAGAGAATAGACCTGGGCAAGGGGGCTGTAATTCCCCGCAGCCCCGGGACGATATAAGAAAAAACAAGATCAGCCCCTGAAAGGGCGGCAGAGAGATATCTCCGGGGACAAATCTTTGCGGGAGGATATCACTGGAAACAAAAGGTTTGCGGGGGGATATTGCCGGAAAACGATAATTTTTAAGGTTTATGGTAATTTTACCCGACCATACTTAAGGCTGTGTTTGATTATTTCTGCTCCGGGGAGTTGGGGTAAGAGACACGGCAAGCGTTTCTCTTCCCCCAAGCCCCCAACTCTTTCAGCCGGGGCGGCGCAGATAGGGGGTGCAATGGTGATACGGGATTTGAGAGGTGGTGGGCTCCGGCAGGGGATATGTGGAGCGTTCTTTCTTAGATTACGTATCACCCCTTGAGACAGCCTTTGGCTGATCTCAAGGGGCTCTGTTGCTCGGTCTACGCTTCATCTGCCCCCGGCAGGGGGCATCCGCTGCGGAATACCGCAGCGGTTCATTACGCTGCGCCCTGCGCGCTCGGCCTGCGGCCTTCGCCGGCTCCCGGCTCCGACCACGGTTTTGCGTAGTTTCAGCTGGCGGGTTCTTTCACCTCCGGTCAATACGCGCGGGCTGTGTAAGTCAACGCCAACGCCCGCAGACTGTCAACCGGCCAGAGGGTATTGCTCTGCCCCGCCGGCGTCTGCTATGGGAAAGTGGTAGTTTTAGTCTGTGCCACACCCATTATCGCAAA